>JBCCHJ010000004.1:0-152359 GCA_039028795.1 Pseudomonadota bacterium
CGCCTTCATAAGATCCGGCGAGGCCGCTCATGGCGCAGAGATTTTGCTCAGATCTAAGGTGCCGGGAACGTACGTCGTGCAAAAGTCCTTCTTTGAAGACAAAACAGGAGGGCTTGGCTAGCGGAACGAACGCCCACCCAAGCCCTCTTAGGTTTTTTGCTCCTCCTCTACTCAATAAACGTTCGTTTCAGGCGCTCGCGCAACGGGGCCGTTAGATAGCTGAGCGCTGACCGCTCGCCCGTGTTAACAAAAAGCCCGACTGGCATTCCTGGCACGAGATCAAGCGCCGCTACTTGGGTCGGCTGGCTATCATCCATTGCGACCTTGACGATGAAATACTCTTCGCCGGTACGGTCATCCTCCAGACTGTCCGCGGAGATCTGAGCGATCGTACCAATTGCCTCCGGGATTTCTTCTTGCTCGAAAGCCGTCAGTCGAACCCGTGCCATCTGGCCAATCTCGAGGCGTTCAATATCGGTTGTTTTCACCCGAGCCTCGACGACCAGATCCTCACCGTCCGGTACGATCTCCAGAATGGCCTGTCCCGGACGGATCACACCGCCAGTGGTGAAAACCGCCAGATTTACGATCTGACCACTGACAGGTGCCTTCACCTCGGTCCGGTTTCGTCGCTCGATCGCACCCGATAGTTGTGGGCCGATCTCGGCAAGCTGGGCCTCGATGCGCGCAAGCTCGGTCGTTATTGCCTCTGCGCGAAGTCGCTTTTGGCTGACCAATGTCAGCTTTAGCTGATCAATCTCGTTTTCC
Source organism: Pseudomonadota bacterium (assembly GCA_039028795.1). Lineage (GTDB taxonomy): Bacteria > Pseudomonadota > Alphaproteobacteria > Rhodobacterales > Rhodobacteraceae > Thermohalobaculum. Next base: position 769 of record JBCCHJ010000004.1, read on the forward strand.
GCACGCGCCTGCGCTGTCTTCAGCGAAGCATCAGCTCCCCGCAGACGTTCGATTTCGGCATTGATTGCGCTGACACGGTTTCCCGTCACCAGGCCTTTAACGAACAGTGCCTCAAGCCCTTCCAATTCTTCTTTCGAAATGGTCGATTGGCGCGTGTTGGAGTCCCTCTGTTCTTGCAGGCCCGCAATTTCCTGGCGCAGGCTTGCCATGCGCTGATTGAGAATTTGCTGCTCGGTCCGGCGGGCGCGGAGCTCCGTGTCGAAGAGCTCCTTTTGTGTCACGTATGATGCATACCAATGCGCTTGGGTCAGCTTGCCGTCCAACAGCATATCTATATCAGGGACCGGGAATGTCTTTGCATTTTCGACCTGAGCTAACAGCCGGGCACGGCGCACGATAAGCTCTCCGGCTTGACTGCTCAGCACATCGAGGGTGACGTCGATCTCCGTCGCGTCGAGACGCAGCAACGTTTGCCCTTGGAGGACCGTATCGCCATCTGCGACCAGAAGCGCCCGAACGATACCACCATCGAAATGCTGGACGCTCTTGCGGTTTCCTTCAACCACTAAGGAGGCATCAGCGAAGATCGCTCCATCCAGTTTTGCGCGATAGGCCCAATAGATGGACCCACCGATGAATATGGTCAGGCAGAGCAGTCCGAGAAAAACGAAGCGGGTGATCCCCATTCCTTTCTCGAAGGACCGTGGGCTTTGGTGGTTGCCGGGCAATATTTCTTGTCGGTTACGATCGATTGGTAGCATTGTCATTGGATCGCCCTTTCAGTGTTCTGATTGGAACGGACAGGATGCGCAGCAGGTGCAGACTTGCGATCCAACACATTGCGACGCGTTTGTTGAAGCACCTGGTCCTTTTCACCAAACGCGGTTTGGTGGCCTGCGCTCAACATCAGCACTTTATTCACGGCCTGCAGCGTGCTCGGCCTGTGAGTCATGACTGCCACAATTGCACCGCGGGCAGACGCCGCATGAATGGCGTTTCGCAAGGCGACATCGCCGTCTGTGTCGAGGTCCGAGTTTGGTTCGTCCAGGACCAGTAGAAACGGATCACCATAAAGCGCCCGGGCCAGTGCAATCCGCTGACGTTGCCCGCCAGACAGGAAGAAGCCATTCCCGATATCGGTGTTGTAGCCGTCTTCCAGACCTGCAATCAGGTCATGGACGCCTGCGGCAAGGGCCGCCTGTAACACCTTGGTGTCATCGATTTCAGAAGCGAAGCGTGCGATGTTTTCCCGGATAGTTCCGTCGAACAGCACAACGTCCTGCGGCAAGTAGCCAATGTCCCGTCCCAAGTCCAACGCATCCCATTTCGAGGTGGCCATGCCATCCAGTTTGATCTCGCCGCGTTGCGGAACCCATACGCCTGCCAGCATCTTGGCAAGCGTGGACTTACCGGATCCACTATGTCCGATCACGGCAAGAGTGTCGCCGGCATTCAGTCTGAAGCTGACGCCGGTCAGCGTCGCAGTCTGCGCCAGTGGCGGCGCGGCCTGGCGAATATCGACACTGACGGCCATACGCGGCGGCGGTAGTTTTTGGCGTGCAGCTGGTTGGGGGTGATCCTTCGTCAGTGCGTCGATCTTCTTGTAAGAACCACGCGCAGCCAGAAATGTCCGCCACTGGCCAATCACCTGGTCAATCGGTGCCAATGCACGACCCAAGACAATCGTAGCTGCGATCATGACGCCCGCAGTCGCCTCGCCCGTGATGGCCAGTGCAGCGCCAAGCCCAAGAATTCCGGATTGTAACGCCATCCGGATCGTTTTGGACGTGATCGAGAATGTCGCATTGCGATCGGCTAGCTGCGTCTTTGCGCGGTTTGCATGCCGTTGCAGGTACCCCCAGCGACTCGCCAGGTCTCCACCCATACCCATTGCGCGTACCAATTCGGCATTCGTCTCAGAGGTTCTAAACAGCTCGTCGCTCCGACTGCGTAGCGCTCCAGCATTCTGCATAGGTGCCTGGCTTCGGGCATTGTTGACAAGCGCCAATAGCAGCAGGACTAGTGCCCCGGACAACCCGAGCAATCCAAGATATGGGTGCAGTATATAAAGCACCAGCAGGTAGATCGGAATCCAGGGTGCATCGAAAAAGGCAGCCAGCGTGGTGCCGGAAACAAAGTCACGAAGTCCGTTGATGTCTTCGACCAGATTATCTCCAGCGGAAGATTGCCCGGTAATCTTGCGCCGCATCGCTGCCTCGAGCACAGGGACGCCGACTCCCAACTCAAACTTGGCACCTAAGCGGGCGAATATACGCATCCGGATCAGATCTAGAATGCCAACCACAACGAAAACGCCACCAAGCAGAATACTTAAAGCAATCAGTGTATCGACATTCTGGCTGGTCAGAACACGGTCATAGACCTGCAACATGTAGAGGGGACCGGCCAGCATCAGTACGTTGAGGACAAAGCTGAAAAGGGCAACGACTGTGAAGCCGCCACGAAGCGATGTCCAGGCTGTGCGGACAGGGGTGGGTTTGCGAAACATGGTCCTGAGCTTTCGATTGGGGATACGTCAAATCGGGGTGGCGGCATCACCGCCACCCCACTGCGTGGGCCAAGCTCAGACCATGAAGTCGTCTTCGCCGAGCTGTTGGGCATCGACCCCGGCCAGACGCAGGCTACCCGCATCCGACCCGAATGAGATAAGCGCATCCGCGCCGTCCTGCTGAGCCGAGGAGAGAGCCCCCGAAAGGTCAAAGTCTGGGCCGAAGTCCGAAAGGCGGATCTGATCGACATTGACTGTGAAGTCGGTGAGAACGTCATTGTCGTTCTCGCCGACGACGAAGATGTCCGCGCCTTCACCACCGGTCAGAATGTCATCACCACCGCGGCCGTCGATAACGTCATCACCATCGCCACCGTTCAGGCTATTAACCTGATCGCTGCCTAAGATAACGTCGGCGTCGTCCGATCCGACTACGTTCTCGATTGAACTCAGGACATCCGTCTCGACGACGTTGTCGATCACATCCAGACCGACCACACCGGTCCCGGCAGCTTCGGCACTGACATCTAGTGTTCCACCAGCATCGACGAGCGTGTCCTGAACGACAGGGCCGTTCTGACCCGCAGGCGCATTGTGCAAGTGGATCGCAGAGACAACACCCGGGATCGGCGTCTCAAGGTCGTCCTCAGAGAGACCTGATACGCTCAACTCGCTCGAGTAAGTCACTTCGCCAGTAACAAGGTTTTGGGTGATGGTCAGAGACCCTTCGCCTGTCGCCTCGCTATCCGAAGTTGGGCCTGGCTCCTGCGCTGCGTCCAGACCACCGCTGAGCTCGATTGTACGGATATCGCCCACTGTAACATCACTGTCGAGCAACAACTGTCCGCGGATCTCTCCGCCAATGAAGTCGCTTGTGTGGATGTTGAAGTAGAGATTTCCCGCAATCGCCTGGACGACAAATGCCGCACCGCCCGCGATGTTGGCACCAAACTGCGATGGGTTCGCAACCGTCGCGTTTGCCACCGAAACGGAGAACCCGGTTTCACGCGTCGCAGTCCCATTGCCATTGGCGCCCAGGTCGATACTAACGGCAACGTCGAGATCCGAGAAGTCAGCAGTATCAGTGCCGGAGCCGCCATCCAGGAAATCATTGCCCAGGCCACCGACCAGGACGTTATCGCCTTCGCCCGCGATCAGGGCATCATCACCAGCGCCACCGTCGATAATCCCGTCAATCTTGCCAAGATCAACAAGGATGTCATCACCGGCGCCGAAAAGGACGTTGCCGCTAACCTGACCATTATCGTCGTTCACAAAGGTTACTGAGCCTGCTTCGGCCGCGTCGATGGCATTGACCGTGCCCGCGATCTCGCCATCGTTGATTATGGCACCCAGCACGTTGACACCGCCATCGATGCGGATACCCGCCGCGACGTCAGAATCCGCTGATCCAGCAATCAGGCCCTCGTTCTCGATGATGCCAGCGTAACTGGTGCCGTCCGCGTTTGAAAACAATCGCAGACCATCACCGACGGTGTTGCCCGCCTCGGCATCGCCGCGGCCTTGCAGGACGCCCTGGTTGAACACAGCCGCTGATACGATATCACCATCAACATCGCCGTTCTGAATTGACAGGCCCGAGCCGTTGTTGTGTTCGCCGGCATCGACAACGCCGCTTTCTGTGTTGGTGAACGTGTATCCGTCAGCAGTGCCGTCGACATACACGGTGCCATTGCGCTGGTCACCAGTTCCAAGGATCAAGCCCTCGTTCACAACCTCCAGGCTTTCGCCGTCAATGTTCACTGCCCGGCTGTCCGAACTGACAGTGCCGCGGTTGGTAAAGGAACCTCCGGTATGGTCGCCGGTCCCGAAGTAAACACCGTTTTGCACACCGGCAATCAGGCCGCCTTCTTCGTTTGTCAGCTCACCCTGAAAGTTGACGTTGTTGACAACACGAACACCCGCAACGGTACCGTTGGCGCCTTCCGACAGGATTTGGCCAGAGTTGGTGATCGTGGCGTCAGTTGTTCCGACATTGCCGACATTACCGACCCGAACGCCGTCACCTGCTGCATTGGTGCCTGCAGCGGCATTACCGCGGCCCTGGATCGTTCCGGCATTGTCCAGCGCGAAGGTGTTTGCGCCATCTTCAGCACCACCGATTTCAGCACCGAAGCCAGAGCCGGTGTTGCCTTCACCGGCATCGATGGTGCCAGTGATCAGGTTCGATACCGAGAAGTCATCAGCAGTGCCATCGGCGTAGACCGTGCCATTGCGCTGATTGCCCTGGCCAAGGATGTCCCCCGCGTTGAGCAGGTTCACACCTGTGCCATCGATGTTAACCGCGCGGCTGCCGGACTGAATCGTGCCGAAGTTCTGCACGTCCAGGTCATGTTCGGCGTCACCGATATATAGGCCATTCTGCGGACCTTCGATCACACCGGTAGATGTGTTCAAGATCCGGCCTTGTGCAGCAACACCGTCAGCAAACCGGATACCGGCTGCCGTTCCTTGCGTGCTTTCGGTCGAGATCAGACCGCTGCTTACGATATCAGTTTCAGAGACAGCGCCTTCAGCACCATCGTCAAATCGGATACCGTCACCGGCAAGACCGGTATCTGCCGCCGCCTGGCCGCGGCCCTGAATGGTTGCACCAAAACCGTTGAAGATGGTGTTCGAGACAACATCCCCCACTTCGTCACCAACCTGCAGCGAGATCCCAGCACCTTGGTTCCCGTCGCCCGCGTCGATTGTGCCACCGGAAAAGTTGCTGATCGAGATGTCTTCAGCGGTGCTATTTGTATAGATGGTGCCGTTGCGCTGATCACCAGTTCCTAGGATGTCACCGAAGTTACGCACTGACACATCGGCGCCCTGAATGTTGACGGCGCGGCTGTCGGACGAAATCACGCCGCCGCGGAAGTTGTCGAGGTTTCCAGAGGACCCGGCACCCGAAAAGCTGACGCCATTGAAGTCTCCGACGATCTCGCCAAAATTGCGGATATCCGCACTTCCGGTAACGTCGACGCCAGTGGCCAGTGCATCAGGGCCATTGTTCGCCTCGATCCTGCCAGTGCGGAAGTTGAAGACATCGACGTCGTCAGCTTCCACTGCGACGGCAGAAGCGGCGTTGTTGGTCGTGATCTCGCCAAAGTTCAGCAGACGAGAAAGATCATCATCCAGCACGAACGCAGGGGTGTTATCGACCACGGTGTTCGTAAAGAATCCATTGACAAGTGTTTGGCCTTCGCGGGCGGTCTCTTGAGACAGTGTTGATGTCTGCAAAAGCCGGGCTCGGAGGCTTTCAAGTAGTTCGAAGAACATTTTGATCTCCACAGGGTTGAGGTTCGTTTCAGAAGCCGTTTGGCGTGCTGGCCTCTGTTGCGGCGACCTATGGAACGGCGTGAAGCGTCTGAAATACATTGTAGGAATAGGGGCTATAAGCAGTGCTTATAGTCACGCGGTACGTGACGTTCGATAAGAATATATCAAACGAAATCAGTGCCTTAAGTTTTCGTGCCAATGCACAGAGAATATTCGCGCACGTCCGATGACAAAGATGTCAGCATGCGTGGGTACTTGAAACTGTTCTGGCCGGAATTCTTCTGCTGCTAGGAATCCGTGGAAGTGTGGCCTGCGGCCATATCAGCCACTAGTGCCGCCAACGCAACTTCGCGATCATCAGCTTCTGATCGGTACGCGACCGTCCCCGGGGGCGGTGTTTTCTGAATGAAATCCTGCATTCGTTGGACCACCAACGCACGGGAATAGTTCGGTCGGCTGATCACGCCAAGTTCGCGCAGATTCCCCTGGTCCAGGAAAGGCAGGAAGGCCAGACCCAGTTTATCCTGCTTGAACTGGTTCGCAGCGATTGCATTGATGATCGTGCAAGCATCACTCTGGGCGACATAGCGGCAGACGGTCTCAAACCTGGCAGTGCGAACATCTATGCCAAGAGTTTCAGCCGCCTTTGGATGCTGGTCTGGCAGATCTACTTCCAAATCATATCCAAACGGAACGTCAAAACGGATCAATAATTCACGTGGCACGCTTCGCGCTGTGATACCTGGTTCCTCTGCCAACCAATGGTCCGAGCGCACTCCAAGGAAAAGCGGCTCCAACCAAAGCGGTGCGAACTCCATGCGCACGTGAGGGTCATCGCCAAAGATACGCTGATGGCTCTTTCGGGCTATAAGCGCGACGTCGATCCGCTGCGTTTCGACCAGGCGCGCCAGTTCGACTGGTTTCTCCTCCACCACAATTAGACGCATGCCAGGGAACAGTTCAGCCATCATCTCGATGAAGTAGCGTGAAAGATACGCTGCCAGCGTTGGTGTCATACCCAGTCGAAGAGGCGTCGCATCGATCTGGCGAAAGTGTTGGGCAATGTCCTCGATCCGGTCAATGATAGCATTCGCTTCGCGTGCTGCATCCGCCAGCTTCGTCCCGAACGCGCTCAGATAGACACCATCCTTTCGCCTTTCGAAAATATCGAGTCCGAAGTCGCGCTCCAGCTTCTTTATCTGGCTAGACAAGGCTGGTTGGCTGATATTCAGGACCTCAGCCGCGCGCGTGAAGTTCCGATACTCAGCCACGGCGACTATGTATTTCAGATCTCGAAGGTTCACTCTGCCGGTCTTTGCGTAAGTTTGAAGCCACTGCGCAAGGAGTAGAGTTATTGAGGCGTGTTGCGCAACAGTGGGGTGTCTTTGCACCAAAGACTGCCGCTTCGGATTTCTTAGACGGATCGGGCCAGCATCGTCGTTACAGAACCATGTTTGCGCGTATGTTTTACGGCCTGGCAGCGGTCATTCCATGTTGGATGGGCGCCCACGTTTTTTGGCGAATCTGACCGGTCGGATGGGCGTTAAACCCATGCTTCAACAAAGTTCTCTGGCAGGTGCCCGGTTGAGTCATCTGATCAACGTGAAAACTTCGATGCAATCAGATCAGAAGAGTTATCCACAGTACGGAAAAAGTCGTTTTGAGACAAGGGATTGGCCTGTGGAAATCTTGCGCACACACAGATGTCAGCCGATGTGCGCTCGCACAACATCTGGTGTTTACGCTTTGTTAACTGCCAAGATACATGCTTTTTACACAAAACGTGGCCATCGAATCCACGTGCGTGTCGAGGCAGAAACCCCTAACGAGAGATGACGAGTATGCAGGACAAGAATGTGGATCGACGGCTGGATGACGTTGAGATTCCGCTTAAGAATATCGAGTTCACCATCCAGCAGTATCTGTTGGCGCACGGGTCCCGTCTGGACACAGAAACGCGCATTCTTTTAGCGGGAATCCGCGACTGTGTCGGCCGGGTTGCAACGTCCCCCGGTGCACACATCAATGCGCCATCGGCACGAATTGAAGTGCCGGAGTTAATGGCAGGCTGACGCCACCTTTGAACGTGCGTCACAGGTGGTCCTTCTGGCCAGCTAGGGCCTGCGCTGGCGTGGTGCGAACGCAGACTCTGTTACCAGGCATAACCAAGCATTGATTGGCTTGTGAGCCCGAAACTTGGCAGTCACGGTGCCGAGGATGGATCATGCAGGAGACATCGATGCTGAGCCGACGCCGGATGCTATCAGGTTTGGGAGGCGTTGCCGCGGCCCCGATATTGCCAGCCTTTGCTGCGACCGATTTGGATGCCTGCTTCGATGCGCTGCTCTATCTCGGCGAAAAGGCTCATCTGGACGCAATCGAAAAGCTGCGGAAGCGTGGCGGCTTGGATCTGGTGCCGGGGCTCATCTTCGCGCTTCGTTTCACCCGTCAATGGGACGGCCCAATCTTAGAGCTATTGGGCGAGTTGACCGGAGAAACCGGCAGGAAGAACTGGCACGACTGGATGCTGTGGCAAGAGGCGCATCCTGAAGTCATTCCTCACCAGAGCTACACGAAACTGAAACGTGAGTTCTTCTTCCGAATTGATCCAAACTTCGATGTCTTCCTGAACGCCGAATACCTAGACCGGTCTAAGATGAAAATCCGGTTTGAAGAAATTACCTGGGGTGGTGTCCGCAAGGACGGCATCCCCTCGCTGAACAACCCGGAACTAATCCCCGCAGCCGACGCCGATTTCATGCTTGGCCATGATCTGGTTTTCGGTGTCGTGATCGAAGGGGACGTGCGGGCCTATCCTCTGCGGATAATGGGCTGGCACGAGATGTTCAATGATACCATCGGCGGTGTGCCCCTGGCATTGGCCTATTGCACCCTGTGCGGTGCCGGCATCCTGTTCGAAACGCAGTTGCCAGACCGACCGAAACCATTGGTATTCGGATCTTCGGGTTTTCTTTATCGGTCCAATAAGCTGATGTTTGATCGTGGGACACACTCGCTTTGGAATCAATTTACCGGCGAGCCGGTAATGGGCCCATTGGTCGATAGCGGGATCAAGCTGCAACAGCGCCCGGTGGTGATTGAACCCTGGATCCGCTGGATCGAGCGACACCCGGAAACGAAAGTCCTGTCGTTGAATACGGGCCACGAACGTGATTACGGCTCGGGTGTGGTTTATGAAAAATACTTCGCCAGCCCAAAGCTGATGTTTCCCACGATCGTTGATCAGACCCGGTTGAAACAGAAGGACTATGTGTTCGGCATTCGGACCTTTGGGGCAGCCAAGGCCTGGCCGGTGACTGCCTTCGAAGGCGGTCGCGTGATCAATGATCAGGTCGGCACATTGCAAGTTGTCCTCATTGGCGACCGTCTGGGCCGGACTGTGCGTGCCTACGAAAGCGGTGGGACGATCTTCGGACCAGGCGATACTCCGAAGACCCTGCGCCAAGGGATCGACACCTGGAAGGTGACCGAAGAATTCCTGGAAGGTCCAAACGGTCAGCGATTCCCACGGGTTGCAGGGCATATCGCCTATTGGTTTGCCTGGGACGGATATCTCGGTGCTCGATCCGAGTTTTACGAGGGCTGATCTGCCCTATCGTCAACGCGTCGTAACAGACCGACTGGTCACGGCGACCGAGTGCCACTAAGCGTGCTCTTCCCGCAGCTCTTCTTCAAGGGCGTGATTGTAGGCGCGTAGCGCATCGACATGATAGATCGCGCCGACCAGTTCGCGCCCCCCTTCTGCGTCACCGTTCGATTGGATCACTGGCAGGTAGGTGCCTGAGAGTTGATCGAACATTGGCAGTGCACGATCCAGCGTGTCGGATCGCCTGAGGAAAGCGCCCTGTTCGATCAGTTCATGGCATCCAGAATCAGGCGCACAGTTTTCGGCACCGCGCGGCCGCATCAAATGGCCGACTTGCATGGTCGCTGCCAGATATCCCTGGGGGCCATCCGAAAGATGCAGCCCCCGGCGTTCCAACTGTGTCAGGAAGAAACTACGCGCAACCATGCGATCAGCGACAACGCTGGCAACAGATACTGAAACCATTACAGCGATTGCCGCCTGTAAGTCCCCCGTCAACTCGAAAACAATCAGCGTCGAAGAAATCGGTGCGCCCAAGACAGCCGCTGCGACTGCTCCCATTCCCGCCAGCGCGTAGATCGCCTCGACACCCGATACCAACGGGAAAACCGCTGTTGCGGCATTTCCAAAGGCTGCACCGGTCAGCGCACCGATCATAACAGCTGGGGAGAAAACTCCGCCGCCCATACGCCCGGAAAAGGTGATCGCCACCGCGATAACTTTGACGATGGCAAAGATGACCGCTGTTGCGAAGGTCAGGTTCGTTGTCAGCGCTTGGAACGTGGTTTCGTATCCGACCCCGATGATGTGCGGAAACCAAATCGCGGTCAGACCCAGGAACATCCCCGCAACCGCGGGGCGCAACGCATCGGGAAGATGCAGCGCTTCCTGCACCCTGTCACCGACCTGTTCCGCAAAGAACAGGACCCGCATCATGATAACACCGACCAACCCGCAAACGAGGCCTAACAGAACAAAGGCTGGCATCTCCCAATAGAATGCAACCGTTTGGGCCGGCAGGTCGAATTGCGGAAAATCGCCCAGGTGGACCCTGCTCACCACTGTTGCAGCGACCGACGACACGACGATCGGTCCGAACGAGTGCAATGCATAATGGCGCAGCACCACTTCCAGCGCGAACAAGGCCCCTGCGATCGGCGCATTAAAGCTGGCTGAAACCGCAGCCGCAGCCGCACATCCCAGGATGTCGCGTGCAGTTATCGCAGGTGCGTTTAACCGGTCCGATACCCAGCTTGCAATCACCGCGCCGATATGGACCGCGGGCCCTTCGCGTCCGGTCGAACCGCCGGTCGAAAGAGTCACCAGCGCCGCCAGTGCAGAGGCGCCGCCCTGGCGCTTGCTGACACGGCCCGCATTCATGGCTGCAGATTGGATCACCTCGTCAATACCGCGCGCCCGTTTAGATGGCGACAGCCGCACCAGGATCTGACCGACGATGAGTCCGCCAATGATGGGTACGATCAGCAAATGCCACCAATCCAACGCCGCCGCATGGGTGTGAATGGTCGAACTGTCCACCCCGTAAGTCACCGGTTCCGTGCCGTAAAACAGCGACTCCAACCACCCGATCATGAGACGGAAACCCAGAACAGCATAGCCGGTAGCGACGCCAACCAAAACCGCCACAGGCCACAGCGTCAGCTGGCTGTTGATATCGATGGACAAGTTTCCGCGGGCAAGAAAAGTGCGTCCGGCTAGCAGCCGGGTCAAAAAGCCGGAGCGCGGGCGGTTCTCCATAGGTGCAAGCCAAGCAGAAGAACGATGATGCGGCGCACGATATGCAGCCTAGACTGAGACTTCAAGTCCTGAAAATAGGTATTCTCAAAGAGGTATCGATCAAAAGATCAAACCGGCTCTTCAATCGCATTCTGGGCCCGCGGCACATTGCTGGTTTGCGTCATACCAGGGGGCTTCGGACCGTAGAGAGCGTCCAGGATTTGCGCCCATGCACCTCGAGGTCTCGGGTCAGTTCGGCCCCCGCGCTTTATGGTGAGGCCTGCACTCCGCCGCGTCGGAGGTAGTTGTTCGGACACCTTGGCAACAATCCGTTCGCGAAGATTGCGGACCTTCTTTATTGTGCGCCCTGTCCATGCGCCAGCCTCTCGCGCCCAATTGTAAGACGGCGGAAGACCCGTGTTGTCTTTCGCGCGATCGACCGCCGCTGCCCAATCTAACTGCTCGGGCTGGTCTTTTGGCTGTAGTGATGGTTCTTTCGGCACCGAAACAGATCGTATCCAACATACTAACCGGAACGGCACTGCAAGAACGATCGAGAGGACCAAAAGCACAGCTCCACCTGCAAAGAATGCACCGATCGCAAGGCTAAAAGACAGCGCCATCAAACGCAGCAAGCCCAGGGCCGCGCCTGCGGTGAATGCAGAAACCTCCATTGGTTCAAAGGGTGGCAGAAGTGCTCGGAAGCTTATTTCTCCTCCCGTCAAGCTTTCGATGACAGGATATCCACCGTGATAGCCCATGATTGCCAGCATCATTATCCCGCTGATCCAGAACACATGACCTATGAAGTGGAAAAGCAGCTTTGCCGGTATTGAAAGGGCAGTAGATAAAGAAGGAATTTCAATCGGAGCATAGAATGTCTCATCCATAATATTGATTTGGCGAGCTTCTCGACAGTTTTCCAGAGACCAAGTGTGGAATCGTAATCGAAAAAGTTAACTACGCTTTGCGACCAGAAATTAAGAGGACTGAGTCATCATTCAAGTTGGCGCACGATATGTGCGAATGGTGATCTTCGATGCTGACACGCGGACTTTTTGACAGTTTGTCTCTGTGGCCGGCCGTTTTCTGGCCGATTGTGTTTTCGTCCTGTTTCTACGCCTACCTCCGCATGTGCCAGATGCTAAAGCAGCGCTATGGTTTTTCACCATTGGGTGGACGGCGGAAGTCGGACATGGTGGTGACATATGGTGCGATGCCGGTCGCATGGGCCATCGAAGTTCTGGTTCACGGGTACATGTTCTTCGTCGTCGGGTATCTTTATGTGATCATCGCAATCCCGATCTACATCTTCGGTTGGGTCCTTCTGCCGTCAATCCTGGACGGTTTTCGTCCCGGCCTGACGGTGCTGGCAATCACCCATGCAACCTTTGTCACTGCTTTCCTCGTGCTGCTGGGTTTCATGGATATCAACGTGTTTCGAGCACTGAATTCGGATATCTACGGGTTGCTGGTTGGGGTGCCGGCGAACATTTAGGCCCGTGTTCCGGGCGGGGGTAGCTTCGTGCCAAGATCCTGAGCCAGCTGTTCTTTCAGCTTTCGCTCGCGCCAGGCTGTAAACGCTCCAGAGGCTGCAATCAGCGCCATGCCCACAATCTGCCATAGCCCCGGCACAGTGGCAAAGAAGACTATTCCAGCAATCGATGCGAAGATCAGATAGCTATAGTCGAACGGCGCCAGCCAACTAGATTCCGCGCTCTGGTAGGCCTTCGTCAGCATCACATTACCAGATGCATTGAACAGCGAGCATATCACGGTGATACCGAAGACCCAGGCTGCGGCCCACTCCCACCCATGCGTAAGGAATGGGAAGGTTGCGCGTGCACTCTCAGAAGCTGGGAAAAAACCCAGATAGATCATGCCGATGATCCCCACTGCGATGAAGCAGAAAGCCTGCACCATCGCCAGGGTGATCGCATTCTCTCCACGGCACCATCGCCGGGTTATAATGACATTCCCGGCATATCCCAGGCCTGCGCCTATCGGCATCAGTTTGATCAGACTGAAATCCTCGCTGCCCGGCTGCAGGATCAGGGCCGCACCTGTTGCACCAACCAAAACTGCCGAGATCCGGCGAATGCCGACGCGTTCGCCAAGGAACAGGGCCGACAGTACGGTCACGAAAATCGGGAAGGTGTAAAGGCCCGCTGCCATCTCGACGATGGTCACCTTTGGAATTCCTCCAAAGAAGAAGAACGTGGCGATCACCATCATCAGGCACCGCGCCAGAACCGCAGTCAGGTTGTTCGGCCGCCGTGGCAGGCCGCCCATAAATATTCCAGCAAAACCCAAAAAGAACAGCACATTGCAGGAGGCCCGCATGGCTTGGAACTGCCAGAATGAAATGTGCTCTCCCGCCATCCGCGCCAAAGCGTCCTGAACCGCTAAAATCATCAATCCGGACAACATGAGGCCGACGGCCAGTCCGGGCCGGTCTTCAGTCGTACCATCCAGAAAGTGGGCCATAGTAAAGTCGCCCGGGGCGTGCGCTCCTTGTCGCGGGGGAAGTATCATGCTTGCGGTCAGGATGGCGCGCGTCAATGCTGTGTGCGGCAGCGCATGTCGCGTTTGGCAGATATCAAGGGAGGAATACCGTGGATCAGAACTATCTGGAAAAGGGCTTGGCCCAACGCAAGGCGACACTCGGCGACGAATATGTGGAAAGACTTTTCGAGAATGCGGACGACTTCACCCGACCGTTTCAGGAAAGCATGACTGCCTGGTGCTGGGGATTTGGGTGGGGGGACGATGCTTTACCGGCAAAAACCCGCAGCCTTATGAATCTGACGATGATCGCGGCTTTGAACCGGATGGAAGAGTTTGAACTGCACTTCCGTGGCGCCATAAAGAATGGATGTACTAAGGAAGAGCTGCGCGCCGCCATCCACGTCATCGGGATTTATTGCGGTGTGCCGGCAGCAATATCGAGCTTCAGAGTCGCGAAACGGGTATTCGACGAATTTGATATGTAAAATCTTCATGAAATCATTAACGAATTGGTGACACTTCCCGAAAAGACTGATCTACTCAAATTGTGTCGAGCAACTTTGAAGGAGATTGCCCATGGCCGTTTCATCCCATCTGAACCAGCTGCGTGAAAAACATGAGGCGTTGAAGGTAAGGATACGGGAAGAGGAGCGACGACCAGGGATCGACCATCTGGAAGTCGTCCAGTTGAAACGGGAAAAGCTGCAACTCAAGGAAGAGATCCATCGCCTTCAGACGGTGGCGGGCTAACCTAAGGCGCAGCGCCCACGACGCGGCCTGATTTAGAGGCCAGTGGTATTCCTGCCGGTCGCAGGGCCGGCAGCAGGTAGTTATTTTATCTTAGTATCAGACATCGGGTTCACTTGGATTGGCGCTCGACCCAGTCCATCCCACCCATTGCGTCGATCAAAGGGGACAATCGGTCGGCGTGATCGCGCCACCGCCCGACTGAACGATCATTCAAATCTGATCGCGCCTGATCAATCGAAGCGGTCTTGATTGCGCCGCTCTGCGACGGATGCAAGCAGGCCGGATCCCACGGTAATCCACAATGTGCCAGCAGGGCGCGCATCTCGGCTTCAGTATCGGCCACCAAGCGTTCATAGCAAATCCGATGTATCTTCGGTTGGGGAAGTTCGCGCCAATCCTCCATCAGATCCGCATACATGCGATAAGCTTCACCCAAGCTGTCCAGACGCGCGGCATAGTCCAGACCAAAGGCAAAATGCGCCTCGAAGCATGAGAGACCTGTATCCAACGGATGACGTTGCATATGAATGATCCGGGCGTTCGGAAGCGTAAGCCCAATCAGTGGCACAAAAAGATAGTTCGCGGGCATCTTGTCGATAATTCGCTTCGGACGCGCAGCACCTAACCTTGCCTCGACATCATTCAGCACTGCTTTGGCCATCGCCTGCAAATTGCCAGGGCTTAGGTTCTTCCGAACCCCGTCAATAGTTCCACCGACCTGGTCTCTAAGCTGCAGGAATGTCCGGCCTACAGCCGTCGTTTCCCCAGCCGAGCCAACATCCGGATGCGCCAACAGCATGCGTTCCAGTATTGTCGTTCCACTACGGGGCATGCCGACGATGAAAACCATCCGATCGTCGAGGAGCCCTTCGCCGTGACGCTGCTGGATCAAATCCGGAGTGAAGATCGCGCGCAATTCAATTCGAAAGCCCAGTTCGGTCTTTGCCGACCACGTCTGATCGACCAGATTGTTCGCTGCCACCGTTTGGGCAAAAGCTGCATCCTGATCCCCAGTTTTGCGCAAAAGCCGCGCCAACGCGAAGTGCATGTCCCGGCGCATTTTGGGCGTGGCTTGCGGATCTGATAGCACCACGCGTAATTCATCGATTGCGGCGGGTGCATCATCCACTTCAACCGCGGTTGCAAGATCCAACCAGGCGGAGCTGTGAGACGGATCTGCCTTCAACGCTGCGCGAGCGGCAACGGCGGCCTCGGCAAAACGTCCCAAGGAGCTGAGGATCATCCCTTCGGTGGCGTATAGGACGGCCTGGGGATACGCCCGGCAGAGATCCCGGATTTCCGCCAGGGCCTCTTCAGCCCGGTTTTCGCCATGCCAGATCGCCGTGGCATGGCGCAGCCGAACAGTTGGATCTTTGGGGGCGATCTTCAGAGCCCTGCGATAGATCTTGGCCGCCGCGGCGGTATGGCCTGCGCCATAAAGCTTCGCGCCTTGATCCAGCAGATCCTGTAATTGCGCGTTTTCGGTCATTTCTCCGCAGCGTGGTCGGATTGAGTCAAAGATTATTTCACACAAGTGAGAGGTTAAATGTTACAAAAAGTCCAAAATATTCACCAATGGTTGACGTCTTGGTGATTTTCCGACGGATGGGTCGATCACGTACGATCAATGATCGTGAAGAGGATACAAAACGAGGCATCTCTGATGGATTCCATATCTGTGATTTCCGGCGGACGTGACTGTAGGGGCGTTCCGATATCCTACGGCAACCAATCCGCAATAGACGGTTTGGAAGAGGCGATGCTCTGCGCCTTGTCTTTCCGCGGAGATGCCATTGCCAAGATTGATCGGGTGCTGGAGGAGCATCCCTGTTTTGTCATGGGCCATCTCTTCAAGGCCTCTTGGCTGACCCAGGCTATGGAAACGCGGATCTACAGCGAAATGGTTGCGGCGCTCGAAAACGCGGGGCAATTGGCGGCGCGCGCAAATAATCGCGAACTTGGCCACCTCACGGCGATCCGCCACTGGGTGAATGGTGATTTCTATGCTGCAGTTCAGGTTTGGGAAGATGTGCTGACCCAATATCCGCGGGATCTGATCGCGCTGCAACTGGCGCATCTCAGTCACGTGCTTTTGGGCGATATCGTTGGCCAGCGTGACACTGTCGCCCGGGTCTTCCCGGAATGGAACGAAACAATCCCGGGCTATGAATTCGTTCTGGGGTTCTATTCCTTCGGATTGGAGGAAAACGGCGACTACTTCCGTGCGGAAGAACTGGGCCGCGAGGCCTTGGCGATGCGGCCGGACAACCCGTATGCAGTGCACTCCGTTGGCCATGTCATGGAGATGAAAGGCAGGCAAGCTGGTGGCATCCGCTTTATGACGGATCATGTGAAGCACTGGGGCACGTCGAATTTTGCCAATCACCTTTGGTGGCATACTGGTCTTTTCCACCTCGATATCGGCGAGCATCACCGTGTCCTGGACATCTATGACCATCACCTCAGATCAGGCGGCGAAGGCGAGCGATACGAGGAATTGGATTCTTCGGCTTTGCTCTGGCGCCTTAAGTTGTTGGATGTCGACACCAATGGCCGTTGGGGCGAACTCGCGGAGAAGTGGGCGCCTTCGGCGCAGGATACGCTTTATGCATTTAACGATGTCCATGCGATGATGGCATTCGCTGCTGCCGATCACAAAGAGGCTCAAAAATCTCTCTTGTCGGCAAACGAGCGGTATCTTGAGCGTGCCTCGGATGCCAACGCGGCAATGACCAGGGAAATTGGGGTGCCGTTCTGCTATGCGATCTTGGATTTCCACAACGGCGACTATGCGTCATGCGTCGATCGTCTGGTTCCGGTGCGCTATATGACCCACAAGCTCGGCGGGTCGTTCGCGCAGCGCGACGTTATTGGCTGGACATTGCTGGAGGCCGCATTGCGTGCCGGTCGCGGAGAATTGGCACTGGCTCTTGCCAATGAACGCTGCGCCTTGAAGACGACCAGTCCGCAGAACTGGACCTATGTTGCCCGGGCTCATGCGACCATCGGCAACCGGGACGGCGAAAAACGAGCCCGCGCGCGGGCGGACTCGTTGATGGCAGCTTGAGGCGAGCCGGGTCAAATGACCCGGTCTACACGTTTCCGCTATTCCACGATGGCGACCTGTCCTGGCGAGCTCGCAACAGGTCCGGCTGGGAACAGGCAGTGGATGGTCGCGACAGCGAAGCTTTGGAACTGGATGTCATCGCCCAGCAATTGCGTGCAACTGGTGAAAGAAGTGGACACGGTTCCGCCGATCGATAGCCGGGAGGTCGGGGCGTAGATTGTCCCGTCCATGATTGACCCGAATCCGCCGCCCAGGCTGTGCGTCCTACCGGTTGCCGTGCGGCTGCCGAAGAACGACATGCCTGCATAGGTGCCGGTGGTGGGCGGCGACATGGTAACCGATGCCGTGGTTGCCATGTTCATTTGCGAATCCGAGGCCAGGTAGAACATCACGTCTGCGGCGTTCAACGTCGAACCTGCATTGATATTCAGATCACCACCTTCGATGATATAGAGCCCAGGGCTAAGCGTAACGGCGCCATCGATGGTCATGCCATTGCAGTAGCGGATAGATGTCATGCCGCTGGGATGGCTTTCGACCGGCGTCACAGTCGTATTTGATACCGTTGGCGTATTACAGGCACCGACGGCCGAAGGTTCGGCCAGCGACGCGAACGGATCAGACATCGGGGCCGCGTTCTGTTTGGCCGCGCCGCAGATCTGGTTGACGAAGCCGTTCATGGCAATCTCGCCGGTTGCCTGCAGACAGTTCGTCGATACAGTAGAACCGGGATGGAACTCCTGCGAGGCTGCGCCTGTTTCGTTCGAGACGATGTCGCACATAATCGTCGTCAAGAAGACGCTGCTGGCAACATCTATCCCTTCGCCGCCATTTGCCTCGTCGAGCGCAACGATGCAACCGGCACCGCCACCTTGCGCCGTGGCAACGGATCGGGCGGTGATCGTCACGGGATCAGACGAATAGATGGCCGAGAACATGCGCGGCACTGTTTCGGTCACGATGATCTCAACGGCAGAACCGTCCTCGATATAGATGCCATCCACGGGCGGTTGGTTCATCTCGATCGATGCATTGGTGATCTCGACGCTGGCCTGACCGACCAGATACTCTGCCAAGGCCAACAATTCGGCCTCGGTCGCGCCGTCATTTAGTTTCATCGCAGTTGCATGGGCCGCCACGTCAGCGGCGTTCTGAACCTCACGCTGGGTCAGGTACCAGTATCCGGCCTCGCCGCCCAAACCCATCCCGCCGATGAGCACCGGGCTGACGATGGTGACGATCGCGGCGACGCCGCCGGTCGTGTCGCGGCGGAATCGGTGGAAGCTGTCGCGGGCCCGTTGGCCGACAGCAGCTAGGGCAGAAAGGGGTCGAAAGCGCTTTGGCATGGTGCACTCACCTGATGTTGATGTCGGGGTGCTTTCCGCAGGGGCGCTGCATGGGGCGCCGGCCGATTGCCGCGCTGCCATGGCGTCAGCGGCCCTGTCTGTTCTGGGCCGTCGTTAGAGATTTATCCAGAAAGATTGAGAAAGTGTAAAAGCTTGCCGCTGAAGTGAAGGGATTTGGAAAGATTTGCACGGAAATCTTAGCAACATTCTGTCGCTGATTTTTGTGAACTGCCGGTTGCCAAGCCGCTGGAAAGCCCATTAGAGTGCTATGCTGCGGCGCACCATGGGGCGTTTTGACAAGGTGACTGCCGAAAGGGCAGCGAGAAGACTGGGCAACCAGGTACGGGGATAACGGATAATGAAAATCCGATCAGTGGGCGTCATTGGCGCCGGTCAAATGGGCGTTGGAATTGCGCAGGTTTTTGCGCAAGCGGGCTATGAAGTCTACTTGAACGATGTGGATGAAGAACGCCTGGGACTTGCGCGGGATTTTATTGCGACCCAGCTGGACCGCCAGGTTGAAAAAGACAAGCTTGCTGAAACCGAACGCGATGCCACGATGCAGCGCCTCGCTCTGTCGAAAGACCTGGCGCCGCTGGGCAAATCCGACCTGATTGTCGAATCCGCTCTGGAAAAAGAGGCGGTTAAGGTTCAGATCCTGACCGATCTCATGCCGCATTTGTCAGATCATACGATTCTGACAACCAACACATCGTCGATTTCGATCACGCGTCTGGCCTCGACCACCGATCGCCCTGAACGGTTCATGGGTCTGCATTTCATGAATCCGGTCCCGGTCATGCAGTTGGTCGAACTGATCCGTGGCATCGCCACCGATGAAGCGACATTCCAGGTCATGAACAAAGTCGTGGATTCCTTGGGCAAAACCGTTGCCGTGTCCGAAGACTTCCCTGCCTTCATCGTCAATCGCATTCTGCTGCCGATGATAAACGAGGCCGTCTATACTTTGTACGAGGGCGTCGGTTCCGTCGAAAGTATTGATACGGCAATGAAACTGGGCACGCGGCATCCGATGGGACCTTTGGAACTGGCGGACTTTATCGGATTGGACATTTGTCTGGCGATTATGAACGTCCTGCACGATGGTCTGGCGGACACAAAATACCGGCCCTGTCCTTTGTTGACCAAATATGTCGAAGCCGGATGGTTGGGCCGGAAATCCGGCCGTGGGTTCTATGATTATCGCGGGGAAACGCCGGTTCCGACGCGTTGATCTGACTTTTGTTGTGCCAAGCCTGTTTTGCCTGGTTCGGGTTTATTGTTCTGGTTTTCGCAAAAATCCTTGAACAAAGGTGATCTTGGCTACTAAGGCATCTGGCCTATTTTCTTGGCATGACACACGGGCCCAAGCGCCCCCCATGCAGGAGATACCGATGCGCCTTTCTCACGTTGTTTTGTTCGCCGCACTTTCGGCTGCAGCTCCGTTCGCCGCCATTGCCCAGCCATACACCTTGGACAAAAGCCATGCCCACGTGACCTTCGAAGTTGGGCACCTTGGTTTTTCAACCGTCCATGGCCAGTTCAGGAAGTTCGATGCCAGCATCGATTTTGATCCGGGCAATGTTGAAGCAACGAAGGTGACCTTCACCATCGATGCGGCATCGGTCGATACCTTATGGGAGGCTCGCGACAATCACATCCGCGGCGCAGATTTCCTGGATGTCGAAAATCACCCCGAAATCACGTTCGTCAGCACCAAGGTCACGCCGACGGGTACGGAAACCGCTGACATCGTAGGTGACCTGACAATCCGTGGCGTAACAAAGCCGATCACTCTTACGGCGAAGTTGAACAAGTTGGGACCGTCGCCCTTCAAACCAGAGCAAACCATCGCGGGTTTCACGGTAAATGGCGAAATTGATCGCACGGAGTTTGGTGTCAGCTATGCGGCCCCTGCCGTCAGCGCTGTGATGCCGATCCAGATTGATCTGGAAATGAGCCCGAAACAATGACCCGGGCAATTTTTGCCATCCTGGGGCTGATTTTGTTGCAGCCGATGGTGGCCTGGGCGATTTCGTCCTGGGCCATCAACCCGGCCGAGTCTCAGATCACTTTCCGCTACACGCTCAACGGAGAAGAACGCGAGGGCACCTTCCACAAGTTTCAGGCAACTGGACAGTTTTCAGCCACACGTCCTGAAGCTGCGTCCTTGGACCTCTCGGTTGCA
Source organism: Pseudomonadota bacterium (assembly GCA_039028795.1). Taxonomy (GTDB): domain Bacteria; phylum Pseudomonadota; class Alphaproteobacteria; order Rhodobacterales; family Rhodobacteraceae; genus Thermohalobaculum. The sequence goes on from JBCCHJ010000004.1 coordinate 21,766, forward strand.
ACGGAAAGCATCGATCTGAAGAATACGTTGGCCAGCGCCTATGCGACCTCGGCCGAATGGTTCGATTCGAAAAACCACCCGAATGTCGTGTTCTCTTTGACGAAACTGACCCATCTGGAAGACACCGCATATTTGGCCGAGGGGGTGCTATCCATGCGGGGTGCGAAAAAACCGATCACCGCAAAGCTCAACTTAGATGTAGCGGAGAACACTGCGTTTGCCCGGGGTAGTCTGACAATCGCGCGACGTGATTTCTGGTTGGGCTACGGACCCAGCGCCGCCGTGGTCACTGTCAGTGAAGACGTTGTGATCGACTTCAACCTCAGGGCACGCATCCGTTAGGAGAGCGACATGGCACTGCGCAACACAATCCACGGCTGGGGCTGGCTGGCGCGCGCGTTCCATTGGATCATCGGGCTGATGATTATCGGGCTGCTGGTTGTTGGCTTCTACATGGTCGAAGGGCTGGGTGACGATTCCGACAGCTTGCTGCTACGGCTTCAACTGACGCAAACCCATAAGAGCTTTGGCTTTGTCGTCTTCTTCCTGGCTTTGCTCCGACTGGTATGGCGGTTCCTGAATCCATCTCCGAAGTTGCCGAAAGGCATGGGCCGGATTGAAATTGCGTTGGCCCATGGCGGGCATGCGGCGCTTTATCTGGCGATGATCGGGATGCCGATCACCGGCTGGTTGATGGCCACGTCTTCCCCGTTGAACGATGTGGATGCCTATATCCGCGTCCCTAACATGGTGTTCGGATTGTTCGACATGCCCGACCCATTCCCCAAGGGATCAAAAGAGGTATCGGAGCTTTGGGGATCGATCCACGGAGCGATGGGATGGGCCTTGGCAATTGTTCTGCTGGGCCATGTGGCGGCTGCGCTCAAGCACCACTTCGTCAATCGCGATACAGTGCTACGCCGGATGATCCGGGGTTAAGTAGAGCCGTTTAGCAGCCGCGATTGTTGCGCGGGCGATTAGGGCAAGCCAATTATCTCAACGGATGACCTTGACCCGTTCCCCCGGCGTAAGCCGATCACCCCGCTCCAGGGCATTCAGCACGCGAAACCGATCAATCGCGAACTCACCTGGAACTTTCATTCGCCGCGCCAGGCTTTCTACAGTGTCGCCGGCGCGGACAGTCACCACCTCCAGAAGCTGTGGCTTCAGGCGCGCAGCTTCCCCTACCGAAAGGCGCCGAAAGGTGTTCGCGGCCTGACGCATCGCCGGGATCAGGTTCTGCCCTTGCGGCGACAGGCCTGTAAGCCGGTAGAGCTTTCCATCCAACCGGATCGCCACCAAGAGTGCGTTGAAGGCTTGGTTGCCGATCTGAACAGGCACCTCGGCGCTTGCGGCTTCCAGTCCGTTGATTGGGCGCGAGACGACGTTGCGAACCCGTCCGACCCGATATTTCTGGCCGATCGTGGGCACCCATTCGCGTCGAATGTAGGTCGTCAGGTCACCTTGTGGGTTTTTTCCGCCGTCCAGAACGAAACGCGCATTGTTCGGACCTTGCGCAACAACAGCAGCCGATGAGTTCAAGATCCGGAATCCGCGGGGCGAATCGTAGCTGAATCGCAAAACTGGATGGCTAAAATTGCTGCCCCGCACGAACCCTTGCTCTGGCGAGTCGCCATAGGTGATCCCATCGATGACCCGTAGAAACGAAGATCTGTTCCGCGGTGCACCTGCGGGAATCGTCTCGCCGGAATTCTGTGCCACCGCAATCGCCTGACGCGTGCGCGGACCATTGGCGGGGTGGCTGGCCAAAAAGTTCGTCGCATTTGGATTATAGCTGCGCCCCGTCATCTTGGCGTCCAAAGCTTGCGAGGCTCCCATACTCTCCAGAAAATCCGCCTGCGCATAAGGGTCATAGCCCGCCCGCGCCAGATAGCGGATCCCCAGATTATCCGCAGCAAGCTCGTCAGCGCGGGAATAATTCGCCAGATAGCCCCCTGCAACGGCTTGGCCGATCTGGGCTCCACTGCGCAGGGCATCATCGCCTGCGCCCAAGACCTTGCCAAGGATCAACGCGCCAAGCAAAGCGCCCTGTGCGATGGTGGATCGTTCCTGGCGCAGACTGGAATGTCCGGCGGTGACGTGTCCGATCTCATGCCCGATCACGCCGGCCAGTTCGGCCTCGGAATTGGCCAAGGATACAAGACCACGGGTGACGTAGACATAGCCGCCCGGGATGGCAAAGGCGTTGACCGTGGGATTGTCCAGAACCGTGAAGGTCCACTTTTCGTTCGGTTGCTCCGAAACCGCGGCCAGATCGCGGCCCAGGCCATTAACATAAGCAGTTAGTTCTGGGTCGTCATAAACCCCGCCATACCGCTGTAGAAGCTTCGGGTGGTTCTCATCCCCCACCCGTTGCTGTTGCGGAGAACGTCGAGCCGAGGTTTCTGGCAGCGCCGCAGTCGGTCTTGTCTGCGATGGCTGAGGTGCGCGCTGGACTGGTTGTGGTGCGCAAGCGGTAATGGTTACAAACCCGGCCACGAACAACAGGGTTCTAAAGCTGGCTGTTGATTTCATATGTGACCTCCCGCATCCCCGCTGGTGCTTAATTCCTCACCATACGTATATTCCAACGCGGCAACACCAGGGCGTCCGTCGCCACATTGCCACCGTTGTCTGAGACCTCAGCGAAAGAGACGCGCTGGTATGGAACGGATCATATCCGAGGATTGTCGGGCTCGGGCCATGATCCAAGCACCTTCCAAAAGAACCAGCAAATGCTCTGCCAGATCGGTGGCGCGATCTGGGTCCATCCCCATTTCAACGACGTAGTCGCGCGTCGTTCCAATCCATGTATCGAAGATCTGCTTCGCCTTTTCGCGAAACTCGGTGTTTTCTGGCGCGTCGAAAAGAACTGAAGTCACGGGGCAGCCATCGGCTCGGTCGAAGATGTCGAACAGCTTAGCGATCTTATGGCAGATCGTTGTGATCCCATCCTCGACTGATCCGGCCGTTTGGAAAGAGTCATCTATGATGCGAACCATTTCTTTTCCGGCGGCATCCGCAGCCGCCATGGCCAGATCAGATTTTCCACCAGGAAAGTGATGGTAGAGCGATCCCTTCGGAACTTTCGCCGCCGCCAAAATATCGTTGAGTCCAACACCATGATAGCCATGCCGTCTCAGCAAGGCTGCCGAGACCGCCACCAGGCGTTCTTTTGCTGAAAGTTCTTCCGTCGTCATGACTGCCTCATAACGCCACTAGACCGTTTGGTCTAGATGTGATATTAGACCGACCGGTCTACTGGAATCATATAGATTAGGAGGCAGACATGCCCAAGGACGTCCAAGACCTGTCAAAGGCGATCATCGAGGAAGTTTCGCTTCAATCTGGCTCACATCGCTTGGTGGGACGGTTGTTCAAACCCACCGGAACGCCATCTGTAGCAGTGCTGCTGAATGGCGCGACGGGTGTTCCACAAAGCTATTATCAGCCCTTTGCCGAGTGGCTGGCGGTTGAAAAGGGGTATGCATGCCTGACTTATGACTATCGTGATTTTGCAGCCTCGCAGACGGTGCCAATGCGCGACTCCGATGCGGACATGGTCACATGGGGCGTCGACGACCAAATGGCGGCACGGTCTTTCCTGAAAGAACAATATCCGGACCAGCCACTCTGGATCGTCGGACATTCCCTGGGCGCAATGCTGCTCAACTTTCAGAAGCACACTGGCAATATCGACCGAATAATCACGGTCGCCAGCGGGATGGCATATTGGCCCGTCCATCCGATGCCGTACCGCCTGCTGGCGCTGACGTTTTGGTACGGTCATGCTCCGTTGCTGACGCGGTTGTTCGGGTACCTGCCGGGCAAACGGATGGGTCTGGGTGCAGATCTGCCTCCTGGGGTTTACTGGCAATGGCGTCGGTGGTGCACATCGCCTGATTTCTATTCTGCCGATATCGGTGATGCGTTGAGCGAGACGGATCCGGTCGAAGCACCGACAAAGGTTGTCGCCATCGCCGACGATCAAATGATGCCGCCGGCCGCAGTTTGGCGTCTGATGGCCGCATACCCGGACGCGCCGAAGAAACAGCTGACGATCTGGCCCAAGAAGTACGGGATCGACAAAATCGGCCACATCGGGATCTTTGACCGCAAAAGTGCCGCCGCTTGGCCGGACATCATGGCTTGAACCTTCACGGAAACTGCGGGTTCTCCCACCCGCAGTCCCTTCGACCGAACTGACCTCGTGCCCAAACTATCTCGTTGGCGAAGAAAGGTGTCGCGGCTGGACAAGAATGGCTCTTGGGCCCGGGACATGCTTTTGACCATCCGAGATTGGATGGAGCCCGTTGTGCTGGATGCCCGTGATCTGTTCGACCTGGATCGGTATCCGATCGACCGGGACGGCCCTGCCCGGGATGCCTTGCTGGCAGAAGTGCGTGCCGCGCTGGCCAGCAATGGCTGCGCCGTTCTGGATGGGTTTCTAACATCCGTCGGGATCGCGACGGCGCGGGCCGAGGCGGAGTCGGTTGCCCATTTGGGTCATCGGTCGTTTAACCGCACGAACGTTTACTTCACGGCTGATGATCCCAGCCTGCCCGAAGACGATCCGCGGCGACGGTTCTATGACCGCTCGAACAGCTTTGTGCCAGCGGACAACTTCGCTCCTACGGGGGCGCTACGCACAGTGCAGGACTTCCCAGCTTTTGACCCCTTTATTCGGGACTGCCTGCAGGAAGAGAATTTCCACCGATATGCGGATCCCTTGGCAGATGTGATCGTCAACGCCGCTGAAGAAGGGAATGGCTTTCCCTGGCACTTCGACACAAACAATTTTACGGTGACGATTGCTATCCAGAATGCCGATCGCGGCGGGGCGTTTGAATACGCGGCAAACATTCGCGCGGATGGCGAGGATTTTGATGCCGTCCGCGATGTGCTGGATCGCGTCACGACGTTGGAGCTAAATCCCGGAGATCTGCAATTGTTCCGAGGGCGGTATTCGTTGCACCGGGTCGCCCCGCTCGAAGGATCAACGCCGCGCTATGTGGCGATCTATTCCTATGTGGAAGAGCCCGGCATGGTTGCCACACCAGAGAGATGCAAACAGCTTTATGGCCGGGTGCTGCCGATCCATTATGAGCGCGCCGGCCTTAGGGCCGATGCCTACCTGGACTGAATGCCGACCAGCCTTGGGTTGGGGGCATATAAGTTCGTTTTGGATAACGCTTTGACCGGGGCAAACAGCCGAACGTGATGGCGCAACGGGTCGTTCGTCTTTGTCCGGGGAACAAACGCTCTTTCGGGGAGGTGGCCATTCGATCGCCTTATCAGGCCAGTCCGGTGCCGCTTCAAGACGGCGAAATAGCATAAAGAAAAATGCGGACTTACACTGCCGCTGCCCTTGCCGAGGGCTTGTGTCTTCCGGGCTTTCACGATTGTTGCCGGCAGCAACGGCCCGGTGTCCATGGAACGCTGACGGTTTAAGCGGATTTCCCTAAAATTTCGTGAAATTCGTTCTTTCCAGAACTAGCATCGAACCAAGACGTCATAAGAGGGGCGAAGATGGCAGACTTGAGCGACGAGGCCGAAGCGTTTTTAACGGTGAACCCTGATGTGAAGACCCTGGACGCTTTCATCATCGACCTCTGTGGCAATCCGGTAGGCAAACGCTACCCCGCGACCGATATCCCGAAGCTTTTCTCGGATGGGTCGACCATGTGCGCGGCCATGCAGTTGACCGACGCCCAAGGCGTCTCATGGGACACGCTGGGCTACGGCTTTTCCGATGGTGATCCCGATTGCCCGTGCTGGCCGGTCCCGGGTACCTTGCGCCCGGTTCCCTGGGCGTCCGAGCCGCGGGCGCAATGCCTTATGCGTTTGACAGAAGCAGATAGGACGACGCCGATATGGTTCGAACCGCGTACGGTTCTGGAACGTGTCGTCGCCCATTTTGCCGACTTGGGTTTGAAACCGGTCGTCGCGTTGGAACTGGAGTTTTATTTGATCGATCGGGAACGGAACGGCGAAGGCGGCCCGCAGCACGCCTTGCTTCCTGGCCAAGGCGGCATTCGAAGCAGCGCAGGACAGGTTTTCAACATGTCGGTGATGGATGCTTTTGCGCCTGTCGTCGATGCCATTGCTGCGGCCTGCAAGGACCAAGGCGTGCCGGTCACAACCATCGCCAAAGAGTACGGCGTCGGGCAGTTTGAGTTTAATCTCGCCCACCTCTCTGACCCCGTTGCTGCCGCAGACCACGGTGTCCTACAACGCCGTATTGTTCGCGAAGTTGCCCGCGTACAAGGGTACGATGCAACGTTCATGTCCAAGCCCTTCGCGGAAGATTCGGGCAGCGGTCTGCAGGTGAACCTCAGCATCCAGGATAGCGATGGTAACATCTTCGACCCGCGCCGCACGGATGGAGACGCGCGCCTGGGTCATGCCATCGCGGGAATGCAGGCGATGCTGGCCGAATCGTTTGCGATTTTCGCACCGAACCTGAATGCTTACCGCCGGTTCGAGCCGGATCAATTTACACCGGTGACCTCCGATTGGGGTGAGAACAATCGCTCGGTTGCCTTTCGCGTCCCGGCCTCGGATCCGGAAAATCGACGGATCGAACATCGCGCCGCCGGCGCCGAAGCGAACCCCTATCTGGTAACGGCGGCGGTGCTGGCAGCCGCCCATCATGGACTAACGAACACTTTGACGCCGACCGCTGAGGGCACCGGGAATGTTGGGGCGGAGATCGACCCTTCGATGCCATTGCAACTGTGGACGGCTTTGGACCGGTTCCAGGCGGCTAAGGTTCTACCTGACTATTTCGGTGCGCGTTATATCGAGGCCTATGCCCATGTGAAGCAGAGCGAATTCGAGTCTTTCATGACTGCGATTCTGCCCCGCGAACACGCGTGGTACTTGTAAGGGAAGATCTAAGACGCTTTGTCTTTTCGATCACGATGCTGGCTGATGGTCGAGACGATCGCATCGTAGAGATGCGAGGACCTCGGCGGTTTGGCCAGGCAGGCAGACAGGCCGAGATGCGCGAAACGTTTCGCCGCATCCGGCATGTCGATCGACGTCAGCATGATAACGGGCAGCGATTTGTTCCCGGGCAGCATGTGAATGTGATGCAGAAGATCATCGCCGGACATTTCCGGCATCCGGTGATCGATGATGGCCAGATCAAGCGGTGCATCAGCCCGCCACATATGCGTGATCATTTCAAGCGCCTGAGGACCGGTCGACGTCGCAAGCGGCTCGAAGTTCCAGTGCTTCATCTGCTCGACCAGGATCTAACGGTTGATGGCGTTGTCGTCGACGATCAGAATTCTGGCACCAGAAAGATCTATTCCGCCCTTCGCCGACAGCGGTTCGGATTGTCGATCGATGGGAAGCTCCAACTGCACCCGGAATGTCGCGCCTTCGCCTTCGACACTTTCCAATCCAATTTTACCACCCATCAACGTGACCAGTGCATGGGTGATCGCCAGCCCCAACCCGGTGCCTTCCTGGCGGATCGGTCCACCCGTATCCGCCTGCTGGAACTTTTGGAAAATTAAGCTGTGGTGACTTTCCGGAATCCCGCATCCGGTGTCTTCGACCTCGATCGTCAGGTCCATCGAATGGCCAACGCCGTCACCAGCGCAACCTTCTGAAATCGCACGCACGAAAACATGGCCGCTTGCGGTGAACTTGATCGCATTTCCGATCAGGTTAGACAGGATCTGACGCAGTCGGGCCCCATCACCGATCACCCGGGCGGGCAGTGTGCCAATGAACTGCAACGCCAATTGCAGGTCCTTTTCTGCGGCCTTGCCGGACATCAGCGTCACCACATCTTCGATGGCTTCGGTCGGGTCGAACGGGGCGGGTTCCAGCTCTAAGCCGCCTGCCTCGATCTTGGCGACGTCCAGCACGTCGTTGATGATCCGAAGTAGATCTTGGCCCGATCTGACGATGGTATCGGCGAACATTTGTTGCCGGTCATCTAGTTCGGTGTTTCGCAGAAGTTCGGCCATACCCAGAACCCCATTCATCGGGGTTCGAATTTCGTGGCTCATATTCGCCAAGAACTCCGCCCTAAGGCGTTCGCTTTCCTCGGCCACTGCACGGGCACGACGCAAATCCTGCTCTCGCTCTTTAAGCTCTGTGATATCGAAGGCCAGTCCGCTGACGGCGCCATCGGGCAAGCGATATCTGATAACCCTGAACCATCCGAATTCCGGGTAGTAGCGATCCATCGGTGTTCCGTCGGATGAGACAAACTCTTTCACACGATCCGAGACCGCTTGGGCCAGCCTGTCGGCAGGAACCTGGTCCTGCAGAACCCGTCGCATGATCTGGGCAAAAGTGATCGGACCATCAGCCTGTTCGATGACGGAATCCATATGCGGGTGGATGCGCGTGAATGCTTTGCTGTGCGCGATCAGCCGCGTTTCAGCGTCGAAAACCCCGAACGGCACGGGCGTTTTTTCGATCGCTTCACGCAGCAGCCGGTTTTAATCGACCAGCAGATGCAGCGCATTGATTGTTTCTTTAGGCAGCGTCACAGCTACGGATCACTTCGCAATAGTCGTTTGCGACATCTTCCCGATCCGTCGATAAATTCGAGTTAATAGGTGCGGAAATTCATCGCTGCACGGCAAAATCGCCAGTCTGGTTGTCATTGCTTCCGTTCGCTGTTTCAAAGCATCAATGAAACCTTGATGTGACCGGATGCAGGAGACGACAGATGTCCGCGACTGGTAAAATTCGCCCCCGGCGCAGCTTTATTTTCACGCCGGGTTTGAACCCCGCGATGTACCCGAAAGCGTTAGCTTGTGGGACGGACATCGTGTGCGTTGAACTGGAGGACGGCGTTGCTCCGAAAGACAAGGATGCCGCGCGAGCCAATGCGATCGCTCTGTTCGCAGAACCGCAGAGCGATGATGGTGTAGAGCGTATCGTTAGAATCAACTGTGTCAGGGAAGCCTTCGGCCTGGCCGATGTTCAAGCAGTGCTGGCAACAGATACGCCGCCGCCAGCGCTGATGATGCCCAAGGTGCGCACGCCGGACGAAGTCATCTGGCTGGACGATTTGTTGACCGAGCGCGGTCATCCGACACGGCTTCACATAATCATCGAAACCAATCCCGGGCTTGAGGCCGTGATGGACATCGCGCGGAGTTCTGATCGGATCGATGCTTTATTTTTCGGTGGTGTGGACATGGCAGCGGAACTTCGGTGCCGCAACGCGTTTGAACCGTTGCTTTATGCTCGATCACGGGTCGTACATGCGGCGGCGTCGGTCGGTGTCGATGCCATCGACGTGCCCTGGCTGGATTTGGATGACCCGGATGGCATGGTGCAAGAGGCGAAACTAGTGCGCGACTTGGGCTTTTCTGGAAAGGGTGCGATCCATCCCAAGCAGATCGCTGCGATCAATGCCGTCTTTACGCCGGACGAAGCCGCCGTTGTCCGGGCCAGGCGCGTGTTGGACGAATTCAAAGCCGCCGATACTGGGCTTGTTGTGATCGATGGCAAGCTGATCGAAAAGCCCGTATTGCGAGAGATGGAACGGATCATTTCTATCGCCGAACGCGTGGGGTGAAATCGAGGACGCTTTTAGCTGATGATGCGAAGATGACTTAGCGCAGTTCGCGCCCTATCACCCATCAAACATACCCTTGGCCAAGTCTGCTGCTTCAGACTGGGCAGACACAAGCTTCTGTTCCAAGGTATCGAATTCCTCTGCTTCTGCGGCATTTGCCAGAACCGTCCGTAGCTCGTCGCCGATTGCGGCGGGATCGAATGAACCCTCTATCGCCACGCGCTCGATCTGTTGCAGGCTTTGCTGAAGATCAAATGCCGACTGCAAGACTGCAGTGTCTTCCTCGGTCAACCAGTCGGCTGTTGTCAACGCAGGCAAGGCTTCGCGAACACTGCGTACCCCGTCAAGGCCGTGAAGAAGTACGCCGGTTTGAGCGAGAAACTCGATCTCCATCAGGCCACCAGCCGCATGCTTCAGGGACCAGGGGTCGTCACGCTCGGCTCGATTGGCTTGGATCAGCCGACCGCGCATCTCGGCGGCCTCTGGCAAGATCGCCGGATCGCCAGCTCGTGCGCGAAGAACATTCGAGATTATGGTTCCAATCGTATCGGTTAAATTCTTTGGACCCGCGATACATCGGGCACGGGTCAGGGCCAGATGCTCCCAAACCCAGGCTTTTTCACGATGGTAGGTTTCGAAGGCAGTCCGCGACACGGCCACAGGACCCTGACTGCCCGATGGCCGCAGACGCATGTCGACTTCATATAACGCGCCCTCGGCCGTAGGCGCAGTAAGTGCGGACACCAAGGCCTGTGTTAACCTAGGATAGTACACGCCAGGCGGAAGCGGACGCGGCCCTTCAGAACTTTCTACCCCATCGGGATCATAGATCGTGATGATGTCCAGATCCGAGCTTGCGGTCATTTCACCAGAACCTAGTTTGCCGAAGGCCAGCACTGCCACTCCGTTGCCGGGTGGCGGGCCATGCCGGACGGCAAAGTTCGCGATTACATGTGGCAGCAAACCAGAAATGTAGGTTTCCGCGATGGCGGTGTACTCTGCGCCAGCAGCATTGGCATCGACGACGCCCCTGATCACATGCACGCCGACCCGGAACCACAGGTCACGCGACCATCTTCGGCTGGCATCCAACAGCCGCTCATAATCTGTTTCGCCTTGCATCGCGGCTTCGAAGTCTTTTCTTAATGCCTCAACCGAGCCGAGAGGTTCCCAAAAGTCCCGGTCCAGCAGCGTGTCCAAAGCACCGGACCGGCGGCCCAAGTAACCCGCAAGACGCGGCGCCACCGTGCAGATCGAGATGATAAGATCCAGCAACTGCGGATTGGCAGAAAATAGTGAGAAAACCTGTACACCAGATGGAAGCCCGGACAGGAAGCGGTCGAAATGTGACAGAGCCTGGTCCGGATTGGCCGCCCGTGCAAGCCGGGTAATGATCTGAGGTTCCAACTGTGCAAACAGTCCTTGAGCCCGTTCCGAACGGGTGGCAGCGATCTGGCCGCTGCGCCAGCGCTCTAGCTGCCGGGCGGCATCCTCGGGCCTGTCAAAGGCAGTTAATGCAGCATCCATCGGCGCAGGCAGCGGGCGATCTTCAGCAGCACCCGGTCGGAAGAATTCTTCTGTCAGGGCATGAATTCGTGCCAGACGCCGAGCGATCGAACCTTCGAATGCATCGCGATCTGGTTGCCCAGACAATGCCGCCAGGCGATCACGGGCTTCTGTGGCAGTGGGTATCGTATGAGTTTGCGCGTCTTCAATCATCTGCAACCGGTGTTCCAGCGATCTCAGTTCTTCGTAATCTTGTGTCAGGGTGTCAGCCTGAGACCGGTCGATGACCCCATTGTCAGCCAAGGCCTTTAGTGCCCCGACGGTATTCGACACTCTCAAGTCCGGGTTTCGCCCGCCCATGATCAATTGACGCGTCTGTGCAAAAAATTCTATTTCGCGGATCCCGCCCGGGCCCAGCTTTATGTTGTGCCCAGGGACCGTACCGGCATGAAACTGCGCCCGCTGGGCTCGAATTTTGCGGAGCATTTCGTGGATGTCATCGATAGCGGCAAAGTCCAGATGTCGGCGCCAAATGAACGGGGACAGCGCCGCCAGATACTCGTCACCTGCGCGGGTATCGACCAAGGCACGGGCTTTGATGTGCGCGGCTCGTTCCCAGGTTCGGCCAACCGATTCATAGTATCTTTCGGCGGCGTCGCGCGCCATGCAGACTGGCGTCGTGGACGGCGACGGCCGAAGGCGCAGATCGGTACGAAAGACGTAGCCATCTGCAGTGTTCTCAGAAAGCAGTTTGACCAGTTGCCGGGTGACATGAATGAAACGAGACCGTGCCTCAAGGACGTCATCGCCTTCAAAAAGACCATCGTCGAATAAGGCGATCAGATCGATGTCGGAAGAGTAGTTAAGCTCTCCGGACCCCATCTTGCCCATCGCGATCAGGATGTATCCAGCTCCATGGTCAATTGCGTCCATTTCCAAGCCGGGCAGCTTCCCTGCGTCCAGTTCCTTCGTCAGCAACCACTGTGCCGCGGACACGCAGGCCGCGTCGGCAAGACGGGTCAAAGCTTTGGTGACCTCTTGCAGAGTCCAAGCTCCGGCCAGATCAGCCAGGGCGATCAATAAAGCGGCCCGGCCTTTGGTCTGACGCAGATGCTTGCCCAGGTTCGCAGCGTTATCCGAATTAAGGACGCCGGTCTGCAAATGGGCGATCAAAATGCCAAGCGCGTCCTGCAGATCCTGTGTGGCGGCCTCTGTCAGCCAATCACCATACCGCGTCAACAGGCGACAAAGATACGGACTCGATCCGGCCGCCCCTGCCAACAGCTCACCCATGTCACCTTGGCGCAAGGACGGATCCAGGCGGTCCAGAATATCGACCGCCCTGTCCTGATCATAGGCTAAGGGAACATGTTGTATGCTATCGCGCAAACTGACCATGCCGCAGGTTCCGCAGCCTTCGCAGCCAAGTCAATGCATGTAGCTCAGACCTGCGTTGCGCTCAGCGGCCCTGATAGACCGGTTTGCGCTTTTCCAGAAAAGCTGTGACGCCTTCGATAAAGTCCTGTGACCTTCCTGCCTTACCCTGCAACTTGGCTTCCAAAGCCAATTGTTCGGCCATGTCGTTGGCGGGGCTGGCCTTCAGCGCTTGTTTGATCATCCGATAAGCCGCGGTTGGACCCTGCGCCATCCGTTGCGCGATCTCGCTGGCCCTGCTTTCCAGGGTTTCGTCGTCGACAACCTCCCAGATAAGGCCCCATTCCGCTGCCTTCTCGGCCGGGATCGGTTCGGCTAAAAGACTCATGCCCATGGCGCGGGCCATGCCGATTTTGCGCGGCAGCCAATACGTTCCACCGGCGTCTGGAATCAGGCCTATGCGGGCGAACGCTTCTAGGAAGCTTGCCGACCGGGCGGCGATGATAATGTCTGCAGACAATGCGATGTTCGCCCCGGCGCCGGCCGCCGATCCGTTGATCGCGGCGATGACGGGGATGGGGCATTCATAAATACGTTGCAAAAGGGGTTCGTATTCTTCGCGCAGCGTGCGTTCCAGGTCCAGATCGTTAAGGCTTTTGACGTCACCCAAGTCTTGACCTGCGCAGAACCCGGGACCGTTTCCGGTCAGGATAACAACCCGCGCGTCTTCTGCCGCCTGAACGAATGCCTCTCCCAACTCAATGCGCATCACTGCATTCAACGCGTTCATTTTGTCCGGACGGTTCAGGCGAATCGTCGCTACGTCATCCGACAGGTCATAGGTGATGGTTTGAAATGTCATCTCGCTGATCCGTTCTTTGTAGAGAGCCGTCCGCGTACCGTGGCAAGCGATCTTTGCCGGTTTGGCACAGTTTCTGTCCAGATAACAGCGATCTCAACCGCGGTTGTTAGGAGAACATAAAACTTATCAGGTCAAGGTCTGACCAAGGCCGAGAAGCGCCACCGAATTTCAACGATAAGCGAGACGTCCATGGCAGAGCATCAAATCGATGAACCGATGTTTGACTACAAGATGTACCGCTTTGGCCGCAGTCGTCAGGTGTTTCGCGGACCGCAACCGCAATTGCGTGGGAAATACGTTTCGTTCATAGGCGCTTCAAATACATTTGGGCGTTTCAATGATGATCCGTTCCCCAATCTGTTGTCTGAAAATTTGGGGGTTCAAACGCTGAACCTTGGCACCGATGGCGCCGGCCCCGGATTTTTCCTGGGCGATCCCGAAGTTTTGTCAGCTGCGTCGGCAGCGGAAGTTTGCGTTGTCCAGGTGATGTGCGCCTCGGCTATTTCGAACCGGATGTTCAGTGTGAGGCCCCGGCGCAATATGAGGCTGCACGCGGTTTCAGATTTGTTGGTCGGGATCTATCCAGAAGTTGAATTCGAACGCTTTTCGTTCGTGCATGCCATGCTGAAACATCTACAATCGCTGGATCAGAGCCGGTTCAAGCTTGTCATCAATGAGATGAAGAATGGCTGGATCGGACGCATGCAGACGCTGCTGAACACGATCGAAACGAAAACCGTCCTGTTCTGGTTCTCACGTCGTGACCCTGAACAAAGCTCGGCAGAAGCAGGCAGCCCCGAAAACTATCCGCACTTTATCGATCGATCGATGATCGATGCCGTCAAGCAAATCGCGGATGGCTATGTGGAGTGCACAACGTCAGTTGGCTTGCCACAGGATCTGACTATCGATGGGAAAACGGTCTTGTTCCGCCCGTCTGGTGAGCCAATCTCACAAAATCACGAGTTTCCGTCGCCAGAAATGCACGCATCCGCCGCCGAGGCCCTAGCACCAGAGCTGAAGCAATTGCTGAACTCTCGCTGATTTTGTGAAGTTGCGCCTAAGTAAGGTTTGGGTCTCAGGCGACTTCCTCCATTTCTGATCTGTTCCGCGCCAGTTGGGCGTCGACCAGTTCGACTACCAGATCGATTGCGGGGTGCGAGACGCCGGCTGACATCGCAAGCCGTTGCACTAGGCGATCAACGCGTTCGATATAGGGCGCGCCACCGAACAGGGCCCTGGCAGCCGAAGACGGTTTAGAAAGGCCTTTGGCCGCCGCCGCATATTTTTCGAAGGGCACCAAATCATCTTCCTTTGCACCAAGGGTCATACATATTTGCTTCACCCAGGCGTAAACTTCGGCTGACTCGCGAAGGTCGGAATGTACAGCGTCCCGGATCGCCCTGGGTCCGCCGGCTGTGATGCACCTGTAGTTCCCGGTCAGCAGCATCGCCCACTTGGCCAGCGGCACATAAACCGAGTCGTGAACCCGAACCTTTACAGGCACCTCAAAAGGACCGTCCCCAGGGTCATGCCGAATTGCGATGATGTCAGCCTCGATCTGATGCAGCATCCGGGTATGCTCGACTGATTCAAAGGCCGCGACCTTGAAGTTTGTGGGCAGGCTGACCTGTAGCAGGTTCAAAGGCTGATTCGGCGGTTTGAATGCCTGAGGGTCGGGGCTGGCCAGCGTCATTAACGCGGGATCAAAGTCATCCCAAACCGACGGGTCTGCATAACACGGTCTGAGCTTCGAGATATCGACGCCAGGTAAGCGCGCCAGAAATGGGAGCGGCGGCATGTTCATAATTGACATGCAAGGCACTTTTGCCGCCGCAACTCGGGCCAAAAGATCACGCACGCCCGGCAAGCGGTATTGCGGTTCCTGCATTGCAAGAACAACGAGATCAAAGGCTGCTGGATCGGCATCTTCAGGGGCACAGGCTGATACCTTTCCTGGGGCATCGGCGGAGCGTAACTCGATTAGACCTTCGCGCCCTCGGATGGGCATACGCGTCGTTAGCCCCTCGGCATTTATCAGGTCTCGTTCAACCGGCAGGCAGACCAGTCGACAATTGTGCCCCGCCATCAGCAGCTTTGCCGCCAGCAAAGATCCATAGGTCGCCCCCATGATCAGCACGTCGAAGTATTTGGCCATCTTTTTTCCTCCGTACCTTTACGAAGGAAACTGCGGTCAGTAGGGAAGAATGTCCACATAGTGGAATTTCATTCCATGGAAAGGAAACAATCCTGCGCCGGACTTCGCAATGATCCTGCGCAGGATTGTTTCGCGGCGGGCTGCGCGCTCCCTTGAAAAGCAGCGCCGACGTGACCGTCTTCGCAGCCCACCCAACTGCGCGCGGCCGTAGTACCATTGATCAATCAGGAAGGTAGGCTTACTTAGAGTAAGACTGACCTCGAAGTCGCGATGTTTCTTCAATGTCCACGCGCAACGGTGAGTCTTCAATTTGCACACCGAACAGCGTCGCCGCTTGATCAGCCGTGTAGCGTCCCAGGCGGACGTCTTCCAAGACGGCCTCTGGTGCGCGGTCGAACGGATCACCATACCCACCGCCCCCCGGAGTGCCCACTGCAACCCGATCGCCCGTTTCCAGTGGGACGTCCTGTTCTTTGGAAAGATGAACAGGCGTATAGGCGGTCCCGTTCTGCCAGACTGTAACCGAGTTCGGCATTCCATCCGCGCCGCCCAGCACACCGGGTGGGCCGACACGGCCATGATCCATGACAAAGCTCGCCCGTGCGGCCTCGCCGCGCAACTCGATCTCGTATTCCATGCCGAACCCGCCGCGATGTCGGCCTGCCCCGCCGGATCCTTCGCGCAACGCATAGCGGCGATAGAGCACAGGAAACTGTTGCTCCATAATTTCGACCGGAGGCGCCTTCGAGATCCCAATCGTCGAACATCCGTTGGTCAAGCCATCATGATCGGCATTGCCGCCATAGCCACCGCCCGACAATTGATACATCACGAATGGTCTTTGTCTTGCAGTGTCCCAACCGCCCAAGCCAAAATTTCCGGATGTACCGGCGGGTGCGGCTGCAACGCGATCCGGCAAGGGTTCCACAAGGGCAAGAAACACGGCTTCGGCAACTCGTTGGCTTACTTCGGCGGCGCATCCGGAAACCGGCCTGGGATAATGCGCGTCCAGAAACGTACCTTTGGGCACTGGAACATGCAGCGGCTCGAACGCACCTGCGGACATAGGGACTTCCGGAAAGATGTGGCGCATTGCCAGATAGACCGCCGACACCGTTGTAGAGATCACAGAGTTCATTGGCCCGGTGCAAGGCGGTGACGAACGGCTCAAGTCGAAGGACATCTGATCGCCGGACTTTGTTATGTCCAGATTGATCTCTAATGGCGCATCGACCACGCCGTCAGAGTCGACGATCGCCTGCGATGTATAAACACCATCTGGGATCTGACCGATCAATGTGCGCATCTGCTGGGCCGCCCTTGCGTAAAGCTCCTTAATCGCGACGCGAACAGTTTCGTCGCCATACCGATCCAACAGCTCGCCCAGCCGAACCTCGCCGACGAGCAGCGCCGCGGCCTGGGCCTTGATGTCCCCGATCCGTTGGTCAGCGACACGAATGTTCGAGCAAATGATCTGGTGGATTTCTGTCACCAGGTCACCCTTGCGAAAGAGTTTGACCGGTGGCAGTCGCAGACCCTCTTGCTCGACAGCGGTGGCAGAGGCGGAAAATCCGCCGGGCACGGATCCGCCAATGTCCGGCCAGTGGCCCGTGTTCGACAACCAGCAAAAAATTTTGTCGCCGCGATAGACCGGCATCGCGAAGCGCACATCCATCAGATGCGTACCGCCCAGATACGGATCGTTGACGATATATATGTCGCCGGGTTCCGGTGCTTCAGTCACCCCAGCCGCAATCCGTTCGATGATTATTCGAGTCGAGGCCTGCATGACGCCGACAAAGACCGGCAAGCCATCGATGCCCTGCGAAATCAGGGCACCGTCCTCCGCGGCATAAATCCCGTCGGCCCGGTCATTTGCTTCGGCAATGATTGGGGAGAATGCAGCGCGGGAGAATGAAAGATCCATTTCCGCGCAAACTTGGGCAAGGCCGGCTTGGATAACACCGAGGGTAATGGGATCAAGCGTCATGCTGTGCCCGACAATGCGATGATCAGATTGCCATCTCTGTCCTGGTTAAGGCGATCCCCCGGCTCGACAACGATCGTTGCATCCATCTGTTCCAGTATTGCCGGTCCAACGATTTCTGCTTCCAAAGGTAGGCGGGTGCGATCGTAGACCGGTGTTCCGATCCAGTCCTGAAACATCACTTGACGGTGTTCGATTTCCGCTTCTTTCAGCGTAATTGCCCGGCCGTCATCATCAATCAAGGCCGCCAGATCGACCTCGGGCCGCCGCCCGACGACCGAGACGTTTAGGTTCACCAACTGGGCGCGGATTTCCGGCAAATCGACGTGGAAGCGTGCGTGATATGCCTGCTCGAAAAGGCGTTGAATCGTGCTCCGATCCGGAGTTTGGTTCGGCAGGTCAACGCGTAAAAGGTGGGTTTGCCCGATGAATTGCATGTCGGTTGAGACGAGCACGTCGATCCGGTCAATCTGCACGTTCTCCCCTTCAACCAGGGCAACACCAGCAGCCACCTGCTGGGCCAGGATGGCATGAACCGCTTCCAGGTCTATGTGGTCAAGGGGCATGTTCACCGTACGCACAAAATCGTGGCGCAGATCTGCAACGACGCAGCCCAGGGCATTCGTAATCCCGGGACGGGCTGGTACCAGGACGCGCGGAATTGACAGCTCTCTCGCCAGAGCCGAGGCATGCAATGGTCCTGCCCCGCCAAATGCGAATAGTGCAAAATCCCGTGGGTCTGCGCCCAGTGAAATTGAAACCATTCGGATCGCCGAAGCCATACGTACATTGGCGATGCGCAGCACCGCAGTTGCTGCTTCATCCGCGGAAAGTCCTAGCGGCTCTCCCAACTTCTCAGCAAAAACCGCCCGAACATCATCCAGTGGGACTGGGGAATCCACGGACAATAAGGCATTCGGATTAAGCCGTCCCAATAGAAGATTGGCGTCAGAGATCGTCGGATCTGTCCCACCGCGACCGTAACAGATCGGGCCGGGATCGGCCCCGGCGCTGTCGGGTCCAACCTGCAACAGTCCGGCATCATCGACCCAGGCGATCGAACCGCCGCCGGCGCCTACCGTGCGGACATCCACCATCGGCACGTGGATCGGCATCGCGTATTCAAGCTCGATCTCGTGGCTTACGGCTGGCTCTGCCCCCCGGATCAGCCCCACATCAGTTGAAGTGCCGCCCATGTCATAGGTAATCAGATCGGTTACACCTGCGCACCGTCCGGTAAAGGCCGCCGCCATGACGCCCGAGGCCGGGCCAGACATCACGGTTTTCGCGGCCTCTTGCGCAACGCGAGTGGAGGAAACCATCCCGCCGTTTCCATTCACGACAAGAAGGTCTCGCTGGTACCCTTTTGACCGAAGCTCTTCTTGGAACCGGGCGATATAGCGTTCGAGCAGAGGTTGGACCGAGGCATTCACCGCCGCTGTCACCCCGCGCTCGAACTCACGCGATTCCGACAATAATGCATGGCCCATGGTGATGTGATCATTCGGCCAAACCCTGGCGACGATCTCTGCCGCGCGGCGTTCGTGGGCGGGATTGGCATAAGCGTGGAGAAAATGGATCACAATGCTCTCGCATCCATCCGCCGCCAAAGCTTCTGCTGCGATTCGAACGGCATCTTCGTCAAGGGGTATCAATACCTGCCCGCGGGCATCCATCCGCTCTGGAACCTCGAGACGCAGGTCACGAGGAATTAGTGGGGTGAACTTCCCCGTCATGCCGTAGGGTGCCGGCCGTGTGCGGCGGCCCAGTTCCAGGACGTCACGAAATCCCGCGGTGGTGATCAGCCCTGTCTTCGCCAGGTGTCGCGTCAAGACAGCATTGGTTGTTGTTGTGGTACCGTGAACGATCAGGTCAAGACCCGCCGGATCAGCATCTGCTTCATGCAATGCTGCCAGCGCCCCGAAGGCTTGATTGTTCTCGGTGGTCAGGGTCTTTGCGAGCCGGACCTGATCTCCATCCAGCAAAACCAGATCTGTGAAGGTGCCGCCGACGTCAATTCCGGCTATGCCACCCATTCAACGCCCTGCGTGATTATTGCCACTTGAAGTCTGTAAGTTCGCACGCGATATGCACCTTTCGTGTGAAATACCTGTCCGCAAAGTGGGCAGTTCCTGGGAAACGCTGCAAATGACCGACGCCGCCGTCAAGTCCAAACCCGAGTTTCCGATCCCTGCAGGCGTATTTGCCGAGACAGTCGTCTCAGTAAAACACTACACAGACCGGCTTTTCAAATTCCGCATCACCAGACCCGCCGCCTTCCGGTTCCGGTCCGGCGAGTTTGCCATGATCGGCTTGCCAAATGCCGAAAAACCGGTTTTCCGTGCCTATTCCGTTGCGTCCCCGTCGTGGGACGAAGAACTGGATTTCTATTCGATCAAGGTCCCGGACGGCCCGTTGACCGAGCATCTGCAAAAGATCCAACCGGGCGACACGATCTGTATCCGCAAAAAGGCCGTTGGCACCCTGGTGAATGACGCATTGGTGCCGGGAAAGAACCTTTGGCTGTTTTCGACAGGCACAGGGATCGCGCCGTTTGCATCAATCATTCGGGATCCCGAAACATACGAAAAGTTCGAAAAGGTCATCCTTTGCCACACCTGCCGTGAGGTTGCCGAACTGACCTATGGAAACGAGCTGGTCGCTGCGACCAAGGCTGATCCGCTGGTGGGTGAAGAAGCGACTGCGAAGCTGATCCACTATGCTACGACGACGCGGGAAGAGAGCCCGAACATGGGACGGATCACGACACTGATCGAGAACGGCAAGCTGTTCGAAGACCTTGGCATTCCGCCGCTGGACCCTGCGGTGGATCGCGGGATGATCTGTGGATCGATGGACTTCCTGAACGACACCAAAGAGCTGCTGGAGAAGTGTGGCATGACCGAGGGCGCAAATTCCAAACCAGCCGAATTCGTGGTCGAGCGAGCGTTCGTGGACTAAGTTTTCCGCAAGACCGTCAGCCAGTAGCTTATCGCCCCAGCCTCCATCAGGGCCGGGAAAAGATAGCCCGACACTACGTTATGAAGCAGCGGCTTTGGCAATAGCGCCCGCATGATCCGCATCTTTAAGCGCGGAGACATAAAGCGGTTTGCCAGGCCCTCGAACCTTTTAAGCGACGGCATGATTTGTTGCGAGCGGTCGTGCTCTTCGACGATTTCAAAAGGGCATTCTTCGACTAGATCTTGAAAGTCCTGGTACGGCATGAAGTCAGGGACTGCCATGCCGCGGGCGAGTAGACGAAGTGCCTGATCGGTGATCTGTTCGGCCTCGCCATTGGCACGATACCCATCGATCACGATAATCGTGCCGTGAGGGCGAAGAACACGATGGGCCTGATCCAGGACCTCTTGCTTTCTATCCGAATGGCATAATGCCTCGACGACAAAAACCAGGTCCTGGCTTTCTGACGCGAAACCGCTCAGATCATGAAAATCGCCCTCGGACGCTGTGAAGTTCGCAACATCTGCGCTGTCTTTGCGGGCATAAGTCAGTTGAGCAGGTGTCAGATCGATGCCGTGAAACCGTACCGAGGGATGGCGCCTGGCCAGCCAAAGCGCGTTCATACCCCGGCCTGTGGCCAGTTCCAGTACGTTGCGTGCCTCGCCGAGATGCTCTTCGATAAAGGCGGCTTGGCCATACATATCTTCGGGCCGCCATATGTCGCCTTCAGACAGACCCATGTGCACAGCATTGCCTTTGTCGTGATACCGGGAATAGGCATGCCGACTTAGTCGATAGTACCGCGCGATACCCTTTGCGGAACAATCCGCCTGCGCCAGGGCGCCGAGATCGAAGTACCTGGCCAAACGATCCAGACGCGCCTGAATGTCAATCTCGGCTTGGGTCACTGGACCTCGATCCGGGCCAAGGCTTCGATCGGCTTGCCATTTACTCGGTAAGCCCGGTGATCATTGGTATTGAGCGTAAGTCGCACAGTGTGTGCGCCCTTGGGCAGTGCACCAATTCGGGTCTGGTCGGAGTATATCCGCCCGATCTTGATACCTTGAACATAGAGGTGTCCATGACCGGTCTCAGGCTGGTGAGGCTTGTCCACCAGATCCTTGCTGAACGCAAAGTTTTCGGTGGTGATCCTGACAAGCCAGCCTTCTTTATCCTGGGTGACAGATATGCTTGCCGAGGGCGGGGTCTCTGCCGCCGAGATATCATAACCTGACCCATGTGCCATCGTGCCAGTCTTCACCAGCGCCTTTGCTGCCACCTTACCGGCCTGTTCGAACTCCAGCACCAGCGGCACCAGGGTGCCCTCGCCAGGTGCATCTTCAAGCCCCATCAGCATGATATGTCCCGCCTCCATAGACAGCGAAGGCGTGCTATTGCCTGGGATGGGGACCCCGGCCACGTCGGGGGCTTTGAGGACCGAGACTTTTGCCGCCTCTGACGAGACATCCAACAACCGATCCGGACCGCCAGGGTTTTCAATCTTCAGCGTGACCATCAAACTGTTCGGAGCATTTGGTACCGGCATCGCAACAACATTTTGAATCAAGAGTCCGGGCGGCGTCAGGACAAAAGCCAACAGAGCAGCACCCAGAACACTGGACAAAGCGACAATAAAAACGACTCGGCGCATCCGACCCCCGATCGCGTCTTTTATTCTGTTGTGACTTGTTCCGAAGATGGAGACAATCAAGGAGCCAACTTAGGAGGATGCGCTGCCATTGATGTGGTGTCGCCTAAATCCAGGGCACCCCTTCGCAGTGTGTGCCTGGACTATCCAGGCAACGCCAACAGGTCTTGGTGCCCGATCATCACTTTTGCCGCGTTTCGGCGGTCTTTGGCCCAGGACTCCGCCGTCGCCGTCCCAAGAGCCGCTTGAACGGCGGATGCGCTGCCGTCCGCCAGTGCACGGATCAACTCCCCATCTTGGGATTGATCCAACAGCCAATCAGAAGACGCGGTTAGGACCTTATACCCAGCCTCGCTGAACCGATCCGCCAGGTAGGCGTTGGCATCCGGGCCTAAAGCTTTGCCAAGGCCCTTATCGCTGCGCTGATCGGCGTGGAAAGCATCCAAAACCTCGGCGTCCATGGGATGAGGCGGCGACCAGGCTTCCCGCCCGTCATATGTCAGCACGGTGTAGAAGGCGGCTCTTGCGGCGAAAGTCTCTGTGACGACCCGATCGATCAACTGCGGCCCGCAAAGATCAAAAAACGCCGATGCTGTGACCAAGTCGGGCGTGGGATCGAACACCTCTGACAGGTCTCCCGCGAGATCGACAGCGAGACGGTCACAAGACACGCCTACCGGCGGCAGAACCTGATCCAAAAGCCCGACATCGTTGTCGGTCAGGACCCAATGTTGCCCACGATCAATAACAGGGGCTAATGCTGCCAAATTTGCCCCGGTCCCGGACCCAAGGTCCAGGATCCGCAAGTCGCGGGACGGCAAAGCGTCCGCCAATTGCTTGGCCAAACCGGCATCCCTGGCGCGCAAATCGGCGTCAAACCGCAGCGACAGCCAATCGGCGGAAAAACTCAAAGGCAGCCGTCCTTACTCGCCGACCTGGCGGATCACGCTGGCGACTATGGCGGCAGTCTGTGGCCAGCGCATCATCGTCTGACCAACAATCCAGCATTTTTGTGCAAGTTCCTGCCTTTCGGAGGGGACTTCGATCAGCGCACGAAGAATACCTTCAAGATCCTGAGCGTCGACCAGCAGTGCCGCGCCTTGTGTGGCCTCTTCCACGGCATCGGACGGCAAACCAACTACGGGCAATCCCCGTGCCATGGCTTCCGTAAAGGCCATTCCGAAGCCTTCATATTCTGAGGCCAGCACAAACAGGTCCGCACTGTTGTAAGCGGCGTTGAGTTCCTCTTCCGTCATGCCGCCCGCCAAACTGATCCGTTCAGAAAGGCCTAGGCGGCTGATCAGTTTATCCAGATTTGCCAGTTGTTCCTGTTCAGGTGCATGTCCCGCGATGGTTAGCCGCCAATCCAGATCTCTCAACCCGGCTAGTGCGGCGACAAGTTTGTCATGACCTTTTCGCGGAGTAATCGATCCAACCGAAAGGATATGGCAGTCCGGTCCACCGGATCCGGCGGCCCGGTCGGCCGGATCGGTGCCAGGCTGTGCTACGGTCAGGCGCGCACCCGCGACGCCATATATCCGCGTCAGAATTTCAGCAGTCGCATGGCTGGTCGTTATCACATGATCCGCCCTTGCCAATGCCATTCGTTCCGACTTGAGCAATTCATCCGCGCGGTATTCGCTAAGACCAGTCTCGCAGCTGAGCGGATGATGGCAGAGCGCCACAACAGGGGATTGGATCTGCGCAAGCACCTGATCCGAAAATGCGCCATAGGCGAGGCCATCGATCAACAGAACCTGATCCGTCGGCAGCCGTGACAGAACAACGCCGGCATCTGCTAAGGCCCGATAGTCAGGGTGCGGAAAGCCATCGGGCAAAACTTGAACTTCCAGGTCAAGTCCAATCCCTGGCCCCTCGCGCAGCAAACGTCGCGCATAGGCATATCCCCCGCTATGCGTTTGCAGATCACCAGGAATGGCGAAAATGGCCTTCATCGTCGGGTCTTAAAGCTCGCCTTCGTACCAGGCTTTCGCAACATGGCTTTCGTTCAAAGTAACCTTGATCTTCTGCAGCCCATCAGATCCAGGGCCAAGCTCGCCAGCGGCTGCGGCGTCAGCAACACGATCGAAAATCCATTTGCACAAGAATTCGGTTGTCGTCTTGATGCCGTTGAATTCTTCCATGGCATCCAGATTAGCATAGCGCAGCGGCCCAAGCGCTGCGCCCAACACACCGTGCGCGCGGCCTATGTCTACGACGATACCATCCGTGGACAACGTATCCCGCAGGAACGTCACATCGATGACATAAGTGGCACCATGCAAGTTCTGAGCGGGTCCAAACACGTCGCCGGGAATCGAGTGTGCCAACATCACATGGTCACGGACCTCTACCGCATACATCTGGATACTCCGTTCCTCGCCGTGTCTCGAAATTTCCAAAACCCGACACCGCTGATGATCAACTCGGCGCGTGTAACTCTTTCTGATTCAATAAACAATGCGCGTCGCGATCCCAGGTGCATCTGCATGCAGCAGCCTGGGCAACTCTTCTGGCAGGGCGCTAAAGGCAATTTCTTCGGTGATCAATTGATCCAGCCATTCCGTGTGTAATGCGTCCAGCGCAAGCGCCAATCGATCAGAGTAAGATATGGCATTCCGGCGTGATGGCGCGATGTGACCCACTTGGCTGCTGATAATTTGCAGCCGGTTGGCATGAAAGTTCCCTCCTAATCTAACCTCAACCTTCCGGTCGCCATGCCAACTCAGCTCGATCAGCCGACCCTCGAAATTTAACGCATCAATGGCTGTCTGCAGACCTGGGCCGGAAGCTGAAGTGTGAAAGGCCAGATCGAAGCTCTGGGGCACAACATCCTGAGGCGACATAAAGTTCACATCAACGTCAGCCCATTTGACGACTGGATCCGCCTTCTTATCCGTTACATCGACCGAAATATCTGATCGGGAAGAGAGACAAGCCGTGATCAAAGCGCCCAAAAGGCCCGCGCCAACCACCAGGCATCGCATGCCGGGCTGCGGCGCTGCGTCCCAGACGGCGTTCAGAGCGGTCTCCATATTCGCGGCCAGCACGGCACGGGCTGGCGGAACGTCTTTCGGTACCGGCACGACGGCATCAACGGGCACGCGATAGCGCGTCTGATGGGGGAACAAGCAGAAGACATGTCTATCCAGCAGCTTTTGCGGGCCTGCCGCCACGCGTCCCACGGACGCGTAACCGTAGCGCACGGGGAACGGAAACGCGCCCACCTGATGCGGTGCTCGCATGCGCGTCCACTCGGCTTCCGGCACGCGACCCTCAAAAACCAACCGTTCGGTACCTCGGCTGATCGCCGAGCATTCAGCGACAACTTCAACCAAACCGGGCGCCATGTCCGGCAAGACCACCTCGTCAATGCGCGTCTGCCTGGGGCCAGAGTACACAAGTGCGTGTGCTTTTATGTCCATATGGATGCTGGGCTTGACCGACCTATGTTGCACCGCACATTAGACCGCCAGGGGGTGGCGTCTGCAAGAGGCCATGTGAGATGAATCGGATTTCCCGCGATATAAACAATGATCAAAAAGTCCGTGTGGATTTGCCGGGGCTGACAACTCGGTCTTCAGTGGATTACACGACCCCAGCAGGTCTGCAAGACGTGCGCACCATTGCGGCACGTCGCGTGATATTTGTTGGCCTAAACCTGTTAACGTTGGCTGCGCTGACCTGGGGCATCTACATGGCGTTCTCAGCCGGGGGTTGGTCGGTCAGCGATGTAATTATCCTGACCTGCTTTCTTTTTGGCGCACCTTGGACCGTCATGGGTCTTTGGAACGCGCTGATCGGCATTTGGCTGTTGCATGGAAATAAAGACGGGCTGGCCGCAGTGGCGCCTCATCTGGATGCGATGGCCGAAGAAGGACCGCTTAAGACCCGAACGGCTCTGGCAATGACTGTACGCAACGAAGATCCGCGGCGTTCCTTCGAACGCCTTGCTGAAATGCGCCGATCTTTGGATGCGACAGGTCACGGCGCGCATTTCGATGTCTTCGTTTTGTCCGACACCTCGGATGCTGAGACCGCTGCAGAGGAAGAGAAACTTTTTGTCGAGATGCGCCCGCTTCTTGGCGGAGATCGTGCCACGTATCGTCGACGCGCGAAGAACACGGCCTTCAAGGCTGGGAATGTTCGCGAGTTCCTGCTGAATCAGGGCAGGGACTTCGATCTCTATCTGCCACTGGACAGCGACAGTCTGATGTCCGGACAAGCGATCGTGCGCATGGTGCGCGTCATGGAGGCATACCCCCGTATCGGCATCCTGCAGTCACTGGTTGTCGGCGCGCCTGCCGAAAGTGCTTTTGCCCGGATCTTCCAGTTTGGCATGCGCCATGGCATGCGCTCATACACGATGGGCGCGACCTGGTGGCAGGCAGATTGCGGACCCTATTGGGGACATAACGCGCTGGTTCGGGTGCAGCCCTTCCGCAATCATTGCCGTCTGCCGGTTCTTCCCGGCAAGCCACCGCTGGGCGGCCATATCTTAAGCCATGATCAGGTAGAAGCCGCTTTGATCCGGCGCGCAGGCTATGAGGTCCGCGTTATGCCGGTCGAAACCGAAAGCTGGGAAGACAATCCGCCGACGCTGATGGACTTCACCAAACGTGACCTGCGCTGGTGCCAGGGTAACATGCAGTATTGGCCTTTGCTGCGCATAAAAGGACTGCGCCCGACCTCGCGGTTCCAGATCTTCGCCGCGATCATGATGTACTTTGGCGCCCCGGCTTGGATGCTGATGACCAGTGCCGCTGCCTGGAAACTGTTTGAAGGCGGCTCAGGCGGCATCGATCTGGCCTTCGGGATTGCGATGTTCTTCATCATGTTCGCAGTCAGCCTGATCCCTAAGCTGATGGGATTGCTCGACGTGGCGCTGACGCCGGGCGGGACCGCCCGTTACGGAGGCCGTCTGAGATTTGCGCTGGGCGGCGTGGTCGAGGCGATCATGTCCATCATGATGGCCCCGGTCGTTGCCTTCCGGGTGACAATGTTCCTGATCGGCCTGGCATTCGGGAAATCGATCATCTGGGGCGCACAGAAACGGGACGCATACTCGTTGGGATGGGGCGATGCTTGGAAAGGCCTTTGGGCCCAGACGATTTTCGGCAAAGTCCTGTTCATGGCAATCCTAATGATGGCGGGGCCGGCGACGCTTCCTTGGGCGGCGCCGATGATTACAGGTCTGTGCCTGGCAGTGCCATTTGCCGTCTTCA
The DNA here is from genome assembly GCA_039028795.1 of Pseudomonadota bacterium. Lineage (GTDB taxonomy): Bacteria > Pseudomonadota > Alphaproteobacteria > Rhodobacterales > Rhodobacteraceae > Thermohalobaculum. Next base: position 49,043 of record JBCCHJ010000004.1, read on the forward strand.
CTGCATCGCCGGGGTTCGGTCGTTGGGCATCTCGGGTTGGTCTTTGCGCCATTCCCGAAGAGATCTCACCACCGGAAAGCATTCGGCGGGTTGGTGTTGAAGAACAACCCTTGCTGATCGAGGCGACACCGCAAGCGGCTTGAGCGTCAGAGCTACCGGATCACCGGGCCATGCGGGGTGGTTGTCAGAACTTCTGCCCCGCCAGGTCCCATCAACACGGTGTTTGACAGGAAGAAATCCCCGCGCCCGCTGCCCATCAGCCAGGACAGGATGTGAAAACTCATGCCTTCGGCCAATTCCAGGTCACTGTCGTGGCGGAGACCGGCGACCTTGTTCCCGCCAGTCCAACTCGGCTGACACCCAGCCCCTACCAGATACCCACAGTGGTGGCGGCGATAGTGATCGAGGCCAGCGTCGTCAACGACCGTTTGCCAGGCCGCATAAACGTCCCGGGCCTTCTTCCCAGGCTTCAATGTGTCCACAACCGCCTGGAAGGCACGCTCGGTAATCTCTGCAATTTCGGCGTCTTCATCCGTTGCGTGCCCGATATGGATCAACCGACCAGTCGGCGCATGGTAGCGGGCAACGCAACCTGAAAGCTCCAGGAAAACGGTCTCTCCGGATTGGTAATGTCCGTGCCCCCAGGTTGTGTGCTCTTCTCTCTGCCGGGTAGAGGGCCGGATGAACGGGCCGAAACCTGGCGGCTCTCCGCCGGCGCGGATCATGGCCGCGTGACATTCTGCGGCCACGTCATGTTCTTGGGCACCATCATGGATTGCAGCGATTGCAGCCTTGGCCGCAGCATTGGTCGCGATGGCAGCTTGCCGGATCAAGGTCTGTTCCTCGGCGCTTTTCACATAACGCATCCGGTCAGTCAGACCCGATACATCGGACCAATCCGCGGCGGCAAGTTCTATCAGGGCGGTTGCCAATCCGTGGCTGAGGCCGCTGCTCCACATCTCGAGGCCAATGGATTTTCCGATGAGCCCAAGATCGCCCAAAACCCGGGCGACCTCATCTGCCGCTGTTTCGGAATCCGAGTGCCCCCGGAACTCAGCCGTATGCACCATATTTCGGATCGAAACCTGTTCCATGTCCCGGGTCACCAACACGGGCGATCCCTCGGCTGGGATGATCAGCATATGCGGTGCAAAGTAACCCCAGTGGTCCAAACCGGTTAAATAGAACACATTGTCAGGTGTGCAGAAAATCGCTGCGTCTAGGCCGCGCGCCTGGATCAGGCCGCGCAACGTCGTCAGTCGGCGCTGAATCTCGGCGCTCGAGAACGGATTACGGTGCATGTTCTCCCCCGATCGATGACCTGCAGGTACGCAGGTCAGACGATAGGGGTCTGCACGATGATCGTCTAGCGCATCAACGTGCCAGAAACCGAACCGGCTAAACGCTCAGTCCTGCGCCGATTTCTGGCGTTCGCATAGGGCGTCTTCGCTGCGTTCCGTTCTGGCCTGGTGCAACAGATCCTCCAGGATCTCATGCAGTCGCGAATGTTGATCGTTGTTGGTCATGTCACTCATCCCGTTCTGAGGGTGAGACGGTTCTGGTTGGTTTTTCCGGCGCTTACACGATCACACTAACGTCAGGAAAATCGTGGTTCGGACGCATTGGGTTTTTCATTGCGGGCTACGTGGGCTGTCCCCCCGGCATTTTTCCCGCAGCGATCGTAAAGGTTTGACGAAAATCTATCTTTAACAGGGGTAAAAATTGAGGAAGATTTTAGTAGTATTTTTCTCTCATGCGTCGTGTTCATCGGCAATTCAGAGGACATTGAAAATCGGTCGCGCGACGAGAGCTCTGAGTGCAGGGGCAACCCATTTCCAACTTAATATGCGGTGTCTTGACTGGCGTCGATACGCTCCACCCCACACCATTCCGCGATGAAGAGCGCGATGGTCTTGGTGACCTTTTTCAAGGATTCCAGACTGACCCTTTCATCAAAGCCGTGGATGTTTTCGGAATAGGGCCCGAAGACCAGGGTCGGCATGTTGGCATAAAGCGCAAATACGCGCCCGTCTAAATATGCCGTCGACGGGGCTGAGGGCAGAGGTTTGTCATAGATCCGGCGATAGGCACCATCCAGCGCTTCCTCTGCGTCCGAGCCTTCCTCTTGCACATAGCCCCGGGTGTAAAATCCATTGAATGTGACGCGCGGCGGGCTGTTTGAAAGGTAAGGATCCGCTGCTGCGGCTGAACGGATGACCTGCTCAATCTCTGCCGCGGCTTCCTTCGGATCATCCCCCGGAAAGATCGAGATACGGCAATCCAGCCGGCACCACGCTGGGACTGCCGATGCCCAGTCACCGCCTTCGATTTTGCCGACGTTCAAGTTAATCGGATGATGCACATCTTCGAAATATCGGACCTCGGACTGTCGGGCATTCCACTTTGCCTCAAGATCTTTCAAGGCGCTGATGATCGTCCAGGATGACAGAATGGCGTTCGAGCCTGATCCGGCGTCGCGCACGTGTACCGGCTTTCCCCGCAATTCGATCTGGAACCAGAGCACACCGACATTAGCGCGCACCAAAGAATCGTCCATTGGCTCGGGGATCAGCACAGCATCGGCCGTATAGCCACGAACCAAAGCCGACAGGGCGCCATTGCCTGTGCATTCTTCCTCGGTCACAGATTGTATATAGACAGTGGCGGCGGGCTGATGCCCCGTGCACCGCAATGCGTCCATGGCGAAGATATTTGCGGCGACCCCGGCTTTCATGTCCGCGCCACCCCGGCCATACATCCAATCGCCCTCGATGGCGGGATCAAAGGGGTTGCGGGACCACATGTCATAAGGACCTTCCGGCACCACATCAACATGCCCATTCAGGATCAAAGACCGCCCAACGGCGTGACGTGGTGTGTGCGTGCCGACCACATTCAGCGCATTGTCGTAGGAAACTGCGATCGGCGAAAAGCCGGGATGGTCCTTAATGGCATTTTCATCGATGGCCCATCGGTCCATGGCATAACCGCGGTTTGCCAATTGATCGTGCAAGAAGTTCTGCACCGTGTGCTCTTGCCCGCGCAGGGACGGGTAGCGGACCAAGTCCTGGGTGAAGGCGATCTGATCTTCCCAAAGGGTGTCCACGGCCTCAAGGATTTGGGTCTTTAGCGTTTCTGTCATCTGCCCCTCCTGCGCGGTCAGAATGTCCTTGCATGTTTGCTTTCGCAATGGGATGGCATAAACTTGTGGTTGCGAGGGCAAGGAGACCGATTATGCGGATACTTCTGCCGATGCTGATCTGCACCATAGCCTTAACGGCATGCAATACCATCCAAGGCGCTGGGAGAGACGTCACAGCCGTGGGCAAGGCCGTCGAAACAGGTGCAAAAAAGGTGAAGCGGGCGATCACGGATTAGATCGCCATACGCCTTATCCATTTCGATAGGTATAGCTGTATCCGTTCAACGCGGGTGCACCGCCCAAGTGCGCGTAGAGCACTTTCGACCCTTCCAGGAAGAAGCCTTTCTTCACCAGGTCCATCATGCCTTGCATGGATTTGCCCTCGTAAACCGGGTCGGTGATCATCGCCTCGGTTTGTGCGGCAAAGCGGATGGCGTCGTTGGTTTCGGCCGAGGGCACGCCGTAAGCGGGATAGGCGTAATCGGGGTTGATATGGATCTCATCCTCGGTGATCGCACGGCCCAGATCCACCAGCTCTGCTGTGTTGTCGACAATCTGTCGTACCTGGTCACGGGTCTGTTCGGGGGTGCCCGACGCATCGATGCCGATGACACTCTGCGCACGCCCGTCCTTGGCGAAGCCGACGATCATGCCGCCTTGCGTCGACCCGGTGACAACGCAGACGATGATGTAGTCGAACTTCACGCCAAACTGGGTTTCCTGTTCGCGGACTTCTTCGGCAAAGCCGACATAGCCGAGTCCGCCGTATTTGTGCACCGAGGCTCCGGCAGGAATGCCATAGGGTTTACCGCCCGCATCTTTGACGGATTGAATCGCGTCCTCCCAAGATTGGCGGGTGCCGATGTCAAAACCGTCCTCGACAATACGGCTGTCGGCCCCCATCAACCGCGTCATCAGAATGTTGCCAACCCGGTCATAGACGGCGTCTTCGTGGGGAACCCAGCTTTCCTGGACGACGACGCATTTCATACCGATTTTCGCGGCGGTGGCAGCGACCATACGCGTGTGGTTCGACTGAACGCCGCCGATGGACACCAGGGTATCGGCGTTCGATGCGATCGCATCCGGCACGATGTATTCCAACTTGCGCAGCTTGTTGCCGCCCATTGCCAGTCCGGAATTGCAGTCATCGCGCTTGGCCCAGATCTCGACCTTCCCGCCCAGCGCTTGGGTCATGCGGGGAAGAAACTCGATAGGCGTCGGCCCAAATGTCAGCGGATAGCGTTCGAATTTTTCCAGCATGGCTCCTCCTATCAACTAACAGAACGATAGGCGAATGGATGTGAGAGGTGCTCTCTAAATTGGACCGGTAAGGTTTCCTAACATTCAATAAAGTGCTGTTGATCGGATGTATCTTCCGATTTATCAGATAAACATGGAAGATCAGAGACACGATGAAGCCTTGGATCGAATCGACCGCGCGATCCTGAAGGAACTTCAGACTGACGGACGCCTGACCAATGCAGATTTGGCCCAGCGCATTAGCGTCAGTCCAGCGACATGCCATCGGCGAACGCAGCGGTTGTTTGCTGACGGCTACATCTCGGATGTTCGGGCGGCGATCGCCCCGGAAAAGGTGGAACGTGGCGCGCTGGTGATGTTGGGCATCGTCCTGGACCGCTCAACACCAGAGAGCTTTGCAGCCTTCGAGGCAGCCATTCACGAACTTCCCGCAGTTCTAGATTGTCATTTAGTGGCCGGGGACTTCGACTATTTCCTGAAGGTGCGTGTGCGTGACATCGCAGACTTTAACCGTTTGCATGGCGAGCGGTTGATCGGCCTGCCGGGCGTCCGACAGACCCGAACGTTCTTCGTAATGAAAGAAGTGATCGATAACGCGCCACTAGACTTCTGATTTTACGCTTGATCAGTCGTTAGATGAAAGCTTCTTCCGATTATCGGTGGCCTATCACGCAATTCTATCTGGCACCTGTCCTTTTCGATACTTTCGGATCATATCCGCGAAAAGCGCACTGATTCGGAGGCGAAGCCATGGCCCTCAAGCAACCCTATCTACTGTTCCTGGGCGACGCCCCCGATGCGCTGGCGGCGAAGGTCGCGCAAGGCATCAAGGATTGGCGTCCCGATGCGTCTGTCGGCCAATTGCGTCTGCCGGGCTGCAACGCCGACATGGGCCTGACGGAGATGACCGTGGCCGAGGCGAAGGCTGCCGGGGCTGAAACTCTGGTGATCGGAGTGGCAAACCGGGGCGGCGTTATCTCAGATGCCTGGAAGGCCGTACTGATCGAGGCCATGGAGGCTGGCATGGATATCGCTGCCGGGCTCCACACCTTGTTGAACAGTCAAGACGATTTGGTTGCGGCGGCTCAGCGAACCGGAACGACCTTGCACGATGTGCGCGTCCCGACTGTGCAGTATCCGATTGCCGACGGTAAGCCTCGGTCAGGCAAGCGACTTCTGGCGGTTGGCACGGATTGTTCTTGCGGGAAGATGTACACCACCCTGGCGATAGAGCGCGACATGCGTAAACGCGGGATGAAGGCGAGCTTTCGGGCGACGGGCCAGACCGGCATCCTGATCACCGGCGACGGTGTACCGTTGGATGCCGTGATCGCGGACTTTATGGCTGGCGCGGTCGAGCATCTGACCCCGCCCAATGACGATGACCATTGGGACATAATCGAGGGGCAGGGGTCGCTTTTCCACGTCAGTTATTCCGGGGTGACGATGGCCTTGGTCCACGGTGGTCAGGTGGATGCCTTGGTGCTTTGCCATGAACCGACGCGGACGCATATGCGCGGCCTGCCGCATTTCCCGGTGCCGTCCATGGAAGAGCTACGCCCGCTGGCATTGCAGTTGGCGCAGACTGCAAATGCCGACTGCAAAGTGATCGGCTGCGCGGTGAACACGGCGGCCTTGTCTGACGAAGAGGCCGAGACCTATCTGGCTGATATGGAAGCGAAGATGGGGCTGCCCTGCGTCGATCCGTTTCGCCATGGCTCGGATAAGTTGATCGACGCGTTGTAGTATCAGGCCGGGGCTAAAGCCCGGTCTACACATGGGAGGCACCCGTGAAGCTTTCGGTCCGAGAAGACGTGTTCCCCATTGCCGGAGCGTTCACGATCAGCCGTGGAACACGGACGGAAAGCCGGGTGGTGACCGTGACCGTATCGGACGGCGACGTGACGGGCTGGGCCGAATGCTACCCCTATGCGCGCTATGACGAAACCGTCGACAGCGTGATGGCCGAGATCCAGGCGATGGCCGCGGCCTTGGCGGGCGGCATGGATCGGATCACCCTGCAATCGGCTATGTCGCCGGGGGCTGCCCGCAACGGGGTCGATTGCGCACTGTGGGATCTGGAAGCCAAACGCACAGGCAAACGGGTCTGGGAGTTGGCCGGTTTGCCCGAACCTCGACCGGAGATCACCGCCTACACCCTATCCCTGGAAGATCCGGATGTGATGCGTGTGAAGGCCGCCGAGAACGCGCATCGCCCCGTACTGAAAATCAAGCTGGGCGGCGCCGGTGACATCGAACGCCTGCAAGCCGTGCGTGCCGGCGCCCCGGATGCGAAGATTGTCGTCGATGCCAATGAAGGGTGGGATGCTGGGACCTATGCGCAGATCGCCCCGGTCGTTCTGGACTTGGGTGTGGCCATGGTGGAACAACCCTTGCCTGCCGCCGATGATGGTGCGCTCAACGGCATGGACCGGCCGCTGCCTGTCTGCGCCGACGAGGCTTGCCATGACCGTGCATCCTTGCCAGCGCTGGCGGGAAAGTACGACATGATCAATATCAAGCTGGACAAAACCGGCGGCCTGACCGAGGCGCTAGCCCTGAAAGCGGAAGCCGAAGCGATGGGGCTCAAGATCATGGTGGGCTGCATGATTGGGTCTTCGCTAGGCATGGCGCCAGCAACTTTGGTTGCCCAGGGTGCCGAGGTGGTGGATCTGGATGGACCGCTTTTACTGGCCAGCGACCGTGATAACCCTTTGACCTATGACGCCGCCGGGGTGCATCCGCCGGCCGCAAACCTGTGGGGATGACCATGAGCCGGATCGTCTATGTGAACGGAGAGTACCTGCCTGAGGAAGAGGCGAAGATCAGCGTCTTCGACCGCGGCTTCCTGATGGCCGATGCGGTCTACGAAGTCACATCTGTTCTGGACGGAAAGCTATGCGATTTCGACGGCCATACTGCGCGGTTACATCGGTCAATGAACGAACTTGGCATGAAAGAGCCTTGCACCGATGAAGAACTGCTAGAGATCCACCGCCAGCTTGTGATCCGAAATGACCTGGTCAACGGTTTGATCTATTTGCAGGTCACCCGCGGCGCCGCCGACCGGGACTTCGGGTGGTCCGATGACATGACGCCGGGCATGGTGCTCTTCACCCAGGCCAAGGATCTGGCCAATGCGCCGTCTGCCGAAAACGGCATACGGGTCTTGCCGGTCGATGATCTGCGCTGGGGCCGCCGGGACATCAAGACAACACAACTGCTCTACCCCTCGGTTGCAAAGATGCAGGCGAAGGCCGAGGGCAAGGACGATGCCTGGCTGGTCGAAGATGGCTTTGTGACAGAGGGCACTTCGAACAATGCCTACATCATCAAGGACGGCACGATCATCACGCGCAATCTGTCGAACTCGATCCTGCACGGGATCACCCGGGCGTCGGTTCTGAAACTGGCCGCCGAGGCGCAGATGAAAATCGAAGAGCGCCCGTTCACAATTGAAGAGGCGAAGAGCGCCAACGAGGCGTTCATGACCGCGGCGTCGAGTTTCGTCACACCAGTTGTCGAAATCGATGGCGCAGAACTGGGCGACGGCGCGCCTGGTCCAATGGCGAAACGTCTGCGTGAGATTTACATCCAGAACGCACGGGATACATCGATCTGAGAGTACGGCGGGGTTCAGCCCGTCTTCGCGGTACCCCGGTTCACCAGCAGAACACCGATGCTGGCCACAGCCATGCCTGCGAGTTCGACAGGTCCCATCGCTTCGTCAAACATTAACCAAGCATAGAGCGCGGTCAGAGGCGGGACCAGAAAGAACAGGCTGGCGACTTGGCTGGCTTCACCGTTCCGGATCATAATGTAGAGAAGCGAGATCGCGCCGAACGAGAGGACGACAACCATCCAAGAGAGGGCAAGAAAGAACTCTGGTGTCGTATCGATCAGCCGGGTTTCGAATGCTAAACTTCCCAAAGCACAAACTACAGCCGCAGCCGTGAACTGCACGGCGTTGCCGGCAACCATTGGGGCTGTAGCTGATTGGCGCTTCTGCAGCACTGAACCGATCGCAATCGCGATCAACCCGAAGGCACATATCCCAACAGATGCCGGAGAGCCCAATCCAGCCTCGAGTTTGCGCACGATGATCAATCCGACGCCCAGCATCCCAAGCGTCATGCCAGTCCATTGCAGCGGTCGTAACCGCTCGGCCAGCAGCCAATAGGCGAAAAATGCAGTGACAACGGGCTGTAGTCCGAGGATCAAGGCGGAAACCCAGGCCTCCAGCCCCCAATGTATGGCGACGAAGACCCCACCCAAATACAGAGCATGGACCAGAACGCCGATGGCTGCTTGGCCCAAAATTTGCGGCCTTGCCAGGCGCGGGGTCCCGGCTATGTAGACGGCCAGACCCAGAAGGGCCCCGGCTATGCCAAAACGCAGGGCCAGAAACGTCAATGGTTCGGCATAAGGCAGACCGAACTTCGCACCCACAAACCCCGTCGGCCAGAGCAGGACGAAAATCACAGGAATCAGTGTTGTGATACGCATAGGGATAAGCTCAGAACGACGCGGGGTTGCGGCATTGTGACAGGGCCTTTACAAGCGCGCGTAACAGGGGCGCAACACAATCCGTTGGGAAAAAATCAACAAACGCGTTCGGAGGTGCTCGAATGAGCGAGGAGATGGTCAAGATTGGCCCTGACAATTCGCTGCTGGTTATGGACGATGATGGCCCGTTCAGAAATCGGCTGGCCCGTGCGATGGAGAAACGCGGCTTCGCGCCGGTGATGGCGGAATCGGTTGCAGAAGGGTTGAGCGCGTGCCGCAGCAGTCCGCCTGCCTATGCAGTCGTGGATCTGAGGCTAGAGGACGGCAATGGGTTGGATGTTGTCGAAGCCTTGCGTGACGCACGCCCGGACGCGCGGATCGTGGTGCTGACGGGATACGGGGCAATTGCGACGGCTGTTGCGGCTGTGAAGATCGGCGCGATCGACTATCTGTCAAAGCCCGCAGACGCCAATGATGTAGAAAAAGCATTGCTGACAGCTGCCGGCGACAAGCCGCCGCCGCCAGAGAATCCGATGTCCGCAGATCGAGTGCGGTGGGAGCATATCCAACGGGTCTTCGAGTTGTGTGATCGCAATGTGTCCGAGACGGCACGCCGATTGAATATGCACCGCCGGACCCTGCAACGGATCCTGGCAAAGCGGAGCCCACGTTAGAGCAGGCCGCGGGTCACCGCAGCGCAGGTGGATATGCGGCGCACCCGCGGATCTGCCAAGACAATGAGCGTGGAAGCGCCGCGGGTCCGGCGATGCTTTTGCTGGGCATTTCGTGCAACGTTTCGGTCCGGAGTTTCAGCCTTTCGCAAGTTCAGCGCCGCGGTCCCGCGCAGCGCGCAGCGCGTCGTGCATCAAGACCTTCAAACGATCTTCACCCATCAGCACGCCAAGCGCCGCCGCGGTGGTGCCGCCCGGACTGGTGACCTGTTCACGCAAGGTGCCTGGCGGGTCCGCCGCCTCGGCTGCTAAACGTCCGGCACCCATTACCGTCTGCATGGCCATGCGATCGGCCAATTCCGGCGGCAGCCCAAGGTCAGTGCCGGCCGCCGCCATGCACTCAATCATGTGAAACACGTAAGCGGGGCCGGAGCCGGACAGTGCGGTAACTGCATCCATCAGCGCTTCATCATCGATCCAATCGACCAATCCGGACGCGGCAAGCAAGCGGGATGTCATCTCCTTTGCACCCTCTGACGTGATGTCATTCGCGCAGCACACCATCATCCCCGCACCGATGGCGGATGGTGTGTTGGGCATGCATCTGATGATGGGCGTCGGACCTGGCAACATGGCAGCCAAGGTTCCAATCGTGGTTCCCGCCGCGACAGAGACAAAAGTCGCCGGTCCCCCGGCAAAGTCTGCGTAGGATGGGACGACGTCGCCCATGACCTGCGGTTTGACGGCCAAAAAGATCAGATCCGGACGCAGGTCCTGCGGAAGATCCTGGGGATCCGCCACCGCCCGGGCGCCCACGCCGTCAGCCCTGGATCGGAGCTGATCAAGCGGTTCAACGACCCAGGCCGTCAATGCTGGGTCCGCGTCCAGCCAGCCCTTTAACATGGCGAATCCCATGTTCCCGCACCCGATCAAAAGGACGGTGTTGGACATTACATTCTCCTATGATCCGGGACGACGTGGCGCAGCAGGTTAGGATTTTTCCAAACAATATGAAAGCGACCACCGGGTTTCGGAGCTCAGCAGACCGTGCTTAAACCTGCAAAGAGTGATTGCATAAACCGAAAAGTCAGATCGTTCACACATCAAAGGCTGGACGTGCAGCCAGCCGTGCGAACCAGGCCATGACGTTGGGCCAGCGGCTCGTGTCCATTTCAACTGCCTTGGTCATGCGGATCGTGAAGAACCCCGTAATGTCCGCGATTGACAACGCGCCCCCGGCCAGGAATTCACGGCGCCCCATGCAAGGTTCAATCCGGTCGAGAAAGACGGCCATCGCGTCCTGGCCGCGCTGAACAAGTTCCGTCAATTGGGGAAGCTCGGATCTGGTTCCGGGCAGCACCCGGCCTTCAAACATCGGCAAATGGTTGCGGACGGCATGCAGCATCGGAAGAAAAGCATCCAGTTCCACGCGGCGCACCCACATATCTATTACCGCTCGCTCCTCGGGCGTGCGACCGAACATCGATGGCTCTGGATGAACCTCCTCCAGATAACGACAAATCGAAACCGACTCGGCAATCACCGTTCCATCGTCCAACTCCAGAAACGGAACGCAGTTGAAAGGGTTCATCGACGCAAAAGGCTCTTCAAATTGAGCGCCTTCCCGCACGTTCACTTCGACGATTGGCAAGTTCATTTGCTTTTCAGCTAAGAAAACCTTTACCCGCTGCGCATTTGCAGCCGGGTCAAATGAGTAAAGCTTCATCTTCGCTCCAAGTCATTGCTTTATATATATCTGGAATCTGATGTCCCTGTGGCCGCAATAGAGACAAAGAATTCAAAGGTCAATTTCAGGAATGTGATCGGAGGATGAGACGTTTTGTTGTTTTTCAGCTTTTTCTGTGCAGGTCACGCATCAGGAACGTTCTTCGCCTCGTCAACTGTAAGCCGCGCCGCAACACGGAGGGAAAACGAGCTTTCCCGCGCTGCATTCGGCAGGACAGGATCATAGGCTGCGCGTAAAAGATCTGCGAAGACCGGTTTGACCACGCATAACCCATCATCGGTTACTGCAATCGGGCTTTCATCCATAAAGGCTTTGTCGGACCAAAGCAGCATGCCCTGTAAAGCCTGGCCGACGGTGAGCGTCTGTGCTGAAACGCGCTGCAATTCCTCATCATATCTGAGCATGGTGATGCACAATCGGATTGCCCCATCTTCGGTGAAATTGAAGACCCGGTATTGATTGGCCTCATGCTCGGTCAGGTTGGCAATCAATTCGCCCAGGTTTGGGATCAGCCGGACCAGATTGGGTGCCTCGGTCAGCTCGGCCCAATCATTGACCAGGAAAACCAGAAAGTTCGCGCCCAGGTCGGGGTCCAATTCTCCGACCTCCAAACCGGCGATCCGTGCCACGCTTTGAATGCCGTCTTCGAAGATCTGACAGCCCTGGTCGTTTGTCCCGACGATCACGGGCACCAAGGCACGGCCCCAACGGGCAAAATGAAATGACCCGTCGCGTCGCGTGAATTGCGCTTCGACCCACTCAGCTGTTTGCATGCGGTTTGTCTTTGCTTTGCCGTCGCCTCACAATGCCCAAGACCTATCCAGCAGGGGACAGCGATGCACCGATTCTTTCTGAGTGCTGTGTTTGCGGGTGTTCTGGGCGGTTCGCTGGCCAGAGCGGACACTCAGGATACGCAGGACGATTGCGTCCAAGTGGACGACATCGCGCTGAAGATCACGGCCTGCACGGCGGCAATTGAGTCAGGCACCTGGTCAGGGGCAAATCTGGCCTGGGCCTTTTCCAACTGTGGCCTCGGTTTTAGGCGGTCGGGAAATTTGAAACGGGCGCTGCAGGACTATAACGAGGCAATCCGCCTGCGCCCTGACTATCCGGATGCTTATGGCAATCGAGCTTTCTTGTTGGACCTTATGGGCAAGCACCCGGAAGCGATCGCGGATTGGAAAACCGCGCTTCGGCAGGGTGGAAAAGAACGCGTCAAGCGGGCACAGACCTATCTGCGTGACAAAGGTTTTTACAACGGTGCGATTGACGGTGCTTACGGGCCAATCAGTCAGAAAGCCCTGCGCGCCTGCATCTATGCTGAAAACTGTTGAGCACTTCTTCGGCAGTCTGCGTCTTATGATCCGGATTAGGGGCCGAAGAATTTTCTATTCGTCCTCAAACAGACTGTCCTGTCGCGGTTTGCGTGGCGGGTTCAGTCCCAGATGCCGCCAGGCGCCCTCTGTCAAGACGCGGCCTCGCGGTGTCCGGGCGATCATCCCTACCTGCATAAGATAGGGCTCGATCACTTCCTCGATGGCATCCCTGGCTTCGGACAGCGCGGCCGCCATGGTCTCCACGCCCACAGGCCCGCCGCCATAATGCTCGGCGATCTGAGTCAGATACCGGCGGTCTGCCCCGTCCAGCCCCCGCGCATCGACGCCTAACCGTTCCAAGGCTTTGGCCGCAAGGGCCCGGCTGATATGGCCGCCAGCTTCGACCACCGCGAAGTCCGCGACCCGGCGCAGCAGACGTCCGGCAATCCTGGGCGTGCCGCGGGCCCGGGCAGCGATTTCGTCAATTCCGTCCTCGTCCGCTTCCAGCCCCATCAATCGGGCGGCGCGGGCGACAATCTTGGCCAGTTCGTCTTTCGTGTAGAATTCCAATCGCACAGGTATGCCGAACCGGTCACGCAGTGGCGTGGTCAAGAGGCCCAGCCGCGTGGTTGCCCCGATCAGCGTGAACGGCGCCAGATCAATCCGGACGGTTCGCGCCGCCGGTCCTTCACCGATCACCAGGTCCAGCTCGAAGTCCTCCATGGCCGGATAGAGGATCTCTTCAACCACCGGGCTCAGCCTGTGAATTTCATCAATGAACAGAACATCGCGCGCCTCCAGGTTCGTCAGCACCGCCGCCAGATCACCGGGTTTGGCGATCACGGGGCCAGAGGTCATGCGGAAGTTCACGCCCAGTTCCCGCGATACGATCTGAGCCAGCGTCGTCTTGCCCAATCCCGGCGGCCCATAGAACAGCAAATGGTCCATCGCTTCGCCACGGCGGCGTGCCGCCTCGATGAAAACGGCCAGATTTGCCCTTGCCTCGGCCTGACCGGTGAAGTCTTCCAATCGTTCCGGCCGCAACGCGCGTTCCGGCGTGTCATCAACCAGGGGCTCTGGCCGGATCATCGGATCGGGATCAACCATCAACGCCCTCTATAGGTTCCGGCCCAGGGCCTGCAAGGCGGACTTGATGATCGCGCCTTCGGCTTCCGCACCGTCCCCAGTCGCCTCGGCGATAGCTGCCGCGGCCTCTATCCGATCATAGCCCAGGTTGACCAGGGCCGACAGCGCATCCGCGGACGCCTGCAACGCGCGCTGATCATCGGATTGGGGCGATGCGGCCACCGGGGCAGTCTGCCCCGCCGGCGGCGCAGCGGACGGGCCTGGGCTTGTGCCGGGCGTGGCCGCTTGTCCGCCTTTTGCCCCAATCGCCATCATGGTCGGGGCCTTGCCTTTTAACTCGGTCACGATGCGCGTCGCCAGCTTTGGACCGACGCCAGGGGCCTGGCGCACCATCCCGGCCTCACCGGCCGCCAGCGCCCGGGTCAGACCCGGCAACCCCAATGTGCCCAGGATCGCCAAAGAAACCTTCGCCCCCACACCCTGGACCGAGGTCAGCAACCGATGCCATTCCTTCTCGGCCAGGGTTTGGAAGCCGAACAGCTGCATCAGATCCTCACGCACGACCATATCTGTATACAAGGCTGCGGCCTCACCGGGTCCCGGCAATGCCCCCAACGTGTTCGGCGCGCAGTAGACGACATAACCGACGCCTGAGGCTTCTATGAGAACATGGTCATCGGCCTTGTAGTCGATGATGCCAGAAATTTTGCCGATCATTCGGCGGCCCCTATTGCCGCAGCGATCCGCGCACCGGTTCCCGCCGTCCAGGCATGGCAGATGGCAATCGCCAAGGCATCCGCCGCGTCTGCGCCTACCACGTCAGCCCCTGGAAGCAACATCGCAATCATATGCTGCACTTGGGCCTTGTCGGCATGGCCAACGCCGACCACTGCTTTCTTCACGGCATTCGGCGCATATTCTCCGATCGACAGGCCGTGCTGTGCCGGGACCAGCAAAGAAATCGCTCTGGCCTGGCCCAGCTTCAACGTGCCCGCCGCGTCCTTGTTCACAAAGGTATGCTCAACGGCGGCCTGATCCGGGCCATAGGTCCGGATCACCCCATCGATCTGCGCGTAGAGATCCGCCAGACGCGTCGCCAAATCACCCGTCGCCGTCGCACAAACCCCGTTCGCGACATGCCGCAAACGCCCATTTTCCGAATCGACGACACCCCATCCTGTGCGCCTTAGCCCGGGATCGAAACCGATCACCCGCATCGCGCTCTCCTGCCCGTTTCATATTTTTTTCACAATTAGCACGAAACATGAACAAAGACCAGTGATTCCGGAAGTGCATCGACCTGAAAACGACATCCACCTGCTCAACTTCCGTCGTTTTTGACACATGCAAAAACTGCAAATCACACATGCACTTACTGCATTTGTATAACAAGAAAACCGGCCCTATCTCCAGCTTCCGGGCAGCGATGGGCGCGCCCGCTTTTTTGTCAATGGAGTTGCCGTCATGGCCATGATCGACACAGCGCACAAAGCGCCGTTCGGCGCTATCTCAATCCACCGGGCCACCGCTTGGTTTTATAGCGCGGCCGAAAGTTTTAGTACCTGGCGTGCCCGCCAGCGGACCGAGGCAGAGCTGCTGTCGCTCAGCCGCTCGCAGTTGGATGATATTGGCATTGCCCTGGGCGATGTGATCCAGGATCAGCCGACGCTTCTGGACCGCGCAATCGTCTGGTTCCGCGACCGCCGCGATGCTGCACGCACCGCGCAGATGCTGGAAAGCCTGCCCGCGCGGCATCTGGAGGACATTGGCCTGACCGAGGCCGATGTTGCCGACTTGCGCCGTCAGGCGCGCGTTCTTTGAATGGCACAATTTGGGGCGGGCTATAGCCCGTCCCATCGCTTACCGGACCAGCTTGACCACCAGACTGGTCCACTCTCCCAAAGACACCCTATCCATCACCCGTAATCCGTGGCCGGCATAGATCGCTGCGACGCCCGGTGCTTGATGGGTGAGCAATCCCGATAAGATCGCCATGCCCCCGGGCCGCAAATGCGCGGCAATGTCCGGGGCCAGCCGCTTTAGCGGTGCTGCAAGGATGTTCGCAAAGACCAGATCATAGGGCGCGGTGTTCCTATGGGCCTGGTGGCGGAAACCTGGTGCTGTTCCTGTGACCACCCAAGGTGCGACGCCGTTTGCAACCATATTCGCCCGAGCCGTCGCCTGGGCGATGGCATCAATATCCGTCGCGACGGTGCGGCAGCGCCAGGTCTTCGCAGCCGCCATGGCCAGCACACCGGTTCCGCAACCGATATCTGCGACCGCCCGGCCCACATGTCCGCGCCGAAGCAATCGATCGAACAGCATCAAGCAGCCCCGCGTTGTGCCATGATGTCCGGTACCGAATGCCATAGCGGCCTCGATACAAAGTCCGATCCGCTGCGGCCCGACCGTGTGGCTGTCATGGGCGCCATAGACCGTGAACCGCCCGGCATGTACCGGATGCAGCTCCCGCCTGACCTGGGCGACCCAATCCTGATCATCAATTTTGCTGACGGCAAAATCCGCGGCTCCGTGCATGACTGCCAGTAAGGCTAGCCCTGCCGGGTCAGGACGGTCCGTGAAATATCCGCCGACCTCCCATGTGCTGGTGCCGTCCTCGACTTCGAAGACGCCGATACCGGTTGGCGCAGGATCCAACCGCTCCATCGCTTCGCCCAGGGCTTCGGCAGAGGATCGGTCGGACAACGTGGTCAGGGCGGAATAGCTGGTCATTGGGCAAGTCCTGTCGGTTGGACCGCCTGATCGCATATCAACCCCGTTCTGCAAAGGATTGCTGACGAGATTTCGCGCTGTTCGCATCCTGCGCAAAATCAGCGTGGCCAAACAGCGTGGTCAAATCCGATGCACAAATCTTGCACGGCAATTCTGCACGCCCTGCGGATCAGCCCCCAGGGAATCTGCACATCCAGCCTCTAGAGATCGCACCATCTACAGGGCTGACCCGAAAAGTCAGCGCCCGCGGAGCGAAGGGGAAACCGCAATGACCATCCGTCAATACGCTGCCATGCTGCTTGGCACGCTTGTGATTGCACTCGGTCTCTCGCTGGTCCCCGCCCATGCAGAACCGGGCGGCCAGTTGAATGAAGACCCTCAATTCATCGAAGAGATGTTGGATCGAGCCGAAGTCGAGCCGGGTCTGACCGGCTTCTATGAATACGACGACATGCCGTCCTATCTGGCGCTTGATCGGCCAGCGATAGAAAAGAGTTTCACCGACGCAACGTCGACACGGCACGTTACGGCGCTGGCCCGGTCCAATGAATCGGTACTGGCTGCGGATGGGCCGGGTGGCCTCAGATGGTCCGTTCTCAGTCGTTTGGCATTACTGGCGGTTCTATGTTTCGCCGTGGCACTCTATGGGAGACGTTCCAATGCTTGATATCAGTCCTATTGGGGTTTCACGCAATCGGCCGCGCCTTCGGTTTAACAGCGTTGATGCGCGTCTGCCGGTTTCAGGGATGCTGGCGAAGCCAAACGGAACGCGCTATGAAACCTCTACCATGGCTCATTCGATCTTGGTCGTTGATGACGACCCACATATCCGCGAAGTGGTCTGCTTTGCCTTGGAAAAGGCGGGGATGCAGACGCATGCGGCTGCTGACGGTGCAGCGGCTCTACAATACGCGGACGCAAATTCGCCGGACCTGATTGTTCTGGACATCAACATGCCGGAAATGGACGGTCTAGAAATGTGCCGCCGCCTGCGGCAAAGCTCGGACGTGCCGGTTCTGTTTTTGTCATCGCGCGATGATGAGATTGACCGGGTTCTAGGTTTGGAATTGGGCGCGGATGACTATGTCACCAAGCCCTTCAGCCCGCGTGAGCTTGTCGCCCGGATCAATGCAATCCTGAAACGCGCCCGGCCCGTGCAGGAGACGCCCGAGGATCCGACGGTGCGGGTCGATCAATTGGAAATCGACCCTGTTGAACACCGCGCCACATGGGACAGTGGCGACCTACAGTTGACGGCCACCGAATTCCAGCTTTTGGAGACAATGGCGCGTCAGCCGCGCCGGGTGTTTACCCGGGACGATTTGATGAAGGCTGTCTATGCGCCGGGCATCCATGTATCCGACCGCACGCTGGACAGTCATGTGCGCCATGTCCGGGCCAAGCTTGCAGCAGCCGGGGCAGAAGGGTTGATCGAAACCGTGCACGGCGTGGGCTTCCGGCTTAATCCCGCATGAGATTTCGGCCAAGGTTGTCCACGGTTCTTTTGACCGTCAATCTGGCCGTCATCGCCTTGCCACTGGGCTCGATCTTCTTTTTCCGGATCTATGAGAATCAGCTGATCCAAGAAACAGAGCGAGAGCTGATCAGTCAGGCCGCGACAATTGCTGCGGCTTATCAACTGATCCTGCGTCGTCCAGAAGCACAGCCTCAAAACCAAACCACTCAGCAAGATCAGACCGAGCCCGCAGCGCAAAAAAAGACGAAGGTCGCCAAGGCGTCGTCCCGCTATCCATCGGCCGACAATTTGCTGCAACTTTCGGATGCAAGGTGGAGCCCGATCAATCCTGGCCTGGACCTTGCGAAGGTCGCAACGCTACCGGCGCGTCCTGACGGCAGGGATCCGCCAGAGCCTCCAACTGCGGCGGCCCTGTTGGCAGGCCGAACGATCAGCCCGATCGTCGACCAGGCGCAACGTACCACGCTGATCGGGGTCCGGGTTCTGGACAGGCACGGCACAACGGTGGGCGGGACGGCCGAGATCGGGCTGAACTTTGGCCACGTTGAAGAAGTTGCGCGGGCGATGACCGGTCGGTACGCCAGCGCGCTGAGGTATCGCGAGCTTGAGAACGCACCGTCGGAGTTGACGTCTTTCAGCCGTGGGACCGGCGTTCGTGTTTTCGTGGCGTTCCCGGTGATCGGCGATGGGCGGGTCAACGGTGTCGTCTACCTGTCGCGGACACCGAAGAGCATTCTGCGCCATATGTACGAAGAACAGGACAAAGCCATCCTTGCCCTGGTGACTGTGCTGGTTCTGGCGATTTCCCTGGCGGTTCTAACCTCGCGCACGATTTCCAGGCCGGTGGCAGAACTGCTGTCCCGTACGCAGCGCGTCGCGCGCGGAGAAACTGCGGCGATGGCAACCTTGAAGCATCCCGGCACCCGCGAGATGGCCGAACTGTCCGACGGGATTTCCCAGATGGCTACGGCTTTGGGTGATCGCGCAGCCTATATCCGGACCCTCGCCAGTCAGGTCAGCCATGAATTCAAGACACCGCTTACGTCGATCGAAGGTGCCGCTGAATTGCTAAGCGACCACCACGACACGATGACAGCCGAAGAACGTCAGAGGTTCCTGGAAACAATTTCTGCGTCGGGTGTCCGACTGCGCGCACTGCTGGATCGCCTGCTCGACCTTGCGCGGGCAGAGAATACTCTAAATGCCGAGGTTTCGACCGAACTTGGACCGGTCATCCGAAGCGTCGCTGCGGGTCTCTCGGACAAAGTGTCTGTCGAATTGGATGTCGACGTAGGTCAAAGCGCGCGGATTGGTGAAGAGGCACTGCGGATCGCCTTGGGCAATCTGTTTGATAATGCGGTGGAACACGGCGCCAAAGCGGTTAAGGTTTCTGCCCGAGCCGACGGCGGCCAGGTCATCATCGTGATCGAAGACGACGGGGACGGCATTACACCTGCCAACCGGGACAAGGTTTTCGAGAACTTTTTCACGACCCGGCGGGCAGAAGGTGGCACTGGGCTGGGCCTGGGAATCGTGCAGGCGTTACTGGGCGCCCATGGCGGCCGCATCGACCTGGCAACGTCGTCGACCGGAGCTGCGTTCAAGATTACATTGCAGGTGTGATTGCTACCCTGCGGTCAGAGGTTCTCAGCCGCCAGATGATCGGAAACCTCGAACGGCACGCCTGGCTCGTTCTTGTCGGACCGGATTACCAACGATGTCTTTACGTTCGAGACGTTTGGCATGGCCAATAAATCGTCCGTCAGAAATGTCTGGAAGGTCAGCAGGTTCGGTGCGACGCATTTCAGCAGAAAGTCGATCTCGCCGTTCAGCATGTGGCATTCGCGTACCAGTGGCCAGCCACGGCAGAGCGTCTCAAACTCTTCCAGATCCGTGCCTGCCTGGCTTTTCAGGCTGACCATCGCAAAGACCGTGACCTCATATCCAAGCGCGCGTGCATTCAATCGCGCATGATAACCTTGAATCAACCCGGTCTCTTCCAGCCCGCGCACACGGCGCAAACATGGCGGCGCAGATATGCCGACGCGTTTAGACAGCTCGACATTCGTCATCCTGCCGTCACCTTGCAATTCGGCAAGAATTTTTCGATCTATGAGGTCAAGCTTTAGTCCCGACATACTGCCCCATACCCATTTTATCGTTCGAGGTGCTAAGACGTGCAGAAGTGGAAGTTAACCCCCGCAACAGATTTCGGGTTTGTATGGATTTAGGTCATTAAAAGCAAGAATGTTGCGCAAACGCGCAATTTTCGCAAAAGTGCGTGATGTCGAAAGTTACCGAGATTTGGATTTTGACCGATGGGCGGGCCGGAAACGAGGCCCAGGCACTGGGTCTGGCCGAAGCAATTGGCCGGCAGTGTTCCGCCAACATTTCGCAAAAACGGATCGAACTCAAACCTTGGGCAGGGCTGATCCCGCCGAAAATGGCGGTCAGGCTGGGTGCGCGTCGGGACGGCTGGCCATTTATGGGTCTGAAGTCGGGCGCAGAAGATCTGCGCTGGCCCTGGCCGCATATCGTTATCGGTGCGGGCCGGCGTTCTGCGGCCGTAGTTGCCGCCCTGCGTAAACTCTATGGCGTCACAGCCGTCCAATTGCTGAACCCGCAATGTGACCCAGGTGCCTTCGATGTCATCGTTGTGCCTGAACATGACAGCATCGAGGGCGCGAATATCCTCAAAACCGTGGGCGCGATGAACCGGCTGACGGTTTCAGGGGTGCATGCCGCGGCGGGCACATGGTCTGAAAGCCCGTCTCACAAACCACAGCTTGCGGTGCTGGTTGGCGGCCCCAGCGGGTCAGCGACGTTCAGCGATGCAGATCAGAAGCGGTTGCTGCTTGCGCTGGAAAGCCTGGCGCAGGCCCATTCGCTGGTTGTCACGGCATCGCGCCGGACGCCCGGTCGGTTTGTCAGCCTGCTTGCAGAATGCCTGGAAGGGCGCGGGATGTTCTGGTCAGGCGATGGACCGAACCCCTATCCGGCAATGCTGGCCACTTCAAAGGCGGTTTTGGTAACGGAAGACTCGGTGAACATGGCGTCCGAGGCAGCCACAGTCGGTTTGCCGGTCCATATATTCCCACTGACCAGAGTCGCCGCAAAATTTGCGGCGTTTCATGAAGCCTTGGCCGCACGCGGTGCAAGCAGAAGATTTACAGGGGCGATTTCGGCATGGGCCTATGAACCCCTGGCAGAAGCCGATCGCATCGCAGGTGACCTGATACGCCGGGGCCTGATCCCAGCATCGCAGGAACCGGGTGGCTTGACCGAGGCCCATGGGTAAGCTGATCTCAACAACGGAGATCAAAACCATGAACATCGAATCCGGGACTGACCGATTCCACTATGATCTGATGGCGGCAGCGCTGCGCTATATTGAAAGCCGCGCCGACGAACAGCCTTCTTTGGATGACGTTGCTGATGCCATCGGTTTCAGCCCGGCCCATTTTCAACGGATATTCAGCCAGTGGGTCGGGGTGTCGCCGAAACGGTACCTGCAATATCTGACTCTGGATCATGCGAAACGGCTGCTGAACGAGCGCTTCACTGTGCTGGATGCCACGATGGAAAGCGGCCTCTCCTCGCCTGGGCGCTTGCATGACCTGTTCATCCGGTGGGAGGCCATGACGCCAGGTGAATACGCCCGCAAAGGCAAAGGGTTGGTGATCTCCTGGGCTTGGTTTGACAGCCCTTTCGGCGAAACCTTGGCGATGGGAACCGATCGTGGATTGTGCGGCATGGCCTTCGCCGCAGAATTTGGCCGGGATCACGCCTGGCAAGACATGACCTCCCGTTGGCCTGATGCCGAATACACGGAAGATCGCGCTTTGCTCTCGCCCTGGGTCACATCGGCCTTCGCCGGATCAGGCGATGTCGCCCTGGCCCCGCTGGGCGGCCCGTTCCAGATCAAAGTTTGGGAGGCCTTGATGGCCATTCCATCCGGCCATGTGACAACCTATTCGGAAATCGCCCGCCATATCGGTAATCCGCGAGCGGTCCGTGCCGTCGGATCTGCTGTGGGACGCAATCCGATCAGTTGGCTGATCCCATGCCATCGGGCGATGCGCCGTGACGGCGGCCTTGGCGGCTACCATTGGGGTCTGCCGATCAAGCGCGCGATGATGGCCTATGAGGCCGCTCAACTGGAAGCAAGCTGACCCAACCGACCTCCACAATTGCCGCATTCGTGCGCAGAATGGTCTGGTTCTATCTTTGCCACGCCCATATCTCGCCATGCCACCCCCGATAGTAGAGGCCTCCAAACACTAACGGGAGGATTGCATGGAAATTCTAATCAGCCTGATTTCAGGTGCGGTTGGCGGCAATATTGCCGGAGGTCTGTTGAAGAACCTGAACCTGGGTGTTCTTGGCAACTCGCTCGCTGGCATCGTCGGCGGCGGCATTGGTGGCCAAATCCTTGGTGCAGTAACCGGCGGCGCCGTTGACGGCGCAGGCGGGGATATCAGCGGCCTCATTGGTCAGATTGCGTCGGGAGGTGTAGGCGGTGGTATCCTTTTGGCCGTCGTCGGCGTCATCAAGAAGATGATTGCAAAGTAATTTGCAAAGTTGAACAGACCGGGCCGTAAATCCGGCCCGGCTGTTGACAAGCCTACAACCGTTCGGCGATCAGTTTCTTGCACAACTCAGGGGGGATCGCATGTTCGGGCGCGTGATGACGGCCTTAATCCGTAGTCCAGGATATGGCATCCTCGTTGCGCTTGCGACGCTCCCGGTGACTTTGGTTGGCAATCTGGTCCTGGGAATGTTCGGGGTGATGGCAATACTCTTGCCATTGCTGATCCTGATCTTTGCCTTTCTGGTTCAGGTGGCAATCTTCGTCCAAACTGCACGGTTTGCAGGGAACTTCAGCGGGCTGAAACGGTTCCCGCAGCAACCGGACTTTTTTGTGGCGGCGGGTAAAGGCCTGATGGTCTGCTTTCTGGGGCAGATTCTGCTCGGCCTCATTGTCACAGCCGTCACGCTGTTTTTCCTGGAATTTCGCGGCGGCGAGGCGCTGTGGTGGCTGAACCCCGATAAGCTATTCAAGGCTGTCGAACGCGTGATGAAGCAACCCGATCTGGCTGCGTATGTTTTCACCTTCGAAGGCTTTGATCTGGATGGCCTGATCATGGTGCTGCGAGCGGTCTACATGGTCTTTATGACGATGCTCGCGATTTTTATCGTTCCTCTGGCCTGCGGCGAAAGTTGGGGCAGTGAACGAACCTATACGGTCGGGCTGATCGTCGTCAGGTTCCTGATCGCGATGCCGCTGCTCGCCGGGATTGCCGGGCTGCTCAGCCATTTCGGTGTCCTCGGTGCGAACTTTGCGATTGCTGCGATTTGGCCGGACGCATCGGTACCCTTGTTCGTGAGGTTCGGATTGGAACTGGCTTTATTCGCTGGAATGATCTTTTCCTTCGAAGCGCTGCTGTTGAAAACCGGTATCGAACAAGAGCATGACGAAGCCGCGGCCAGGCAGGCCTATCTGGCATCTGGTGGCGATGATCTTCGCGCCCTTAGGCAGTCCCGCATGGATCACTAAGGTGCAACTTTCTTCGCCAGATGATCGCGGGTCCGTGCTCAGTGACGGAAGTGACGCATTCCCGTAAAGACCATCGCCAGGCCTGCCTCATCCGCGGCAGCAATCACGTCTTCATCACGCATGGAGCCGCCCGGCTGAATAACTGCTGTCGCTCCGGCCTCGGCAGCGCTGAGCAGGCCGTCCGCGAAGGGAAAGAACGCATCCGATGCCACGACCGAGCCTTTGACCGTCGGCTCGGCCAGTCCCAACGCCTCGGCCATATCCGCTGACTTCCGGGCGGCGATCCGCGCGCTGTCAACGCGGCTCATCTGCCCGGCACCAATACCCACGGTTGCTTCGTTCTTGGCATAGATGATCGCATTGGATTTGACGTGCTTTGCGACGCGCCAGGCAAACATCATATCCGCCATCTCCTGATCGGTGGGACTGCGCTTGGTCACAACCTTCAGATCAGCCGGCGCAACCCGTCCGGTATCATGATCCTGCACCAGCAATCCGCCAGTGACCTGGCGCCATGACAGGCGCGGTGCTGCGGGGTCCGGCAGGCCGCCGGTGATCAGCAGACGCAGGTTCTTTTTGGCGGAAAAAAATTGGCGGGCGTCTTCGTTCGCATCGGGTGCGATCACGACCTCTGTGAAAATTTCGGCAATCTTCTCCGCCGTTTTGCCATCCAGCGTCTGGTTCAACGCAATGATCCCGCCAAAGGCGGACACCCGGTCGCAATCGAAGGCTGCGGTGTAGGCCTGCAACAACGTTTCGCCGGTCGCCACGCCGCACGGATTGGCGTGTTTGATAATCGCCACGGTGGGCCGGTCCGCGCCATGTTCGGCCATGGCCTCGAAGGCTGCATCCGTGTCGTTGATGTTGTTATAGCTCAGCTCTTTGCCTTGGATTTGCGTCGCCGTCGCCACCCCTGGCCGGCCCTGATCCCAGGTGTAAAGCGCTGCCGACTGGTGCGGGTTTTCGCCATATCGCAAGGGTTGCTTCAGACGCCCGGCAAAAGATCGATGGCGGGGTTTGGTCTGGCCGATCGCACCGGCCATCCAATTCGACACTGCAGTATCGTAGGCAGCCGTACGGGCATAGGCCCGTTGCGCAAGGCTCTTGCGCAAGGCCAGGTCCGTGCCGCCTTGGTTCACTGCCGCCAGAACCTCGGCATAGTCTTCCGGATCGGTCACAACTGCGACGCTGGCATGATTCTTTGCCGCCGCCCGGATCATCGCCGGGCCGCCTATGTCGATATTCTCGATGCAGGTGTCATAGTCTGCGCCGGACGCAACGGTCGCCTCGAATCGGTAGAGGTTGACCACCAGCAGATCGATCGGCGAGATGCCATGACTTTCCATCGCCTGCACATGAGCATCGATCGAACGGTCGGCCAGAAGCCCACCATGCACCATCGGGTGCAGTGTTTTAACCCGGCCATCCATCATTTCCGGAAATCCGGTAAGCTCGGATACGTCCATTACGGTCAAACCGGCATCGCGCAGCGCAGAGGCCGTCCCTCCGGTTGAGACCAGGTCCACCCCGGCGGCATCCAACCGGGTTCCCAACTCAACCAGCCCCGCCTTGTCCGAGACAGAGATCAATGCGCGTCGGACAGGGGTAACAGAGGCAGGGGTGTCGGTCATCAAGCTGTCCTTATCGATATAACGTCGTTTCTGATCGAGGCACTGATCAGCCGGGCTGCGCACCTTCGGGGATCCGATCCAGCGACCAGGTTATGCGCCCCCAATACTCCAGAAGGTCCGAACTGGCCACAATCTGAAGCGTCGCACGCGGCTTTGGCCGGGTTTCATCGAAATAGAGACTGGGCTCTACCTCCAATCGATCGGCGTCCGTGCGCATGATCCACCGGCTGCCATCGGCATGCGTCAGGGCGACCGCTCGGCCAGACAGGGCCAGCTTTGCCCGGACCCTGGGGTGCAGGTGAAACCGTACCGTGATTGGGCAAGGCGGCTTTCCCTTCCCAAAAACGCGGGCCATTCTGCCGCGTCCGGCGGCGCTGGTGGCCAACGCTGTATCCTCGCCCTCTAATTGTTCGCCGTTCGCACTCAGGTGCAGGCGGCGCTCGATAACCAGGCCAAGCTCTTCTTCGTATTGGGAACTTTCGCACAATGCCCAAGACCCGCGGTCGTCGCGGCTGGTACGCGCCATCACATGTCCATGTACGGCAAGGTTTTCTTCGTGCCTGCCTGATCTGCTGCGCAGAACACTTGCCGGACAGTGATCCGCCAACTCGACGGTGGAATGCGACGGCCCACGCCTGGACGATCTTGCAAGCCGTTCGCCAAAGCCCATGCCAGAGCCGCATTGGACAATCATCGGCATTTCGGCGGCGCTGAATTCAAATGCCAATGCGCTGGAATGCGCCGTTGCCGCATAGGGCGATGTCGGCGAGTTCGACGCATCCAAGATGCAAAACGTTCGTGCGCCGGTT
This sequence comes from Pseudomonadota bacterium, assembly GCA_039028795.1. GTDB lineage: Bacteria > Pseudomonadota > Alphaproteobacteria > Rhodobacterales > Rhodobacteraceae > Thermohalobaculum. Next base: position 74,981 of record JBCCHJ010000004.1, read on the forward strand.
AGCCGTGCGTATCCCATCACAGGGCCCGACGGCACCGGTGCCAGGGCCCGTGCGCTCACTTGCACCAACAACCTGTCCAACAGCGCACTGTTTCCGGCGCGCCCTCCGTGGAAACGACCCAATGATCCATCGGGATGGCGCAATGTCTTCAACGCCGGGGCGGCGCGCTGCAATGCCTTTAGGTGATCTGTGTTAGGCTTCAAACCTGCGTCCTCGATGCCCACTGCAGACCATTCCAGCAAGGACACGATCTGCGCCAGATCTTCAGGGCTGCGGCTGGCGACAGCGCCGTCAGGCTGCACGATTTGGGCGGCCATTTTGCCCAGCCGCTTGACGGCCTGCCTGGTCGCGCGTCCAGTGCCTCGCAGACTGATCAGCGCGTTGGCCAGCCCCGATAACGCCTCCAGCCGCTGCACGCCTTGTTTTGCATGCTGCCAACGCCATTCCAGGAAGGCCGTCTGAATGCCCAATGCGTCAAAGAAAAGCCGGGACCTTTCCGCGGGCTGACCAATCAGCAATTCGGCTGAATACGCGATTTGGCGGGTCAGTCTTCGGGCGACCAAATCCGGCCGCCAGCCCGGCCCGTTCCCTGGCTCGAAATTCTCCAGCCACTCCCAGGCCCAGTTCGAAAGATGCGCCCAGACCTTTGGGTCCTCGGCCGCGAAAGCGTCGTCCAACCAGCCATGGCCATGAAGATCTGCGGCCCACGCATCATCCGGCGGGGTCAGAAACCAAGGCGTCGGATCTTGGCTTTCGACCAGACGTCCATCGAAAAGCAGGACACCGCCGACCAACCGGCGCGCCGTGGCCGGATCACCGGCAATCGGCGGCGGAGGATGGCCGACAAGGGCGTTTGGTTTTTTCCCCCGGGCCGCCAGTTTCGCAGCAGTGCGTTCTGGCAGCCAGGCTCCAACCATCGCACCCAGCGGTGTCATATTCCGCGATCTTCCTGTCAAATTCAGCCCGGCTGCCGGTTATAGCAGGCCAGTCCGGTCTGTCACGAACTGCGCGTAATGCGGCAGGCGAAGAAGCCGTCCAAGCCGCCGAATTCGGTCCAATGATCAGGCCGGGTGCGCAGCATGCCTTCTGATGTGACGAACTCAGTTGGGAACAGTCCAGGTTCGATCGCCTGAAGCTTGGCATCAGGCGTGCGCTGCAGAAAGGCCGCCAGCTGGTCTTCGCCCTCTGATTTCAACAAAGAGCAGGTGCAATACACAAGATCCCCGCCGGGCGGCAGCCATGAAAAAGCCCGATCCAACATCGATGCCTGTAGATCCCTGAGATCGCGCAGCCGCTTCGCTGTCATCCTATGCGCCAGGTCTGGATGTCGGCGCAAGGTCCCGGTGGCCGAGCATGGCGCATCCAGCAGAATGGCATCCGGTGGTGTATCAGGGCCCCATCGCAACAGATCCGCGGTGACAATCTCTGCCGACAAACCAGTGCGCGTCAGGTTCTCAGAGACACGTCGCAGCCTGCGGTCCGAGATATCGACGGCGGTCACCTTCGCCCCCGCCGCCGCCATTTGCAGAGTTTTACCGCCTGGCGCTGCGCAAAGATCCAGCACCGACTTCCCGGCTATGTCCCCAAACAGGCGGACGGGAAGCGCCGCGGCCGCATCCTGAACCCACCAAGCCCCAACGTCATAGCCCGGCAAGGCAGAGATTTGCGGCCGGTCGGTCAGTCGCAGACTGCCGGTCGGTAAAATCCGCCCATTCAGCTCTGCAGCCAACGCCTCCAGATCGCCATCCTGCTTCATCGTCAGGTCGTGGGGCGCAGGCGTCAGATGTGCAGCCGCGATCTGTTTCGCCGTATCCCCTCCCCAATCCCGCTCCAACGCATGGGCCAACCATGGCTCTGTGTTCATCGCGGCGGGGTCTTGGCCGCTGATCAGATCAGGCGCATTTTCGGCGATCCTGCGTCCCACCGCATTGACCATGCCCGCCATCCGGGTGGTTTGACGGCTCGACCGGGCAAGGCGGACGCCCAGATCGACGGCCGCATGCGGCGGCGTCCCCCTGAACGCAAGTTCAGCCGTCATCAGCCGCAGGATCTGCAACCCGGATCCTTTGGGCTCCCGATCGACGAACCGGGCCAGCAGATCGTCGATCTGCCCCAGGCGGCGCAGGGCCAGGTCCGCCAAACCACGGGCTTCGGCACGCACAGAGGGATCGCCCGAAGCCCGGGAATCCTCCAGCATTTGCCCGTCGATCAGAACCGCATCTAATAGGTCCAATGCCGCGCGCCTTGCCGTCAGACCAGGCACACCTTTCTGCGCCGCGGGGCGCGCTTTCGTCTTTGGTTTTGCCAACTCAGTTGCCGGATTTGCGGGATCGGCTGACGGTGGGCGGGCCCCATTTGCGCTCGTCAGCCAATTGGGCAAAGCGGTCCATCGCTGCCGCCTGTTTCTTCAGCTCTGTGATGCGGTTCTCTGCCTTCGGATGGGTCGAAAACAGACTATCCATCCGCGCGCCGCTCAGCGGGTTGACGATGAAGAGATGCGCCGAGGCAGGATTGCGTTCCGCGCTATCCATCTCGACACGTTGCGACATGCCCGAGATTTTTCCCAAGGCCGCCGCCAGCCAAAGCGGATTTCCGCAAATCTCGCCGCCCAGGCGATCGGCAGAATATTCGCGGGTTCGGCTGATCAGCATCTGGATCAACCCCGCAGCCATCGGCGCCAGGAACACGGCCAGCAACATGCCGATCATACCCATCGCATTGTTACGCCCACTGCGGAAAAACATGCCGAACTGCGCCAGCATTGAAATCGCGCCCGCCACCGTGGCCGAAATCGTCATGATCAGTGTATCGCGGTTTTTGATATGGGCCAGTTCGTGCGCCATGACGCCGGCAAGTTCCTCGCGGGTCAGCATTTGCATAAGACCCGTCGTGGCCGCGACCGCGGCTTTGTCGGGGCTGCGCCCGGTGGCAAACGCGTTTGGCTGGGGATTGTCGATGACATAAACCGCCGGCATTGGCAGATCCGCCTCGCGGGCCAGATCCTGCACCATATTGACAAGCTCAGGCGCCGAGGCCTGGGTGACGGGCCGTGCCCCATGTGCCTGAAGGGCAAGCTTATCCGAGTTCCAATAGGCATAAGCGTTCATGCCGATCGCAATCACCAAGGCGATCAACGCACCCGCGACGCCGCCCAGAAGAAAGCCGACTGTCAAGAACAGTGCCGTCAACGCCGCCAGCAGCATACCGGTTTTGATCAGATTCATGTCACGCCACCATTGCTATTGGGCTGTCCTATATCATATCCGAACTGCATACGGAGTTGATTTATGTCTGAGAAAACCGATCGCAAGGACCTCCCGCCCGAAGCGCAGCGTGCATTGGCCGAGGCCGAGGCGCGCCGGTCGGCTGAAAAACCAGTTAACCGGCCAAAGGAACTTGGCGGCCGGGGTGGGCCTGAACCCACGCGCTATGGCGATTGGGAAAAGGACGGGATAGCCCACGACTTTTGAAGGTCAGGCAGGAAGCAAAACCAAAAGAGCAGCCAGTTTCGTCCTTCGTAGATCCCAGAACTATGTCGTGCGGCGATCCGTGGCCATCGAACTGTCCCGCCGCGCCTCGGTCGGACGCAGCCCGTATTGCCGCTGGTAGGCCATCGCGAAGTGCGAACTGGAAGAAAAGCCGCAAAGACAGGCAACTTCTAGCGTCGGCAGGTTCGTGTGCAGCAGAAGATCCCGGGCCTTTTCAAGCCGCAGGCGGCGATAGAACTGGGCCGGGGCAGCATCCAGGTGCGCGTTGAACAGCCGTTCCATCCGCCGCAGGTTCAATCCGGCCTGATCTGCAAGCGTGTCCATTTTCAACGGATCTTCGATATTGGAGATCATAAGGTTGATCACCGTTTGCAACGGCGAGGGCAGACTTTCCAGCCGTTCCAAATGACCCGGGCGCTGATGCACCGTGGCATTACGGATCTGGTCGATCTGAAACTGATTGCCGACGGATCGGGAAAATCCATGCCCGTGATCCTGTTCGATCAGACGCAACATCATGTCCATGCCGGTTATGCCGCCCGAGCCTGTCCAGCGGTCCCGATCGATCACATAAAGCCCGGGCGAGGTCTCCAATTCCGGAAACTCTTCCGCAAAGGCCGGCTGAAACTCCCAATGGATGGTCGACGAATAGCCATCCAGCAATCCCGCGCGGGCCAATAGAAACGTCCCGGCAGACAGGGACCCAAGGACCACGCCACTTCGATCTGCCCGTTGCAGCGCCGCATTCAGTTTTGACCGGTAGGGCGGGTTTGCATCCAGCCCGGCACAGGCGAACAGAAAATCCGTCTTCGTGTGTTCGTTTAGCGAACCATCGACCGAAACCTCCATACCGTTAGAGGCACGGACCGGTTCACCATCATGGCTGATCAGATGCCATTCATAAGCACGGCGCGACAGCAGTCGATTGGCACCGCGCAAGGGCTCGATCGCCGATGCGACACTCAGCAACGAAAATTCGTCGATCAGCAGGAAGGTGATGACGGTCGGATGCGACATGGGTGCAGAGTATGTCGCAAAAGTGGTTTCAAAAGCGACAAGAAAATGCGCACCCCCGCGAGAGGCTGCCCCAGATTTCTGCGGAACTTCTGCGGCTAGGTCAGATTAAAAGGTCTGATCGTAGTCCCCGACGCTGGGCTCGGTGCGGATCACCGCATCCAGCGCCTCGAAGATCGCGCGCAGTTCGTCTTCCGACGTGCTGGACTCGCAGACAACAACCAGGTTCGGCGTGTTCGAGGATGCCCGCACCAGCGCCCATGCACCACCTTCCAGAATCACTCGGGCGCCGTTGACGGTGACAACGTTTTCGATCTTCAGCGGACCCAGGTTCTCGCCCGCGTTGCCCATTGCAACCAGTTTGGCCTGCAGGCGTTCGATGACCGCATATTTTTCTTCATCGGCACAGAACGGCGACATCGTCGGCGTGGAATATGTTGTTGGCAGATCCCGACGCAGATCGGCCATGGACTTGTCAGGGTTGCGATCCATCAGCTTGCAAAGCTCGACCGCCACGCGCAGGCCGCAATCGTATCCCTTGCCGATGGGATCGGCCAGAAAGTAGTGGCCTGATTTCTCAAACCCGGCCAGTGCGCCCAGTTCATGAACGCGGCGCTTCATGTGGCTGTGCCCGGTCTTCCAGTAATCGGCTTTGGCACCGCCTTCGATCAATCCGGGATCCGAGGCGAAGAGCCCGGTGGATTTGACATCCGCCACAAAGGTTGCTCCAGGATAGATCTTGATCAGATCGCGGGCCATGATGACCCCGACCTTGTCGGCAAAAATCTCCTCGCCTTCATTGTCGACGACGCCGCAACGGTCACCATCGCCGTCGAAACCCAATGCCAGATCCGCGCCCGACGCCTTCACGGCATCCGCCATGTCGTGCAGCATCTCCATTGCTTCGGGGTTGGCGTTGTAGTGTGGGAAGTCGTAATCCAGTTCGCAGTGCAGGGGCACGACTTCGCAGCCGATGCTTTCCAGTACCTCGGGCGCAAAGGCCCCAGCGGTGCCGTTACCGGTAGCGCAGACAACCTTCAGCGGCCGGGTCATTTTGAAGTCGCCGACAAGATCTTTGATATAGCGTTCTTTGACGCCCTCGGCCTTCACATAGCGCCCGCCATCGCGCAGCACGCCGTTGCCGCCCAGCACGATGTCGCGCAGTTGCGCCATTTCATCCGGCCCATGGGTCAGCGGGCGGCCCATGCCCATCTTCACCCCGGTCCAACCATTTGGATTATGGCTGGCCGTCACCATCGCCACCGCTTGTGCGTCCAGGTCGAACTGCGAGAAATAGGCCATCGGGGACAACGCGGTGCCGATGTCCCGCACCTCGGCCCCACCGGCCATAAGACCAACCATAAGCGCCTGTTTGATGGAAAGCGAATATGACCGGTAATCGTTCCCGACGGCCACAACCGGCGGCAACCCGGCCGCGTGCAATTGCGTGGCCAGACCCAAACCCAGCGCCTGAATACCCTCCAGATTAATTTCCTCCGGGAACCGCCAGCGTGCATCGTATTCGCGAAACCCTGTCGGCTTGATCATCGGCACGGTCAGACTGTCGAACGTGTTTACATCGACTTCAGTCAGGGGTTTTTTCATGACGGGTCTCTCATTCTGATTGGACGGGGTAATTTCGGGCTTAAATAAATGAAAACAGACGAATTTCAGGTCATTCTAGCATCACAGGTGCGGACTTGGCAGGTCCATCGATCGACAACAGCACATCCAATAGGCCGGCCATCTGATCCAGCGGGATCATGTTCGGGCCATCGGACGGCGCTGTATCCGGATCCGGGTGGGATTCGATGAAGAACCCGGCCACGCCCACCGCCGCCGCGGCCCGGGCCAGGACCGGTGCGAACTCTCGCTGACCACCCGAAGATCCGCCGCGGCCGCCCGGTTGTTGCACGGAATGGGTCGCATCGAAGATCACCGGAAATCCGGTAGCCGCCATTTGTGGCAGGGCCCGCATATCGGTGACCAGTGTATTGTAGCCAAAGGACGTGCCGCGTTCGGTCAGCAGAATGTTCTGGTTTCCTGCGTCAGCGACTTTCTCGGCGACGTTGGGCATTTCCCAAGGGGACAGAAACTGGCCCTTTTTTACGTTCACGGCTTTGCCGGTTTCCGCCGCGGCGACCAACAGGTCCGTTTGCCGGCAAAGGAATGCCGGGATCTGCAGGCAATCGCAAACCTCGGCCACCGGGATACATTGATCCGGCAGATGCACATCAGTCAGCACCGGGCAACCGATGGCCTGTTTCACGGCGGCCAGGACGGCAAGACCTTCGTCCAAACCAAGGCCGCGCTTGCCGCTGACCGAGGTGCGGTTGGCTTTGTCGAAACTTGCCTTGAAGACATAGCCGATAGCGCGGTCTCGGCAGATCTCGGCCAGATGCCCCGCGATATCGATGGAATGGTTCGAACCCTCTGCCGCACAGGGCCCGGAAATCAGCGCAAACTTCTGGTCGTTAGCAATGCTAACGTCACCGATCTTCACGGTGCGCATGGATGTCTGGCTCACGGGGTTCTCCCAACGCGCCTGATGGCTAAATGCTCGCCTGCTCCCGGATCAGCGAAAGCGTCAGCGACGCGATGATGTAGAAGCCCAGAAAACCCAAAAAGGCAAGAGCCGTCATCTCCGGCTTCTTCGGATAATTCGCCCGATCCGGCAAAGATGGCTGTGCGACGACCTCGAGATATCGATGCTGCCGGGACGCGTTGGTGCGGGCGGCATCGCGTTGCTGCACGGAGGAGGTTAACTTCAACATCGCCGTCTCAACATTCAACCGTGCAGACATCATGCTGGCATTCAGTTCTGCCAACGTTTCCTGATCGGCGCTTCCTCCTGCGATCGAGGCGCGCAGATCCGCAATCTGATCCTTTTTTGTCGAGACCTGGGTGCGCAAGCGCTGGATCCTGGGATCGGCTTCAGATGCAACCTGGCGTAAGTTGGTCAACTTAGCTTCCAGAACCAGTAGCTCCGCCTCCAGCGTCCCAATCAACGTGGTTTTCTGTGCGACTTCCCCTTCGACAGAAAAAATCTTGTTTAGTTCTTGTGCCTTGGCCAGCGCCGCCTGGGCAGCTTTCCATTCGGCCTCCGCCTCGGCAACGTACTGTTCGGAATCGCGCAATGCGTCTTCGCGGATACGGTCTGACAGGCTGTCGACCATTTCCTCGGCATAGCCAATTATCGCCCGACTGAACCGCCGCGCAGATTCTGTGTCAGCTGCGACCAGTTCCATTTCCAGAATACCTTCCGTCGGATCATAACTGACTGAAACCATGCTTTGATAACTGTCGAAGGCATCCTCGAATGACGCATCCGCGGGCAATCGGTGCCAAAAATCCAGATCGGGGTCCTGGAAGTGGGCAATCCAGGCATGGTCCGCGTCAAGGCGCACCAGCAGATCCCGGGACGTGATATATGTCTGGACAGCAACCGGATCGAACAGGCTGCTGCCACCGCCACCGCCGAGCAGCGCACCGAAAATTCCGCTTGGCCCTGTTGCCGCGGCTTCCGCCCCGCGCACCTGGAACGTCGTTTCAGACTTGTACATGTCAGACGCCTGGAACCACAGGAACCAGGCCACGGCCAATGTGGGCACGACCACAAACAGCAGCAGCTTGACCAGCATGCCCCCGCCCTTGCGGCGGCGGCGGCGCACGAGATCTCGGCGGATCGCCTCGACCCGTTCGGCCCGCAATGCCGGCGTATCCGGCTTGATGTCCGGCCGCAGCGCCGGCAGCGCGCTGCCGCGTTTGCCCCCGCCTTGCGGTGCAGCGCGCGCTGCTTTTTGGTCTGGATCTGAGTTGTCCGCCCCGGCACGCCCCTGCGCGGCCGCCTGCTGGCGCCTGATTTCGTCCCGGCGCTTTTTCACCCGGGCCTGCTTGGCCGCCCGGTGCTTGGCCACGGCCTCTTCATCCAGCGGCGGCGGTGGTGTCGGCAGCTTCGCGTCTGCCTCGCCCTTTGCGCTGCCATCCTGATCTTGGCCGTCTGCATCCTTTCGGCCCGAAGCACCGCCGGGGCGTTCCTCAAACATACCGGACATGTCGGCACCTGGCCGCCCGCCATCCGGATCTCTGGTCTGATCTTCACTCATACTCGTAAAGCTCTTTCGCCTCTTCAAGGCTGTCGAACATGTGCAACTGCCCGTCCATCAGCACTGCGGCTTGGTCGCAATACTGTTTTAGCGTCTCTGGGCTGTGGGACACCATGATCAGCGTCGAATACTCCAGGCGCTCGCGAAACATCGCCGCCGCCTTTTGATTAAAGTTCCGATCACCTGCCGATGCGCCTTCATCCACCAGATAAAAGTCGAAGTCGATGGCCATTAGGATCGCAAAGATCAAACGTGACCGCATACCAGACGAATAGGTCATCACCGGCATGTCGATATAGTGGCCGAGTTCGGCAAAATCGATGCAGAACGCCAGCGTCTCATATTCATCGCGATCATAGAGGCGGGCGATATACCGGATGTTTTCCGCCCCGGACATCGTGCGGACAACGCCACCATTGAAACCGACCGGCCACGAAATCCGCCCGCGGCGGTAGACCCTGCCGTGATCCGGCTTTTCCAACCCGGCCATCATGTTGACCAGCGTGGTCTTCCCGGTGCCGTTCGGGGCCAAGATACCCAGATTGCGGCCAACATTCACTTCGAACGAGGCGTCATGCAGGATGACCTTTTGATGGCCACCTGTCCAAAAGGACTTGCTGACATTGTCAAAGCGGATCATGCACGCGCCGGTTTCTTAGTTTCGCTGCTCACAGATCGGATACCATACTCGTTGCCGCACTATCATAGCGAAAACCCCATTTTCGGTTAACCCCACAGTTTTTCAGCGGTGAATCAGGTCAATTTTGGCTCAATTTGCAGTGCAAACTGCATTCTCGCTCGCATTTTGCCTGGGACGATCCTAGATCAGGGCGATGCTGGATCGACTTTTACAACGCCTTTCCGCTGGACCGGTCCCGGAAGAAACAGGCGCCCCTGCCGATCAGATCGCGATCGCCGCGATCCTGGTCGAGGCCGCACGCGCGGACGATGAATATCTTGATGCGGAACGCGACATGATCGACCGGATCCTGATGGATCGCTATGGCGTGGACAATGCCGCTGCCACAGCGCTCCGCGTAGATGGCGAGGCCGCGCAGGCCGAAGCAACGGATATCGTGCGCTTTACCCGCGTCTTGAAGGATGCCGTGCCCTTCGAGGACCGGGTCAGCGTGATCGAGGCGGTCTGGCGTGTCGTCTATGCCGACGAGACCCGGGATGCGGATGAGGCAAACCTGATCCGCAGGTTGTGCGGCTTGCTCTATGTTCCCGACCGTGATGCGGGGCTGGCACGCCAACGGGTTACCGGTCAGACGTCGTAAAACTCGCGATACCAGGTGACGAAATTCGCCAGCCCGTCACGCAGGCTGGTGGTCGGCTGAAACCCGATCTCCCGCTTTAGGTCTGACATTTCGGCCCAGGTGGCCTTGACGTCGCCCGGCGGCATGGGCTGCAGATCCCTTTCAGCCGTTGCACCCAGTAAATCTTCCAGGTGCGCGATCAGATCCCCCAGCCGTTCCGGATTGTCGTTGCCAATATTGTAGATCCGGTGCGGTGCCCAACTGGTGCCCGGGGTCAGCGATGGGCGATCCGTATCCGGATCAGCCGCCGGTGCGCGCGGGATCAACCGCAGGATACCTTCGACGATATCGTCGATATAGGTGAAATCGCGCTGCATATCGCCGTGATTGAAAACCTTGATCGGCTCGCCCGCCAAAATCGCTTTGGTGAACAGGAAATAGGCCATATCCGGGCGGCCCCACGGCCCGTAGACCGTGAAGAACCTAAGGCCCGTGGCCGGCAGCCCGTAAAGGTGGCTGTAGGTATGGGCCATCAGCTCGTTCGACTTTTTCGTCGCGGCATAGAGGCTGACCGGATGATCGACGGGATCGGCCACCGCGAAAGGCTGTTTCGCATTGCCGCCATAGACCGAACTGGAAGAGGCATAGATCAGGTGGTCGATGTTCGCATGGCGGCAGGCCTCCAGCACATTCAGAAACCCTACCAGGTTCGACTGCGCATAGGCGTGCGGGTTTTGGATGGAATACCGAACCCCGGCTTGGGCTGCCAGGTGGATGACGTGGGCGGGGTTTACGTCGCCGATCAACCTGTTGAAGGCGGCAATATCTGCCAGATCCATCTCGGTGAAGGAAAAGCCCGCGTACTGGCGCAGTCGTTTCAATCGCGCGTCTTTCAGGGCTGGGTCGTAATAGTCGTTCAGGTTATCGACCCCGACGACGGGCAGACCTGCCTGCATCAACCGCTCAGCCAGATGGAAGCCGATAAAGCCTGCCGCACCGGTCACCACGATAGGCCGGTAAGCGTTTAACTTTTCGACCCAACGGGCGGGATCGTTCTGATTTGCCATGGCGCACGGGTCTATTCAGGGTACTCTTCTAACGCAAGCGGCCCGGTGCCAGGGCTCCCCCGTTTCTTTGCCATATAGGACTTTTTCGCCATGTCTGAGTTTCCGCTGCTCTCTCATGTGTCGGTTGGTACGAACGATATGGCCCGCGCGACGGCGTTTTATGACGCCGTGATGGCTACTTTGGGATGCCACCAGATCCTGAACTTAGGCACGGCCGCGGCCTATGGGCGGGAGTTTCCGGTTTTCTGGGTCAACGTGCCCTTGGACGAAACCAAACCTGCCAACCCAGGCAACGGCATCCACATTGCCTTCACCGCGAAAGACCAGGATCAGGTGAAAGCGTTCTGGCAGGCGGGCATCGATGCGGGCGCAGAAGAAGACGGAGCCCCGGGACCCCGGCCCGAGTACGGAGCACCCTATTACGGATGTTTCTTGCGCGACCCAGATGGCAACAAAATCGAGGCCGTATTTTGGGACAAGGCTCTGGCTGAAAAACAGTGACTCAAAATCCGGGATGCCGGTAGTTTTGCGGGGGCCTAAGCGGCCCGCCCGCCCCGTATCCTGTTGCCGCTTATGGCTAATCTATAGTGAATTCTGATCGCCTTGGGGCCCGATAGTGTCCTGGATGGCGCTGTAGCCAACCATCCGAAGTCCAAGCGTTTAGAACGTGGCACCAGATCCGAAAACTTCACCAATCTCACACAAACGCAAACACTAAAAATCCGACCAACAGCACCGCCATCCACAAGGCCATAGAACCACTGGGCTGTGTGCGTGCCAAAGTCCCCGTCGGCCCATGTTCGCGATAGAGTTTCTGGATCGCCCGGCCCGAGGCATCCAGCCAGCGGTCTGCTATGGCCGACCATCCCTTCATCCAACCAAGCTGGAATTCCCGTGCAACCACGTGCCCCGCACGGCGCCAGAACCAGTCGATATCCAGTGTTATCGTCAATGTGCGTTTCAGCCAGGGCAATAGCAGGAAGAAGGCAAGGCCAGAGAAGCCCAAAAGCTGCAGATAGAAGACGATCTTGTAGGTTTTATAGGGCGGATACTCGATGGCGTATGGCAGGATGCTGTGCAGTGGCGTGTACCAGATGCCCATACCGATGCAGAGGAAGGCCATCAGGATCATGGCGGCCTGCATGTTCCAAGGCGGGTCCTTGGGCCTGAGGCCGGAATCCTTCTGGAAAAAGACAAACCAGGGATACTTGATCGTGGCGTGCAGGAAGACCCCCGCGGATCCGACGCCCAGGGCTATCCAGACCCAGAACATATGCTCGTCCGCCGCCGCCGAGCTGATCATGGTTTTCGAGACAAACCCGGATGTCAGCGGCATCCCCGCGATGGCCAAGCCCCCGATGATCCCACAAATGCACGACACGGGCATGGTGCGGAACAACCCGCCCAAGTCGGAACATTTCGACCGCCCGGTCATATAGAGGACAGACCCTGCGCTCATCAGCAGCAGCGCCTTGTAGATGATATGGGCGAATGCGTGGGCTGCGGCCCCGTTCAGCGCCAGTTCTGTGCCGATCCCAACGGCGCAGACCATATACCCGACCTGGTTGCAGATCGAGAATGACAGGATTCGCCGCATATCGTTTTCCAGGATCGCGTAGACGATCCCGTAAAGCACCATGTAGATCCCGGCATAGATCAGGACCTCCTCGCCGGGATAGCCTCGGATCAAAGTGTAGACCGCGGTCTTCGTTGTGAACGCGGACAGGAACACCGTGCCCGACCAGGACGCCGCCGGATAGGCATCCGGCAGCCAGGCTGCGATGGGCGGTGCGCCGGCGTTTATCAGGAACGAGGCCAGGATCAGCCAATAGGCGAATGTCGGTGCCGCAGCGATGTTTTCCGCTGTGAAGGCGGTCGATCCGGTATGACCGATCAGCCCCGCAATTCCAGACATGAACAAGACGCCGCCCAGGAAGTGGATCACCGCATATCTTAAGCCCGGACCTTGAGCCTCGCGCCCGCCCATCCAGACGACGGTGGTTGATCCGATCGCCATGATCTCCCAGAAAATGAAGACCGTGATCAGGTCGCCTGCGAAGCAGACGCCGATGGCCGACCCCGCATAAAGGAACGCCGCGGAAAGCTCGATCGTGTTCTTCTGATTCAGCGCGAACAGCCCGCCAGCAAAGGCCATGAAGGCAAAGACGGTGGCGAATAAACGGGACAGGGCATCCGCCTGCACCGGGATCAGTTCCATGCCGAGCCAAGTACCGCTGACAGACGCCCCGTCTGGCAGGGCCCATATCCCGAACAGTGCCGCCAGCGGCACGGTCAGGATCAGCAGACGCCGTAGCACAGCCGGACATGCCGGCATCAACAGCCCCGCGATGATCAGCCAAATGCCGGGGGATGTGAGGACATCAATCATCGTAATATGTGTCCTCGCGCTTCAAGAAGGCGCCGATGAACTTTGACCCAAAGACCAGGGCGACGCAGGCAACAAAGCCAAAGAGACTGCCAAAGCCGAACCAGCTTTCCACCTCGAAATGCGGCTTCTTCTTCACGAAGAAATCCAACAACGTCAGCGCCGCCAAGACCAAAGCCGATCCGATCCAAATCTTGCGGATCGTGGTCTTCCTGACCAGCCAATGCTCGGGCTCTTTGTCGTCTTTGCGCGGCACGGGCTCGCCCGATGGTGGCAGCAATGGGTTCAGATCTGTCATGGTGCCTCCGCAATCATGGCTTCAGCAAGTGATAGGGCGACGTCAGGAAAGAAGAACAAGGCCAGCGTCCCTGCAGCCGTCAAGCTGAGCGCCAGGACGACCGGGAACGGCCCCTCGCCATGGGCATGGCCGTCCTCTGGCGGCGCACGCCAGAACACCCGCCAGACGATTGGCAAGAAATATGCCGCGTTCATGCAGGTGGAAATGATGATCACGCCCAAGGCGAACCAGTTTTCGCTGACCATGTCGCCTTGGATCATGAACCACTTCGACAGGAAGGTTGCCGTCGGCGGCACACCGATCATCGCCAAAGCGCCGATACTGAAAGCGATCATCGTCCAGGGCATGCGCCGCCCGATTCCGTCCAGCTCGCTGATCTCGGTCTTATGCGCGGCGGTGTAGATCGAGCCTGCCGCGAAGAACAACGTAATCTTGCTGACCGCGTGGCTGGCCATGTGCAATGTCGCCCCAATGATCGAGGCGGGGTTCGGGATCGCAGCCGCCATCACCACATAAGACAGCTGGCTGACCGTGGAAAAGGCCAAGCGCTTCTTCAGATTGTCCTGCATCAACGCGACGATAGAGGCGATCAGAACGGTGCCGCCAGCGGCGTAGACCACGAACTGGCTGGCCCCGGTTTCGGTCAAAAAATCGACGCCAAAAACATAGACCATGACCTTCAGCACACTGAAGACACCAGCCTTCACGACGGCAACTGCATGCAGCAGCGCCGACACTGGCGTCGGCGCGACCATGGCTGACGGCAACCAGAAGTGCACAGGCATCACCGCCGCCTTGCCGATGCCAAAGACATAAAGCGCCATCAGACCGGTTAAAGCGCCCACTGACAGGCCTGCCCCGGCCAGAATGCCCCCCGGGGTGAAGTCGGCGGTGCCTGCTGCCACCCATGTCCAGATGATTGCAGGCAACAGCAGCGCCATCGATGTGGCCATCAGCAAGACAATGTAGACCCGAGCCTTGGACCGAGCCTCCGGGCTGCCCTTATGGGCAACCAGCGGGTAGGTGCTGACAGTCAGGATTTCGTAGAAGAGGAACAGCGTGAACAGGTTCCCAGCGAAGGCGATCCCCATGGCCGAGGCAATCGCAATGGCAAAGCAGACATAGAAAGGTGTCTGGCGGGGCTCATTGTTCCCGCGCATGTAGCCGATGGAGTAGATCGAGTTCACAATCCAAAGCGTCGAGGCGATGCAGGCGAACAGCATGCCCAAGGGCTCGACCTGGAAGGCGATCTCGATGGTGCCGAAGACCGTCGTGGCCAGCCATTCCGGCCGCGCCCCGTCCAGAACCATCGGCAGCAGGTTGACAACAACAACCCAGAACAGCGCACCAGCGGTTGCCAAAGTGACGGTCTCGCGAACGTTCTTGTTCCACCACGTCGCCGCGATGCCAATGGCACCCAAGGCCGGGACCCCAAGGGCCAGCTGGATCAGGGTCTCGCCGGTCATGCAAACCTCTGATCAGGATTTGAGCTTGCATTGCGCGCCAATTCGGCTCGGCGAAGCCGGGCCGCGCCCGACCCTCCCCCCGGGAGGACGCTTGTCGACGTCAATTTTCGTACTGGCTGAATTGCTGCTTCAGAGCGCGACGCGTGCATCAAGCTGTGCGAAGCGCCCACCCAGGATCGGGCGCGGCAAGCGGAGAAGACGCATTGCGTTCTGATCATCCCTGCCTCCATCCCGCCAAAAGCTCACGCGCAGCCTCGGCGGCGACGCCCGCGGAAATCTCGGTCTGCACACCGAAATAGATCGTCGCCAGGGCAAGGACCCAGGTGATCGCCACCATTTCCGGGGGAGGCTTGCGAACCACCGCTGCCGCGGGTTCCTGGAACCAGGCGACCTCGATTATCCGGCCGACATAGAGCACCGCCATGACCGAGGCGATGACGATCACAACCACCAGCCACCAGGCCTCGGCCTCGGCTGCGCCCTGGATCAGGTACCATTTCGACACGAACCCGGCCGTGCCCGGCACGCCGATCAGGCCCAGCCCCGCGATAACGAACGCGCCCATGGTCAGGGGCATCGTGCGCCCGATCCCCGCCAAGCCGTCGATCCGGGTCGCACCGGTGGAAAAGAACACGCAGCCCACGGCCAGAAACAGGCAGGCCTTGATGATCGCGTGGTTGAAAAGGTGACTGATCCCACCGGTTAGCCCGGCCTCGGACACCAAAGCGATGCCCAGGATCATATAGCCGACCTGCGCGACCGAAGAATAGGCCAGCATGCGTTTGATGTTGACCTGGAAGATCGCGTTGAACGAGGCGACCATCATCGCCAACACAGCCAAGATCATCAGGATCTCTGCCGCGGGCGTCAGGCCGAATGTGTAATCGACTCCAAAGATCGAAAACAGGAAACGCAGCAGCAGATAGACTGCGACCTTTGTGGCGGTCGAGGCGATGAACGCCGTCGCTACGGTTGGCGCGAAGGCATAGGCATTGGGCAGCCACAGGTGCAGCGGGAAGATCGCCAGTTTCAGGCCGATACCGACGGTGATGAAGGCCAGGCCCGCGATCACCGGGCGGGTGCTGTCTGGCTCCCAAATCAGCGTCGAAATATCGTATAGGTTCAGCGACCCGGTCATGGTGAAGATCAGACCAACGCCGATCACGTAGAACGTGGCCCCGATCGTCCCGATGATCAGGTACTGGAAGGCGGCGACTAGGGCACGGCGTTCGGTCCCCAAGGCGATCAACGTGTACATGGCCAGCGAGCTGATCTCCATGAACACGAAGACATTGAAGGCATCGCCTGTGATGGCCATGCCCAACAGACCCGCCATGCACATCAGGTACATCGAATAGTACCAGCCCTGGCTTTCCGGGCGGATCTCGTTCGCGACAGACCGCGGGGCGTACAATGCCACCAGTGCACCCATGATCGACACCAGCACCAGAAGGAAGGCGTTCGGCGCATCGACACGGTACTCGATACCCACCGGCGGCGCCCAACCGCCCATAGCGTAAGAAATCGTCCCGGTTTCCTGCACCTGCCAAAGCAGGGCAAAGGCGATCACCGGCATCAGGACCGAACAGCCGATGGTGATGGCCGCGCAGACATGGCGCTGTCGCACCAAAGCACAGATGACCGAGCCGATCAGCGGCACCATCACCTGCAGCGCGGGCAAGTGGGCATGCAAGTCCAAACCCGGGGCGCTCATGCTGCGCTGTCCTCCGGGTCACTTTCAGGCTCGGGCTCAGGCTCTGGATCGGAAAAATCCTCGCGGTCCACGACCGTAGTGATCTCATCTTCCTCGATGGTTCCGTAGGCTTCATGGATACGGACCACGATCGCCAGACCCAGCGCCAGTGTGGCCACACCGACGACAATTGCCGTCAGGATCAGAACGTGGGGCAAGGGGTTGGAATAGGTCTCGATCCCCTCGGCCATGATCGGCGGGGTGCCGCCCAGGATTTTGCCGGGCGACAGGTACAGCAGATAGACCGAGGTCTGGAAAATTCCCAGGCCCACCAGCGTCTTGATCATGTTCGAGCGGGCCACAACGATGTAGAGCCCCGCCATCATCAAGGCTATGGTGATCCAGTAATTGTAATGGGTGGCGAGGGCCTCAAACCAGTCAATCATCGGGCCGCCCCCGTCCCGCGAACATGTAGAAAATGCCCAGCATGGTCCCGGTCACCGTGACCAGAACACCGATTTCCACGAGGAAAACACCCCAGTGTTGACCATGGACGGCATCATAGGTGCCGATCTTCTCGCCCGCATGCAGCAGCACGTTGTAGTTCAGGTACTCCCCCTGCATCAGCATCGACCAGACGCCGACACCGGCATAGATCAGCACGCCCATTGGGATCATGACGCGAACAGCCCATTCCGGGACGGCCCGCGTGGCGGCGTCTTTGCCAAAGATGATGGCATAGAGGATCACTGCGGCGGCAATGATCACACCGGCCTGGAAGCCGCCGCCAGGTCCGAAATCGCCATGCAATTGCACATAGAGCCCGAACATCAGGATGAACGGGATGAACAGCTTCGCCGCAACACGCAGGATGACGTCCAGAATCATCGGGCGCCCCCAAGGGTAGGGCGGGCTTCAACCCGCCAGCGATGCGCGCCGCTCAAGATGTCCTCCACCGTTTCAACAGCAGCATCACTCCGATGCCTGCGGTGAAGATCACGGTCACTTCACCCAGCGTGTCAAAGCCGCGATAACTGGCCAGAACCGAGGTCACCGCATTGGGGATGTCCATCTCGGCCATATTCCGTTCCAGATAGAGCGCCCCGACATGTTCGTTGACTGGCTGCACCGCTGTCCCAAAGGGCGGCAGGTCCCAGGTGCCATAGATCAGCACTGCGCCGAAGCCGGCCGTCACCACCATTGGCAGCACGGCGGAATAGCGCGGCGGGGCTTCGTGGATCTTCGTCAGATACAACGCGCCCAGCACCAGGACCGTGGAGATACCGGCCCCCACTGAAGCTTCGGTCATCGCCACATCGACAGCATCCAGAACGATCATCACACTGGCCATCAGGAAGGAATACGCGCCGGAAAGGACCACCACCGCAAAGAGGTTCCGCGTGCGGATGATGCCCACTGTAATTGCCGCCAGAAGCGTCAGCAGGACCATGTTGATCAGGAGTTCGATGGGTCGTCCTCCTCGATCCGCTCGTCCAGCATTTCTTCCGGGTCGACGCTGTCATCGACCTGTTCCGAGACCAGAGGGGTGGCGATCCGCACAGCCAGCTCTGGAAAGACATCGCCGCAATCGGTTTTCTTCAGCGTGCCATCCGGCCCCGCCAGTAACGGCTTTTCGCCGTCGTGCAGGGCAGCGCGCGCCAG
Source organism: Pseudomonadota bacterium (assembly GCA_039028795.1). Classification (GTDB taxonomy): domain Bacteria; phylum Pseudomonadota; class Alphaproteobacteria; order Rhodobacterales; family Rhodobacteraceae; genus Thermohalobaculum. The sequence goes on from JBCCHJ010000004.1 coordinate 93,420, forward strand.
GGCGTGCGAGGCCACCGCGCCCGTCACGTACAATACGATCACGATGATCACCAGCCGCACGGCCACGGTCCAATCCGTGGTTTGGCTCAGCATGCCTACGACAAGCAGACCCACGCCCATCGTGTCGCTGACGGATGTTGCGTGCATGCGCGTGAAGACATCCGGCATTCGGTTCAGGCCAAGTGCGCCGACCACGCAGAAGAACCCGCCCAGGCACAACGCGCCCCAACCCAGAATGTCGAGGATCGCGCTCACCCCTTGTGCTCCGTATCGCCGTCGCGGTGGTCATAGCCCAACGCGCCATAGCGGAAGAATTTCAACACAGCCAAGGTGCCGATCATGTTCAGCAATGCATAGGTGATGCCCAGATCCAGGAATTCCGGCCGCCCGGTCATGAACCCGAACAGTGCCAGCAGCATGATGGCGAACGTCCCGATCGAGTTCACTGCCAGCAGCCGATCAAAGGCCGTCGGCCCCAGCAGCGCCCTGGCGACAGCCAGCGCCAGGGACAACAACACGGCGATAATGGCGACCTCAAACATCAGGCCTCGCCCTTTTCGAACCAGGCGACCCTGCGGTTCATCTCGTCATCGGCGAAACCTTCGGCACCTTCCTTCTCTATGGCATGCACCCAGATGCACTTGCCCCGTTCCGAGGCCTCGATCGAAATCGTGCCCGGTGTCAGCGTGATCGAATTGGCATAGGTCACTAGGCCCACGGCGGTCTTCTGCTGCGCCTCAACCTTCACCAGGGTTGGGGAAATCGGCAGACCCGGCGTCAGGATCAGCCGTGTCACCCGCAATGCCGACAACAAGATCTGCCAGATCAGCCAGGGCCAATAGACCAGGCCCCGTGGTGTCAGACCGATTGGGAAGCCTTCCGCGTCTGTCACGCCCTTGGCCCAGCAGAACAGGACCACCGACACCGACACCACGCCGCCAGAAATGACAAGCCAGGGCGCGTAATGCCCGGATAACAATAGCCAATAGGCAAATAAAGCCACAGCGATTAGGATGAGGCGCATCTTCTTGCGGAGACCCCGTTTGGTTATGCAGCTTCGGCACTGGATCTGGATGGGTCTGGCCGGGGACCTTCCCACAGTTCTAGGATGTTTACTAACCGACCATTAATATACGGACAATAGCGGCAAGCCAGAAATATGATGCGGCATGATTCCTCAGCCAAATAGCAGCGAGCTCTCCGATCTGAGCGCAGAGATTGCCAAATGCCGTCTATGCGCCGATCGTTTCGCCAAGACAGAGACGGCCCACGAACCACGGCCCGTCGCCGTGCCGTCAACGACCGCGCGGCTATTGATTGCCGGCCAGGCCCCCGGGGCGCGCGTCCATGCTTCAGGCATTCCGTTTGATGACCGGTCCGGCGACCGGCTGCGGGATTGGTTGGGCGTTGATCGCCCGGTTTTCTATGACCCATCCAAACTGGCGATCGTTCCAATGGCATTTTGTTTTCCAGGCTATGACGCCAAAGGATCGGACCTGCCGCCGCCAAAGCTCTGTGCGCAAACCTGGCGCGATAGGCTCATGGCGACCATGCCTCAAGTGGAATTGACCCTGTTAATTGGACAGTATGCCCAGCAATGGCATATGGGTCAGGCAAAGAAACGCACTTTGACGGATACCGTTCGTGCCTGGCGAGAGTATGGTCCAAATCTGCTGCCCCTGCCACACCCGTCGTGGCGCAATACCGGCTGGCTCAAACGCAACCCCTGGTTTGCTGAAGAGGTTCTGCCGTGGCTAAGGTCCGAGGTCTCACGGCTGGTTGCATAGGCCTGTTGCTGGCCGGCTGCGCTGCGGGCGGGCCGCTCGCGCCCCCCAATGCATCTGGCGTCGAGGGGCCAAAACTGATGGCCAGCGATGGAAGCGCGGTGCCGGTTACGCAATGGGGGCCGAAAAAGCCCAAGGCCGTCATCCTGGCCCTGCACGGTTATGGCGACCATGGCGCAAGCACATTCGGCAGCGCAGCAGAACATTGGGCGGACGCGGGCATCACCACAATTGCCCCCGATCAGCGCGGCTTCGGACGCAACCCGTCCCGTGGCCACTGGCCGGGCGCAGACGGAATGATTGCCGATGCCGCCGCCTTCGCGAAGCAAATCCGGAACCGCCACGCCTGTGCCCCTTTGATCGTGCTGGGCCATTCCATGGGCGGCGGCGTTGCATTGGCGGCAGCCGCGAAGGGCGTCCCCGCCGATGGCGTTGTGCTCGCTGCCCCGGCGATCTGGGGGGGCGATGCCTTAAACCCATTGCACCGGCTGCTGGCGTGGAGCGTGGCGCTGTTTTTGCCGGATGAACGGTTCTCGGGACGCGGCGTCGTCCGTATCCAGGCCAGCGATAACATCGAAGCTTTGCGGGCGCTGGGACGCGATCCGCTGTATCTCTCACCGCCTTCGGCGCGGGAAATGCTGGGGCTGGTGCGTATCACCGATCGCGCCAGCGATGCTGCAGCAACGGTCGACTTGCCCGCGCTTATGCTTCTGGGGGCGCAGGATCAGATCGTGCCAAACCGAATTGCGCGTTCGGTGTTTGACCGGCTGAACGGGCCGAAGCAAGTTGTTGAATACCCGGAAGGCTGGCATTTGCTGTTCCGCGACCTGCAGGCACAAAAGGTCTGGCAGGACGTCGCAAAGTGGAGCCTGGACCAGCCCGGGCCGGATTGCGGGTCCAAATCATGAGCACAGAGCGTCTGGCCCGGCTTTATGCCCTTGCAACCCATTCCGATGATCTGGCGGATTGGCAAGCGCTTTGGCAGGCCCTGGCAGGGTCGGGTCTGATCCTGCCATTGAAAGGCCAGCTAGGCGAACTGGTGCAGCCCCGGTTGACCAAGGTCGATGGTCTCGATGCTGTCGAGGTATTCGCTGATATGGACAGCTACGCCGAACAATTGGCCGAACCTGCCGATTATGCCGAAATGGACGGGGCTCAGCTTGCGGCTATGGCGGTCTCACTGGATATGCCGCTGGCCGTGAAGCTGACCGATGGTCAGGTTCTCATGGTGCCCCCGGCCGCCGTGGATTGGATTGCCTCGACCTTCCGGGCGGATGTCGACCGTGCAGACAGCGCCGGCGTCCACGTCAGTGCGCCGGATCTGCCATCGGTCGCAACGGTCGAGGCGATGGGCCAGACCGTTGGTGGTTTGGGCGATGATTGCCCAGAAGCCTGGCTGGTCCATATGACGGAACCGGATGCCGAAGATCCTGAATTGGTGCTGGTTCTGGGCCTGGCAGACAATTTGCGCGAGATGGAGACGGAAATTGCCGAGGCCGTGACCCGGTCAATCCAATCCGTCTCGGGCCAGCCGGTTGCCGTGGCCTGTGCTGATCGCGGCTCGCCGCTGATGGACGCCGCAAGGCGTCATGGGATTGGAATCGGTGGCTGATACGGACAACCCCTGCGAATGGCATGTTATGCGCGGCTCGAGGTTCGGAACTTTTTGACGCGCTGTCCCGGATTTGATCCGAAGCTCTAAGGGCGCCGTCAGGACGTCGGATCGGGCCCGAACAGCACAGCGCTTAATCCCGATATGTTCGGCTCAATGACCCTTCGGTACAAGAAAATCTCATCGCCACCCGATCCCGTGGTAATGGCCCGTTGGCAATCGGGCCTTGGCGACGCGGCAGGTGTACACCCAGTTTGCAGTGTGTTGCGGAAATTCGCGCCCCACGGTGCGCTGGATGCGGTTTTCGCGCTCAGAATGCGTCGGATGTCGGGTTAGCGACTAATTAAACGACAATTGTCGTCAACGAAGTCGTCGCCCGGGTAGTCTGCAGAACCGGGCCTAATCTGACTCCGCGCACGTTGGGTGGATTGGGTTGACCTGCGCCATAATTCGACCCGGTCCTGCGGTCTTTCCGGTTTCCTACACAGCGCATTTGAACGTCCGGACGCATGGCCGGGCAAAGCGCTGATTTGGCTGCGCACTGGCTCAAACACGACGCCAGCGCACGTTCGATCACAATCCTATGCTTGCCGTTCGCGGACGGTCTTCATATCTTCCACATCAACTTTTGACCGGAGACAAAGATGACCATCGAAGCCCTCAGTGCCCAGGACGCACTGGTCGCCGTTATGCTCGCCACATCCGCCGCTGATGAAACGATGACAGATCGTGAACGTGCCTCGATTATCTCGATCGTAAATCTACTGCCGGTGTTCCAGGACTACGACACCGACCGGGTGCATCAGGTCAGTGGCATGGTCACGGACCTTTTCACGGAAGAAGACGGCCTGGATGCCTTGCTTGGCCTGGTGGAAGCAGCCCTGCCGGACCATCTCAGGGAAACAGCCTATGCCTTGGCCTGTGATGTTGCCGCCGCCGATGGCCGTGTGGCGATGAGCGAGCTTAGGATGCTGGAAGAACTTCGGCATGAGCTTCATGTCGGGCGTCTGGCCGCTGCCGCCATCGAACGCGGTGCCCGCGCCCGTCACCAACGACAGGAACCGCGTTAACTCCGTCGGCTTTCGTTGGATCGATCGGGTTTCGATCTCCGCCGTATCCTTCAAAACCTTAAATCAAAAACAAGCCCCGCCGGGGAGGAGAGAACTCCGGCGGGGCAGCACGCTTACGCTTACGCAAAAGACGCTACGCAATCAGGAAATCGTCCACGCTGAAATCCCCGACCGAGGCGTTCTCGATCGTAATAGTCTTTCCGTTAAAATCGATTTGGACGTCGTCACCGTTCTGGGTCAGATCGCCGACAATATCTGCGGCGGTAACGTCCTGATCTGTCTCGAAGCGGATCTGATCGACCCCAACCTCGAAGTCCAAGATGGTGTCAACGCCTGCATCGGCTGCAAAGAAGACGAACGTGTCGGCCCCGTCGCCGCCTTCCATCACATCGTTGCCGACGCCGCCGCGGATAACGTTGTCGCCTGCATCGCCGATGATCACATCGTTGAAATCGGTACCGGTGACATCCTCGAAGTTCTCGACAGTCGCCGAGCCGACAGTGCCTGCCGCCAGATCCACAATGACGCCTTCCGAAGCTGCAGACAGATCCAGCAGGTCGACCCCGTCGCCGCCATCCAGATCCAGAACGATCTGGTCCAGGACGTCATCGATGATCCGGGCCGTGTCATCGCCGCCGCCGAAATTGGTCTCCAAGGTTTCGGTGTTGCGGATGTCCAACTGGAACAACCCGTTCACGGCCTGGTCGTTCAGCTCGACTCGGGCGAACTGCACGCCTTCGTCGGTGACCGAGAACGCCGCGACGTCCTTGTTCTGCAGGTCGTCATTGACAAGATCGGTGTTGAAGTTGACCTGCACGCGGTCATGATCTGCACCGCCGTCCAGCAAGTCCGATCCGTCTCCGTTGTTCCAGACAAGGTCGTCATCGCCGGCGCCGCCGAAGACGAAATCGTTGCCCTTATTGGCGACCAGGCTGTCATTGCCACCACGGCCATAAATCTCGTCGACACCGCCGAGTCCTGAGATCACATTGTCCTGGTCGTCGCCCGAGATCTTGTCGTCGAACTCTGACCCGATGACGTCTTCGAAGTTTTCGACCGTGGCCGAACCCATCGTGCCCGCCGCAAGGTCGACCTCGACGGCATTGGCCGCCTGAGACGCATCGATCAAATCAGTGCCGTCGCCGCCATCCAGGTCCAGAACGATCTGGTCCAGCACGTCATTAATGATCCGGGCTGTGTCATCCCCGCCACCGAAATTGGTCTCCAAGGTCTCGGTGTTGCGGATGTCCAACTGGAACAGCCCGTTCACCGCCTGGTCGTTCAATTCGACACGGGCGAACTGCACGCCTTCGTCGGTGACCGAGAACGCCGCGACGTCCTTGTTCTGCAGGTCGTCGTTGACAAGATCGGTGTTGAAATTGACCTGCACGCGGTCGTCGCCGCGGCCGCCATCCATCAGATCGGACCCGTCACCATTGTTCCAGACCAGCATATCGTCGCCGTTGCCGCCGAACATCTGGTCGTCGCCTTTGTTACCGATCACCGTGTCATCGCCGAGGCCGCCGAAAAGCCGGTCGTCATCATTGCCACCGCTGATTTCGTCGCGGCCAAACCCGCCGAAGACGATGTCTTCACCGTCACCGCCTGAGATCTTGTCGTTACCGAAAAGACCAAAGAACAGATCGTCGCCGCCTTGACCGTCGATTTTATCGCCGAAGAACGAGCCGATGATCTTTTCACCGGCATCTGTGCCGGTGATGTGCTGGCCCTGGAAGAGCCGAAGGAAGTTGAAGAAGCTCATAACTAATCTCCTGCCTATTCAGGCTGAAAGGTTTCGCTTATCCAATCGCGGACCACGGATGTCGGGCGAGACCGTTTCCATCTGGCGCCGGTCACCTTGGCAGCGTTTGGTATCGGTTAGTCGTGCCGAGGGCGCGGTTGGTTCAAAAGAATCTGTCGGGTTTCGATTTTTTTTTTTGGAAGGTGCGCCGCGCGGCCTTGCAAGTAAGGACGCACGCTCAAACTCTTCATACTGGCTGGATGCCGGTCAGACGAAATTTGCGGGCTGCGTTTGGACGAAGATCTGATCTGCCGACATAACCGGGCAAAACATCGAAATAGGCAAAACATCTGAATTGGATGGTGAGTTATCTCATGCCGCTTGAGGGTTTCTGATTGGATGTGACCCTGGCCGACCCAAGCCAGTTCCGATCGCGTGTGTGCTGTCCTATCGACGCATCTCCAATCCATTCCGCCTGCACGGCTCTTTCCGTGCGGGTCGTTCTCGTACGTCCCAGCAACACCAGGCCCGATCCAGATGACAATCGTAGCGGGATTGACAGTTCACACGATTCTCGAGTATTTCATAATGTAGCACACTTGTGCCAAAATATAGCACAAAGACAGGGAGAGCGTGATGACCAACTGGAAAGACATGATTGGCGTTGGATTGGCAGCCGCAGCGATGGCGCTTGCACCGGCGGTAGCATCAGCGAAAAGCCCAACCGTAACGGCGATTGAGGAACGCGGGACGTTGCTGTGTAGCGGTCACAACGGCAGCTACTTCGGCTTTGTCGAAGTGAACGACAAAAATGAATGGAAGGGGCTGGACATCGACCTTTGCCGTGCCCTGACAACAGCGATCCTGGGCGATCCGACGAAGGCGCAAATCATTCCGCTGAGCTGGGCGCAGCGCTTCCCCGCCCTGCAATCGGGCGATGTAGATGTAATCATCAAGGCTACTGGCTGGACCATGGGCCGCGATACAGAACTGGGCTTACAATTCAGCCTGCCCTATTTCTTTGGTGGCGCACAGTTGATGGCTCATGGTGACCTGGGCATCACCGAAGCAAAGGACCTAGGCGGCGGTACGGTTTGCGTCGAAGCCGGGACCACGATCGAACGGATTGTTGCCGACTACCTGAAGACGCTGAACGTCGAGCACACGATGGTGTCGTACGAAAAGGCATCAGAGCTGCGCGCAGCCTATCTGGCCAATCGTTGTGATGCCTTTGCTGCCTGGGGTCCGTTCTTAGCGGTTCTGCGGGCGACCGAGATGGAAAACCCAGACGCCCACACGATCTTAAATGACCAGCTTTCCAGCGAGCCCATCGCAGCCGCCATGCGTCAGGGTGATGAAGAGTTTGTCGATGTCGTCAACTGGATGTTGGCCGCACTGCTTGTCGCTGAAGAAAACGGTGTCACCAAAGCGAACGTCGCGGACATGGTTGCCAATCCGCCAAACCCGAAAATCGCGCGTCTGCTGGGTGTTGAGCCGGGCATCGGTGAACGCCTTGGCATGCGCGATACCTGGGCCCGGGAAATGATTGCCGCGATGGGTAACTACGGCGAGATCTATGACCGTAACATCGGGGCCGACTCTCCCTACAAACTGGAACGCGGCCTGAACAATCTTTGGAGCCACGGCGGCGTCCTTTACGCGCCGATCCTCGACTGAGGTTTCTCCCGCCCAGGGCGGCTTAACCGCCGCCCTGGTTTTTTTGCGATCGTCGCACCGGGGAGGGAGCCATGAGCGCGAGGACACGATTTCTTAGCAGATCTAATCGGAGCCTTCTGATTCAACTCGGCTTTTTGGCCGGTGTGATCATTCTGGTGTGGGGGGCGATCCGAAGCGCTCAAGTCAATCTGGCCGAGTTGGGAATTACCAGCGGTTTTGCGTTTCTGGATCGGGGAACCGGATGGTCTTATTCCTTCTCGCTGATTGAAAGATCAATCGACGATACCTATCGCCGGACGCTATTGATCGGGTTTGCCAACACACTGTTCTTGGGCGTGATCACGATCATCCTGTCGACCGTACTTGGTCTCATCATGGGCACCATGCGGGATGCCCGAAATCTGGCGGCGCGTTCTGTTGCGACGGTCTATGTCCAAATTTTTCGGAACATTCCTCTGATCCTGCAAGTCATCTTTTGGTACGCGGCGTTGATCCATATGCCTGGGCCGCGCCAGGCGCTATCGATGATGGATATGATTTTTGTGTCCAATCGCGGCGTCATGATCCCGGTTCTGAACGCGCCGTTATGGGTTGCCGTCGTGCAAGTCGGCTTCGCTATTCTGCTGGCGCTGATCCTTGCCTCGGTAAAGACGATGAGCGTGGCGCGTCGGTTTTTCATCTGGCTACTCGCCGTGCTGATCTTTGGGGCGGTATTGGCATTCTCGATCCTACCCGCGGACGCTTCGTTGCTCTCGGTCCCCGAATTGAAGGGTCTACGCTTCGTCGGTGGTCTGACCGTCTCGATCGAGTTAGTCGCAATGATCATCGCCATTGTGCTGTATAGCGGCGCCTACATCGCCGAGGTCGTGCGCGGCGGATTGTTGGAAGTCCCAAAGGGTCTGGTCGAGGCAGGCAAGGCGCTGGGTCTGGGCCCACGTTCGATCTGGTTCCGGATCAAAATGCCGATGGCGCTGCGGACGATCATCCCTCCGCTCGGCAATCAGTGGATTTTCACCATGAAGGCCACAACGGTCGGCGTGGCCATTGGGTTCAGCGATTTATTCATGATCGTCTCAACCTCGATCACGCAATCCGGACAGACGCTGGAACTGATCGGGATCATGATGCTCGCGTTCCTCGCCATCAACTTCACCATTGCGCAGGCTGTGAACGTGGCCAACAAGCGCATGCAGTTGAAAGGGCACTGACATGGCAACGGTTCCTCAGCCGCCCAGCACTTTGGAAAAAGCGCTGAGCGAAATCCGGCGCAGCTTCTCGACACCGACAGACTCGGTGATCTCGATTTTGTTTCTGCTGGTTATGGTCGTGCTAGCTTACCTGGCCCTGGACTGGGCTATCTTTAGCGCGGTCTGGAGCAAAGATGCCGTCGACACGTGCCAAGAAGCTGGCGGCGCCTGCTGGTCTGTTATTGATGCGCGCCACAGACTGATCCTGTTTGGGCTGTACCCGTTCGAACTCCATTGGCGGTCAACGCTTGCCTGTGTGGTCATCATCGCCACGGTTATCCTGTCGTGTATTCCCTGGTTCTGGTCAGCACGACGGTTGGTGGCCCTTTGGGTAGTTGGTTTTGCTGCTTACTACCTACTGATGGAAGGTAGCCTGATTGGGCTGCAGCAGGTCACGACCGATCAGTGGGGCGGTCTGTCCTTGACCTTGTTTCTCTTTGCCGCCGTCGTTTTGCTTGGGATGCCGATGGGTCTGGGTTTGGCGTTGCTCAGGCGTTCGCGTTTGCCGGTGATATCAACTGGCGTCGCGATCCTGATCGATTTCATTCGGTCCCTGCCGCTGCTGATCACGTTGTACACTGCTGCAGTGGTGGTTCCGATCCTGCTGCCAAGCTGGTTAGAAGGCGACAAGATCTGGCGGGTCATCATCGCCTTCGCACTGTTCTTCGCCTGCTATCAGGCCGAGATTTTCCGCGGCGGCTTCCAGGCAATCCCCAAGGGCCAGTTCGAGGCAGGCGCAGCGCTTGGTTTAGGTTTCTGGTCGGTGTTGGGTTACATCGTGCTGCCGCAGGTGTTCCGCCACGCCCTGCCTGCGACCATCAACATGGTGGTGGTGACCTTCAAGGAAACCGCGATTGTCACGATTATCGGCTTTTTCGATATCCTGGCATCCGGCAACGCGGCTTTCGGAACCGGCGAATGGGCGCCCTATTACATGGAAGTCCTGGCCTTCGTCGCGCTGATCTACTGGTTGTTTATCTTCTCGCTGGGCCAATACGGCGAATACCTGAAAGACCGTATGGCCGTTGTGAAGCACTAGGCGAGACAATCTAGGGAGGACATCATGCTGACCCAGACTTATTCCGTAGACCAATATGTGGCTGATCTGCGCGTCGCTGTGGCCGAGGAAGACACACCCGAGGCGATCAGCGAACGCGTCAAGCCGTTGGCCAAGAAGATGGCAGATCACAAAGACGCCTGGTTCAAGGATGAATACCGCAAGACCTGTCCGGACCAGGGGTTCTGCCTGCATTTGCTGCATGAAGAAGAGAACCACGATTTGGCGGTGTTTGTGATCGCCTGGGCGCCTGGACGGGGCCTTGGTGCGCACAATCACAAGACCTGGGCTGTGGTCGCAGGCTTGGAGGGGCAAGAATACGAAACCAACTACCGCCGGGTCGATGACGGGTCGAAGGATGGCTATGCCGACCTGGAAGTGACCCATGAGGGCACTGTCACAGCGGGTCAGGTCGTTTGCTGCGCGCCTGAAGACATTCACAAGGTTTGGAACAATGGCGACACGGTCGCCGTGTCGCTGCACACCTATGGGCGGCACCTCAATCATACGGGTCGGTCGATCTTTGATGTTGCGGCAAAGACTGAAGAACCCTGTGTCGTCAGGGTCGAGGATTAACACAAACCCTGGAGATAAAACGCATGTCGGATGTAACCTCGCTGCCGCTGGCCGGTGTGCGCGTGCTGGAATTCGGGCAAATCGCGGCGGGCCCGTTCACGGGCTCGCTGCTGGCCGACTTGGGCGCGGATGTCGTTAAGGTCGAACGCCCCGATGGTGGCGATGGCATGCGATCTTGGCCACCGCTGAGCGCGGACGCGGATGGCGAGGTTTTTTCGGAAAACTTTGCGTCGCTGAACCGGAATAAGCGGTCGATGGCTGTGGACCTGAAAGACCCGGACAGTGTTGCGCGGCTGACGCAACTGGCCGGTGTGGTCGATGTGATCGTAGAAAACTTTCGCCCCGGCGTGCTGGATAGGTTGGGTCTGGGATATGCAGCGCTGTCAGCGGTGAACCCGAAGCTGGTCTATTGCTCGATCTCCGGCTACGGGCAGACCGGACCGAATGCCAAGAAGGGTGCATTCGACGTCACGGTGCAGGGCTATTCGGGGCTGATGAGCGTGACCGGAGAGCCTGGGGCACCCCCGGTGAAATGCGGCGTTCCTGTAGGTGATTTCTGCGCCGGTTTATATGCGGGCTACACCATCCTGGCAAAGCTGATGCAGGCCCGGGAGAGGGGGCGTGGCGGATACATTGATTGCTCGATGCTTGGCAGCCTCATTGGCGTCGCGGCGTTGCAGACGTCTGAGTTTTTTGGCACCTGGAACACGCCACGTGCTTTGGGTTCAGCGCATCCGCGTAACGCTCCGTATCGGGCCTTCCGGGCGAGCGACGACCACTTCATCATTGCAGCGGGCAATGACAAACTGTGGGGCGAGGTGGCCGATGCCGTGGGTAAGCCGCAACTGGCTCTGGATCCGCGGTTTACCTCGCAGAACCTGCGCGCCGCCAATCAGGACGCGATCCTGGAACTGTTGCAACCGGAATTCGAAAAACAGACCGCCGCCTATTGGCTGGAAGAGATGGACCGCCGCGGTGTGCCGTGCTCTCCCATCAACAGCTATCCTGATGTGTTGGAGGGCGACCAGGCCGCGCACATGAAATTGGTGCGGCCTCTGGTGTTGCCGAACGGGGTTGAGACGCGGACGACGGCCTTTCCCATTGCGATGACCGACTACGCGTTCGAGGTTTTCCGCGCCCCTCCCGAACTGGGCGCAGACACTGAGGATGTTTATGCAGAGTGGCTTGATGAAGACGTGGTGAGCGCCGCAGAATGAGTGCGGTCTCAGTATCCTTTGAAGGGCCAGTCACGCGGATCATTTTGAGCCGCCCAGAAAAGCTGAATGCCTTCAACGCCGCCTTGGTTGAAGGCATTTCTCAGGCAGTCGCTGACGCAGAGGCCAAAGGTGCGCGGCTGATCGTTTTTCAAGGTGACGGTAAAGGTTTTTCCGGTGGCTTCGATCTCAGCGATATAGACGCGTGCAGCGATGGCGATCTGCTGTTGAGGTTTGTTCGGGTCGAGCAGGCCCTGCAGGCAGTTTATCATGCCCGAGCGGCGACGTTGGCGTTGGTGCATGGCGCTTGTTATGGGGCGGCGGCAGATTTGGTTGCGGCCTGTCAGTGGCGGATTGCGTCCCCTGATGCTAGATTCCGGATGCCAGGATCGCGGTTCGGCTTGGTGCTTGGCACCAGACGGCTCGCTGCTCTGGTCGGCGAGGATCGCGCACGAACGCTGTTGTTGCGGGAAAAGCCTTTTGGTGTGGAGGAGGCGGTTGAGAGCGGCTTCCTAACAGAGGCCGTCGACAAAGATACATGGTCCTTGGCAACGGATCGCATTCTTGGGCAGGTTCTGGCATTGGATGCAGGAACATTCGCGGCGTTGTCTTCGCGCAAGCGCCAGGACACACGCGAGGCAGATCTGGCAGCGTTAGTTCGATCTGCGACCAATGGTTCGGTCAAGGAACGTGTAAGCGCATATCTGAGCGAGATGGCGGCGGCCCGGACAATCTGATCGCAAGCCAATCGCGCGACCCTATGCCGATATCAGTTGACCTGCACAGCCCCGTTAGGCGAATTCAGTTCGAACGCCAATGCCCGATCACCTTCCGAGACACTGCAGAGGTGATCGACGCCCAGCGTTCTCAGCACGTCAGAAAGCCAATTCGGGTCAGGGTGAGTTAGCTTCACATCGGTCAATGTGATGCCGAGGTCTTGCATCCCGGTGCTTGGATGCGGTCCGGGGGACCATTCAATGAAAGCAGGGAGCAGACCGCCTTCAGGTAGATGACCATCTGCAGGCACGGTAAGACGCCAGGTTCGATCACCGCGTTGGAAGAACACAACTTCCCCAAGGTCGACCGGGCTGCTGGCGACGATGCTGTCCAGGTCTTCTGTGCCAACGACCCAGCAAAGCGCACGGGGACGTTCGACAAGCCGTGCCTGCGTTGTCGGGTCATCCATTGTGAACCAGCGTGTCCGACCGGGCTCGGGTGCATCCGGGTCGATCGACAGAATCTCCAGAAAGCTCTCATTCCCGGCCTGACAGACGCAGTTATGGGTGCTCATCGCATCGTGCTTGGAACCGCGAGGAACTTCCATGCCCAACTGTGTTTTTAGGGCGGCGGCACCTTGCTCCAAGCTGTCTGCGCCGATGGCGAAGTGGTCGATCTTGTTGGTCATGCCTGGGTCCGTTTCTCAGTTCAGGTGAGGAAGTGCTTGTTCCAGATCGGCGATCAAGCTGTCAGTGCTTTCATGCCCGATATTGAAGCGGATCACCCGTCCCGCATCAGTCCAGGGAACCGCTGTCCGCAGAGGTGCCACCGGAAGGACCAGGCTTTCGAAGCCGCCCCAACTGACCCCCACTCCAAACATTTGCAAAGCATCGACGAATGCATGGACCTGGGCGTCGCTGCACGGCTTTGCAACAACGCTGAACAGCCCCGCCGTGCCGCTGAAATCGCGCTGCCAGTGGTCGTGGCCTGGGCAATCGGCGAAGGCCGGATGCAGCATGCGCGTGACCTGTGGCTGGTTGGCCAGCCAGCGCGCCACAGTCATCCCAGCGTTCTCGGCATGGCGCATGCGCATTTCCAATGTCCGCAGGCCGCGCAGCGCCAGGAAGATGTCCTGGCCGCCCGCCCGTTCGCCGAAGGCCAGGCAACCCTTCCGCATGGTGGCATAGGTTGTGTCATTGCAAACGATCAGACCCAGCATCGCGTCCGAATGGCCGCAGATATATTTCGAGGCTGAATGCGCGACCACGTCGACGCCTAGTGCCAGCGGACGGCAAAAGACTGGTGTCGCCCAGGTGCCATCCAGGATAGATATTGCCCCCGCGGTTCGAGCCGCTGCAGCGATGGCCGGAACGTCAGGAACCTCGAACGTACCGGATCCCGGCGCTTCGAACATCACGACGGCAGTGTTGGGCTTCAGCCTGTCTGAAACCGCACCGCCTATCATCGGATCGAAGTATTCGATTTCTACGCCGAACCGCGCCAATAGTGTGTCACAGAAACTGCGTGTCGGCGTGTAGACATTGTCGGCAACCAGGACATGGTCACCGGTTTTGGTCGCCGCGATCAGAGCCAGGGTGATTGCGGACAGACCCGCCGAAACCGCGATGGCACCTGCGCCGCCCTCCAACTCAGTAACCATGCGTTCCAATTCGAACGTCGCTTCGTTGCCGTAGCGCCCGTAATACAGAGTGCCGGGGTCGTAACGGGCGTCCCGTGCCGTTTCGAAAGCTGAAAGCGTGTTGAATAGAACCGTCGAACCCTGCACGATCGGCATGTTGACCTGCCGCCCGTCCGTGGCCGGACCCCGCCCCATGTGAACAAGAGCGTCCGATATCGATGGTGTGCGCGGCGGCATGTTCTGACCTTTCTGATTTCTGGTTCCTGTCACTCTTGCAAGATTGTGTCAATATATGGAATAGATGTATTGAATAATGGAACAAGGATTCTCAAGACCATGACAGATGTGCTGACCGCGAACCATTGGGGGACCGGCCTGCTTCAGATCCGTGACGGGCGCATCGACGCGGTCAAACCTCACCCGGACGATCCCAATCCCTCGCCGATCAACGAGAACATTCCTGACGGCATTCACGGCCGTGCCAGGGTTCGACGCCCAGCAGTCCGCAAAAGCTATTTGGACAACGGTCCGGAAGCCTGGACGGGAGAGCGCGGCAGAGAACCATTCGTCGAAGTCAGCTGGGATACAGCGCTCAATCTGATCACGCGAGAGCTGAACCGTGTGCGCTTGAATTTTGGAAACGAGGCGATTTTCGGGGGATCCTACGGTTGGTCCAGTGCTGGGCGATTCCACCACGCTCAAAGCCAGCTCAAGCGGTTTCTCAATACCTGCGGCGGGTTCGTAAGATCCGAAGGGAACTACAGTTACAATGCCGCTCTGGTCTTATTGCCGCACATCGTTGGCAATTTTCGTGACCATGTGAAGCAGGCGACGCGATGGAGCACGGTTGCCCGAGAGGGCCGACTGGTGGTCATGTTCGGAGGTATTCCTGTCCGCAACGCCCAGGTTTCCGGAGGGGGCGTCGGGCGCCATCGGCTGCGCGAAGACTTGGTCATGTCTGCTAAAGCCGGCGTGAGATTCATCAATCTAAGCCCATTGAAGACGGATGCTTTGGCGGAGCTTGACGCGGAGTGGTTGCCGCCACGTCCAGGGACGGACACGGCAGTGATGATGGCGATTGCGCATACTCTGCTGGTCGAAGAGCTACACAACACATCATTCCTGAATCGCTACACTTCCGGGTTTGATCAGTTCGCGAATTATTTGATTGGCGAAACCGACGGTGTCGTAAAGGACGCCGATTGGGCAGAAGAAATCTCTGGCCTGTCAGCTGACCGCATTCGAGATCTTGCGCGGGATATGGCGGCCGGCCGCACGTTAATCACGACCGCCGTTGGGTTGCAAAGGGCAGACTTTGGCGAGCAACCCTTGTGGATGACCGTGGTCCTCGCTGCGATGCTGGGACAAATTGGTTTGCCGGGCGGAGGGTATGGGATCGGTTATGGTGCAGATGCAAGTATCGGCACTATGGCGCGGCCTGTTCATTGGCCATCTTTCCCACAAGGCAAGAACTCTGTAGATGCCTTTGTGCCAGTTGCGATGGTTGCGGACATGCTGCTCAACCCTGGCGCAGCTTATGATTACAATGGGCGGCGACGGGTCTTTCCTGACATCCGAATGGTTTGGTGGGCTGGCGGAAATCCCTTCCATCACCATCAGGACCTGAATCGTTTGAGAAAGGCGTTTCAGAAGCCCGAAACCATTATCGTGAACGAGATAAACTGGACTGCGGCGGCCAGGCACGCGGATATCGTCCTTCCCGTGGCGGCGTCGCCCGAACGCACCGACTTTGGGGCAGGCACTCAAGATAATGTAATTGTCCCGATGCAGCAGGCGGTGCCTCCTTTCGGCGATGCGCGACCAGAGTTCGACATATATTGCGATTTGGAGTCCCGGATGTCGCTGGGCACGGCGTTCAGCCGCGGGCTCTCACAGGACGAGTGGCTTTCACAGATGTGGGTGGACTTGTGCGAACGCGCAGGCCAGATCGGGATCAACCTGCCGGCCTGGGAGATGTTCTTGGCTGGGGACATGGTCGAGTTGCCTGACCCCACGCCAGAGCAAGTTTTCCTTGCCGACTTTCGTCGAGACCCGGAACGCCACCCCTTGCCAACACCGAGTGGACGGATCGAAATCTCTTCTGATGTTATCTCGGGTTTTCGATATTCAGACTGTCCAGGCCATCCTGTTTGGCATGCACCGCGAGACTGGGAAAACCGCGCGGATTTTCCCATTCACCTGTTGTCAGGGCAGCCGGGAACGCGTCTTCACAGCCAGTTCGACAATGGGCGTCTTTCCAGAAGCAGAAAGATCAAAGATCGTGAGCCTATCCTACTGCACCCGGATGATGCATCACATCGCGGAATCCGCGATGGCGACATTGTCAAAGTGTTCAACCGTCGGGGCACGTGCCTTGCCGGGGCCGTGATTACCGAGGAGATTGCACAAGGCGTTGCCTTTTTATGGACTGGCGCCTGGTACGATCCTGATCTTGAAGACCCAGAACATTTGGATCGCCACGGCAATCCAAACGTGTTGACCCATGATCTGCGCACGTCTGCCTTGTCTCAGGGACCTGCAGCGCAGTCTGCGATGGTAGAAATTGCCCGATTTGATGCTGTTCCGTCGCCTGTGACGGTCTTCGAACCCCCTTCATTCGTGGTGGATGAGGGGGGCGAGGAATGATCAGACCGTTGATATTTTTCCGCTCACAACCTATCGACGTTCAATGACGTCTTCTGATGTAAAACCAAAAGATTCCAAGCCTCCCCGGATCGACACTACACTCCAAAAGGGACTTCAGGTTCTGGAAGCGCTCGCGCGATCCGAAACCGGAAAAGGCGTGACAGAGCTGTCCCGGGAGTTGGATCTTACAAAATCCAACACGTTCCGTTTGCTGCAAACACTGTCGATCCTCGGGTACGTCCGGAGCTCCGAGGACAAGCTTTATTCCGCGACGTTAAAGGTCTGGCAAATCGCTCAAACCGTGATCGGGAATTTGGACCTGCCAATGATCGCAGGGCCTTATATGCGGACTCTTTCTCAGGAAACGGGCGAGACGATTTATCTGGCCGTACCCGATGGCCTATCGGTCGTTTACATCGACAAAATCGAAAGTACGAAACCGATCCGAACCTGGAACCCTATCGGTGGTAGCGCACCACTCCATTGCGTTGGGACCGGAAAAGCTATCCTTGCCGCTGACTTCGAGCGGTTGCGCCCCCAGATCGCCGATAACTTGGTCGGATATACCGACAAAACGATCACCAGTCTCCAACGGTTGGACGACGATATGGCGGCGACTCAGGCGCGTGGCTATGCCATCGATACCGGTGAGTTCCGCGAACAGGTCTACAGTTTCGGTTCAGCGATCCGTCTGCCGAACGGCCAAGTCATCGGTGCACTTGGCGTATCTGTTCCCGACGTCAATCTCGATATGGATCGTCGCAACGATATCTGCCAAAGCGTGCTGAAAGCTGCGACCGGTGTTTGCGACGCGCTGCAAAAACTCTAGAACTTCATTGGATTTGGTCTCTGGGGCGTCCGAGTCTGTTTGAGAGTCTGTGCTGAATAACAGCACATACTTTTCACATATTGACACAAATAGATTAATCCGGCAGTTTGGGCACGTATAGACAGATTCCACGCGGGCCATTGCTGTGATGCTGCAGGTGATGACGAAGAATGACGCAATCTCACTCTGGGATGCCAGTGCGGAAGAGGCAGACCGATCGTCATCACTGGACGGTGATGTCTCCACAGACTTGGCGATTATCGGCGGGGGCTTCACAGGTTTATCGACTGCGCTTCATGCCGCGGAAAAGGGCATCGAATGCCATGTGTTCGAAGCACGGCAGATTGGGTTTGGTGGATCAGGACGTAATGTAGGTCTGGTGAACGCTGCCCTTTGGCTGCCACCGCAAATCGTTCGTGAGAAGTTGGGGACCAGCTACGGCCCGCGCTTCATCGATTGTTTCGGTGCTGGGCCAGAAAAGGTATTCTCGCTGATCGAACGGCATCAGATCAGATGCGAGGTGACCCGCACGGGAACGATCCACGCGGCACATTCCCCGGCAGGCTTTCAAGATCTGCAGGGGCGGCACGCAGAATGGCAACGCCTCGGTAAACCGGTCGCCCTTCTCGGTCGCAATGAAGTTTCCAAACTCATCGGGTCGGACGTCTTTCATGGTGGCTTGGTCGATCGCCGGTGCGGGACCATCAACCCAATGGCCTATTGCCGCGGGCTTGCACGCGCCGCCACAGCCGCCGGGGCCAAGATCAGCACGGGCATTCGTGCCACCCGGATTTTGCGTGATGGAGTTCGCTGGCGTATTGAAACAAACGGCGGAACCGTTCTAGCCAACAAGATCGTCCTGGGAACCAACGCGTACACGGATACGCTTTGGCCGGACCTAAAACGGATCTTCACGATGATCCACTACTTCCAGTTGGCGACAAAGCCGCTGGGACCTGAGGCCGGGTACATCCTGCCACAGCGGCAGGGACTGTGGGACACCGGCAAGATTATGTTCAGTCTACGCCGCGACGCCTACAACCGTCTGGTCATTGGCTCTATGGGAACAGTCATTGGCGGATTGGAAAAAGGTCTTTCGCAACGCTGGGCGCGAAAACAACTCCAGCGGATCTTCCCGAAGCTTGGACCGGTGGAGTTCGAAGAAGCATGGCATGGACAGATTGCCATGACCCCAGACCATTTGCCCAGAATCTACAAACTTGATCAGGGCATCTATACGAGCATCGGCTACAACGGTCGCGGGATAACCACCGGCACGATCTTCGGCGAAGCCCTTGCAAATCTGGTTTCTGGCAGTGATCCGGCCGATCTGCCACTTCCGATCACTGAACTGAAGACTGTTGGTTCAGCCCCCGTCATGTCGCGAATTTACCAAATGGCCTTCACAGCGAATCAACTGTGGAAGAGTCTGTGAGATCCATCGCATGAACAACTCAAAGATCCGCGTCGGTGTCGACATTGGTGGGACGTTTACTGATGTAGCAATCGAGCACCCTGGAGGCATCGAGACGGCCAAGGTGCTGACGAACTATGCCGAACCGGAACAAGCGATACTGGACGCCATCGTTAAAGCTGCGGATCGGGCAGGCGTCGCCTTGGCGGACATTCATCAAGTCATTCACGGGACGACCTTGGTCACCAACGCCTTGATCGAACGACGTGGTGCAAAGCTTGCATTCATTACGACAGAAGGATTTCGCGACGTCGTCGAAATGCGGTCGGAGAACAGGTTCGAACAATACGATCTGAATCTGGAACTCCCGAAGCCGTTGGTCCCCCGCAAAGATCGCTTTACGCTGAACGAGCGGATGTCAGCGGAAGGCGACGTGCTGCTGGCGCTGGATCCAGCCGAGGTGGAAGCGCTTGTCGCCCGGGTGCTAGCCGGCGGATATGATGCCGTCGCCGTAGGTTTCCTGCATTCCTACGCGAACACTGCGCACGAAATAGCCGTCGAAGCAGCACTGCGCGCCGCGGCACCGGATCTGTCGATCTCGATCTCTTCTGTCATCTCGCCACAAATGCGAGAGTTTGAGCGGTTCAACACCGTTATTGCCAATGCTTACGTCCAACCCCAGGTCGCCAGCTATCTTGACCGGCTGGTCGCCAAGCTACGCGCCGATGGCATCGCCGCGCCGGTTTTCATGATGCATTCCGGTGGCGGTCTGATCAGCGTTGAGACGGCGAGTCGCGAACCTGTACGGTTGCTGGAATCCGGACCCGCTGGCGGTGCAATCTATGCCGCTGACTTCGCCAAGGCTCACGGACTGGAGAAAGTTCTGTCCTTTGATATGGGAGGGACAACGGCGAAGATCTGCTTGATCGAGGACGGTACCCCGAGAACTGCGAACACGTTCGAGGTTGCACGTACATACCGCTTCAAGAAAGGGTCCGGCATGCCGGTTTCCACCCCGGTCGTCGAAATGGTCGAGATCGGCGCGGGTGGAGGGTCGATCGCCCATGTAGACAGCATGGGCCAGATTCGCGTCGGCCCTCAATCGGCAGCATCAGAGCCAGGACCTGCCTGTTATCAGCGGGGCGGGGTTGAGCCGACAGTTTCAGATTCCAACCTCATGTTGGGACGCCTTGACCCGGATAACTTCGCGGGCGGTGCAATCCCTTTGTCCATCGCACTTTCCGAGCAAGCGTTGATGAGCCGAATTTGCGAGGCGACCGGGCTGAGCGCAAGAGATGCGGCGTTCGGCGTCACCGAAATGGTCGATGAGAACATGGCCAATGCGGCCCGCGTCCATACGGTCGAGAATGGGAGAGATATCGAGGCCTTTACGATGATCGCCTTCGGTGGTGGAGCGCCGCTGCATGCCTGCCGTCTTTGCGAGAAGCTCGGGATCGATGCACTGATAATTCCGCCTGGCGCGGGCGTTGGGTCTGCCATCGGATTCTTGAAAGCCCCGTTCAGTTACGAGGCAAGTAAGGGCATTTTTCAACGGTTGAACGAGTTTGAACCAGATGCCGTAAACTCTGCCCTAAAATCATTGGAAGACGAGGCTCGGTCGTTTGTGAAGGCAGGCGCCGGGGACGCCGATACGACCACGAAGCTGACGGCTTACATGCGATATTCAGGTCAGGGATACGAGATTCCAGTTGTCCTGCCTTATCGCACCTTCGCGCCAGAGGACCGTTCTGCTCTGCAAGCAGCCTTCGAAGACACCTATCGCATGCTCTTTGGCAGGACCATCGAAGGGCTGGCCGTCGAGATCACGAACTGGTCACTGGTCGTCGCATCGGTATTGTCGGAAGTTCCTTCGGCAAGCCGTCACCTTACAGGTCTGCCGGTTGATGCGAGGCGGACCCGCCAATTCTATGATGCGGCTCTTCGCGACATAGTGACGGCTTCCGAGGTTGACCGCGAAAGCCTGACGCCCGGCGCCGTTGTGTCTGGCCCTGCCGTAGTGGTCGAGCGGAACACATCGACCATTGTCACATCTGCCTACACCGTCACAGGGCAAGGTGATGGCTCGCTGCTTTTGCAGCGCAAACAGTCTGTTCAGAACGAGGTGGCGGCATGACCCAGGCCATCGACTATCAGATAATGTGGAACCGCCTGATTGCCGTTGTCGAAGAACAGGCAACCACTATGATCCGCACCGCGTTCTCGACTTCGGTCCGCGAGGCAGGCGATCTTTCTGCTGGGCTTTTTGATGTGCGCGGAAGGATGATGGCCCAGGCCGTCACGGGAACGCCCGGTCACGTCAATGCCATGGCGGAAAGCGTTACCCATTTCGTACGCGAGATTGGCCGTCAAAATATCTTTGAAGGCGACGTGTTCATCACCAACGACCCCTGGTTGGGGACAGGACATTTGCACGACATCACGGTGGTCTCGCCCACTTTCCGTGACGGACGGCATATCGGCTTCTTCGCATGCACAGCTCATGTCGTCGATATCGGTGGGCGCGGCTTCGGACCCGACGGGACTGAGGTTTACGAGGAAGGCCTGCAGATCCCGATCCTCAAGTTCGCCGAACGGGGCGAGGTTGATCGCACGCTGGTGGCAATGATCCGCGCTAACACGCGAGAGCCTGATCCTGTCGTCGGGGATATCTATTCGTTGGCCGCTTGCAACGAAGCTGGCGACCGCCGCCTGCAGTCGATGATGGCCGAGTTTGGCATCGATGAGTTGGAGGGGCTTTCCGATTTCATCGTCGATACCAGCCGCGCGGCTACGCTGAAACGCATAGCCGCCTTGCCGGACGGTGAATTCATCAATGAAATGCAGGTGGATGGATATGACATACCTGTCCGCATGGCGGTGAAGCTGACCGTTGAAGGTGAACGTTTGAAGGCCGACTTTGACGGAACATCCGGTCCGTCGAAATTCGGAGTGAACGTACCCATGGTCTACACGCGTGCCTATGCGTGCTACGGGCTCAAATGCGCGATCGCACCAGCAGTGCCGAACAATACCGGGTCGTTGGAGCCATTCGTCATAACGGCACCTGATGGCTGCATCTTGGCGGCACGGCGTCCGGCACCGGTCTCAACCCGCCATGTGCTCGGGCATCTCGTGCCTGATGTCGTGCTTGGTGCGCTGCACAAATGCCTGCCGAAAGTTGTGCCTGCCGAGGGTGCGAGCGCACTTTGGAATATCCAAATCTCTGCCCGGCCGACCGATCCTGCGTCTGGCTTACGAAACCGCGAGGTTTTGATGTTCAATTCTGGCGGGACTGGCGCGCGACCCGCCGCTGACGGTTTATCAGCGACGGCCTTTCCATCGGGCGTCTCCACAATGTCCGTCGAGGCGACCGAGCATGTTGGGCCGATTGTGGTCTGGCGTAAGGATCTGCGCGAAGGTTCCGGCGGCGCGGGGCAATTCCGTGGCGGGCTTGGGCAAACCATCGAGATAGAACCGAGACAGGGCTACGACTTCTACTTCAACGCCATGTTCGATCGGATCGAAAACCCAGCCCGGGGCCGCGATGGCGGCGGCTTAGGCGGTGCGGGAAAGGTGGCACTGGCAGATGGCATGAAGCTGGCGGGTAAAGGGCGTCAGAAGGTTGAAAACGGATCTCGCTTGGTGCTGAGCCTTCCAGGCGGCGGCGGATATGGCGCGCCGAACCAAAGACCAAAGGACCAGGTCCAAGCCGATCTTGATGCGGGCTACATCACTCATCAACAGGCGGTCGAAGACTACGGCCTTACAGGAGACTAAGATGACCGACCGACCTATTGCCCTTGTAACGGGTGCTGCCCAAGGCATCGGATATGCTTGCGCCGAGGCGCTGGCCGAAGATGGTGCACGTGTCATCCTATCCGATATCAATGCCGAGGGCGTCACATCTGCAGCAGCAAACCTCGGTAAAGATGCTGTGCCTATGATTTGCGACATGGGCGACACGACCCAGATTGACAAAATGTTCGACGAGATTGAAGCGGACGTAGGCCCGGTTTCAATCCTGGTCAACAATGCCGGTACCGCCATGCCTGGCGATTTTCTCGAGTATTCGTTGGATGCGTTTCAAAAGGTCATCGACGTTAACCTGACTGGGACATTCCTGGCGATCCAACGCGCGGCAAAGATCATGGTCGCGAACGATATTGAAGGCGCCATCATCAATATGTCATCCATCAATGCCCAGGTCGCGATTCCACAAATTCCCGCCTATTGCGCGTCCAAGGGTGGCGTTATGCAATTGACGAAGGCCACGTCGCTGGCCCTGGCCCCGCACAACATTCGGGTGAACGCGGTCGGACCCGGATCGATCGACACGGAAATGATGGCAGGCGTCAATGCGAATCCGGAAGCGATGAAAATGGTCATGTCGCGCACTCCGTTGAAACGCGTCGGACACCCACGCGAAATCGGGAATGTCGTGGCCTTTCTGGCATCGAAGAAGGCCAGCTACATCACCGGCGAGACAATCTATGTCGACGGCGGGCGCATAGGGATGAACTACACCTGCTGACCATTCAACCGGGGAGGGGAAAATGGCTGAAGTACCTGCCGTAAAGATGACGAACGTCAACAAATGGTACGGCGTCTACCATGCATTAAAGGACATCAATCTCACCGTCGCGAAGGGCGAAAAGCTGGTGATCTGCGGGCCATCCGGATCGGGCAAATCGACGATGATCCGGACCATCAACCAGCTCGAAGTCCACGAACAAGGCGATATCGAAATCCTTGGGGAAATTATCGACGCTGACGCGCCAAACATCGACGAGATGCGGCGCGAAGTCGGTATGTGCTTCCAGCATTTCAATCTGTTCCCTCATATGACGATCCTTGAAAATTGCACCCTGGCACCGACCATTGCGCGCGGCGCTTCAAAAGCAGACGCAGAAGAAACTGCGATGAAGTATCTGGAGAAGGTACAGATCGCCAATCAGGCGCAGAAGTACCCCGGGCAGCTTTCGGGTGGGCAGCAACAACGTGTTGCGATCGCCCGTGCGCTCTGCATGGCACCTGAGATCCTGCTGTTTGATGAACCCACATCGGCGCTTGATCCAGAGATGATCGGCGAAGTGCTGGATGTCATGGTCACGCTCGCCGAAGAGGGGATGACTATGCTGTGTGTCACCCATGAAATGGGGTTCGCCCGCAAAGTCGCAGATCGGGTGATCTTCATGGACGCGGGTGAGATCATCGAAGAGAATGACCCAGAGACCTTCTTTTCCAATCCTGGCAGTGATCGAACTAAGAAATTTCTGGATCAGGTTCTCAGCCACTAATCTGAATACTGGTAGATGGGCCTCAAACACAGCGTACAAGTAGCATTGTCGGTGTTGGACACTTTGGAATGAAAATTTAAGCTAACTTGTCTCTGCAGTTTGTAGCGTTTCAAGGTTGAGACTTGCATTGTTGCCACCTTTAGATCTGGACCAGATGTGGTCGACCAGCCAGCCCAGGGGACTATTGCTTCAATAGGTAGGTTTTCGTCGCGGCGGATAATCCCTGATCGGCCAAAGTGGAGCGCGAAGGCGGAATTGAGAACGACAGCAATGCAGGAACTCGGCTGTTCGAAGTCTGCGTTTAATATGGCGTGGATTGCTGCGACCGTACGCTCAGGAAAACACGATTGATACAAGCCCCTCAGAAAGCGCAGAAAGTCGAACCAATTTCGAAATTAGTCAGCGAGTACCCAAATCCGTACCCACAGCGATTTTGAGCCCAGATTCTCCATCGGAGGTATCAGCATAAGTTGCTGTTTTCGTTGAGGGAAAAGTGGTGCCCAGGGACAGAATCGAACTGCCGACACGCGGATTTTCAATCCGCTGCTCTACCAACTGAGCTACCTGGGCAGGATGCATGTAAATGCGACCCGGGGCGGGTAATTAAGACATAGGCCACGGGCTGTCCAGTGGATTGTGCGGCGTCGGTGTGTGCGACTTCTGGATGACGGCTTTGGCCTCAGAGGCTATTGTCCCGCAAATCGGTCTTCGGACCAAATTAACCAACAGCGACGAAGAACGCATCATGGGTGTCATCGCCAGAAGATTGCAACGGCTGAACGCACGCTCGCGAACCAATTCCGGCGGGCGGTCCAACAAAGCCTCAAGGGCGCTGGCGGTCTTCAATGAACCCTTGTTGCTACCAAGAGCCGCCCAGCCAGCATCGGGCAGTGAGATTTGCGAAGATCTGACGATTTATCATGATGCCAGCGACGGCGTTTATTACTGGCAGCAAACAGCAGACAGTGCGCTGCAGCTTACGGTGTATCAATTCAACGGAAGCTATTTGTCGTTGGCGATCCGGATAGACGAAGCCCTGACCACGCAAATGCGCCAATCCGGCTGTGTTGATGTCTGCATGGCAATCTCAAGCAGCCGTCCCATTACGGCCTTCTTGCGCTTGAATGTTCAGGTCGAGGGACGATGCGAGCAGATGCATCAGACCCTGATTGTCGACAAAGGCGAAAGATCGACTCATTTCGATTTGGATGGTTTGCCCGGCGAACTCGGTCCGATCCAAAATGCATGGCTGGACCTGATTTTTTCCGATCCACAAATGCTGGAGATAACTTTGTCATCGTTGATCCTGAATGATGCAATGCAGGCCGCAGATGCACCTTAGTGTGTGGAGGTGCCTCTTTGATGGACGATAACGGGTTATCTGGCTGGTCGCTGCGGCTGGACGGCTTGCACCGCGGTACTATCCGCGGAACGCTGACCAGTGCATCCGGTGCCTCAGAACCGCCGGAAGTCGAAATCTGCGTAAATGGTGAAGTCGTCGGGCGCGCTGACATTCAAACTGGCCCCTCAGGTTTTAAGGTGTCCGCGCCACTTCCAGCCGAAGCACTGGGGGACGGTGTCACCACCGTTGTGTTCCGTTTGGTCAACGACAAAAGTGTCCTGGGCCGCTATCCGGTTTTGGCCGGATCTGCATTGGATGGGGACATCGTTGCGGATGTCGCCCGGCTCAAGGCCGAGGTAGAGGCGCTGAAGGCTGCTTTTCTGGCAGAGGCGCATACGCCCAAATTGCGCGCCGTTGAACGCGACCTGATCGTTGCCGAAGCGGTCGAGTCAGCATTGGCGGCCGGGGCAGGGGCGCCGTCTGGCGAAGACGACGCGTAAAGCATGGCGCTGCAGTACCCTTCTTGGCTGACCCATCTTGCGCTGGCTGACTGCCTTCGAACCGGCGGCGTCTTTATCGGCCGGGACATTCTGGCGCTGCCGTTGGCTACCGCGAAATCAGGCGGCGCCTTTCGGGCCACCACGCGGTTCCGCCATCTCGTGCTGACAGGTGGTGGCGGCAGGCAGCTTCAAGACGCCCGTCCATTCGATGAAGACGCGATTGCCGATGGTCCTATCGTGCTACTGACCGACGGCCTGACCCCTGACTTGATCGCCGGAACGGTCGATCGGTTGCCACATCCGCCAGATGCGGTTTTACACTATGGGGGGCAGGCACCCTTTGCCGGATATCTTCCGGCGGGCCCGGCGCTTCCCGGGCTGTTCGCACCCCAAACCGATAGGAGATTCATCCATGCCGTCAGCGAGGCCGCCGCGAAGTACAAAGGTGCCAAGAATGACGGGTTTGATGCAATAGATAGGTTCTGCGAAACGACGCCATTTTTACAACGGTTACAGTTCCATGTCGACGGCGCAGTGATGGTCGATCTGGAACCGCTACCCTTGCTGCGCAGATTGGATGACGGCCTCGGCAAGGAACTGATGCTGAGCGGGACCGTCAATCTGCTTCGCTGGCGTCCGGCAACGATCCGGGTTCCGACATTCGGGTTACCTGATCCGGAAATCCGTATCCGGCTCAGCGGCAAAATAGCGCCGGATACGGTGACGTGCACATGCGCGGACCGGGTTGGTTTCGCAATTCAGGACCACGGCGATCGAGCCCCGGACAATGCCCTAGATATCAGGCTTTCCTGCGATGCCCGGATGCTGGTCGATCTGACGCTTGCGGGCCACGGTGTCCAGCTCGAAGCGGTTTCAATTCGCCTTCCGCAGCTGCATCCCCCGGACGAGGATCCAAAAGCAGATCCATTGGAACAGTTCGCAGATCCCCTGGGTAACTATGGGTAGGACCGGCGTTTCATGAAGCATGTCCTGATCGTCAGCGATTGTGATCCCGTTAATCCGGAGTTGGATCGCCAGATCCGTTTGGCGCAGATTATCCGGCTGTACGGAATGGCCGCCGCGAAACTGGATATCGCCTTTCTCTGCCGCCGGTCATTCTCGCTTTCGGCTGATCACAGGTTGCACAGAGTATTTGACGATTTCGACCAGATCGGGATGCTGCCGCATACGGCACGCCATGATCATCTGGATCAGGACAACCCGCATCTATTCGACCTGATCGCCCGTTTGCGGAGGGATCAAAAACCCTATGATGTCATCCATTCGGACCGTGTCCTGGTGCGCCCAAACGACTATTTGGCCGATACGTGGATACTGGACACCTATGATGCTGCGTGGGAAGGGCCCTGGGACGGGCGCAAGTTTGATGCGCTGTTGGCGACCTTTGATTGGTTGCAGGCCCACAATGCCGAATTTGCTATCAAATCATTGCGGTTGCCGATGGGGTTGTCCAACCGGTCCCGCACCAATGGCGCGATGATTGGATGGGTCGGCCATTTCGGAAATGGACTGGCGGATCGTTGGTCAGAATTGCTCGACATTCTGGCCCGTCGCGGCGTGCGGTTGGCAGAGGGTGTGTTACTGGCAGGACCGGACGCTCATTGGGTCCACGTGCCGCCGGTTTTGTCGCCGTTTGTCGTGAAGTCCGATGACCCGGCGCCTGGAGCGGGACGCGCCCTGGCGCTGGCGGTGCTGCCGGGCCATGAGGCAAAAGAATGGCTTGCCCCGCTAACCTGGTCAGTTGCCGCTGGTTGCCCGGTTCTGACCACCAGTACGATCGCTGGAAACTTCGCAAGTCTTTGGCATCTGCCGACCTCTTCGGACGCCGAAGGCTTTGCAGACCTGATCTGCGCCTGGTGCGACGATCAGAACCGTGACGACCTCAAAGACGCAGCAAGAACCTCCGCTGCGGCATTCCGCGACGACAGTGCTGCGACGGATGCTTTTCTCCGCGCTGCCATGCCGGTCTTTGCGGGCCGATCCGATCCGGTTACGGATTAATCGCCTCTGCGGCGATGGCTGCAAAGATCACATCCAACTCACCAGCGATCTTTTCCAGTTCTGGACCGCCCTCGTCAAAATAGGGCGAGAACACCTGGGTCGGCGTTTTGTATGACAGGGTGGCGGTGCCGTCGGGGTTTTCCGTCACGTACATCCGAACCGGTGCTTCGATCATCGCAGAGATTGAGGTATTGATCGCCCGCACGGCGAACTTGTTGTTGAAGATCCCGAAGATCCGGCTGCCGGGGATTGTGATGCCCCGCTTCTTCGCCATGCCTGTTGGGCCGGCCTGGGTCACAAGTCCCATCTTCTGTGACTTGATCGCAGGTTTCATTTTGCCGATCAGGTCCTCGTAGGACATCTCGGTGGGGTGAACTACCCAGCCCGGACGAACGGGGATCGTGTCTCCGGCGAATGCCGGGGCGGCCAGAACGAGGGCAGTCAAAAGTGCAAAAAAACGAGTCACGGGTATCTCCTGTTTTCTGGCGCCTAAGTCGCAGCTCGGCGCGCCGTCAAGGGCGGGTCCATTTCTAGCAAGCCGCGCAAACGCGTTCCGATTAAGCTGCCGGCAAAACCCCAGACCAACCACCACCATCCATGCAGCGATCCGGACACCAGCCCGCCAAGGTAGGCGCCGATATTGCAGCCATAACTCAATCGGGCGCCATAACCCATCATCAGCCCGCCGATCACCGCCGTAAGAACATCGCGGCGCGACAGGGACAGGGTCGGCCTGAACGCACCAGCCAGCGCTGCCGCCGCCATGGCGCCAAAGATAATGCCGAAATTCATCAGCGAGGTCCGGTTGGCGAAGACGCTCGCCTCCAACTGGTTCGCGCGCCAACCCTGCCAATAGGCCCATTCACTCACAGGGACGCCGACGCCGTTCAGGATCTTGGCACCCCACAATGCGAAGCCTGCAGTCACGCCCCAGGGGCGCTGGAAGATCAGGAAGCAAAGAACACCGACAATCGCCAAGGCCACCGCGCCGGCCATCAGCGACCACTTGCCGTGCAACAGCGATTGGGTCTTCGGTACATCCTCCAGCCTGCCATGATAGCGTCGCTCGACCACGCGGGACCCCCAGATCACCAGTCCACAAAATCCAAGCAGAGCAATGACTGCGCCGATTGGGCCGAATTCCGTGATCAGCGATGTGCGCGGAATGTTCGGAATGCCGGTCATATCCGGCAGCGCGCGCCAGAAACCCGGGATATGCTGGGTCGCCCAAACAGATCCTAGAATGAAGAACGCCAGCACGATCAGCATACGGGACGATCCACCGCCACTGGTGAACAGTGTGCCGGACGCACAGCCGCCGCCCAATTGCATGCCGATCCCGAAGATCAACGCCCCCAGCGCCGAAGACAGCCCCATTGGCATCACCACAGGGTGCATGTTCAACCCCGTCGCGTCCTCATAGCCAATCAGCAGATATGTCACCGCGCAGGTTAGGCCGATCAGGACCATCTGGGCACGCAGGCCGCGACCCCGGCGTTCGCGGCTCATCCGCCGCCAGGCGGCCGTGAACCCGAATGATGCGTGATACAAAGCAAACCCTGCCAACGCTCCTACCAAAGCCCCCATGGCATAAGTGATACCTTGGCCGTCGAGCCCGCCACGAGCGTCGAATCCTGCAAACGCCACGGCTGCAATGCCTGCGCAGGCGAAGATCAGGATCGATTTCTGAGTCATTTCGGGACTTTCGCGTTTGCCGACTGCGATGTCATGACAAAATTCGCAGGATCAGCCCACCGGTCAGCCTGTAAGACGGGGTCACAAACGGGTGATCGGGTGTCGAATAGCGCCGGAAAGTATGCATGGTCCCGTCAAATGCAGTGAGATCTGGTTCCAGACGAGGGGGAATCATGGTCGAACGATGCAATATGTACTCTAATCGCCCGCAATTCAGAGACTGCGGGACCTTTCGGACGACCGGGCTAGACGAAGGCATATGAACAAGACACCTACGATTGAATCGGTGCCTGCGAAGAAACAGCGGGACTTGCGCCTGGACTTCTTCCGGGGGCTGGCGATGTTCATCATTCTGCTGGCGCATACACCGGGCAATTCCTGGACGCTTTGGATCCCGGCCCGTTTCGGGTTTTCCGATGCGACTGAGATCTTTGTGTTCTGTTCGGGCATGGCATCCGGCATTGCCTTCGGGGCAGTCTATCTGAAGAAAAGCTGGTTTCTGGGCACGGCCCGCATCGGCTTCCGGGTTTGGCAGGTCTATTGGGCGCATATCGGCGTCGTAATCGCCACTGCGCTGCTGATGATCGTGATTGACCATGTTGATTTCGGCACGCCAGGCAAGGACTATCACGAATGGTTCCCGGTCAATGGGATTTTCAACAATACCGGTCCGACGCTGATCGGCCTGTTCACGCTGACTTATATCCCCGGATTGTTCGATATTCTGCCGATGTACCTCGTGATCCTGGCGATGGTGCCGATCGTCATGGCCGTCTACCGGGCAGGCGGGCGGGAAGCCGTCTTTGCTTTTATCGCGATCGTCTGGATCTGTGCTAATCTGGCGGGATACGCGCGCAAAACGGCCGATGTCGATGATTTGGCGGCGATCCAGCAGGGTTTCGCCTGGTTGGGCAGTCACTTTACCTGGATGAACCTGCCGGGGATGATGTGGTCAAAGAACCCCGACGTAGCTGCGAACGCAACCTGGTTCTTCAACCCATTCGCTTGGCAATTGGTGTTCTTCACCGGTTTCTGCTTTGCCATGGGTTGGATCCCCGCCCCACCGGTCAACCGGACGCTGGTGATACTCGCACTCGCCGTAGTACTGCTGACCGTGCCGCTGGCTTGGCACAAGATGTTCCAATATAAATCCGGCTACGTTCCCCCAGGTATCGTCGGCGAATTCCTCTGGGACACCCGCGGCTTCATCGAGCCTTTGCGCTGGAAAACCTGGATTGGCGGCTGGCGGTTCCTGCACTTTATATCGATTGCCTATCTGGCCTGGGCTGCGGTCGGCCACGGTGGCATGCGTCTGACCACGGGCTGGGACGTAAAAGATCGGTCGACAAGTTTTCGGCTGGCCGTTGCGATCATCGCCGGCATCGTGCTGATCCTGACCGCGCCGTATACCTATATCTCCGAGATCAAATATCTCTTTCCGGCACTGGATCGCTGGTTCTTCGAGAACATCCCACTGGTCGATGGCCGCTATATAGGCATGCTGCACCTGGTTCACCTGACGGCGCTGATCTTCTTCATCTGGCATTCCATTGGCGACCATGCGCGGAACTGGTTGGTGAAAGACGCGTTCCTGGCCTGCGTCCCTGTAATCCGAAAGGTCGGCACGCAATCTCTGGCGGTGTTCCTGGTGTCCATCGTGCTCAGCCGGTTCAACGGTGCCTGGATGGAGCATATCGACGCTTGGTTGTTGACCAAGGACTGGACCTACATGACCGAACGCGACGTCTGGGTCCGCTGGCTGGTGAACGGCACAGGCTTTGCTGTGCTGATTGCGACGGCCTATGGCGTCAGCTGGATCAAACGCCAGCCCTGGCAGGACAAAGCGCCCCGCAAATCTACGACGGAAACCCCCAAATCTTTGAACCGGACCCAACCGGTTCCAGCCGAATAGACCACTACAGGAGGTCCCGAGGTGTTCGTACAGGCAACCCCAAGCGCCGCAGTCGCGCGCGCCATGGAGTATGATGACAGCACGGCGCTGATGCGCCTGACCCGTCATCAAGGACCCGAGCCCGTGGTGATCGGCCAGTTGGGTCAATCTCTTGATGGCCGGATTGCAACGCCAACCGGCGCATCAAAGTACATTAATGGCAAAGAGGCGCTGCGCCATTTGCACCGCGTTCGGGCCGAGGTCGATGCCGTGCTGGTCGGTGTTGGCACGGCGATTGCCGACAACCCGCAGCTGACGACCAGGCACGTACCGGGCAAGCACGCCGCCCGGGTCGTGATCGATCCACATGGCCGGATGCCAAAAGATCTGACAATGCTGTCGGATGGTGCGGCACCGGTTTACGCCATTACCTGCCAGGGTGTGGACGCACCTGCAGGGACAGAGGCGATACCCCTGAACTGCGATGGCACGAACCGGATCGCACCGCAGGCGATCATTTCGGCTTTGGCAAGCCGCGGTATGACGCGCCTGCTTGTGGAAGGCGGTGCGGAAACTCTGGCGCGGTTCCTGAATGCCGGCGCAATTGACGAGCTGCACCTGATGTTGGCGCCGATTGTTCTGGGGTCTGGCAAAACCGGATTGAATCTGGCCCCGATCGAAGATCTGGAAGAAGCCCTGCGCCCTACCGTCCGGACCATGCGGTTCCGCGACGGCGATATGCTGTGCATGTGTGATTTCGCCGAAGCGCCGGTTACGCCGATCTAACTGGGCTTGGACCGTCCGGCACGTTCTGACATGGTAAAGGCGGAAACCAGCCGGGAGCTCCGCCCATGCCACGTTATCCTCTGATTCAACGACTCCTGCATTGGATCATCGCTATCATCGTTCTGGGAACCCTGGCCGCAGGTCTGACCATTGGAATTTTGGATGGCTTCAAGGGTACAAAGGAAGCCCTTGGTGGCGAGCTGACGGGCATGCTCTACAAATACCACAAAACCTTCGGCGTCATCATTCTGGGCGCGATGACGGTTCGGATCATCGTGAAACTGATCATGAGTAAACCCGAATATGCCCAACCCCTTGGTAGGTTTGAGCATATCGCCAGCAATGCTGTGCATGGACTTTTGTACGTGCTGCTGCTGTTGATGCCGATCCTTGGGTGGCTGGCGACCGATGCGGGCAACTTCCCTGTTCAATTCTTCGAAGGAAAAATCCCGGGCTTCATCGACAAGGACATGGACCTTTATGGCACTTTGATGGGCCTTCACGGGTTTTTCGGATGGCTGGTTGCAGTCCTGCTGGTGCTGCATATTGCCGGTGCATTGAAGCATTGGCTGATCGACCGGGACGGTGTCATGGGCCGAATGGGCTTTTTTTGAGGAAGGTCACGCAGTCGGCATTTTCGGCGTCGCCGGATCATAGCTAAACTGTGAACTGGAAACTCCTGCAAGCCCACTATCTTTTTCCGCAAATGAAATTGTTGGGACATGCTCTATGCGCCTGATGCTTGCTGCTCTGCTGGTCGCGTTTTCTGCGGTCCACTCGTACGCTTTTGAATCCCGCGTCCTGTCTTTCGAATATGATGGAATCGATCGGGGGGCGTTGATCGACGCGCAAACTGGCTTACGGGGTGCCCCGATGCTGGTCGTCCTGCATGGCGGGATCGCGGGGCCCTATTGGGTTCGTCGCCAGGCGCAGGTGACCTTGGCCAGCCAGGGCTGGGTCGTTGCCTGGCCCGAGGCCGTGGATGACTGGAATGACGGTCGGACGAATTCCAGGGGCCGGCCCTATGATGATGCCGACGATGTTGGCTTCCTTCGCCGGATGATCGAGATTCTGGCAGAACAAGGCGTGGTCGATCCCGCCCGCGTGTTCTTTGCCGGGCCGTCGATCGGCGGCGTGATGACGCTGCGGATGTTGTGCGAGGCGCCTGACCTGGTCGCGGGCGCAGCTGTGGCGATCGCCAGCTTTGCCGAGAGCTACTCTTGCCCCGAAGGGCCACCGCGCCCGGTGCTTTACATCCATGGGACTGACGATGGGATTATGGATCCGGAAGGTGGACGCATTGGCGGCTGGAACCCGCTGATCCGCGATCGGGGCCGGGTTGAGCCGGTCGAGAGAACAATGGCGAAGCTGGCCCAGCGAAACGGGTGCACCGGCCTGCAGGAAGAGGCCCTGCCGGATGTCTATGAACCCGATGGTTCGACCGTTCGGCGGCGGATCTACCAGGGGTGTGCAGAGCCACTGGTGCACTTCATCGTCGACGGTGGCGGGCACACATGGCCGGGGTCAAGAAGGTCCCCAGCGGCAACATTCGTGGGTGAGACCAATCAGGACTTCTCGGCGACCCAAACTGTGCAGGCGTTTTTCCAGGCCATCGCGGCGCAAAGAACTGCACAAGGGAATTCGCCGTAGGTCGGGAGCCGGGGGACAGAGCCCGGTTTGACGACTATATTATCCTGATGTGCACCTGAGGCACGAAGGTCTGATCATCGATCGGTGGGCGCGCATAGCCTTCCTGCGTCGGTCGCGGGTCCAATTCGATAATCTCGGGTGTGACGTCTTCATAGGGTATCAGGGATAAGAGATGGCTGATGCAATTCAGACGCGCATGTTTCTTCACGTCTGAGTCCACCACATACCAGGGTGCCTGTTTGATATCGGTGTGCGAGAACATCACGTCCTTGGCCTTGGAATAATCTACCCAGCGCTTGCGACTTTCCAGGTCCATAGGGCTTAGCTTCCAACGCTTTGTCGGATCGGTCAGTCGTTTTTGGAAGCGGCGCTCCTGTTCTTCGTCACTGACGGAAAACCAGTACTTGATCAGCCGGATGCCGGACCGGATCAGCATACGTTCAAATTCTGGGCAACTGCGCAGGAACTCCTGGTATTCGTCCTCGGTGCAAAACCCCATCACACGTTCAACGCCGCCACGGTTGTACCAGGACCGGTCGAAAATCACGATCTCGCCCGCTGCTGGCAGATGGGCCGCATAGCGCTGGAAATACCATTGGGTCTTCTCCCGCTCGGTCGGGGCCGGTAATGCCACGACATGGCAGATGCGTGGGTTCAACGGCTCGGTGATCCGTTTGATCGTGCCGCCCTTGCCTGCAGCATCGCGGCCTTCAAATATGATCGCGATCTTTTCGCCCGTTGCCTTGACCCATTCCTGCAGTTTCACCAGTTCTATCTGTAGGCGGCGAAGTTCCTTTTCATAGACCTGTTCGG
The DNA here is from genome assembly GCA_039028795.1 of Pseudomonadota bacterium. Taxonomy (GTDB): domain Bacteria; phylum Pseudomonadota; class Alphaproteobacteria; order Rhodobacterales; family Rhodobacteraceae; genus Thermohalobaculum. Next base: position 128,639 of record JBCCHJ010000004.1, read on the forward strand.
TGATCTTTTTCGGGGCGGTTGTGCGCTTTGGATTCAATTTGCCTTTGCCGGACTCTTTTGTCTTTGGCATGTGAGCACCTCGTTAGATGAATGCATCGGACGCTCGCTGGTTGCTGGCCTGTTGGGCGGTGCCTATTCAAAGTGAGTTAATTTTTTGGCCCTATTTCTGGTTGGGCATCGCAGTTTTAATCGAATTTTAGAGAATCGCCGATAGGTAGATTTCTGCTAGCCGGGCAGTGCAGTAACTGCTTGCCCGATCCGGATGAGAGGTGCGGGCGGTTATGGCAGCGCCTGCCCGCGTCGTGGCCGTCAGGCCGAAAATACCCGTGGCAGGCCTGTCACACACCTTGATGATCCCCCATCACCAAGTCGGACATCCCTTAGCCCAGGCAAGGACGCCCCGGCGATTTCCCGAAAGAGCCCAAGCAAAAACAACAATTAGGCGGCAGTCAGCCCGTCCTGACTACTCTTCGATGTGTTTCGCAGGAACCATAGGGTAACCCTGCTTTCGCAGCTTCTTCTGAAGATGCCTTGCGTATGCGCTGATTGCAAAGCTAATGCTCCGTACACCAATGCCATTACGACAAAGAATTCCCATTTCAGCCCCTTCCAGTCAGAGCTTAAGCGGATCATATTCGCTAGCTTTAGCGGGTCCAGAAGGTCGTCGTGACTATCGTCGTATTGCGAAACAGGCTCGCCACTGCGTTCACAATCGCTGGCGCGCAGCCACCAATCACCTGGGGCAAAACGATCACCTGAAGAATCTTGAATCGGGTGAGGCCGAGGGCATATGCGGCCTCCCGTTGACTTGCCGGGAAGCTTGCCAGGGAATGATGCAACGTCATCGCAATAATCGCGCTGGACGGGATAGATAAGACAAGCAATGCTGGATGATAAAATCAAGCTACATTTTTGGCGGAAAGAAATAGTTCCAAAACACCACGCCTGAAAAGAGTAAGACCATCAGCGGGACGCCCCGGAAGATTGCGAAAATCGCAGCAAAAGTCGCCCGTATAGGCGCTGCAGCAAAAGTGCGTGCAAGCGCGAGCAGTGTTCCGGACAGAATTGCGATCACAGCGCTCACGGCGGCCACGACGACATCCATCAGGAAATCACCAGTGTCGGCGTTCCTGACCGCCTCAAAGCCGAGCCCACAAAGACCAGAACGTGCGCGACGAAGGGGCATGTGACCGAAATCCAGAGCAGCGATCTCGGCACGGTGGTGACTAGAACTGGCGACAGAGCTGCAAGGATCAAGGCGAACGCTGCGATTGGCCGCCAGATGAGAACCGGCGGATAGGACCCGATGAGTAACTCGGTTACGCGACCGTTGAAGACGGCCCAACACGCGCCCGTCGCGCTGTCGCCATAGAAGCTGGTGATGACGTCGCGGCACTCGCCCCGCGATCCGGCATTCCAGACACTTCTGAGGACGGCCCATTCGAAAAGCTGAAACAGAACCCACGACATCGCAGCGATGGTGACGAGCGAGATCGCGGTGTTGCTGGGGCCGCTGAATAGGTTGGTGTTCAACCAATCGATTGGTCCGCCTTTGCGCGGTTTGGGACGCTGGCCTGGTGGGATATATGTAAAAGAATCCACCAAATAATGTCTGCCCTTGAATACAAAAAACTTTTCTTACGAGGTCAGATTTAAGGGCTTGGTTGTGAACAAACCATGCCACGGATGACATTTCTCTACGGCACCTGCCCAGCCAGCATCCGGTAGTGATCGCGCAGTTCCACCTTGCGCAGTTTGCCATTGGGGTGGCGGGGCAGCACCTCGATCACGTCCCATTTCTTCGGCTGGCGGATCGTCGGCAGGTCGGCGCAATGGGTTGTAAGGGTCGCGATCAATGCGTCCCGGTCCATGCCGGGCTTGGCGGGTTCGACAACGGCCATGACGACCTCGCCCATATCGTCATCCGGAGTGCCGATGACCGCGACATCGCCGACATCGGGGTGCATCGCAAGACGATCCTCGGTCAGTTGAGGGTAGACGTTCGTGCCGCCCACGACGATCAGGTTCACGTCCCGATCCGTCAGGAAGAGATAGCCGTCTGTGTCCAGATACCCGACATCGCCCAGGGTTGACCGGGCGCCACGATGAACCGAGGCGGTTTTCTCAGGCTCTTTATGATATTCGAACGGCGCGCGCCCGGACCACCAGACCTTGCCGACCTCGCTGGGCCCCAGGATGTTACCGTCATCGTCCATAATGTCGATCACGCCTACCAGGGCTTTGCCAACGGAACCGGGTTTCTCCAGGGCCTCGGCCGCCGTTATATAGGTCAGACCATTGCCCTCGGTGCCGCCATAGTATTCGTCGACGATCGGACCCCACCAGTCGATTAGAGCTCGTTTGGTTTCCACCGGGCTGGGCGCTGCGGCATGAACCACACGGCGCAGCGCCGACAGGTCCGCCCGGGCCTTCACGTCTTCCGGCAGTTTCAGCATCCGGATCATCATGGTCGGCACGAACTGGCCATCCGTGACTTTGTACCTGTGCATCAGGTCCAGCGCCCGCGCCGCATCGAAGCGGCCCATGGATACAACCGTTCCGCCCCGCCGAACCACCGACATCGACCAGCGCAGCGGCGCAGCATGATAAAGTGGTGCAGGGTTCAGGTAGACACTGTTCTCCTCCAGCCCGAAATGGTCAAACATCGCCTTAGCGGTATCGGATTCCTCGCCGAAGGGCAGATCCGAAAGGGCCAGCAAAACCCCCTTGGGTCTTCCCGTTGTGCCGGAAGAATACAGCATGTCCCTGCCTTCGCGCTGAACGGGTGGTAGCTCGGCCGGGTGCTCATCCAATACTGCTTCCAGATCTTCGTATCCATCGCCTCCGCCATCCAAGGCCAACCAGCGGCGGACGTTTCCGCACTCTGCCCGGGCCTGGGTCATTTTGGACAGGGTATGGGCCGAGCCGATCACCAGCTCTGCCTCGCAATTTTCGGCGATGTAAGCGATTTCTTCTTCATGCAGCCAGGGGCTGATCGCTGTGAAGTAGACCCCGGCATATAGCCCGCCGAAGAGCACCCAGAAATATTCCAGCCGGTTCTCCAGGCAGAAGGCGATATGGCCGCCTTCCGGGACGCCAGAGGTGTGGATCATCTGGGCCAGTTGTTTTGCCCGGCCGTCCAGTTCGCCAAAGCTTAGATTACGGTCCTGATCGTCGATAATGGCGATCTGATCCGCGGGAAAATCATAAGGCAAAGTCATGCCGCTATTGTCCCGAGAACAGAAGCTCCGGCAAGAACAAAGCGATGCTGGGGAACAGAATTATCAGGAACAGTCCGAACAGCTCGACGATCGTGTAGGGACCCACCGACCAGTAGATGTCCTTCATGGTCAGATGCTGCATTGACGGGTCGGCCTGGGTGACGGATCTGAGATAGAACAGATTGAACCCGAAAGGCGGGGTCATATAGCTGATCTCCATCATCACGACAAAGAGGATGCCGAACCAGATAGGGTCGAAACCGTGCAGTTTCACCAGCGGCAGGAAAACCGGCAGCGTGATCAGCATGATCCCCACGGGGTCCAGCACCATGCCGAGGATAAACAAGACGAACATCATGAACGCCAGGGCGCCCCACTTTCCACCGGGGATCGCTTGCGTTAGGCTGGTGATGAAGCTTTCCGCCCCCATGGCGGTATAGGCGGTGGAATAGGCGTGCGCGGCAAAGACGATCCAGGTGATCAGAGTGGTCAGCCTGAAGGTCCGCATCGAGGCGGTCTTAACCAGATCGAAGCTGAGTTTGCGATTCACCGCGGACGCGATCAGCGCACCCAAGACGCCGACGGCCGCCGCCTCGGTCACTGTGGCAAGGCCGCTGAAGATCGCGCCCAACACCATCACGATGATCAGGATCGGCAGCAGAACCGCATACAGCGCCCGCATCTTTTCGTTCCAATCCGCGCGGTCTTCGGCGGGCAGGGCCGGACCCAGGTTAGGTTGAATCCAACAGCGGATACCGATGTAGATGCTGACCAGTGTGAACAGCAGCAGGCCCGGGAAGACACCCGCTGCGAATAGCTTTCCGACCGATTCTTCGGTGATCAAAGCGTAGAGCACCATAAGGATCGACGGGGGTATCAAGATGCCCCAGCCGCCACCCGAATTGATCGCGCCCAAGGCAAGGCGGGCGTCATAGCCCCGGCCCAGCATCTGGGGCAGGGCGATGGTGCCCATGGTCACTACTGCAGCGCCGGAAATCCCTGACATTGCTGCGAAGATCGTGCAGATCAAGACGGTGCCGATGGCCAGACCGCCGCGTAGGCCACCCCACCAGAGGTGCATCATTCGGTAAAGGTCGTGGGCGACCCCGGATCGCTCCAAGACCATGGCCATGAAGACATAGAGTGGGATGGCGATCAGGGATGATGTCTCCATCAGATCCCACATCTTGGATGCGACCAGATAGAGGCCGTCGGCGCGCGGGTCGTCCATGAATTCGAAGCTAATGAAAATAACGGAGAGGCCACCCAACACAAAAGTCAGCGGCACGCCCAGCATGATGAAGAAGAACAGCAGTCCGAAGAACAGGATCGTCTTCCATTCGATCGGAATGGATTGGTAGATGCTGAGCAGGTCAGACATCGACCTTCTCCGCATCGCCATCGGTGACGGGGCCGTAGATGTCCTCGTCTATGTCGATGCCCATTAATATCAGAATGTCGGCGATCAGTTTGACGATGCCTTGCAGCAGCAACAGGACCGCGGCCACCACGATCATCATTTTCGAGGGCCAAAGCGGGGCCTTCCAGATGGCAAGCTCGTCGACCTCCCACTTACACCAGGGTGGCACACCTTCGGTGGCGCAGACCGATTGCGCGGCCATGTCGACGCTTTTCGGCAGCAGTGTGAACAGCATCAGGAAGAAGAGGAAGCTGGTCAGGATGTCGACCAGGGCTTTACGCTTCTTCGAGAAGTTTCCATAAAAGAGGTCCACGTTCACATGCTCGCGCCGGGCCAGAAGATACCCGCCGCCGATGATCGCGTAGACCCCGAACAACAGGCGCGAGAGTTGCTGCGACCATTGGATGGGGGAATTCGTGACATAGCGCATCACCACATCCCACAGCAGCAGGATGAACAGGGCCAAGACGGCCCAGTGCATGATCCGGGCAACCCAGAGGTTCGTGCCCGTGACCACGCGCGCAAAGATGGTAAGTGCGCCCATGGTGCCCCCAGAGGTAGGGTGGGGTTTAAAACCCACCCTACGATCAGCTTAAGCGTAGCCGAGGTCTTTCATGAACGAGACCAGCATATCCGCGCCTTTTTCGGCATTGCCGCCTTTGGCCCGTTCGGCGTCCAGGATCGCGCCGGACGCTTCGGCGAACTTGTCCAGGACCGCTTGTGGGAACTGGGCGACCTTGACGTTCTGCTCGGCGATGCCGGAGGCCAGGGCGACCTTTTCCTTGTACTGATATTCGGTCGTCCGCTTCCAGAACCGCGTATCGACATGGTTCAAGAACGTGACCCGCAGGTCTTCCGGCAGCGCGTCGATGGCGCCTTGGTTCATGATCAGCGTATCCATGGCCAGACCCATGGTGGGCTTCATGTGGAATTTTGCAACTTCCCAAAGGCTCATGGATTTCGCACCTTGGGCGGCCCCCCAGTGGGCCCCATCGACAACGCCTGAGGCGAGCGACTGGTAAAGCTCCGGCCCAGCGATGTATTGCGGGGCGGCGCCTGCGGCTTCCAAGTATTTGAGATACGAGCCTGAGGACCGCAGCTTCAGGGCAGAGAAATCCTCGACCGTCTCAACCGGCTTCGAAACGACCAACTCGGTGGGGTAGATCTTCTCGGCCTTGGCGAGGATGCCGTGGAACGCGAGTTCCTCGTTGAACATATCCTCAAGACCCATGTTCTTCAGGAAATGGCTGAATTCCCAAGGCTCACGCAATGTGCCGGGCACACCCAGCGCAAGGCCGGCGGTCGGTGCCTCGCCGAGGATATAGCCGGGTGAAATCGTCCCCATCTCGACGACGCCTTTTTTGACGATCTGGAAAATCTCAGCGCCCTTGGCGAATTCGCCCGCACCGTGGAGTTCCAGCTTCATGCGCCCGCCGGTTTTTTCTTCCAGCTCAGCCGCGATCACTTCGAGGCTGTCGCCGTAAGAGGCCGATGCCTTTGGCCAGTGGCTTTGCACTTTCCACGTCACCTCGGCAGCGGCATTGGCCTTGGTGCCCATGACGGCGGGGGCCGCGACCAGGGCCACGCCCCCAGCCAAAGCGTGACGACGTGAAATTGCTTTCGTTGTCTTCATCGGAATTCTCCCTTGTCTGATTCAAGTGCCGCCGTCTTTTGCAGCGGTTCTGATCCAAGCGTGCGCGGTGTGGGGAACCTGCGTCAAGTCTTCGCAGGGACACGTATGCTAACAATTTACCGAAATCACATTGCTGTATTGCGAGATTGTGCGTGGTCCCGGTGGCGAATGAACGGTAGCAGTGCTATGACTCAGCAGATAGTAGTGCCAGCAAGGCCCGGTAAGGACGACCTATGAGCCCGCGAGATCTTACAGATCGCAGCCAGCGCCACCCTGAAAAGGCCCACAAGCCGGATAATCCGTCGCCGAAGAAGCCGCCCTGGATCAGGGTAAAAGCGCCAACGTCGCGCGGATTTTTCGAAACCCGCAATATCGTCCAGGAACATGGGCTGGCGACGGTTTGCCAAGAGGCAGGCTGTCCCAATGTCGGCGAATGCTGGGCCCAAGGTCACGCCACCATGATGATCATGGGCGAGATTTGCACCCGTGGCTGCACCTTCTGCAATGTCGCCACCGGCAAGCCGCAGACGCTGGATGTGTTCGAGCCCGGCCGCGTTGCCCAGGCGGTCGGAAAGTTGGGGCTGAACCACGTCGTTATCACCTCGGTGGACCGGGACGATCTGAAGGATGGCGGGGCAGAGCATTTCGCCCAGACGATCCGCGCGATCCGGCGCAAAGCCCCCGGCACGACCATCGAGATTCTGACGCCCGATTTCATCCGTTGTGGCCCTGAGGCGCTGGAAGTCGTCGTCCAGGCTCGCCCGGATGTCTTCAACCACAATCTTGAGACAGTGCCAGGGTTATACCCTCAGGTTCGACCCGGAGCGCGGTATTTCCACTCGCTCCGCATATTGCAGCGGGTGAAAGAGCTGGACCCGACCATGTTCACCAAGTCCGGCATCATGGTGGGCCTGGGCGAGGACCGGCAATCGGTCATGCAAGTCATGGATGATATGCGTGCGGCCGATATCGATTTCCTGACCATTGGTCAGTATCTGCAGCCGTCACCCAAACATCATGCGGTAGATCGATATGTGACGCCGGAAGAGTTCGCGGATTACGAAAAAATGGCCTTCAACAAGGGCTTTCTGATGGTCTCGGCGACTCCGTTGACCCGATCCTCGTATCACGCTGGGGAAGATTTCGCGCAACTGCAGGAAGCGCGTTTGGCAGCGCAGAGCGGGTAAAGCCAACCCGCAGCCCTGCTTGATGATAATCATGGGCGGCTCGAAAGCCGCCCATGACTGCGATTGATTAGAGGAAGATGATGTCGTGAGAGTTCAAATCATGCTCGTCGATATGTGCGAGCGTGATTGATCCGTTCTCCCCGGTGATAACCAGATCCTCTCCGACCTGTTCCGAGGCCGCCAGAACTTCGTGCAAGTTGGCAAACTCGTCGTGATCCAGGACCAGACGGTCGTTGCGCGAGAAGTCTTTGACGGTGTCATCGCCTTCCAAATTGCGGAAATCGAAAAAGTCGCGTCCGCGTCCACCGATCAGGTGATCATCACCGGCGCCGCCATCCAACAAATCGCGGCCTTTGCCGCCGTCCAGCGTGTCGTTTCCAGCGCCGCCGTCCAGCTTATCATGGCTGCCGAATCCGAAGATCTCGTCATCGCCTTCAGTTCCGATCAGGTGATCACGGCCGTTGGTGCCTTCAATGGTTTCGCCAACCGTGTTGCCTGGGATGTCGATTGGGATCAGCACGCGGTCGATGGCCTGGATCGTGCCGTTTTCGGCGGTGATGTCCGGGATCGCAATGTTCGGATTGTCGATGTCCGGTTCGTTGTCGATCAACTCGGTTCCTTCGGTGGCGAAGGTCGCGCCGTCGAGCAGCGTGGTGATTTCGTCCGCTGCATCGATCTCGGCGGAAGTCTGCGCCCCCGGAGAGACGTGGTAGAGCAGGATGTTGGTCAACAGCGGGATCGGGCCATCGTCTCCTCCCAGGTCGGTTAGGGCCGCCACAATGGCGTCAAACACTGCATCCAGGTCAGCCGTGTCACCTTCGAAGCCCAGATCAACCGCAAGGGCGGCGAAGGCCGCATCGGTCGGTGCGAAGACCGTGACATCGTCCAAGCCGCGCACGGTATCGACCAGACCCGCCGCGTCCAGCGCCCTGACCAACAGCGTGAAGTTGCCGTTGTCCGCCGCGATATCGACAATGTTGGGCTCTGTCGGGATATCGATGGGCAAAAGGACTCGGTCGATGGCCTGGATCGTCCCGTTCCCGGCGGTGATGTTCGGAATCGCGATATTCGGATTGTCGATCTCTGGATCGTTGTCGATCAGCTCGGTCCCTTCGGTTGCGAAGGTCGCGCCTTCGAGCAGCGTGGTGATTTCGTCTGCTGCGTCGATCGCGGCCGCACTCAGCGCGGCAGGAGAGACATGGTAGAGCAGAATGTTGGTCAGAAGCGGGATCGGGTCGTCGTCTTCGGCCAGGTCGGTTAGGGCGGCCACGATGGCATTGAACACCGCGTCCAGATCGGACGTATCGCCATCAAATCCGAGATCAACAGCCAGGGCCACGAATGCTGAATCCGTTGGCGCGAATACCGTCACATCGTCCAGTCCACGCACCGTGTCGACCAGACCGGCGGCGTCCAACGCCCGCACCAGCAGGGTGAAGTTGCCATTGTCCACCGCGATGTCGACGATGTTGGGTTGGTCGTTGCCTGGTAAGTCCAGGGGCAGCAAGACGCGGTCGATCACCTGGATCGTACCGTTTGAGGCTTCGATATCCGGAGAGACGATCTTCGGGTTCGCGATATCTGGCTCGGCGTCAACCACATCGACACCGCGCAATTCCAGATCGCTGCCCTGAGCCGTGGTGATCGTACCATCGCCCTGCAATTCTTCCAGGGTCCGGCCGTCGGGGGACACGTGATAGAGCAGGATCTGCGCTAGAGTATCCAGCGCTGCTTCGGGGCTGCCGGACAGATCCTCAAGCGCGGCCAGAATTGCGTTTAGGGCAGCGGCTTCGTCGCCATCGGCAACTTCAGCGCCCAAATCTCTGGCCAGTTGAATGAAGGCATCATCAGTCGGCGCAAATACGGTGAAATCGGCATCAGCATCTGCCAACGTGTCCACCAGATTGGTGGCAACCAAAGCTTCACGCAGGATGTCGAAATCCCCGCCATTGTCGTCCAGCCCCTCGGTCCCAGAGGTGTCCAGCACGATGTCGACGATCGTTGGCTTCGGTGTCAGATCCAGTTTGCCGCGGGCAAACAGGAAGAAGTCGCGAAAGCTGATTTCATCGTCACCCAGGAACAATTTGCCGCCTTCAAGCCTGAAATCCAGGCCCTTGAAGGTGAACGTAAACGGATGCGCCATAGTGTGTCCTCCATCTTTTGTGCGATGGCCATCGCAGTTGTGTGAAAATTTCACACGGAGATAAATGAAGCAGCGCAGGACGGTTTCAAGGGATGCGTGTGAAATTTTCACACACATCACGAATAGGTGTCTAGGTGCCTGGTGGGAAACAGATTTTCAACGACTTGAACTAGGGGCTGATCTCAGGACAAATTGCCTGGATCAAGGAATGCAGCGGATCGCAGAATGTCATGGCCGATGTGGTGTGGCGGCGCAGGTCCAGTTCGTCGTGGCGGCGGCTGTCAGGTCGTCAGTGCTCTTTGACGTAAGGCGTTCCCAAGGACTTGGGCGGCACGGCCCTGCCGAAGAACCCGGCCAGTAGGATGACGGTAAAGATATAAGGCAACACCGGGATCAAGGCGACGGGTGCCTCGCCGATCAATGGCAGCTCCACCCCCTGCAGGCGTGGTGCGACCGTATCCAGGAATCCGAACAGCAGGCACGCCAGCAGCGCCAAACCAGGCCGCCACTTGCCGAAGATCATCGCGGCCAGGGCGATGAAACCTTTGCCTGCCGACATATCGCGAACGAACCCTGCGCCGTGGGCCGTGGAAAGATATGCGCCAGCAATGCCGCACAATATACCCGCGATGATAACTGCGCGGTATCGCAGCCAGACCACGGATACCCCTGCGGTGTCGACGGCGGCAGGGGCCTCGCCGACGGCACGCAAGCGCAGACCGAAGGTTGTTCGGTAAAGCATCCACCAGACCAGGGCGACGACCGCCAGGGCGATATAGACCAGCAGGTTATGGCCAGAAATCAGCTCTCCATAGAACGGGCCCAGAATCGGCACGTCATAAAACATTTCAGCCCCGGGGAGCGTGATCGAGCCAAACCGCTCATCCGGGCCCAGGCCCGGGGTCTGGCCGCCTTGGCGGAACAGGGCAATGCCCACTACCACGGTCAGTCCCGCCGCCAGGATGTTCACGGCAACGCCCGAGATGATCTGCTCCCCGCGATGGGTGATGCAGGCGAACCCATGGATCAGGGCGAAGATCACGCTAAGGCACATCGCGGCCCCAAGGCCCAGCCAGGGCGAACCAGTCAAGGATGCCGTCGCAGCAGCGGCGAAGGCCCCGGCCAGCAGCTTACCTTCAAGGCCGATATCGATGACGCCCGAGCGCTCCGATACGAGGCCAGCCATCGCGCAGAGGATCAGCGGCGTTGCCAGGCGTAGCGTCCCGTCCAGGATGCGGAGGATATCGACCCAAACCTCAAGCATGGACCCGCCTTTGTGCGAATACCCGGACCAGCCAGGGCGTGAACATGTAGGCCAAGGCGCCGGAAAACAGAATGATCAGACCTTGGATCACCAATACCATTTCCCGGGTGATCGTCTTGAACTCGAAGTCAAGCTCTGCCCCGCCCTGGTAGAGCGCGCCGAACAGCAGGCTGGCCATGATGATACCGATGGGATGGTTCCGGCCCATCAGCGCAACCGCGATACCGGTGAACCCATATCCTGCGGAAAAGTTCAGGACCAGCTTGTGCTGTACGCCCAGGATTTCGTTCAGCGCCATGCACCCTGCCAAGGCACCAGAGATCGCCATGGCGATCACAACCATGCGCCGGGTCGGGATCCCCGCATTGACCGCCGCGCCCTCGGAATGGCCCAACGCCCGCAGGGAAAAGCCGAACTTCGTGCGCCAGATCAAAACCCAAACGCCGACACAGGCCAAAAGCGCCAGCAGGAACGACAGGTTCAGCGGCGACTTTGCCCCGCCGAAAATCGTGTGCAGGGCGGGCAGCCATGCCTCTTCGGCAAAGAACCTGGTCTGTGGGGAGCCCTGGGCCGACGCCATCATCACTCCGCCCAAGAGGTATACCAACAGACCAGAGGCGATGAAGTTGAACATGATTGTGGTGATCACGATATGGCTGCCGCGATAGGCCTGCAGCCAGCCCGGGATGAGGGCCCAGGCCGCACCAAAGGCCGCAGCACCTGCGATAGCAACAAGCGCCACCAGAGGGCCCGGCAAGATCGGGTCAAGTGACAGACAGACCAGGGCGATGCCCAGGCCTCCCAGCGTCGCTTGCCCTTCGCCGCCGATATTGAACAACATCGCATGGAAGGCGACGGCGACCGCCAGACCGGTGAAAATGAAGTTGGTGGTGTAATAGAGCGTGTAGCCCAACGAGCCTGGATAGACAAATGCGCCCTGGATCATCACGTTCAAGGCGCGCAGCGGATCTTCACCGATGGCGGCGATGACCAGAGCCGACACCACCAGCGCAAGGCAAAGATTGATCAGCGGCAACAGGCCGATCTCGACCCATCTGGGCAGGGCATTCATGCCGACCCCTCCGGCGGCGTGGCTTCCGATGCCTGCCCTGGCTGCTCAGCGATGTGTAGACCGGGTCCTTGCTGACCCGGCTGGGCCGCGCCTGCCATCATCAGGCCGATGGATTGCCGGGTCGCGCCCTCGCGGGGGATCGTGCCGACAACCTGGCCCGCATTCATCACCATGATCCGGTCGCTGAGCGCCAGAATTTCATCAAGTTCCACGCTGACCAGCAGTATAGCGCAGCCCCGTTCCTTCAGAGCAATGATCTGGGCGTGAATGAACTCGATCGCGCCGATATCGACGCCGCGAGTTGGCTGTCCCACCAGCAGAACCTTCGGCTCGGCGGCCATTTCCCGGGCGATGACGATCTTTTGCTGATTGCCACCGGAAAAGCCGCGTGCCGTCAGGCGCGGGTCTGGCGGCCGCACATCGAACCGCTCCATCAGCGGGGCGCAGGTCGCCTGCATGGCGGCAGGTGTTGCCCATACGCCGGGACCGGCCCCATCGGGATAGCCCAGAACGGCGTTCTCCCGCGCCTCGAACGGCAGAACCAGGCCCCTGCGATGCCGATCTTCCGGCACATGCGCCAGGCCGAGTTCCCGCATTTCGGCGGGGGTACACGGCGTTGCCGCGTCAATGACCCGGTCACCCAGGCGGATGCTTCCCTTCTGCAGCGGTGCAACCCCGGACAGCACATCCAGCAACTCTGATTGGCCATTGCCCGAAACACCGGCCAGGCCCAGAATTTCTCCGGCACGCAATTCCAGCGACACGTCGTCCAATCGTGTCGTGCCCCGCGCATCGCGCCAAGTCAGATTTTCCGCCACCAGGGCCGGAGCACCTGGTTGTGTGTCTCCGCGGTCGGTTTCCAGAACAACCCTGCGACCAACCATCAGTTCGGCCAGTTCTTCGGGGGAAGATTCTGCAGGCACCCTGTGGCCCACCATCTTGCCGCGCCGCATAACGCTGACGGCATCGCAGACGGCCATGATCTCGGCCAGCTTGTGAGTGATCAGCAGGATCGTCACACCATCGGCAGCTAGGCCGCGGAGGATTTCGAAAAGCTGCTCGGTCTCGCCCGGTGTCAGAACGCCCGTGGGTTCGTCCAGAATCAGGATCTGTGCACCACGGCGCAGGGCCTTCAGGATCTCGACCCTTTGTTGCAGGCCGACGGGCAGATCACCGACCAGCGCGTCTGGATCAACCTCCAGCCCGTAATCCTCCTCTAACCGCAGCAATTCTTCCCGAACCTCGGCCGCGCCGCCTTTCAACAGCGCGCCGCCTTCTGCGCCCAGCATCACATTTTCCAGAACCGTGAAGGTCGGGACCAGCATGAAATGCTGGTGCACCATGCCGATGCCATGGGCGATGGCGTCGGCTGGATTGGCGATCCGCGCCACCAGTCCGTCGATCTCGATCGTCCCGGCATCTGCCGTGTAGAACCCATACAGGATGGACACCAAGGTCGACTTGCCCGCACCGTTTTCCCCAATAATGCCGTGAATAGACCCCTTCTTGACCGACAGATCGATCCCATCATTTGCCACCACCGGGCCGAAGCGCTTGGTGATCGCGTTTAGGTGGACGGCAATGCTCACCCAGCACCCCCTGGCCGCGCGGCGACCAGTTCCACCGTGTTGCCCTCTGGATCTTCAGTGAAGATGCCCCGCCAGCCAATCCAGTCGAAATGCTCGACCCTGTAGGACTGGCCCAGTTGGTCATACCAGGCCATGGCGGCCTCTTGTTCGTCCCAGCCCAGGGAAAGTGCCAGATGGTGCAGCGAGGATCCCGCCCCCGTCGTGGGCCGGGTGCCCGTCGGGTGCAGGCCTGGGCGGACCGTTGCATCATGGGCAAAAAGCGCCAGGACAGATGTATGACCTGCATAGCCCTCGGCGATCTTAAAGAAGGTGATCCCGCCGTCGCGATCGGCCAGTTTTTCCAGCCCGATCACTTCCGTATAAAAAAGTTCCATCGCGTCCATGTCCGCGCACCGGATGGCGATTTCGCCCAGCGCGCGGACTTTGAAGCCACGATCTGCCGTGCCGTTCAACTCAGAACGGGCAGGCACTGTCGCTTTCGTAGTTGTGGACCTGGATCTTACCGCTGATGATATCGGCCTTGGCCTGTTCGATTGCGGCGCGGACGTCTTCGGTCACAAGATCGGCGTTGTGCTCGTCCTGGGCCCAGTCAACCCCGCCTTCGGCCAGACCCAAGGTCACAACGCCAGAGGTGAAGCTGCCGTCCATGCCGTCCTTCAGGAATTCATAGGCTGCCACATCGACACGCTTCAGCATGGACGTCAGGACCGAGCCAGGTGCCATCCCGTTCTGGTTGCTGTCTACCCCGATGGCCAGTTTCCCTGCATCAGCCGCCGCCCGGATCACCCCGGTGCCGGTGCCACCGGCAGCGTGATAAATCACGTCTGCACCCCGGTCGATCTGGCCTTGGGTAAGCTCGGCGCCCTTGGTTGGGTCATTCCAGGCTGCAGGGGTGGTCCCGGTCATGTTCTGCAGAACCTCGACGCCATCCTTGGCCTCGGTCGCGCCCTGGACATAGCCGCAGGCGAATTTGCGGATCAGCGGAATGTCCATACCGCCGATAAAGCCGACCTTGTCGGACTTCGAGGTCAGCGCCGCAGCAACGCCGACCAGATAGCTGCCTTCATGTTCCTTGAATGCATACTGGCGCAGGTTTGGCGCATCCAGCCAGAAAACGTCGATGATGCCGAACTTCGCCTCTGGATTATCCGCAGAAACCGCTGCGATGGCATCGGCTTGCGCAAAACCCACACCCAGCAAATGCGTGGCGCCGCGCTGGATCATCCGGCGCATGGCCTGTTCACGCTGCGTCTCGTTGGTGACTTCGAATTCCATCACCTCGACGCCGGTTTCGTCGATGAACTTCTTGACCCCGCCCCAGACACCTTCGTTGAAGGATTTATCAAACTTCCCACCCATATCGAAAATCACGGCGGGTTTGAAATCAGCTGCCATGGCAGTTGTTGAAATCAATGCCGCGGCGGCGGCGCTTAGGATAGTTTTGAGCATCTCTGTTCTCCCTGAAGATGTCCTGATGCAGCTTAAGCACAGCCAGGGCGTATCGTTAAGAGCGGACCTGCGCTGTTGATGAATTTCTAGTGTTTCGGGCCGGATCTCCTGTCATGTCACGTTCATTCTCCGTATACTGTCGAAAAGTAAGCATCGGATCGAGCCATGGAGGTTCCGAGATGAAGAAATCCGCCCTAGCAATTTGTGCTGTGAGCGCTGTGCTGCTGTTGCCCCGCGGCGAAGCCACTGCGACTGACATGTATCTGACCGAAGACAATGACATGATCGGTCAGGTGGAACAGCATATTGCGACCCACGCAGACACGCTGGAAGATATTGCGCGCAACCATAGCATGGGGTTCGTTGAGCTTATGGCTGCAAATCCCGGGGTGGATCCGTGGCTGCCCGGTAAGGGCACGCCAATCACCCTTCCGTCGGCATATTTGTTGCCGGATGCGCCGCGGCGCGGGATCGTCGTTAATCTGCCTGAAATGCGGCTTTATCACTTCCGCAAGGACGGGACGGTGGGCACATATCCTGTCGGCATTGGGCGTGAAGCGTGGGAAACGCCGGAACTGATCACCAAGATCGTCCGCATGCGAAAAGACCCGACATGGGTTCCCCCTGCGTCAATCCGCAAAGAAAAGCCGTATCTGCCAGCCAGTGTCGGCCCGGGTCCGGACAACCCGCTGGGCGCCTACGCGATGAGCCTCAGCGCCGGCGCATATGTCATTCATGGCACCAACAAGCCAACCGGCGTCGGACGCCGGGTCAGTTCGGGCTGTATCAGGCTGTATCCCGAGGACATTGAAAACCTGTTCGGATACGCAGGAAACGGGGTACCTGTGCGGATCGTGTCTCAGGAAGTCAAAGTCGGCTGGTACAACGGTGATTTATATGTGGAGGCCCACCCCAGCGAAAAACTGGCGGACCGGATCGAAGCGGGTGAGATCATCGACCATCCGGTCGACCTGACGAATATGCTTTTGCATGTCCAGCAGTATCCTGGGGCCGAGGATGCAAATATCGACTGGGTCATTCTGGAGAAAACCCTGCGCGAACGCCGTGGCATCCCGATCCGGGTATCGCTTGGCCGCCGGGCATCAGTAGACTGACCCACGGAACGAAAACCGGCCGCTTTGGGCGGCCGGTTTTGGTCTTATTGGCCGCTTACTTGCGCAACGACGAACGATAAATCCGATCTGCGCGTTCCTGCGCTGCTGCGGCAGCTGCTTCGGCGTTTGCAGCACGCTCTTCAGCAGCGGCAGCGCGTTGTTCAGCCGCGGCGGCATTGGCATTTGCCTGTTCCAAATCCGCGCGCAGCTGCTCGAAGTCTGAAGTCGATGGCCCACAGGCCGCCAGAACCAGCAGACCAGCAACGGCCCCAAATCGCGTCAGTGTTCGGTTCAAAGTAGACATGATAAACTCCATATGCGTGAAGGCCCGATACAGCACCAGGGCACCTTGTTTCACCCACCGCTGGTAGCCCTTAACGTTAAATTATCCCGATCTCCAGCGCAAAGCGCTGCAATTCTTTATGGTCTGATTTCGATCTGTGTCCCATCTGCCACCATCGCCCATATCTCATCCATCTCTTCATTGGTGACGGCGATGCATCCCTCGGTCCAATCGTATTGGGCGTGATCTGGGCCGATCCAGCCTTTTCCATTGGGCAGACCATGGATCATGATCTCTCCGCCAGGGGAAACGCCCAGCTTCCGGGCGCGTTCGCGATCAGCTGCGGCGGGGTAAGAGATGTGGATAGAACGGTAATACTGGCTGTCAGGATTGCGGTAATCCAGGGTATAGGTGCCCTCGGGCGTCTTACCATCGCCTTCCCGTTCTTTATGCCCCACTGGAACCCGGCCAAGCGACACTGTGTACGTCTTGATCGTCCGATCACCGGCCATCAGGAAAAGTTTCCGGGCGCCCTTCAGCACAAGAACCCGATCGGCTTTTTTTGGTAAAGGACCCGGTTTTTCAGCCGGTTTAGGCGGTGGGGCGGGTTCCGGCGCGCAACCCAATATTGCGACGCTGGATGCGAGGACCGCCAATACGGTACGTCTTTTCACGGATCTGCTCCGGTATGCCTGTATTGTGGATAACTTATCCGATTATTGGTTAACGTCCAAGTAGGCCTTGGCCGTCGCATTGGCACATCTGTGTTAACGACTACTTCGGATAAACGATTAGAACGTCAAGTGATTTTCGTCACCCGGTCGCCGACGCTGACCACACCGTCGCGGGTCACGCGCGAGTAGATCCCGCGCAGCTTCAATTGCCCACCCTTGCCGATATTGACGAACTTACAGGCATCGCGGCCATAGCGGTCGACGAATTTCTGACAGCCTTTGTGCGGTTCAGCCGTGATGATCATTTCGACTGTGCCCAGGGCTATGCGCGTGCCCGGTGGGGTATTGTGGGGCGTAAGGTCCATGTCGATGAAAAGATTGTCGCCCGCAGGTGCCCAGTTTTCCGGCCCGCCTGCGACGGCGCGGATCACCCGCGATGGCATGATGCAGATCTGCACCTCGGGCGACGGGCGGCCATCGGGCAGCATAACATGGCAGCCCTGATTCCAGTGATCGCCCTTCAGACCATGGGCCAGAGATAGCGGATGGCTTTGCGGAGTCAGCCTGTCGCCATGGGCCGGGCGCACGACAATCATATCGACGGTGCCATTGTCCTTCGGCGCGGCCAGGATATCAGGCAATTGGGCCTCCAGTTCCGCCATGCTTTTCGGGCGGACACCGGTTGACGTCGCGGTTTCGATAGTTTCGGCCATCGTCAGATCCCTCCTGGGTGCACCAAACTGACCAAGTTTCGCACAAATCGTGCGGGGCGGCAAAATCCAACGAGCAGGTTACCCCTTCAACCCGATCTCGCGAAGCCGTTGCTGCAGGAAGTCATCCGCCGTGGTCCCTGGTTTCAGGACGACTTCGGGCCGTGGATGCAGGAACATCGGCATCGAAAACCGCGCCCCAGTGTCAGTTTTCTCCGGGTTCACCACGCGGTGGACGGTGGACGGGAAATAGCCTCCGCTCGCCATCTCCAGCATATCCCCGCAATTGATCGCGATCATGCCGGGATCGCAGGGCACAGCATGCCAGTTACCGGCAGTGTCCTGGGCCTGCAGCCCAGGGGCCGAGCCTGCAAGCAGCACGGTGATCAGATTGATGTCACCATGGGCCGCGGCGCGGACCGCGCCAGGCTCTGGGGCTTCTTCAACAGGGGGATAGTGCAGGATGCGCAGCAGATTTTGCTTTGACCCGGACAGCATGGCGGGCAGCGGCTCGGTCAGTTTCGCGCGCACGTCTTCGGGTGCGTTGTCCTGAATCCAGCCCAGCAGCGTCGCACCAATCTCGACCAGATCGGCATAAAGGGCTCGCGTCAGACCTTCAACAGAGGACGGCACACGGCCTTCGGGATAGACGTGATAGAATTCCTTCAGATCCTTGGCCTTCGCACCTTTGGCGTTCTCGGATTTGAACGGGAAGAAGCCATCCTGCGTCTCAGGGTCGACCAGGAAGTCGTGCTTTTCGTCCGAATTGAAGAACCCGCCCCATGCGCCGTAAGCGGCCTGGATCCGATCCGGCGTAATCGGGTGATCCGTCAGAACCGCGAACCCGGTTTCGCGCAGGGACCGGGTGAATGCGGCAGGCGCTTCACCGGATGTGTAACTGACAGTCTGAATGTCGAACATGGGGCCTCCGTTCGGTTGGTTCATGATGGCCTTATTCTGATGTGGCGGCAAGCCGGGGAATCGCATTAGTCTGCCGTCAAATCAGGGAGAGAACGCCATGGCCGACCACTACGATGATCTGGAAACCCGCGATCCGGCGGTCCGGGAGGCGTCGTTGTTTGACTGCCTTAGGGCACAATTGACCGACGCGATCGGCAAGGCGCCGGGAATGGCGGCGCATTTGGGCGGTGTGGATGTTGACAGCGTGACCGACCGCGCGGCGTTGGCGACGCTGCCGGTCCTGCGGAAGTCTTCTTTGGTCGAAATGCAGAAGGCTGATCCACCGTTCGGCGGATTGACTGCGCGCCCGGCAGCCGAGTTTACCCATGTCTTTCAATCCCCCGGCCCGATTTACGAGCCAGGCATGGACACGCCAGATTGGTGGCGCTTTGCCCGCGCCTTGTATGCGGGCGGCCTGCGGGCCGAAGATATCTGCATCAACTGTTTCGCCTATCACCTGACGCCTGCCGGGTACATGTTCGACAGTGGCGCCCGGGCCATTGGCGCGACAGTGATCGCGGGCGGTGTCGGCAATACCGAGGCGCAGGTCACCGCGGCCGCCGATATCGGCGCGACGGCGTACGCAGGGACGCCGGATTTCCTGAAGGTGATGATGGAGAAAGCCGAGGAATTGGGCCGGGAGTTGAAGATCAAGAAGGCCATTGTCGGGGGCGGGCCGCTGTTTCCACAGGTCCGGCAGTTCTACGCCGATAACGGGATTTCCTGTGTGCAGGGCTATGGCACGGCCGATCTTGGTTCGATCGCCTACGAGACCGAGGCGATGGAAGGCATGGTCGTCGATGAAGGCGTGATCCTGGAAATCGTTCGCCCGGGGACAGGCGACCCTGTGGCCGATGGCGAGGTTGGCGAGGTGCTGGTCACCTTGCTGAATGCAGATTATCCGCTGATCCGCTTTGCGACCGGTGACATGTCTGCCGTGCTGGCCGGGCCATGCCCAACGGGCCGGACCAATATGCGGATCAAGGGCTGGATGGGCCGCGCCGATCAGACCACCAAGGTCAAAGGTATGTTCGTGCGCCCCGAACAGATCGCGGCAATCGTCGAGCGTCACCCGGAAATCGCCAAGGCGCGCCTGACCGTGGACCGCGACGGCGATGCCGATGTTATGACGCTGGCGGTCGAGGGCGGCACAGATGCGGACGCCATCGAGGCAACTATGCGCGATATCCTGAAGCTGCGCGGATCGGTGTTTCTGCAGGAGGTCGGGTCATTGCCAAATGACGGTAAGGTCATCGACGACGTGCGAAAGTTTGATTGAGTATCTTTAATGCGAAGAAGGCTCGTCCGGCTCTGCTGGAAATAGTGGATCACCCCTCTTACCCATAGGTGCAGGGTAAGAGGGGGTGTGCTGGTCAAATCTTCCTCAAAATTGAATCATCCGACCCAGCGCGAGATGCCGTCTTAAACAAAGTCGAAGTTCGCACTGTTGTCTATCTGAACGGCAGAGGCGCCTTCGACGACCACGATTGTCTGATCTGCTCCGGACCCGATTGTGAAACTGGCCGATGCAGCACCGACGGTGTGTCCGCCGACGGTCGCGCCAGCGGCGTGATCAACGAATGTCAGATCACCAAAGCCTAGGCCGGTTCCAACCAACTGGAAGACGTCCGCATCTGCGCCGGGACCGCTCCAATCGGTGACTACGTCCGTGTCGCCCCCCAGGCTGATCTGGAACGTGTCGCTGTCCGCACCACCGGTGAGCAGATCCAACCCTGCATTGCCGGCGATGGTGTCTTCTCCACCCCCGCCGGAGAGCACATCGTCCTGTTGCGAGCCCTGGATCGCGTCATCGCCTTTGCCAGAAAAGACGCTGAAACGGCCGCCGGTTTCGGCGGAGCCGTCGAACGTCAGCATTTCATCTCCGGCCAAGCTGTTGGCATTGATGGCAAAGGACTCGCCCGCTTGCACGGCCCCGTTGGCCATCGTCACCGCGTACATGTAAGGCGCGCCGGAGCCTTCGCCGCCAAACCGTGTGTCGGTGTTCGACAACAGCGCCAGCAATTCGACATTGACCAATTGCCCGACGCCGATGGTGACACCGCTTGCGTAATCGCCTTGAAGCCCGACCGAGTCGAACCCGCCTTGTCCATCAATCCTGTCACCTGCGGAAAACCGACCGGTCCCAAAGAAGAATGCATCGTCCATTTGGCCGCCGGTCAGGTCTTCGGTGCCTAATCCGGCATAGGTGAAGACATAGCCGTCCTGTTCGGCGGATGCATCCAGCGTGAAGTCTTCTCCGGCGCGAAGTTGGTTCGCCTGGAAGGTCAGACGTTCGCCAGAACCCACATTCGCGTCGACCAGTGTCAGATCATAGCTGTACGTTTCGTTCCCTGGTGCGCCAAAGGTCGTCATGTTGCCCGGCATAAGGACAACCTGTTCGATGCCCACGGTCGCCTGTGGTCCGAAGGTGACGCCGCCGGAATAGTCGCCCTGCAGACCCAACTGATCCTGGGAACCTGCGCCGCCATCGACCAGATCAGTCCGATCGAACGCGGCGCCAAAGTAGATCCCATCATTGCCTTCGCCAGCGCGGGCGTCGTCGGATCCGCCATCGGACAGGTCCAGAATGTCGTTCCCGCCATATCCGTTCACGATGTCATCACCCGCGGTTCCGGTCACCGTTTCGGCAGCATCGGTTCCGTCGATTGGCGCCGGTCCGGCCTGCAGGTTGGCCAGGTACCCTGCCGCGTAGGTCGTGTCGGTGATGCCTTGCTGCACGGTGAATTCGGTCGAGGGCACAAAGACCGAAAAGCCCTGGAAGCTTTCGGAAATCGGCGTCCGCCAGAAATTCGGGAAAACATCCGCCCACATGATGTCGTGATAGAAGTCCTGGCCATAGTCGTGGATGGAATAGGGGCCATAAAGCGTGATGCCCGGCGGCAGTTCATCACGGCCAAGCACATCCAGATCGCCGTGCAGGATCTCTTCAGGTTGCCGACTGCCAAGCCCTGTTACATAGCTTAGGTTCAGAGGATTGGCGCCCAGCGGATATTGCAGGTCCGCCTCGACCTCTGGGATCCAGGCATCGTCGCCGGTCAACGCATGGGCGCGGATAAACAGCTCTGCCTCATCGGCATGGGTCGACGTGTTGCCCCAGCCATAGGGCGCATAGGGGTTTATCGTTTCGCCGAAACCGCCGCGATCGCTGATATCGCGTTCGAATTCCGCATTGGCCAGGATGGCCTGCTGCCCGAGGGCCGCCAGCGCCTGATCGGCACCTTGGGTTCGGGCATAGGTGAAGGCCGCCTCAAATTGGTGTTCATACCATTCGGCACTGATGCCGTCCGCATAGGCGAAGCTTTCCTGAAAAGCCGTGTCATAGGCGTCATCTTCGGTCAGACGGAACAACTCTGCCGCGGCCGTCACGCGTGCTGTCGCCATGCGCGCGATTGCCTCGGTCTCGGACAGTGATTTGGGGTTGGCCTCGGCCCAGTCCCAGGCTGCTTCTGCAGCGTCGGTCCACTCGGCTACCCGAGACGGATCATAGGTCTCAAACAGAAACGCGGCCTTCGCCGCCGCTGCGGCGAATTCGTAAGAGGACCACTGATCCGGCGCATAGGCGTAGTGGTTCTGGCTGTCAGCCCAAGATCCTTCTCCTCGCGCCGGGAAGCTTTCACTTTCGATGCCCCCGCGCACGCCGCCATCTTCATTCTGCAGGCGGCGGAACAAATCGACCGTCCACATCGCTTCGTCCAGCAGGTCGGGGATGCCGTTATTCTGTTCCGGGATGGACGCATTGCGCGCAGCCAGGTTTGGCGCGATCTCCAACAGCTCCATCAGCTTGCGGGACGCTTCCAGATGCTGCGATCGCCGGTCATAGTCCCCGGCATCGTGCCAGCCGCCCCAGGCGTCTTCCAGAACGTTGCCGGTGGTCAGCCCCGCGAACGAGGTGAAGGGATTGACGCTGCCGCCCAAAGGCCCCTCGGAGGTATCGCTCAGGTCCAGGGTGGTTTCCTGAATGACAAAGCCATCATCGGGATGGAATGACCTGGGCCGGGTCCAGTCGGTATATTCTTCCTCTAACGCGATGCCGCTGCGCAGGTGATAATAACCAGAGAATGACACATCGAAGATGTCGCCCCAGTGGTCATCCGAGATTTCGAAGCTTGGGCTACGGCCAATATCATCGACGCGGATGTGATAGGTGCCTTCCGTCGTGATATCGGAAAAGTCCATGCGGAAAACATCGGTGAACTGATAGTTGTTCCAGAAGTTCTGCGGGTCGGTTTCGGCACGGAAGAGTTCGATCTGGCCAGATTTGACGACCTGGCCGGTGGCGTCGTCCACAACATCGAAGCCCGTGCCTTCAATATAGGTCTGGGCGACATCACCGTTTACTTCGACGCTCCACCCGTTCCAACTGGACAGGAATGCGGCTTTGACGGAATCCTGTGGATCAAATCCGACCAAGTTTACGTGAATGGCTTCCGAGATGGTGTTTTCCGGATCGTAGCTGCCGGTGATCGCCTCGAAGGCCGGGTCGTCGAAGCTTATCTCGACCGTTGCACCTTCAGGGATCGGGCTTTCCAACTCGAAGAAGACGTTCTGGATGGTCGTGAACTCAAATTCGAACCATCCGGTTTCCGCCGTATCCAGAATATTGGACTTCCGGCTCAGCCCGGTGATCGCAACCTCTTGGCCGTTCACCTTGACGGTCCACTGGGATAGAACATCAACCGGGGCGCTGGCGGTATCTGCGAACGGATCGGTCAGATCAAACAGGGGATCCAAAGGCGACGCCAGGTACTGGTCCAGCGGCATATAGAAGTCGCGATTTCCGGTAATCCGGCCCAGGATCTGGCCTTCTTTAAAAATGAAGCCTGCATCGTTTTCGAAATCATGATCCGGTATCTCTGATGCTGGCTGTTGGACCCCGTTGATAACTTCGCCAAGTTCCAGGCGTAGTTGGACCGTGTTGCCGGACACAAATCCGACGTCATAACTCGTATTCTGCACGGGAATTCCCCTTTAGTTCCGTTC
>JBCCHJ010000005.1:0-147123 GCA_039028795.1 Pseudomonadota bacterium
CGCTCTGGCTCAAAAACTGGCGCTGGCAGCTGCTCTTAACTACCCCTGGTGAGGGGAAACCGCCCTTTATCCCCCTCTTTTGGGCCAGCACGCTTGGCCCCGCAATCAGTGGAACCTGCAACACCAGCAGATGACGTGCAGGAGCAAGAACAACCAGAGATCATCGGCGGCTCGGACTTTGCGCCATCGGCCAGTCCGCGTGCACCAGTGCGCCCAAGCGACCTGGTGGCCCGCGTTCGAAACGCAGCGGCCGAGGCGCAGCAAGACCGATCAAACCTGACCGTGGCTGCGGCGAATTCGTCCATTCAGATTCAATTGGCTGCTGATCCGTCAGAAAGCGCAATTCGGAACCGGTGGCGTAGAGTTTTCGACGCCAACAAGGATCTGCTGCGCGATAAAGCCCTGGCCGTTCAAAGCACGCAGTCCGGCGGCACAACTTTCTATCGCCTACGGGTTGGCCCGTTCAATAATCGATCCGAAGCGCTGGCTGTGTGCCAGGCGTTAAAGGCCCGGGGACAGGACTGTATTGTCGCGCGGAACGGCTGAGCCATGACAGCCAGCGCCGCAATCTATGGTCTGTCAGGGACAGCATTGTCTCCAGAAGAGGCTGCTTTCTTCCAGGATGCCCCGCCATGGGGGTTCATTTTGTTTACTCGCAATATCGACACGCCTGACCAGGTGCGGCGTCTTACCGGAGATCTGCGTACGACCATTGGTCGTGACGCGCCGATCCTGATCGACCAGGAAGGCGGTCGCGTTCAGCGGATGGGCCCGCCGCATTGGACAAAGTGGGAGCCGATGCGCGATCTTTGCGAGGCGGCTGGGGACGAACTGGCGCGGTGTTCTGCGATCTCGGCCCGATATGCTGCAATCGCAGCAGAATTGCGAGATGTCGGCATCGATGTGAACTGTGTGCCTGTGCTGGATGTGCCGCAGCCGAACGCCCATCCGATCATCGGGGATCGTGCCTTTGGTTGGAACCCTGCGGATATCGCCGTTCGGGGCAGGGAGGCATCGGCGGCCTTGCTGGCCGGTGGTGTACTGCCGGTGATCAAACACTTGCCCGGGCACGGCCGCGCCCTTGCAGACAGCCATGAAGATCTGCCTAGGGTGAATACTGAGTTGGCCGAACTGCGCCAGATAGACTTCATGCCCTTCCGCGCCATGCGGGATGCCGTGTTGGGGATGACGGCGCACATCGTTTATGACGCCATCGATCCAGATGCTTGCGCGACGCTGTCACCGAAAGCTATCGATCTGATCAGACGGGAGATCGGCTTTGATGGCCTGCTGATGACCGATGATCTGTCCATGAAGGCCCTGTCAGGATCGATGCGAGACCGCACCAAAGGCGCCCTCGATGCCGGATGTGATGTGATCCTGCATTGTAACGGCGAAATGGATGAGATGACCGCCATAGCCTCGGAAACGCCACGGCTCTCCGGCAAAGGACTTGCCCGAGCAGAAGCCGCCGAAGGCGCCCGCATCAAGATAGAAACAGGCGGGATCGCCGCCGCAACCGCCGCGTAAAAGCGCCTCCAGGAGTAGTTTATGTCTGACCTCCCCATCGAGCAGGAAGAACCCTTCGACACCCCACCGCGCGATCAGGCTGCGATTGATGCCGAGACGCTGTTGGTCGAGGTCGATGGCTTTGAAGGACCGCTCGATTTACTGTTGGTTCTGGCGCGGACGCAAAAGGTGGATTTGGCGAAAGTCTCGATCCTGCAATTGGCCGAACAGTATCTCATTTTCGTCGAAAAGGCCCGAAAGCTGCGGATTGAACTGGCCGCAGACTATCTGGTTATGGCGGCATGGCTGGCATATTTGAAGTCCCGCCTGCTGTTGCCGAAAGAAGACGAAGAAGACGGGATGAGCGGCGAAGACATGGCCGCGCACCTGGCCTTCCAATTGGAACGGCTGGAGGCGATGCGCCGGGTTGCGGCACAGTTGATGGCGCGGGACCAGTTAGGTCGGGATTTCTTCCGCCGCGGCATGACCGAGGCAATTACGGTACGGCGGCAGACGACTTGGGCGTCGTCGTTGTCGGACCTTTTAAAGGCCTATGCCAATGTGAAGACCCGGGAAGAGTATGCACCTCTGGCATTGTCCCAACGTGAGGTTTTCACGGTAGAGGATGCCCTGACGCGGCTGAAAGCGCTGGTTGGCAAGGTGCCGGATTGGTCTACGCTGGTGTCTTTCCTGCCAGAGGGATGGGAGCTTGAGCCGTCGAAACGCCGGTCGGCCATTGCGTCCAGTTTTTCTGCTATGCTGGAACTCGCCAAGCGCGGCGAGATCGAGATCAAGCAGGACCGCACTTTCTCTCCGATCTATCTGCGTGACCGGGCATCCGGGGCCCCCGCGTGAGCGAGCCGGAAGAGGACGGCGAAGCCTCGGGCGACCAGTCTGATCACGAAAAACCGGATGTGGTCGAGGCGCTGTTTGAAGCGCCTCCGCTTGGGGAACTGGAACGAATGGTCGAGGCCATTCTGTTCGCCAGTTCCGAGCCTCTAACCCGCCCGCAGATCGAAGAGCGTCTTCCGCATGGGTCGGACGCTGCAGCGGCGATCGAGTCACTGCGCAAACGCTATGAGGGCCGGGGCGTCGCGTTGGTGCGAATTGGTCCGGCTTGGGCATTCCGAACGGCGCCGGATCTTGGCCACTTAATGCGGCGTGAATCGCAAGAAACGCGCAAGCTAAGCCGGGCCGCGATCGAGACGCTGGCGATCATTGCTTATCACCAGCCAACGACACGGGCAGAGATCGAAGAGATCCGCGGCGTATCGGTGTCCCGTGGCACGTTGGATCTTTTACTGGAATTGGATTGGATCAAACTGGGCCGCCGCCGCGAGACACCTGGCCGTCCAGTGACTTTTGTGACGACGGCAGAGTTTCTGGATCATTTCGGATTGGAGTCAGCCAGGGATCTGCCCGGCATTAAGGAACTGCGTGCCGCTGGCCTGCTGGACAACCGCCCACCGCCAGGGGCCGCCTTGTCACTGGAAGACGAGGAGCAGTCCGAGGACGGTGAAGAGGCGACCGAAGACATGTTCCCAGAGGAAGGCGCTGAAACGCAGTCTGAGACGGCCGACGCCGCCGAGCATCAGGGACCCGCCAAGGATGACAGGGCCGGATCGGATGATGCCCCGCGAAGCGCGTAGCTAAAAACTTCAGCAAGTTTCAATCAAATGGCAGTAGAAATCTCGCCATCACGCGTGTGGGCACGGTGGGGTCTGGCACCCGTGTCGAGCTGCGGATCCTCTGAGAATTGGATCCAACCCCCGTGACCGGCCGGTCACACCTAACCTTCCAACGTTGATGCGTTGGTCACGATGCCCCGGGCCGTACAAAGCCCATCTTCCCAAAATGAGAAAACCGCAGATCTCTCGGGTTCGGATTTGGTTCCTCGGGCAAAATTTGCGTGTCTTAAACGCCCTTGAAATGTTTGGACAGCTTCAAGGCCTGGCCTTGATAGTTCGAACCGATCCCCGCGCCGTACAGCACATCCGGCACCTCCGACATTCGTTCATAGACCAGGCGCCCAACCATTTGGCCGTGTTCCAGCGCGAAAGGGGCCTCGTGACAGCGGACCTCAAGCACACCGCGCGACCCTGAGCCACCGGTCGAACTATGTCCGAAACCGGGGTCGAAGAACCCTGCATAGTGGACCCGGAATTCCCCGGCCACGGCCATGTACGGCACCATCTCCGATGCCGTCGACGGCGGCACGGCAACTTCTTCGCGGCTGACCAGGATGTAGAAAGCCCCAGGGTCCAGGATGACGCCGCCGCCATCGCTGCGGGGGCGCACGGGTTCCCAAAAGTCGATTGGGTCATAGTACCCGATCTTGTCCAGATCGATCAGCCCCGCGTGGGGCCGGGCCCGCCAACCGACAATTCCTTCTTCGCGGGGCGTCAGATCAACAGAAAATCCCAGTCCCCCGTCGATCAGAGGTTCCCCATTCACCAGCGGGTCTTCGGCATGCAAAGCTGCCAACGCTGCGTCATCGATCAACGCATCGCCGCGTCGGAAACGGATCTGATTCAGCCTGGCGCCGGGGCGGACGAGCACCGAAAACGTCCGGGGGCTGATTTCGGCATATAAAGGCCCATGATATCCTGCATCGATCCGGTCGAATTCGGGCGTACGGTCTGCGATCAACCGAGTGAAGAGATCCAGGCGCCCGGTAGAGCTTTTTGCATTGGCCGCCGCCGATACATCCTGGGGCAGCACCAGGCTTTCCATCAATTCGACCACATAAACACAGCCCGTTTCCAGCACCGCGCCTTTTGATAGATCCAACTTGTGCATGGCAAACGATTGCAGCCGTTCGACAATGGTCTGGTCCCGGCGCGAGAGGAAGCTTGCCCGTACCCGCCAAGCCCGGCGCCCAAGACGCAGGTCAATGCTGGCCGGTTGGATCTGGGCATCGATCAACGGGTCGGATCCGCTGATCTGACCCGTCGAGATCATCTGCCTAAGCTGCTGTGATGGCAGAACGCCTGTGCCGGTCATCACGACCCCCGTTTACAGAAAAGACGCCGACGGTTGCCCGCCAGCGTCTTCTAATGGTCGGGCCAGCAGGATTCGAACCTGCGACCTCCCGTCCCCCAGACGGACGCGCTACCAGACTGCGCTATGGCCCGCCACGTCGCGGTGACATACACCGCGGCTTGGCTCTTGTGCAATGGGGAAATGCCGATCAAAGCCCCGGTCAGGAGTTCGGTTGCTCCAGCCGTGCCAACAAGGCCTCAAGCCGTGCGATAGACCTGCGGATCTGATCAGGATGCATTTCGTCGGCTTCTGAATCCTCGGACCCGACCCGCGTCTTCAAGTCGGCCAGGCGCTCGGCTGCATCTTCTGGCAAATCCAAGGGCAGCATGCCGGTTTCGGCTGGTGCATCGGTCGGCTCCAGCGAAAGGGTTGCATCAGCCTTACCGCGGGCGATCACCGTTTTAGCGCCACGCTCGCGCAGCATTTTCTGCACGCCCTTGATGGTAAGCCCGTCGTCATAGAGCAGCGCCTTGATCCCGCGCAGCAGGGCGATGTGATCTGGGCGGTAAAGCCGCCGGCCACCACCGCGTTTCATCGGTTTTACCTGGGTAAAGCGCGTTTCCCAGAACCGGAGGACGTGTTGAGGCAAGTCCAATTCTTCCGACACCTCGGAAATGGTGCGGAAGGCTTCAGGTGATTTTTGTTGGTTGCGATCTGCAGCACCCGTCATGCAACGTTCCCGGAGTTGACCCGTTCTTTAAGAATGTGCGACGGGCGGAACACCAAAACGCGTCTTGGATCGATGGGTACTTCTTCGCCGGTTTTTGGATTGCGTCCCATGCGGGCACCTTTTTCCCGGACGGCGAATGTTCCAAAGGACGAAATTTTAACGGTTTCGCCTTGGATCAATGCATCGACGATGCGCGCCAGGATGGTTTCCACCATTTCAGAGGATTCGTTCCTGGAAAGTCCGATTTCGCGGTAAATTGCTTCGCTCAGATCTGAGCGGGTCAACGTATTCCCTGCCATCGAGCGTATCCCCTATCCCGCACGTATCTACACTAACACTCCCGTGAAACAGTACCCGCATCCCAAAAAGCGAGTCAATGTCAAGGACTTGGCGGAAAGCGATAAGTTGTGGATTTATGCCGGGAAAGGCTCAAATCACCATCTCAAAAGCGCAGAACCCCAGGCGAGACCACCGCCAATGGCCTCCATCAGCAGCAAATCGCCCTGACGGATTCGGCCTTCGGCCAGTCCTGACGACAGGGCAAGCGGAATCGAGGCCGCTGACGTGTTGCCATGCTTTGCGACTGTGACGATCACCTTGTCCATCGGGATCTTAGCTTTTTTCGCTGTGCTTTCGATGATCCGGTAGTTCGCCTGATGCGGCACAATCCAGTCGATATCACCGCTATCGACCCCGGCTTTGTCCATCACCTCGTCCGCGACAGCGGCCAGTTTTTGGACTGCATGCTTGAAGACTTCCTTGCCTTCCATCTTCAAGACACCAGCGGTCTGTGTTTCAGACGGACCGCCCGAGACATAGAGAATGCGGTTGTGGGTTCCGTCCGAATGAAGACAGGTTCCTAGAACGCCGCGATCATCGGCGGTTCCTGAACAGTCTTGACGTTCAAGAATGACAGCCCCCGCGCCATCACCAAACAGCACGCAGGTCGACCTGTCTTCCCAGTCCAGAATTCGCGAAAAGGTCTCGGCCCCGATGACCATCACCCGGTTCGCCATTCCCGAAAGAACCAATGCGTTGGCATTCGCCATCGCATAGATGAAACCGGCACAGACTGCCTGCAGATCAAAAGCGTAGCCCTGGGTCATGCCCAGATTGTGCTGAACGCGGGTCGCCGTCGACGGAAAGGTCTGATCGGGCGTCGCCGTTGCAACGATGATTGTGTCCAGATCATTAGCGTCCAGCCCAGCATTCGACAGCGCAGATTGGGCGGCTGCACTGGCAAGATCAGACGTCAGCTGACCTTCTGCCGCGACATGACGTTGACGAATACCGGTTCGGGTGCGGATCCATTCATCCGAGGTGTCGATTTTCGCTGCAAGTTCATCATTCGAGACCACGCGCTCAGGCAGATAATGCCCACATCCGAGAGCCACTGCGCGAACGGCTGTCATGAACTGCCCACCTCAAAGGAATTTACTTTGCCGTCACTTAAGCCCCCGGTTTGCGTTTTAGCAAGGCGGCCGGCGATCAAGGATGGGAAATCATTTGAAGCAATCTTCGCGGCCAATTGCACGGCAGATGCGTGACCAAGCGGATCCGCACTTCCATGACTCTTCACGGCAGATCCGTTCAAGCCCAGAAAAACCCCACCATTCACACGTCTTGGGTCGATCTTTTGCCGAAGCCGGCGCAACGAAGTCAGCGCAAACAAGGCCCCGAAACGGGACAAGATCGAGTGCGCGAAGGCATCTTTCAAGCTTTTGCGAATGAAGGCAGCCGTTCCTTCTGCCGCCTTCAAAGCGATGTTACCAGTGAATCCATCGGTGACAATGACGTCGATCCGGTCACTGAGGATATCTGTGCCCTCGACAAAACCCAGGAACGAAAGTCCGGCTGCTTCATGCAAGGAAAGCTCGTCCAGCATGGCCTTGGCCTCGTGCAGTTCCGGGCGCCCCTTGGTGTCCTCCGATCCGATGTTCAGCAGTCCGACACGCGGGATTTTGTGGCCGAATGCCAGACGGGAATATTCGGCGCCCATTATGGCGTACTGAACCAAGGACCCGGCATCTGCACGGATGTCCGCGCCCATATCCAGAACGACATTGAATCCAGACTCATTGTTTGCAGGCCAATGCACTGCAATTGCCGGACGGTGAATTCCAGGCGCTTTGCGCAAGGCCAGAGTCGCGAGGGCGACGATAGCTCCGGTGTTGCCCGCCGACAGCGCGACCTTGGCGTTTCCGTCGGAAACCGACTGCAATGCGCTCCACAGCGAGCTGCTGCGTCCGGTCCGCAGCGCCCGGCTTGGCTTTTCGTCCATCGGGATGACATCAGGTGCATGATGCACGGACACGCGGTCGCGCAGGTTTCGGCGTCTGCGAAGTTGTCGTGTGATTACCGTTTCATCGCCATGCAGCAGAAATCTGAGCGACTCATCATTTTTTACGGCGCGAGATAATCCAGCGAGTAAAGGGGCAGGGCCTTTATCGCCCCCCATAGCGTCTACTGAAATGATTGTTTCCGCGGTCATCCAGGTTCGCATGCGCCCTGGGAACTACCTGGGCGCAGGCTCCTATTCGTGTGCCTCATCGGCGCCTATGCGGCATCATCTTCCAGTTCAACTTCGTCGACCTGGGCCACGACTTCGCGATCATTATAGTAACCGCAGGAACCGCAAACATGGTGTGGACGCTTCAATTCCCCGCAGTTCGGGCATTCCTGACCCGAAAAGGCTTTCAGCGCATCATGGGCGCGGCGCATATTGCGTTTCGAGCGCGTAACCCGATTTTGTTGGACTGCCATCATCCACCTCGATTATTCGGCCGTGTCCCATACATCTGGGTCAGCCCATTCGGAGCGTCCGGTATCGCTAAGCCGCCACGGCCCGAACCTGCCCACTAAACTGTCAGAAACGAGTGGCGGAAAATACTCGGATTTGGCTGCGGAGCAACAGTTTTTTGACAGAAAATTTCTGGTGCATTTCAAAGGTTAGTTGTCGTCACGTTCCATTTTCTCTTTAAGCGCAGCCAAACCTGCGAAAGGCTTGAGATCATTATCGGATAATGGCGCGACCCCGGGCGGGGCAAATCGCGTTGCGTCCAGTTTGGCGTCCTCGGCCCGTGGATAAGGGTCCAGCGCCAGCGCCAGCACCTCGATCGCCAGTTGGCCGGGATCAATGACATCGGTGAAAATTTCTGGTTCGTCGTCTGAGTCTGGATCAAGATCGATCTTTGCGATTGTTTCGTTAGTCTCTGGTACATATTCTCGCAGGATCTTTTCATCGACTTTTTGATCAACCGGGGACAGGGTGACGACGCATTCCTGGGTGGCCGACGTTGTCAACCGACCTTCAATTCGCCATTCATCGTCGCCTTGCGCAGAAAGCGTGCCTTTGAAGCGAAGTCCGCTGACTTTTGGGATGCGTAGGAAACTCGCAATGCTAACGGCTTCTTCGCCCTCGAGGCTTAGATCAAACTGATAGGGCCGGGCGCGGGACAAGGTCGCGACCTTAAACGGTCGTTGGAAAGGTGCTGGCTCGACCTCTGGCTGGGACGTCGTAGCTTTGTTCTTGGACATTCTCTGGCCCGCAATTGGTTGAGCGTTGGATGCACTTAAGCCCAATCTCCTTGAATTTAAAGCACCCTCGCGATAGGGATCAGGTCGAATAACGAGGGGGGAAGGGAGACGCGAAATGACAGGCTTTCGCCGCGCATTTTTCCAAACATCCGCTGTTCTGGCGGTTGCCGTCCTGCTGGGCGGCTGTGCTGCTGAAATCCGCAATCATGGCTTCGCGCCCGTGGATGAAGATCTTGCCCGTGTTACGGTCGGCGTCGACACCCGGGGCTCGGTCCGTCGCAAGATCGGCAGGCCCGGTGCCTCAGGCATCTTCAATGAACAGGGCTGGTATTACGTATCGTCCAAGGTGGAACATTACCTCTACTATGATCCCGAGGTTATCGACCGCAAAGTTGTCGCCGTGCTGTTTGACGAAAATGACGTTGTCGCGTCTGTCAACACCTACGGGATCGAAGACGGCCGGATCATTGATCTGGAAACCAACACAACGCCGACCTATGGCCGCGAGTTGACGATCCTAGAGCAAGCCTTCGGTAATATCGGCATCAGCGCCGAGGACGTCTTCGGGAACTGATAGGACGTTCCGTATTCAGGCTGGTGTCGTTTTTGGATTCTTCAGCGCCAGCCACGCCAATGCGATGGCGGCGATAGCCAATGCAGGCAGCATCGCTACATTGACCGCGGTCCAGCCGACGCTGTCCATCAGTGCTCCAGATCCGAACGACGCGACGGTTACCAGGCCGAAGACCAGGAAATCATTTAGGCCCTGAACCCTGGCGCGTTCTTGTGGAGTATGTGCGCTGGTCAATAGGGCCGTTGCCCCGATGAAGCCGAAGTTCCAGCCGATGCCCAGCAATCCCAGGGCCACGTTGAAATGCGTCAGCGTTATTCCGGACATCGAGACGAAAGAGCAGACCGTCAAAATCGCCAAACCAAGGGCCATGATCTTCGGTGCCCCGAACTTTGCAACGAGGTGACCGGTGAAGAAGCTGGGTAAAAACATCAGCAGCACATGAATTCGAACCACATCGGCCGCATCCGCCGTGCCGAACCCGCAGTCGATCATGGCCAAGGGCGTCGAAGTCATGACCAGGTTCATCAGCGCATAGACGACCATCGCGCACAGCATAGCGACGACGACTTTCCGGTCGGACAGAATCTGCGACCATGATCGGGCCTGCCCGCTGCGTCCGGTCTCTTTTTTCGGCAGTGGAATGTCCAGAAACAGTAAGGGAATGATGCCGATCATACCGACGATCGCCATGATCTGATATGCGCCCGCATACGGAATGGGCGCCAGCCAATCTTCGTATTCCTTGACCAGTTGCGGGCCGAGCAGCGCTGACAGAAGGCCGCCCGCCATGACCCAGCTGATCGCTTTCGGACGGAAACCGTCCGATGCCATATCGGCGGCGGCGAAGCGGTAGAAGCCGTGGGCACCCATATAGATGCCTAGAATTCCCGAAGCGATGCAGAACAAAGTAAAGTCTTTGGTTGAAATCGCATGCGTCGCCAGCAGCATCGCGCCTACGCCCGCCATACCGCCCAGCAGGAAACCGGTCCTGCGGCCCCATATTCCCATGATCCAGGACATGGTAGGCGCTGCAAACATCGTCACCAGAACGGTCATGGATATCGGCAGTGTCGCATAGGTGGGATCGGCGGCGATCGACTTCCCGATAAGCCCGCCAAGGATGAAATGTACCGGCATCTGAGCGCCCAGAACGGCCTGCGCCCAAACCAGGATCAGAACGATCCTTTTGGCCTTGGCATCGTTATGCAGGGGGGCAGGTGCCGCAACATCAGACATTCGGATACCTCTAACGCATGTCAGCGCCAGCAGATACCCAAAATCTGTGATCAGACTGTTGTGGCTCAGTGATCATTGCAGCTCGGATGAACGCCAGACCATCGCCATCGGAGCGCGCTATCATGGACATCCGGGGACCAGTGACTTTTTCCGCCGTGGTGGCTTGCAGTGTTCATCACCAGGCGCATCGCAGCACCCGGCTTCAAGGCCTGATCTCGACCGGGGTACCGATGGCCACAAGAGACCAGATTTCGCGAATTTCAGCGTCCGTGACCGCAGCGCAGCCTGAGGTCCAATCTCTTTTCAAACCAGGGCCTCGATATCCGTTTGGCTGGCCATGGATGAAAATGTCACCGCCAGGGTTCCGTCCAGCTGCAATCGCAGCTGCACGTTGATCGGCGCGGGGGTAATTGATGCGCAAAGAAAGATGAAAGCTGGACTGAGGATTGCGACGGTCAATTTCATATCGGCCCTCAGGTGTGCGGCCATCACCTTCACGAAACTTGTCTCCTTTCGGGGAAAATCCTAGGGCGATCTTATAGCTTGCGAGAACCCTATCGTGCTTGAACAGTGTCAGTTTCCGGGCAGCCTTTTCAACCAGGACCAATGTGGCGCGTTCATGCGCTGGTCTCAGCGGCGGCGGTCCGGCTTTGGCCGTATCTGTCCACCAAAATACTGCGCCGATCAACAATGCAATCAGCGCCCAAAGCACCGGTCGAAGCCATCGGTTTGATTTGTTGCTCATACAAATCAGGTAGAGTTGTACGATCCGAACAGCAAACTGAGTTTTCGTGCAAGTTAGGTGCAGAACTGTCAGTTCGCAGCCACCAATGCATCAACATCCAGCACCAGCACTCGACCATCTTTAAGTGCCACTGCGGCACGCGAGACATCTTTGGACAAGGTTGCAGCCGTCACGGGTTGTCCCAGGTTTATCTCTGCAAGATTTTCACCACCTGATACCGACCATAGAACAATTCTGCCGGCCTGATCCCCGGTTAAAAGGAGCAACTCGTCAGAAGACAATTCAACGGCGGTGATCCTTTCGGTGGCCAGCCCGCGCCAAGACCAGATTTGTTCATCTTTTGCGGGGTTTGCCGCCAGAATGCCGGCGCTGTCCTCGGCACGCGAGGCCACGACAAGAACCGACGACGTCGTCAGGTCCATACCGTCCAATCCGAGAACGGTATCTGGAACCTCCAGACGCCCGGTTCGCTGAACGCGGTTGTCTTCAGAGATCTGAAAAACCTCAATCGCTGTGCCGACTGTTTCCTCCTCCAGATTTGGCGCGGTTGCCGCAGCAAAGAAGCGCCCGTCCGGGGACACCGCAACTCCGCTTTGCACAGGCGCAAGTGTTGCTGCGGTTCTGAGCACCGGCGCTTCGGAAATCTGCCAATGTTCGACCGCGTTGGTTGCGGATTCTGCAAGGATCATAACGCTGCAATCCGAGTTGAAGGCGGCATGATCATAGAGCCCTTCGGACAGCGCCGCGTAGGCTCCATCTTGCAAAGACAACAATACCGCCGCCTTTCCGGCGCTGATCACCATACGCTCGCCTGCGGGACAATAGGCAAAAGCCTGTTCGGTTTGAGCGATCAATTGCGGCGCGGTCCCGTCCCATGGCCACGCATAAATCGAGCCATCGGACAAGTGCCCGATGATCTGCGCATCCGAAGCATCGAACGACAGATTCAGCACCTGTGGCGGAGGCTCAGCACCCAGCGTGCGCGCCGGAGGCAACTGTTGCAGAACGATCTGTTGCGCAGCGATCGGGGCGGCCAAGGCCACGACCAACCCGAAGATGCCAAGGGAAATTGCGGAGACCCGGATCACGTCCACCAACCTATGATATCGACAGGAATAACGATGCGACGTCATCGCGGCGACGGCAAGGCCGGAAAAGCAGTGCAAAGGCAAGTACCCGTGGTGCTCACGATCTGTGCCTCAGCTACTAAAAGCACCTGGCCGGACTTCGCGGGCCATGTGATCCAGGACCGCGTTGACGAATTTCGGCTCTCGACCGTCAGGAAAGAACGCATGGGCCACGTCGACATATTCGCCGATGATCACCTTCGGGGGAATATCATCACGGCGCGTTATCTCTGCGCCGGCGGCCCGGAACAGTGCTCGCAAGATCGGGTCGATCCGACCAAGAGGCCAGCGTTTCACGAGGGCACGATCTGTCAACTGATCGATATTGGCCTGATTGTCGATGACGGCTTCGATGGTCGTGCGAAAATGCGACGGATCAGCCTCGCGGTATTGCACCCCCTCGATCTCAGCGCCCAGGCGGTGCTGGTCAAATTCGACAACGACCTTGCGCCAGTCTGCTTCGGTCAGCTCGATCTGATAAAGCGCCTGTACTGAAGCCAGCCGCGCCGCGGATCGGGCCAGCCTTGCTTCCTGATGTTTGGAACCAGCCATCAGGCTGTGCGGGTCAGGCCGGCCGCATTGGCCATTAGAATGTCATCACCGTCATCCGTGGGGGCTCGGTCGGGCCGGTCTGGTATGTGAAAGCACCGCCGTAAGGCGATCAGATGCAGCGCTGCCGCCGCCGCTCCGCCGCCCTTGTCCATTTCGTTCGGATCCGCGCGAACCTTGGCCTGGTCCATGGTCTCGCACGTCAAGATGCCGTTTCCGATGCAGATACCTTCGAGCCCCAACAATGTCAGCGCGCGAGAGCTGTCATTGCAGACGGTTTCATAATGCGTTGTCTCCCCCCGGATCACACACCCCAAGGCGACAAAGCCTTCGTAGTGGCGCTGGGCCAGGTGAATGGCCGTTGGAATTTCCAAGGCGCCCGGCACTTCGATGACATCGCAGGATCCGCCGGTTTGTTCCACAACCGTCCTGGCACCGGTAATCAGGCCGTCCGCGATACTGCGGTAGAACGGGGCCGCCACCAACAGCACCTTAGGTGCCGGGTTCAACTGCGGCAGCGGCAATGTCCCATGTTCTTCGGTCGAGGCCATGCCGTGTTCCTATCCAGTCGCCGCTCTCAACTGCGTGGCGGTATTGGCCGTGTCTCTACGATGGAGATGTCATATCCGTCCAGCCCTACCAATCGCGGTGTTGGCGAATTGGTCAGCATGATCAACTCGGATATTCCCAAGTTGGTTAGAATTTCCGCACCTACGCCATATTGCCGGATTTGCTTGGGCGACGAGCCTGATTGGCTGATCCGATCCGAAATTGCCGTCGGGGATGTGTCTCGCAGAATGACAACTGCGCCCCGGCCTTCTTCGGCGATCGCCGACATGGCGTTTGGAACCTGCTGCCAGCGATCCTCATTCAGGCACAGCACATCCTCTAATGGGTCCAGGACATGCATCCGGGTCAGAACAGGATTGCCGTCCGCGACATCGCCCTTGGTCAGGGTGTAGTGCTCCATGCCGCCGGGCTCGTCCCGGAAGACCCGCAAATCCCAATCGCCGCCAAAGATTGAGTTGATCGTCGCGTGGTCCACCTCGCGGATCAGGTTGTCATGTTTGCGACGATAGGCGATCAGATCTGAGATTGTCCCGATTTTCAGATTATGACGCTGCGCAAAGGCCACCAGATCGGGCAACCGCGCCATCGTCCCGTCTTCATTCATGATCTCGCAGATCACGCCTGCTGCGTTCATTCCGGCCAGCCGGGCCACATCGACGGCAGCTTCGGTGTGACCGGCGCGGACCAGAACACCGCCATCTCTTGCGCGCAGTGGAAAGACATGGCCGGGCGTCGCGATATCTGCGGGTGTCGAGTTTGCATCGATGGCCACCGCGATCGTACGGGCCCGATCATGGGCTGAAATTCCGGTCGTTACGCCTTCGCGGGCCTCGATGGACACAGTGAAGGCAGTTTCGTGCCGGGATTGATTCGACGCCGCCATCAAGGGCAGACCCAACCGATCAAGCGACTCGCCCGGCATGGCCAGGCAGATCAAACCGCGTCCATGGATTGCCATGAAGTTTACGGCATCGGGCGTCGCCATTTGCGCCGGGATCACCAGATCGCCTTCGTTTTCGCGATCCTCGTGATCGACCAGGATGAACATCCGCCCGTTGCGTGCCTCGTCGATGATTTCGGCAACGGAAGAGATTGCGTCAGTGTATTCGGTTTTGTTCATGGCGCCGCACATAGCGTGGGCGCCCCGATTATTCCAGCGCTATACGCGTGACCGTGCAGGAACGTTGGGTCACGAGGCCTCTGCCAGACGCTGAACATATCGCGCTAGGACGTCGATTTCGAAATTGACGCGCCCGCCAACGGCTGAATGTCCCAACGTTGTCACGTCCCAGGTATGGGGAATGACGTTGATGCCGAAAAACGTCGCGCCATCCCGGTCTTCAACCTCATTCACCGTCAGGGACACCCCATCCAGGGTCACCGAACCTTTGGGTGCCACAAAACGGCCCAGGCCCTCTGGCGCACGGAAGGTCACGCGATGACTGCCACCTTCTGAGGCAATCGCGGTTATTTCTGCGACGCCGTCGACGTGGCCAGACACGATATGCCCGCCCAGTTCGTCGCCCAGCCGCAGGGCTGGTTCCAGATTGACATCGCCCCCTTCGACCCAGTCGCCAAGGGTCGTCTTCGCCCGTGTTTCCGCGGACGCATCAACGTCGAACCAGGTTCCGCTTTCGCTTGATCCCAGCGCGACAACTGTCAGGCAGACCCCGCTGCACGCAATGGATGCGCCGATCTCGATCGATTCAACCGCGCGTCGGCAGCTGATCCGAATTTTCGTGTCACCGACTGGTTTTATGCTTTGCAATTTGCCAATTTCACGCACTATTCCGGTGAACATGGGGGTAGCCTTCTGTTAGTGTCCGGCGCGAGGCGTACAAGCTGGAACAAATTGGGGTCAAGTCCAGGGCGTAAGTATCTCGTTAACAATGATGCGTATACCAGAGCAGGTCCGTTCGCGCGTGTATGTGAGCGGAGAGTAACCGAGGGAACTTAGATGACCGATGCCAAGCGGCGTGTTTTCCTATTTCTGCAAGGCCCGCACGGCCCTTTCTACTCCGAACTCGCGAAGGCTCTGATCGACGAAGGAGTCGAAGTTCACAGGGTCTGTTTCAACGCCTCGGATGAACGCGAATGGCGTAATGCGGGCCCGAAATACCGGTTCACTGACGAGCCGAACAATTTCGGGGAATGGCTGGATCAACATCTCCCAGCGCTTGGGATCACCGATATCGTGCTTTATGGCGATACACGCCCGGTGCACCGGATTGCCCTTGAAAAAGCGCCTGTGCTGGGAATCGAAACGCATTGCCTGGAAGAAGGCTACCTGCGGCCCAGCTGGATCAGTTATGAGCGGACGGGAAACAATGGCAATTCAAGGCTGATGGAACTCAGCCTGCCGCGGATGGCACAGGCAATGGGCCAAGGCAGTCGACCGGAATTTGATGCCCCCGCAACCTGGGGCGATACCCGGCAGCATATCTGGTATTCGGCGCTTTATCATGCACGCTGCCTCTTGCCGTCAGTCCGGTATGGAAAACAGTCCGGGCACCGAAGGCTGCCATTGTGGAAGGAATCAGCGATCTATGTCGTTCGCACGCTGAAATCCCCATGGATCCGGTTGCGGCGCGGCATCCAGCAATGGTCGCTTCTGAGATCATCGAAAACCTTCCATCTGACACTTCTGCAATTGTCGTTCGATGCATCGATGCAGGTGCATTCGGATTATGAATCGACCTCGGAATTCATCGAAGACGTCATCGACGCCTTTGCCGAAGGGGCCCCCGCAGAGGATTATCTGGTCCTGAAGGCGCATCCGTTCGAAGATGGCCGCGAAAAATTAGGCAAGGTCATTCGGGACTTGGCCCATGATCTGGGCGTGGGCGACCGGGTGATCTTCATCGATGGCGGCAAAAAGCTTGCGTCTTTGCTGGATCGCGCGCGCTCTGCAATTACGGTGAATTCGACGGCGGCGCAGCAGGCCTTGTGGCGTGGCCTGCCGGTCGTTGCGATGGGCCGGGCGATTTACAAGAAGCCCGGTCTGGTATCGCAGCAGACGCTCAGCAGCTTTATGCGCCATCCGCGGCGGCCAGATCTGCGGTCTTACTGGCTGTTTCGGCAGTTCATGATGGAGACCAGCCAGATTACCGGTTCCTACTATTCTCTCAGCGGTCGCAAACGCCTGCTACAGCAATTGCCGGGCATTATGTTGGACGCTGGTGACCCCTATGACAAAGTGCTCAGTGCGCCAGACCATCCTGATGCGGTAGAAGCGATTCACCGTCCCACGTTGATCGTGGCAGGCTAGGCTGCGCGAAGTTCGTTGCGTGCCTTAAATTTTCCGGACAACACACTGTACCAGTTGAAATAACTGGTCTATGTTCGTCCCATTCTGAAACGCCCACGTCCAGATACATGGACGCGAAGGGGGGCGAAAAGGAGTTGAGGGGATGGCAAGCAAGAACCTGCTGTCACGCGCGATCGTCGGCATATGCTTTTTAGGCCTTTTGGCCGGCTGTGAATTACCGCGTAGCGGCCCGTACTATGAAGAGCTTGCCGAAGGCGAGCAGATCGACGGCTACGGATTCCACGTCCTACCTGTGACGCCGGACATTTCCCGGATCACCCGGGTCGATGAACGTCTGGGTTTTTCGATCAGCTTTATTCAGGCCCGGGCTGAGCCGGTGAACACACTGGCGCGGGGCGATATCCTGTCGATCACGGTCTGGGAGAACATCGACGAAGGCCTGCTGAACCCACAGGGGATCGGCGCGACGCCTCTGCCGAATTCAAAGATCGACGAAAAGGGCATGATCTTCGTGCCTTATGTCGGGTTGGTCCAGGCTGCGGGCAGAACGCTGAACCAGTTACGCACATCGATCCAGCGTGAACTTTCGGAAAAGACGCTGAACCCGCAGGTCGACCTGATCCCGGTTGAATCGAATGGCCGATTGGTCAGCGTCCAGGGGACGGTCAATGCTCCTGGCATTTATCCGATCGAGCCGCCAACCACCCATATTCTGCCGATGATGGCACGGGCGGGCGGCGTCAATCTTGATCCCGAGATCGTGCGATTGAAACTGCGGCGCGGACGGATCCAGGGTGAGATCTGGCTGTCGGATCTCTATGACGAGCCGCGCAACGACGTTCACCTGAAAAGCGGTGACGCCATCATCGCGGAACGAGACCGCCGCATCTTCACCGCGCTGGGCGCGCTGAACCAATCTGCCACCGTGCAGTTTCCGACCCGGGAAGTGTCGGTTATCCGCGCATTGGGCACAGTGGGTGGGCTGCGCGATGCAACGGCCGATCCAACGGGGATCTTCCTGTTCCGGGAAGAGCCGGTTGAAATCTCGCAGCGCTTATTCCCTGACAGAACCATCACCGAGCCGCAACGCGTCGCCTATATCATCGACCTGACTGAACCTTCGGGCCTGTTCCTGGCTCGGGACTTCATGATGCGGGATCGCGATACGATCTATGTCACGACGGCGCCGTTCGTCAGATGGCTGAAAATCCTGCAGGCGATTTCGCCGCTTGTGAACTTCAGCGGATCGGTCCGGTCGTTGGGCGGCTTCTGATCGG
Source organism: Pseudomonadota bacterium (assembly GCA_039028795.1). GTDB lineage: Bacteria > Pseudomonadota > Alphaproteobacteria > Rhodobacterales > Rhodobacteraceae > Thermohalobaculum. The sequence goes on from JBCCHJ010000005.1 coordinate 18,105, forward strand.
AGTGCCGGGTGTTGGCCGGCGGTGAACATCGGCGCCGGGTTTGCGTTTATTCGCTCAGCTTTCTTCGCCAACGGCAGATCCGAAGAATTCTGGAACTATCCGGGTTTTCGGTCTCGACAGGCTGGCCCCGGCGCGGTGATGCGGTCGGCGTCTGGGGGCAGCGCCCTGTTTCGGCGCGCGGACGGTGGGTCTCTCGGAATTCTGGCGCCCCTGTGGTCCACCTGGAAGACGGGTTCTTAAGGTCGGTCTATCCGGCGGTTGCAGGGGATGCGCCGCTGTCTCTGATTATTGACAATATTGGGATTTACTATGATGGCTCTCGGCCATCTCGGCTTGAAACCACTCTCCAAAACCAAGCCTTCGATATCGACCTGCTGACCCGTGCGAAGGCCGGGATAAAGGCGCTTATCGATGCCCGGGTATCGAAGTACACGCCGCCGACGCCGCAATCAGAATTCGAACAGGGCTACGTGCTGGTCATCGATCAGACGCGGGGTGATGCCTCGATCTCCGGGGCGGGCGCAGATGCTCATACGTTTGAGCAGATGCTGGCAACGGCCCGATCGGAAAATCCCGGGAAGCCCATCCTGATCAAAACCCACCCGGATGTCATTGCGGGCAAGCGCGCCGGACACTTCGGTTCCACGTCGCTTTCTGGCGATGAGCGGTTGATCACCAATGACGTCAATCCATGGGATGTTATTGCTGGCGCTTCTATCGTTTACACCGTCAGTTCTCAGATGGGGTACGAGGCAATTCTGGCGGGCAAAAAACTACGGTGCTTCGGCCGGGCCTTTTATGCCGGTTGGGGGCTGTCTGAGGATGAGCAGCAGATAACCCGGCGGTCGCGAACCTTATCGCGAGAAGAGCTGTTCGCCGGATGTCATCTAATCTATCCTACATACTACGATCCTTGGAGGGATCGACTTTGCGGGTTTGAGGACACGCTGAAGGTTTTGCAGCACCTGGTGTGCTCGGAATCTGAAGCAACAAACCCGAATGGCGAGGCATTCGTTGGTGTTCGGCTTTGGAAACGCCAAACTGTCGCCGGGTTCCGGCCCCGGCGCGGGCCACCCCCACGGTTCGTTGACAGAATTCTTCAAGCCAAAGATTTGGTGCGAACAGAAGGTCGGCACGTCTGGATCTGGGCTTCAAAGTTTTCCGCTGATGCTTTGGACGAATTACAGGCCAAGCAACCGGGCGGTGGATTTGTGGAAGACGGCTTCCTGCGATCTGTTGGTTTGGGCGCTCAATTGACCGAAGCATCTTCGCTGGTCTTCGATCGATCCGGGATCTATTTCGATCCATCGCGGCGTTCGGACCTCGAGGAGATGATCAGATCCGCCGCATCGGGTGCCGCGGATCGTGAACGCGCTGCTGCCTTGCGGCTGATGATCAGCGAAGCCGGTGTCACGAAATACAATGTCGGGCGGACTACAACACGGCCCGATGCCGGCAGCCGCAAGATCATTCTTGTTCCGGGACAGGTCGAAGACGACGCCTCGATCCAGCGCGGCTGTGGCGATGTTCGCACGAATCTCGGCCTGCTGCAGGCCGCGCGTCAGGCCAACCCCGAAGCATGGGTGATTTACAAACCTCATCCGGATGTTGAAGCAGGATTGCGGGTTGGGGCGGTTGATCCATCGGTCGCACGGTCCTTAGCGAATGAAATCGCGCAAGATGTCTCGGCGGCGTCCCTCATCGCCCATGCCGATGCCGTATGGACACTGACCTCTTTGATGGGGTTCGAGGCGCTCATGCGCGGTGTGCCGGTCACGTGCCTAGGGTCGCCGTTTTACGCGGGCTGGGGTCTGACCGAAGACTTGGGACCTGCGATGCCGCGCCGGACAGCACGTCCCAGCCTGGACGATTTGGTCTGGGCGGCTTTGATCGCGTATCCGCGGTATCGCGACCCAGTCTCGGGCTTGTCCTGCCCACCGGAGGTAATTGTCGAGCGTTTGGCGACCGGCACGCCTCATCGCCGGGCAAACATCCTTTCGAAATTGCAATCGATGTTCGCAGGGTTTCAGCAAGTCTGGCGGTAGTTAGAGCTAAACCGGCGCCGCAGAGCGCCACCATGTCAGTGTGTCATTGTCCACGACGCTCATCTGGGACAACTCAAATTGCGGGGCATGGTCCAACTGCTCTAGCCCGAACCCGTGCACAACCGGCAGGCCGTCGCCACCTAAAGCCTTTCCTGCAGTGAAGATTGCCATGTCGTCGACAAGGCCTTCGCTCAGCAGCGACGCCGCGATACGGCCGCCGCCTTCACAGAGAACACGGGTGATGCCCCGCGCCGCCAGCTCTCGCATAGCATCAGAAATTGACAACACGCCTTCGGTGTCGGCCACTGTGATCGGGATCGCGCCCAGATCCGACAATGCCTGTATCCGGTCTTTCGGTGCATCTGCCCGGTGCATGATCCAAAGGGGCTGCGTGCCGGCGGTTGCCGCCAATCGCCCGGTTAACGGAATCGACAGCGAAGAATCGGCGACCACGCGGACCGGCAACCGGTCAGCCAAACCGACATCGCGGACATCCAACATCGGATCGTCGATCCTTGCAGTTCCGGCGCCGATCAGCACGGCATCGCAGCGTGCACGCATCAGGTGGACACGCCGCCGTGCCGCCGGGCCGGTGATCCAGCGGCTTTCACCCGTGCGCGTCGCGATACGACCATCTGTGCTGACGGCAAGCTTCAGCGTGACGGTCGGTCTCCCGCGTTCAATACGCGACAGGAACCCAGCGTTTACCTGGCGGGCTTCGGCCTGAAGCAAGCCGACATCGACTTCGATTCCCGCTTCGCGCAATGCAGCGATGCCCCGGCCCAATACGCGCGGGTCCGGATCTTCCATGGCACAAAAAACCTTGGTGACGCCGGCGCTGATAATAGCGTCAGTACAAGGCGGCGTTTGCCCATGGTGTGCGCAAGGCTCCAGCGTGACATACACCGTTGCGCCTTTGCAGCCACTGGCGAAGGCCTGCGCCAAAGCCTGCGGCTCGGCATGCGGGCGCCCGCCGGGCGCCGTCACCCCGCGTCCGATCACGCGGCCATGGTTGACGACAACGCAGCCTACCGCCGGGTTCGGCCAAGTCCGGCCAAGCGCACGGCGGGCCAAGGCCAGCGCGCTTGTCATCCAGCGCGCGTCGCTCATGATTTCAGCTTTCTTCGATTGGATTCGGACGCAGTTCAGAGACGAACTCTTCGAAATCGTCCGCAGCTTGGAAGTTCTTATAGACGCTGGCAAACCGGACATAGGCCACGGTATCAATGCGGGCCAGGGTGTCCATGACGATTTCCCCGATTGCGTCGGATTTCACATCCGTCTCGCCTGTGCTTTCAAGGCGGCGCACGATACCAGAAATCATTTGTTCGATGCGCTCCGGCTCGACCGGGCGTTTCTGCAGCGCGATGCGGATAGACCGGGCAAGCTTGTCGCGATCGAAGTCCTCGCGCTTGCCGTTCTTCTTGACGACGATCAAGTCGCGCAGCTGAACCCTTTCATAGGTCGTGAAGCGCCCGCCGCAGGCCGCGCAGTATCTGCGCCGTCTGATGGCTACGTTTTCCTCGGCAGGGCGCGAGTCTTTCACCTGAGTGTCAGGGCTTCCACAAAAGGGACAGCGCATTTGCGTCTCCGTCGAATACGTCCGCCACCACTATAGGCCGTATGCAACGCGTTGTGTAGCCCTGTAGATAGATACGCAATATATGGCAGATGTTTCAGGATCGTCACGGCCTCTCACCCTGTTGTGAGCCTGGCTGACATTGCAGACGGATAGGAATATTTGCGGCGTATCAGCGTAAATGACCATGCATGGGAGAACACACATGAAGATCTTCGCAGGATTTGCGACCGGTGCGGTGATGCTTTTCGCATCGACGATGTCTTGGGCAGGTGGCGCAGGCAGCGGCACCTTCACCGGGCTGAGCAACCACATCACAACCGGCGGTGTCGAAGTCGTCCAAACCGATGACGGTTGGGAAATCCGCCTGGGCAGTGACTTCACCTTTGACGGTGCGCCAGACCCACGGGTCGGCTTTGGCTCGAACGGATCGTTTGTCGATCCGACCGATTTTGAAGTCTTGCAGTCAAATTCCGGTGCGCAAGTCTACAAGGTTCCGGCAAACATCAACCCGGAAGACTTCAACGAGGTCTATATCTGGTGCCGCAAGTTCTCGGTGCCGCTGGGCGTCGCTGCCATCAACTGACGGCAGGCGGGTCGATGACCCGCCTTGCGCGCATCAAAGAGCGGCGTAGATCGGAAAGCGGTCGCAAAGCGTTTTAACCTTCGCTTTCACCGCAGCTTCAACTGCGCCGTTCGCCTCTTCGCCATTTGTGGACAGGCCGTCGATGACCTCGGTGATCAAGACGCCGATCTGCCGAAATTCTTCGACTCCAAAGCCCCGCGTCGTTCCGGCTGGTGATCCCAGGCGGATGCCGGACGTGACCATGGCCTTTTCCGGATCGAACGGTATGCCGTTCTTGTTGCAGGTGATGTATGCCCGGCCCAGCGCCTTTTCAGCCGCGGCGCCGGTCACGCCTTTCGGCCGCAGGTCGACCAGCATGACATGGGTGTCGGTTCCGCCGGTGACGATGTCCAGACCACCGTCCATGAGGCTTGCTGCCAGGGCCTGTGCATTCTTGATCACGTCTGCAGAATAGGCCCGGAATTCCGGCCGCAGAGCCTCGCCAAAGGCGACGGCTTTCGCCGCGATCACATGCATCAGGGGCCCGCCTTGCAGCGCAGGGAAAACGGCCGAGTTAAACTTCTTCGCAAGATCGGCATTGTTGGTCAGGATCATGCCGCCGCGCGGTCCGCGCAGGGTCTTGTGCGTGGTCGTCGTCGCAACATCGCAATGGTCCAGCGGGTTCGGATGAACGCCTGCGGCGACCAGACCGGCGAAATGCGCCATGTCGACATGGAACCAAGCGCCCACCGCGTCGGCGATGGCGCGGAACCTGGCAAAATCGATCTGGCGGGGAATGGCCGAGCCGCCCGCAATGATTAACTGAGGCTTGTGTTCGTGGGCCAAGGCTTCGACCTGATCATAGTCGATCAGGTTCGTATCCCGGGTCACGCCGAACTGGACCGCGTTGAACCATTTGCCCGATTGGTTGACCTTGGCGCCGTGCGTCAAGTGACCGCCCGAGGCAAGATCCATGCCCATGATCGTATCGCCTGGTTTGATCAGAGCCATGTTGACGGCCTGGTTCGCTTGTGCGCCAGAATGCGGCTGGACGTTGGCAAAGCCGCAATTGAACAATCTGCAGGCCCGTTCGATCGCCAGATCCTCGGCCACATCGACGTATTGGCATCCGCCATAGTAGCGCCGGGCAGGGTAGCCTTCGGCATATTTGTTCGTCATGACAGAGCCTTGCGCCTGCATGACAGCGCGGCTGACGATGTTTTCCGAGGCGATCAGCTCGATCTCATCCTGCTGCCGGCGAAGCTCGTCCGCGATCGAGCCGAAAAGTTCAGGATCACGCGTGGATAGATCTTCAGAAAAGAAGCCAGTATCTATTGTCTTCGCGTCCATGTCACAGTCTCCTGTCTGCTTTCCCGAAGGATAAGCGCAATCGGGCGCTGGTGCCCAGAGATAAGGGGCCAGATAGCGCCGGATTCAGGGGACGTCCAGACAAAGCGATGCGGCGCGCTGTCCTAGGGTTTGCAGCGTCTAAGAAGCCGGTGGTTTGTCAAAATGGAGCGAACGAGATCTCGCTTGGCTTGTGCAAGTGCTCAAGTGCGGCTTCCGCGAAGAAATTCCCTTGGAAGAGATCAATACCGCATTCTGTCAGAGCATCGAACTCCTCAACGGTTTCGACGCCCTTAGCGACGAGGGAAATGTCCAGATCTAAGCAAACCGCCTGCAGGCCAGCCAGGATTGCACGCCGCCGCCGGTCTGCGTCGATCTTGCGGACAAAGGCTTGGTCAAGTTTCAGCATCGCGGGCCGCAAAGCCGCCAATCGCAGTAAACTGGCCTGACCCGCGCCAAAATCATCGATCACTGTACGGATGCCGGTACGACGGGTCAGACGACAGATCTCTTTCAAATGGGCCATCTTGGTCGGCCGGTCCAACTCGGAATACTCCAAAAGAATGCGGTCTAAGGGGAATTCAAACTCGTCAGCTGTCCATTGGACTTGCTCTAGAAAATCCTCCGGCTCTTCGATGGCAGACGGCATGAAGTTGATCGAAAGGTCGGTTTGCATCTGCAAGGCGGCAGCCGTTTCGATCGCAGTCACCCGGCATTTGCGATCGAAGTCGAATTGATTTTGCGGTGTGACCCGCGCCATGACCGTCGCCTCGGACCGGCCTGAGGGCCCGCGGACAAGTGCCTCATATGACAGGACTTTCCTGGCGGCCGCATCAACAACCGGTTGGAAAGCCATGTATATTTCAAGATCAAAGGTCGCCCTGGGCGAATTTGGCCCGTATGTTTCGATGACTTTCGGATCTTCGTGGCCGGTGATCTGGGCTTCTGCCATCGTCATTACCTCGGTCCAATAAGAAATTTGGTTGTTCTTCTCTTGGCGTGAATCCGTTACGATCCGGTTGAAATACGAGGAAGAGAGGCCGTTTGGCGGGGTGCTGCGCGGTCAGAGGCAGGCTGGCATGACGAGGATTCAGAACCTTTGTGTTCTGGGCAGCGATGCGCCCGAGGCGCAAACCGCGGTCCGGCGTCTTCGGCATCGATATGGCCATGTCGCGGCAGAAAAATCCGATGTCATCGTCGCCCTGGGGGGCGATGGGTTCATGCTGCAGACCTTGCACTCACATATGGACCTGGCGACCCCGGTTTACGGGATGAACCGGGGCTCTGTCGGGTTTTTGATGAACGATTATGACGAAGAAGGCTTGGAAGAACGCCTCTATCAAGCCCGTCAGGCAGTCATTAATCCTTTGAAGATGGTGGCGACAGATCAAGTGGGCAAAACCCATGAAGCCCTGGCCATCAACGAAGTGTCGCTCTTTCGCCAAAAGTACCAGGCGGCAAAAATACGGATTGTAGTTGATGGCACTGAACAGTTGGGTGAACTGGTCTGCGACGGCGTTCTGGTCGCCACCCCGGCCGGGTCGACTGCGTATAACCTGTCGGCCCATGGGCCGATCCTGCCGATCCGATCGCGGCTTATGGCGCTGACGCCGATATCTCCGTTTCGACCCAGGCGTTGGCGTGGCGCGATACTGGACTGGGACACGCGACTGGACTTTGAGATTCAAGAGACCGAAAAGCGCCCCGTGGCGGCAACGGCCGACCATGTCGAGGTGCGAGGAGTTCAAACCGTCTCTGTCCAGGCTGCCTCTGAAATTGAAATGAAATTGCTCTATGATCCCGGCAGAGGACTTGAAGAAAGACTTTTACAAGAACAGTTTACGGTATAAAATTAAAGTAACTGGTGATGTGCGCATAATCTGGATAGTATCCAGCGAAATGTCTTGATCAAAGAACGTTCAGAGGCCAACTAGCCGATATGACGGTTAACGAGCAGATGCGGTATTGGGGCTTTGGCCTCTTGGCGTTTTCGCTTGCGCTTTGGTTCCTGGCCGATGCGTTGTTGCCGTTCATGCTGGGCATGGCGATTGCCTATCTGACGGACCCCACGGCGGACTGGTTGGAGGCAAAAGGACTTAGCCGCGTCCTGGCCACGGTGGTGATCACCGTGGTTTCGCTAGGGACGATTGTTCTAGGTCTGCTGTTGGTCATACCGATCATGGCGGACCAGGTGCAGGACCTGATCCGTAAGGCGCCGGGTTATGTGGATCAGGTACGAAACCTGGCGGCCAGATGGCTGCCCGATCTGCAGGCCGAGGGCACGTTTCTGAACACGGCGGCGGCCAATCTGAAGGAAAACGCCCAGGCCTGGTCCGGCGAGTTCCTGCAAAGGGTTTGGTCCGGCGGTATCGCGCTGGTCAACTTCATGGCGGTGTTGCTGGTCACACCAGTGGTGTCTTTCTATCTGCTGATGGACTGGGACAAACTGGTCGAAGCCATCGACGACTACCTGCCTCGCGAACATCGCGACACGATCCACTATCTGGTGAAAGATCTGGATCGTGTGCTTTCGGGCTTTGTGCGCGGACAATTGACGGTCTGTATGATCCTGGGCGCATTCTATGCCGCTGCGCTGATGATCGTCGGCGTGAATTTTGGCCTGCTGATCGGGGTTTTTGCGGGGCTGATCAGTTTCATTCCGTTTGTCGGGTCGATTGTCGGTGGGCTGTTGTCCGTTGGCGTCGCCGCCGTGCAATTCTGGGATGATCCGGTGTGGATCGGTGCCGTTTTGCTGATTTTCGTGATTGGCCAGGCGATCGAGGGCAATTTCCTGACGCCGAAACTGGTCGGCGATAAGGTCGGCTTGCACCCGGTTTGGCTGATGTTCGCCTTATCGGCCTTCGGTGTGGTCTTTGGCTTCGTAGGACTTCTGGTGGCCGTGCCCGCGGCAGCCGCCATCGGTGTCGCCGCCCGTTTCTTTGCCGCCCAATACAAAGAGGGGCGGCTCTATCAGGGGACCAATCCAGATCTGATAGCCCAAGATCAATCCGGCCCAGAAAAAGAATGACACCGCCGCGCCAGATGACGCTGGCTCTGGCCCACCGGCCGGCGCTGGGGCCCGAGGATTTCCTGCAAGGGCCTTCCAACCAGGCGGCCTATGATGCGGTCACCGGGTCAGGGGCTGCGAAAATGCGTTTGGCTCTCAGTGGCCCGGAAGGGTCGGGTAAGACGCATTTGGCCTCGATCTGGGGGCAACAGACTGAAGCGGTGACGCTGCAGGCCGCCGATCTGACGGACGACCATGTCGCCGCTATGGGGCAGGCCCCCGCCGTCGTGATCGAAGAGGCGGATCATATCCGGCGCGATCAGGAAGCACTGTTGTTTCACGCCTTGAACCTAACCCAGGCAGAAGGCACCGCCTTGCTGATCACCGGGCGTACGCCGCCCGCCAGGTGGGACATAGCAACACCGGACCTCACCTCGCGCCTGCAGGCTATGCTGCACATCGCGATACATCCACCCGATGACGTGCTGTTGTCATCGATCCTGACCAAGCTATTTTCAGACAGACAGCTGACAGTCGGGCAAGAAGTTGTTAACTATATAGTTAGGCGCATGGAGCGATCCTTTGCTGCCGCCGAGCGTACGGTTGATCGACTTGACCGAATGGCTCTGGCAAACCGCCGCCCGATTACGCGTCCGCTTGCCACAGAGATGTTTGAGACCGATGACACAAGCGAGCCCGGAAAGGCTTGAGATATGCGCGCTGATTTTTTGAACACCCATGTCACGCCCCCGATGGATGACACCGTCGCCTCGATTGACGCCGCGACGCCGGATCGGTTCTTTAATCGAGAGCTGTCGTGGCTGAAGTTCAACTGGCGTGTCCTGGAAGAGGCCGACAATCCCAACCACCCATTGTTCGAGCGTGTGAAATTTCTGTCGATCTCAGGCTCGAACCTGGACGAATTCTACAATGTGCGCGTGGCTGGTCTGCGCGCGCAAATGCGTGCTGGGGTCGAACGTCGCTCGTTGGACGGCCGCACCGCGGCGCAGCAGTTGGAATTGGTGGACGCCGAGGCGATCCGTCTGTTGAAATCGCAGCAGGATGCTTGGAATACCTTGAGGGGATTGCTGGCAGAGCAAAACATTCACGTGGTGACGGAAAGCGATCTTACAGACCAGGATCGCACCGCACTTTTCGACATGTTCCACGCGCAGGTCTTCCCGATCCTGACGCCGATGGCGATCGACCCTGCGCACCCATTCCCCTTCATTCCAAACAAAGGTCTCGGCCTCTGCCTTCAGATGGAGCGTCTGAAAGATGGTGAGCAGTTGTCGGCCCTGTTGCTGATCCCGCCGCAGGTGGCTCGGTATCACCGTCTGGCCGATGGCGCGGATGGGTCGATCCGTTATCTGCCGATCGAGACGATCCTGCAGTTGTTCCTGGATCAGTTGTTCCCGGGCTATGCGCTGCAGGGACAGTGCCTTTTCCGTGTGCTGCGCGATTCGGATATCGAGATCGAGGAAGAGGCCGAAGACCTGGTGCGCGAGTTTGAAACTGCCCTGAAACGGCGTCGGAAAGGTCGGGCGATCCGGCTGAAGGTCAATGCCGAAGGGCTGGATTCTCTGAAGCAACTTGTCGCTGAGCAAATGGAGATCGAGCCTTCCGAGGTTATCGAAGTGCATGGCGTCGTTGGCATCGAGGAACTTTCGCAATTACTGAATGACGACCGCCCGGAACTGGCCTGGGTGCCGTATCAGCCGCGCCTGCCGGAGCGGGTGCGTGACCACGACGGCGATATCTTCGCTGCTGTCCGGCAAAAGGACATGCTGGTCCACCACCCCTATGAATCGTTCGAGACCGTCGTGGATTTTCTGCGTCAGGCGGCCCGCGACCCGAATGTCGTCGCGATCAAGCAAACGCTTTACAGAACTTCGAAAGGTTCGCCGATTGTCACCGCGCTCTGTGAAGCAGCCGAAGAAGGCAAGAATGTCACGGCTTTGGTCGAGCTGAAAGCGCGCTTCGACGAAGCCACGAATATTCAATTGGCCAGGCAGTTGGAACGGGCTGGTGCCCAGGTTGTTTTCGGCTTCGTTGACTGGAAGACCCACGCAAAGATCAGCCTGGTGGTTCGCCGCGAAGGCGGGCAACTTGTGACTTATTCGCATTTCGGCACCGGAAATTATCATCCGATCACCGCGCGGTTCTACACCGACCTTTCGATGTTCACATGCAACCCGGTCCATGGCCGCGATGCTGCGAAGATCTTCAACTTTATCACCGGTTACGCTGAACCCGCGGGTTTAGAGGCCGTGCAGACCGCGCCTTTGTTTCTGAAGAAAACCTTGATGGAATGCCTCGAGGCGGAAATCGAACACGCGAAGGCCGGGCGCCCGGCCCAGGTCTGGGTCAAACTGAATTCGTTGTTCGAGGGCGATATCATCGACGCGCTCTACAGGGCGGCGCAGGCAGGCGTACAGATCGACATGGTTGTGCGCGGAATTTGCGGGCTTCGTCCGGGCGTGCCGGGCCTCTCGGAAAACATTCGCGTAAAGTCCATCATCGGCCGATTCCTGGAACATTCGCGGATTGTCTGTTTCGGCAATGGCGAAGGTCTGCCTTCGGATAAGGCGCGGGTCTTCATCTCGTCGGCGGACTGGATGGATCGGAACTTGAACCGCCGGGTCGAAACCTTGGCCGAGGTCACGAACCCAACCGTTCACGCACAGATCATCGAACAGATCATGGCGGGCAATCTGGCGGACGAGGCGCAAAGCTGGGTTTTGCAGCCAGATGGCATCTATATTCGGGCCTCGGGAGAGCCCGGCGAGGAACTTTTCAATTGCCATGAATTTTTCATGAAGTATCCATCCCTCTCAGGCAGGGGTCGCAGCGGAACCGCGGATGCTCCGCGGTTGACGCGGCCGGCAGCCGCGGCAGAGTAAGCGGGCCGCGCCCGAACTGGGTGCGTGAAGAGGGTAGGAGCGCTGAGCGATAACGCGCGCAAGGAACGTGGCCGCATAACGGCCATCGCAGCGGACGCTGCCGGACAGGGCGATCTATTTGCAGATCAGCTACGGTCATTTCATCTGCCGAAACCTGGGGACGACCGCATCGGCGTGGTCGATGTCGGCTCGAACTCGGTCCGCATGGTGGTCTTCGAGGACGGGCGCCGTTGCCCGGCCATGGTCTTCAACGAAAAAATTATGTGCGGCCTTGGCGCCGATTTGGACGAAACCGGAAAGCTGGACCCGGAAGGCTGCGATCGTACGATGGTTGCGCTGCACCGGTTCGTTGCCATGGCACCTGGCTTGAAAGTCGGTGCCTTGGTTGGCATGGCGACGGCTGCCGTGCGCGAGGCAAAGGATGGCAGGGCATTTCGCGACCGGATCGAGAATGAGACCGGCATCCGGCTCAGAATTGCCAGCGGCAAGGACGAGGCCCGCTATGCGGCGCTGGGGGTATTGTTCGGCGATCCGGCAGCCGAGGGATTGGTGCTGGATCTTGGCGGTGCGTCCATGGAATTCTGCCCAGTTGCAAACGGTAAGCCCGGCACAGGGATTTCCACCCCGCTGGGACCACAAAGGATCGAGGCACCGACGCCGCATGCTGCACGCCGGGCAATGGACGCGATCCTATCCGAGGTCGCGCCTGACTTCGCCGATACATCTCAACGTCTTTACCTGGTTGGCGGGGCTTGGCGTGCCTTGGGAAGGGTGCAGATCGACCGGGTCAATCATCCGATGAACATTCTGCATGAATACCGGTTCAGCGCCGCAGATGCGCTGAAAACCGCCGAATACATCCTAAACGCAGAAAAATCAGAACTTTCCGGACACGGTGTCCCGTCCGCACGGGTAGCCTCGCTGCCGCACGCCGCGGTTTTGCTGCAGGCGGTGATTGAACACTTCGATCCCAAGGACTTGGTGATTTCGGGCTTCGGCCTGCGCGAAGGGCTTTGCTATCGCTATCTGCCGGCTGCGATCCGGCGCCAGGATCCGCTGCTGTCGACATGCCGGGGACAGGAACGCACCCGTGCCCGCGATCCGGGATTTGGCGCTGAACTTGCAAATTGGATTTTGGCTGCGTTCGTGCCGGAAAGCCCAGAGGAAGAACGCCTGATCCGGGCGGCTTGTCACCTGGTTGATGTGTCGTGGCGGGCGCATCCGGATTACCGGACGACAGCGTGTTTGGAGGCGGTGACCCGCGTCAACGTCTCTTCTGCCGGGCATAAGGGCAGGGCCTTCATCGGGGCAGCGCTGCTGGGCCGCTACAAGGGGGCAAGACGGCTCGTTGCGGATATCGAGGAAATCAGCTTGCTCAGCGATCGCCGATTAGACCGCGCTTTGCAGATCGGTGCACTGATGCGTTTGGGCAGCACGATTTCCGGCGCGGTATCGGGCTACTTGCCCAATTGTCCTCTGAGTGTCGAGGACAACACTCTGTTTCTGAAGCCCATCCGATCGAGCCGGGTGCTGATGGGTGAGGAAGTGGAAAAGCGCCTTTTGCAGGCCGCGCGTGCGCTGGGTCTCGACTGGCAGATCGGCTCGGATTGATGATCCCGGCTGGGCATATTGATGGCCCTTCGCAGTCTTAGCTTTGGGCGAAATTGCATTGTCTTGGACGGATCTGAATTCTCGCGTCCCCACCCGCTCTTTGGGGGCGCACTTGCTACCCAGAACATGGCCAAAACGTAATTCGCTTGCCGGTCGCGCCAAGAAATCACGTAAGATTTAAGCCAAAATGGCTGTAAATCCGATCAAACGCTCGTCGGTCTTCGGGAACGGTTTACATCTACGTATCAGCACAGCCGATCCGCTTGCGCGTCCGGCCCAGACGCCCTACACCCAGGCGCATACCGATTTTCGGAGAATAAGATGCGTCTGACCCGCTATTTTCTACCTGTGTTGAAGGAAACGCCTGCTGACGCCCAGATTGTCAGCCACCGGCTGATGCTGCGTGCGGGCATGATCCGGCAATCCAGCGCCGGGATCTATTCCTGGCTGCCGCTGGGTTACAAGGTGCTGCGCCGGATCGAGCAGATCGTGCACGAAGAACAGCAGCGCGCAGGCGCCATTCCGATGCTGATGCCGACGATCCAATCGGCGGATCTATGGCGGGAAACAGGGCGATACGACGCATACGGGCCGGAGATGCTGCGGATCGAGGACCGTTCGGGCCGCGAAATGCTTTATGGTCCGACCAACGAGGACATGATCACCGATATCTTCCGCGCCTATTGCGGATCATATCGCGACGTGCCGAAGATCCTTTATCACATCCAGTGGAAGTTCCGGGACGAGGTCCGCCCCCGCTTCGGAGTGATGCGTGGCCGCGAATTCCTGATGAAGGACGCCTATTCCTTTGACCTGGATCAGGAAAGCGCCCTCCATTCCTATAACCAGATGCTCGTGGCCTATCTGAAGACCTATGAGCGGATGGGCCTTCAGGCTTTCCCGATGCGGGCAGAAACCGGCCCCATCGGCGGGGATTACTCCCATGAATTCCTGGTGCTGGCCGATACCGGCGAATCCGAAGTCTTCTTCGATGCAAAGTGCCTGGATCTGACCTTCGGCGACCGGGATGTCGACTGGGATGACAAGGCTGAACTGCAGGGCGTCTATGATGAATGGTCGTCCATGTATGCCCGGACCGAGGACACCCATGATAAGGCTGCCTTCGAAGCCGAAGTTCCTGAGGATCGCCGCCGGTCTTCCCGTGCCATCGAGGTCGGGCAGATCTTCTATTTCGGCACGAAGTATTCCGAACCGATGAACGCCGTGGTCACCACGCCCGACGGTGAAAAGCACCCGGTACACATGGGATCCTATGGTGTCGGTGTGTCACGGCTGGTTGGCGCTTTGATCGAGGCCAACCACGACGAAAATGGCATCATCTGGCCCGAGGAAGTCACGCCCTTCCAAGTTGGTCTGATCAACATCCGCCAGGGCGATGACGCTACCGATGCGGCCTGCGCGGATCTCTACGCCCGGATGACCAAGGCTGGATTGGATGTGCTCTACGATGACCGTGAAGCCAGGGCAGGTGAAAAATTCGCCACCATGGACCTGATCGGCATTCCCTGGCGCATCACTGTGGGACCACGCGGATTGAAAGAAGGCAAGGTCGAGCTCACGTCCCGACGGACGGGAGAGACCGAGGAACTGTCGCCGGAGGCGGCGCTCGATCGCGTAAAACAGATCTACGCGTAGACCAGTTCCACGCGCATTGCGTTGCGTGGATTGATAGGTCTTCGACTCGGCTGCTTGAAAGGAAGCCTATGTTCTCACGCCTCGAATGGTTGATCGCCGGCCGCTATATGCGGGCCCGCCGGAAAGAGGGCGCGATTTCAGTCATCACCGGCTTTTCCCTTGTTGGCATTCTACTGGGTGTCGGTACCCTGATCGTCGTGATGTCAGTGATGAATGGTTTCCGGGCTGAACTGATCAAGCAGATTATCGGTGCGCAGCCGCACATAACCGTCTACGGTTCGGGCCAGACTGGAGTCTTCGACTATGATGATCTTTCCGACCGGGTGAAGACTGTTCCCGGTGTCACCCGCGCGGCGCCGCGCATGGAACAGACGGTCATGGCCTCCGGCGAGAGTGACGCGACAGGCGTGCAGCTTCGCGGCCTCCGCATGGATGATCTAAGAAACCTGCCAGGGGTGTCCGACCCGGAATGGTCAACCGGCAGCTTGGATGATGTCGAAAATGGGATAGCTCTCGGTGAAGGCGTTGCCCGAAAGCTTGGGGTCACTTTGGGCGATAAGGTTATGTTGATGACACCGCCCAACCGCGTGGTCGCGTTCGGCAAGATCCCCACCCGTCGGCACTACACCGTTACCTATATATTTCGGGTCGGGTACTACCCCTACGACAACGCTTTCGTCTTCCTGCCGCTTGAAGAAGCCCAAGGGCTTCTGAACAAGCGGGATCGGGTCGATGGGATCGAAGTTTTCGTTGACGACCCCGACGCATTGTCGCGAAAGAACGACGATCCGGTGAGTTCTGCGATCATTGCCCGTGGCGGCGCAGAGCATTTTCCCTGGAATTGGCAGCAGTCAAATGGCTCGTTCATCGACGCGTTGGACACGGAACGCGCTGCGATGTTCGTGATCCTTTCGCTGGTGATCCTCGTCGCTGCGCTGAACATCATTTCCGGGCTGATCATGCTGGTCAAAGAAAAGGGCCAGAACATTGGTATCATGCGCACATTCGGAATGACGCGCGGGGGCATTCTTCGGGTCTTCTTCATTTGCGGCGCGTCGATCGGAGTGTTTGGTACAATCCTTGGTGTGGTCGGCGGCGTCCTGTTCGTCACCTTTATCCACGAAATCCAGGCTTTTTTGGAAGCGATCCTGGGGATCCCGCTTTGGCCCGTCGAGGTGCGGGGGCTCAGCCAGATCCCAGCGATCATGCACACCTCGGACGTCATCGCGACTGCCGCCGTCGCGCTTGTCCTGTCGCTGCTCGCCACTTGGTATCCGGCGCGGCGGGCTGCCCGCATGGACCCGATCGAGGCGCTTCGTTATGAGTGAGGCCCTGCGCCTGACCGGCATTACCAGAACGTTCACCCAAGGCGCGCGCAGCGTCGAGGTGCTGCGCGGCGTGGGCCTGTCGATCGCGACAGGAGAAATCGTCGCATTGGTCGCGCCTTCAGGCGCGGGCAAGTCAACCTTGCTGCACATTGCGGGGCTTCTGGATTCCGCCAGCGGCGGCACGGTCGAGATCGCAGGCCGGGATGTCAGCGCGTTAGGTGATGCGGATCGCACAAAGGCACGGGGCGAACTGTTGGGCTTTGTCTACCAGTTTCACCACCTGCTTCCGGAGTTTTCAGCACAGGAGAACGTCGCAATCCCTTTTTGGGCTGCGGGCGGAGACCGGGCGAAAGGATGGAGTCGGGCAGGGGAGTTGCTCGATCAGGTTGGTCTTGCAGATCGGGCCAGTCACCGCCCGGCTGAACTTTCTGGCGGCGAACAGCAACGGGTCGCGATCTGCCGCGCCCTCTCAAACAACCCCGCCGTTCTGCTGGCGGATGAACCCACTGGCAACCTGGACCCGGAAACTTCAGGCCGGGTCTTCGATATGCTGCTGCAGGTCGTTCGCAGCACAGGGCTGGCTGCCTTGATCGCCACACACAATCATGATCTGGCGGCGCGCATGGACCGGATCGTCCGGCTGGAAGGCGGCCAGATCGGGTAGGGCTGATGCAAGACCACCGGATTGCGCAGAAACAAAGCCACTAGTGCAGGCTTCGGCCTGCCATCGGGGGAAGAGATGACCAAAACAGCACTCATCACCGGCGCGGCTCGGGGCATTGGTTTGGCAACGGCCCGGCTTTTCCTGGACCAGGGTTGGAACGTCGCGCTTCTGGACAAGGACGGCCCGGGCCAAGCCGCTGCCGCGGCTGCCCTGGATACACCGGATCGCGTGCTTGCGGTGACTGCGGACGTCGCCGATGATCGCCAGATCACTCAAGCTATGGCTGAAGTGCAGGACCGCGTCGGCACGTTGCATGCATTGGTGAACAATGCCGGAGAGGCTGTTTTCAAACCTCTGCTCGACACGTCGCCGCAGGAATGGTCCCGCGTGCTGGACGTGAATCTTACAGGACCATTCCTTTGCACAAGGGCGACTATCCCACTGATGACGGACGGCGGTGCGATTGTGAACATTGCATCGATTTCGGGTTTGCGCGCCTCCACCCTTCGGGTTGCCTATGGCACCTCCAAAGCGGCCCTGATGCATCTGACCAAACAAATGGCGGCAGAGTTTGCTGGCCTTGGCATCCGCGCCAATTGCATCGCGCCGGGACCGGTGGACACAGCCATGGCCAAGGCCGTGCATTCGCCCGAGATCCGCGCTGACTACCACGACGCCATCCCGCTGGGCCGCTACGGGTTGGAGGAAGAGGTCGCCCAAGCGATCTGGTTCCTGTGCTCGGATCAGGCCAGCTATATCACTGGCCAAACCTTGGCGGTTGACGGTGGTTTCGACGCGACGGGAATTGGGCTTAAGACCTTGCGTGATGATGAGGGGGCATAGGCGAGACGGCAAGCTCGCCGACGTCAATTCCCTTGACGCCGTCTGCCTTCCTGTTTGCAGATTTCATCTGCTGCCTCGGTGCTCATCCCTGACGGTTTCTTAACCGCTTCATCCATCCAGGTGACGCTCTCTCGATACAGCTGGCACGTCACGGGTCCCTGGTCGGTTTCTACGACGACCTCTGGCGATGTGCAGGATGCAAGAAGACCAAAGGCAACCGCGCACAGCGCAGCATTTATCGATTGATGTTTGAACGTCACTTGGATCCCCCGATGTTTAAATACGTCTTTTGCCGAAGCCTATGACGTCGGACACGCCGTCCGCAAGGTCAGGATGACCGACTGAGCGTAAATCGGAACAAGCCGGCTAAATCGAAATTTCAGACGATGCCTGCGGCATGATTTGTCGCGTCGGGCACAGATTGAGGTGCCACATTTCTCCAGGCTTTTCCTGCAGCCAATGGAGGAAAACCCATGCAATCCGCTCATATTGCCCGCCATCGCCCAGGTTCCGAAAATGCTGTTGCCGGTCTTCGTAGCGATGCTGAAAAAGTCACCATAGACTGGCAGGACGGCCACCGATCCGTGTTCCACACGATCTGGCTGCGCGACAATTGCAGTTGTGATGTCTGTGGGGACCATTCCGGGGGCCATAGGTTCTGGGAACTGAACATGGCGCCGGGGTCACTGGCCAACGATGTTGGTTTGATCGATGGGATGATCCAGATCACCTGGGTCGAGGACGGCCATGTGACAACATTTGATCCGGCATGGCTGCGGGCGCATTGCTACTCCGACGCTGCGCGGCATGCACGGCGACATCGCCCGATCACCTGGGATGCGTCGATCGCCGGAGCCCTGCCCGAGGCGGACTACGCAGTTGCCCTGCAAGACGACCAGGAACGTCTGAAGGTATTCGACGCAGTCCGCACATATGGCATCTGTCTGCTGCGGAATGTGCCTGCAACGATCGATGCAACCGAAGACGTCGCGGCACTGTGCGGCTTTGTCCGGGAAACCCATTATGGCCGGATCTTCGAAATTCTCTCGACCCCCGATCCAAAGGTTATCGCGAACGCGCCGGTACCGCTACGTCCGCACACTGATGAAAACTTCCGCGAACCACCGCCCGGCATCATGATTTTCCATTCGATCCGCGCCAGTGAAGATCGAGGCGGTCAATCCGTCATGACCGATGGGTTCAAGCTGGCCGAGGATCTTCGCGAGCTATACCCCGATGATTTCGACCTCTTGACCCAAGTGCCAATTCCGCATCGCCGGTTCATCGAAGACGTTGGCCTGCGGGCTGAATCTCCGGTGATCCAGTTGGACCACCATGGAGACATCGTCGAGTTTCGCCTGAACGAACGGACCATGGGTCCGCTGGACCTGCCCGTGGAACAGATGGAGACCGTCTACCGTGCCCTGGGTCGAATGTTCCAACTGACCTATGACGCGAAGTACCACATGCACCACTTGCTCGAAGATGGTGAAGCGCTGGTTTTCGACAACGCCAGGGTTTTACATGCCCGAACGGGCTTCAACGGCAATCGGCACGTGCGTCTGACCCATGTGGGCCGGGACGAGTTTTTCAGCCGCTGGCGGCAGTTGCGCAGCCGATTGCATGGCGACATCAACCTGGTCTGAGGCTTTCTGAGCGCCAGGTCACCGCCCGGAGCTTGGAGAAACCTGCGCGCCCGGCGGTCTTCGACATCGGCGCAGATGAAACCGTCGCTGGCGCCCGGGCGTTGATACCAGCGTCATCTTAGAAGTCCGCCGGGAAAGATCCCATCTCCACCGCGCAAACGGTGACCCGGCGCTTTGTCAGAGAATATCGATCCGGTAGCCCGCGCGGGGAAAGTGCACGCAGACATCTCCGGCGCGTGCGTCCGTCCGGTCGATGGCAATCTGATCGCGTCCGACCAAACGCACGGTACCCTCGACATCTTGTTCCCCGCCATCGACATCGGGTTTGATCTTCACCCGTTGCCCTGGCGCAAGGCCTTGTGGGTCGCCGGGATCTTCTGTCGGCTCTGTGGCGATCTCGGAAGCGTTGGCAATCTGAATGGCCTCTTCCGGGCTTAATGGGGTAGAGGTGCCCTGTCCCAGAGCCTCCATCCGCTTTTCCCACTCCGTCAGATGCGTGAACTGAGACAGGAACGCTGGACCATCCGCCCAGCGACCACGCAGGAACCAAACGACATGCCATGTCAGAACATCTGGCAGGCCCGGTTCTGCCCCCAGCATGAAGTCCCGCCCCAGCGATAGACGATCGTCGATCCAGCCGATATGGGCGCGCATCACCGCCGCCAGATGGGGCAGGTCGGCATTGGCCTGTTTCAGCCGTTCGACCCAATCCGGCCCCAGATAAAGCCGACCACGATCAGCGGCAAATTCGGGATCCAGGGCATCGCCCGCAGCGCCCAGGATTACCTTCACCGCGAGATCGAAGAGTTCGCCATCCGTCCAGCGGCTGATCGCCACCGCCATGCCTTGCGCGCCGCCGGGAAAAAAGGTCGGATCGGGATGGCGGCGTTGGATCTCGCGCAGGATGCACTGGCTGTCGCAATAGATGTCCGCGCCGATCTGCATCACCGGCGTCCGGCGGTAAGCCCCGGTCAACGCGATCACATCCGGTTTCGGCGGCAGGCGCGGGATTTCGACATCGCGCCAGGCCAAGCCCTTCAATCCCAGACCTTTGCGCACTTTTTCGGCCACGGGACTTTGCGGATAATTGTGCAGGATGATTTCAGACATCTGGGGGCGGCCTTATGAACGGTCTATTGCAAACGTGTCATGGCGGCGGAAGGCAATCAGAATCCAGCACCCGGCGGCCACAATGATGGACGGATAGAACAGTGCGTTGACGGTTTCGGGTTTCTCTCCGCTATGCCACATCCAAAAGGGATCGATCAAAGATTGCCAGACAGCCACAGCGACGAAGGCGTTGATCAAGAACATCACCGGCAATGTGACGATGCGGAAAAGGCCGACGGCCACCAGTCCCGCCAAAACGACCTGTGCCCAGCCGAAGGCGATCAATAGCATGTCCTGAGTAAAGGCACCGGCATAGTACTTGTCTGACACAGCCTGGCCTGCGCCCGTGTTCAGGCCCTTGACGAGGCCCCACCAGAAGATAAGCCCGGCCAGAGAAATCCGCAGAACCAGTAGACCGATCTTTTGAGATAATTCCGACGTCATCGCAGCCCTCCCGTTCGCAGCAAGCAGCTAACCCTGATGACCCACACCGGCAATCCCGCTCACGGAACTGTCAGCTTACCCAGGTTTCCTGCAAATGCCGCCAAATCAGGCGATCGCCGGTTTCGAACAAGGCGGTGGACCGCCGGCGATTGTCTGCCGCGGAGTTTCGTGCACCCGTCTGATGCTCGACATATCCCGCCAGGATCAGACTTGGCCAGGTGCCCAATAGTCGGGGTTCTTCGATGGTGATCCGGAACTCCGGGTTGGCGCCATGGGCGGTGCGGATCGGGTCCAGCAGATCGGCCCCGGTTAAAACCTGACCCGAGGGTTGGATGTTCTCGAACTGCGGATGTAGGGCATCAGCAAAGTCGGGCTGGAACCGGTCTTCGGTGGTCTCACCGCGGAACCAGCCATCGATGAACCGGTGCAGCCGGATAATTTCGTCGGTGGCTTGTTTCAGGGGATCCATGGCGTCACCGTCCCGCCATGACGCAGAGTAGTTCGTACATGATCGTCGCCCCGTTCAGCGCGGTGATCCCGCCAACGTCAAAGGGTGGCGAAACCTCGACCATATCGGCGGCGGCGATGTTCAGACCTTCCAGGCGACGGCACATGCCCTGCGCTTCCCGCATGGTCAGACCGCCCGCTTCCGGCGTGCCGGTGCCTGGGGCAAAGGCCGGATCCAGGCTGTCGATATCGAAGGACACATAAATCGGCATGTCGCCGACGATCTCTTTCGCCTCGTCGATGCAGGCGCGCCAGCCGCGATCTTCGACTTCTTCGATCATCATAACCCGCATGCCGCTTTCGAAGCTGAACTTCCACATATCGTCCTGGTAAAGCGATCCGCGGATGCCGATCTGCACGACCTTTTTGGGGTCCAGCAGACCTTCGTCTACGGCGACCTTGAAGGGCGCGCCATGGTGGAAGCGGCTGCCACCGTAATTATCGCCGGTGTCACAATGCGCGTCGATATGGATCATCCCAAGCGGACCATCCTTGGCAATGGCCCGCAGGATAGGCAGGCTGATGGAATGGTCGCCACCGCAGGCCAATGTGCGGATGCCAGCACCATGGGCGCGGGCGAAATAGTCTTCGATTTCCTTATGCGCGCCTTCCAATTCGTAAGGCTTCTTGATCCAGGCATCGCCGATATCGGCAATCTTGGCCTTCTCGAACGGGTTCAGCCCGGTGGCCTGATTGACCCGTCGGGTTAACGAAGACTGATTGCGCACTTCGCGCGGGCCATGGCGCGGACCGGGGCGATTGGTGACGCCGCCGTCGTAAGGGACACCGCAGACGCCAATGGTTGGAGGATTTGCCTCGAAATCCTCGACATAGGGCAGGCGGAAGAAAGTGGCGAGCCCGGTAAACCGGGGGCGTTGCATCGGATCGTCGAAGGCCAGGGTCTCTGCGTCGGACATGGTGTTTCCTATTGATCGTACCGCTGAAAACCTTGGCGGAAACAAGCCTTGGGCGCAAACGAATAGCGCAGCTTATACACCGCCTAGGCCATGCAATTTGTGCAAACCTCCTATGCCTTTCGAAGACTTGTGTGCAGTGCAAAATGATCCAAATACCGCGTCAGAAACAATCGCGGTTTTCGCACCGATAGAAGGTCTTGGGCCATGTCCACAACCGACGTAAATGCACCGAAAGGCCGCCGGACAAACATCGGCTCTTTCCTGGCGCCTGTTCTGGATCGTATTCGCTCTGCTCGCGCCCGTTGGGCCGAAGAACGCAGAAAACTTGTCCTGGCCCGCGCAGCCCACCACGCTGCCGTGCTGTCGGCAATGACAGACGATCAATTGGACGGCTGGGGCTTGAAACGTGAAGATATCATGGCCCACGCCTACAAAAACGTTCGCGACTGATCGATCGCCATGTGACCATGAAGGGGACCAGTAGATTCCCTTCAAGCCTTCCAATAACATCCTGAAATCGCGATCAAAAAACTCGTCGCTGTGCGTAGATCCGTGCGGCGTTGCTTTGCTGTGTCCAGATCAAATGACTATGCAAATTTCGCAAAGCTACTATGCCACGGTGGTCGTTGTGCACCTGCGAAGACGACCCGATGTTCTGGCCAGCGAAACACTCCACAAGTTCAAGGAACAGGAGACCTACGATGGCTGTGACAACTGAAAACCTGGCCCCGACGGCTGAAACTTCGATCTTTGGCGCTTTGTCCAACTGGATCGGGAATTTGATGGTTTGGCTGGGTGACATGTCGTCCGGTGCGAAAGCTGCAAAGCACGCCGCTGAATTGTCGAAACTAACGGATGACCAGTTGGCCGCCCGTGGTTTGAAGCGTGAAGATATTGTCGAGCACGCCTTTGGACACCTGCGCATGGGCTAAACCCGGTCTTCCGTCCGATTGGACGGGTCCGGTAGATATCGCAGTCGATGCTGATTGAGATTGGCATCGACCGCCGCGCAGCGGTACCGTCCGGGTATGACGCCGCGATTCCTCCACCTCCGCACCCATTCCGCCTATTCGCTCCTGCAAGGGGCCATCCCGATGAAGAAGCTGCCAGGCTTGGTGGCGGATGCGGGATTTCCGGCGGTCGCAGTCACTGACACCAACAACCTCTTTGGTGCGCTGGAGTTCTCCGAACGTGCGGTGAAGGCCGGTCTTCAGCCGATCATTGGTGTTGAACTTGCCATTGCGTATCAGGAGGCAGAGCCAGGGGCCCGGGCACCCGCCCCCGCAACGATCGTCCTGTTGGCCAAGGATCGAACGGGTTATGAGAACCTGATGGCCCTATCGTCGGACCTGTTTCTGCAGTCCGATGCGGCCCAGATCCCTCAGATTTCGCTGACCTCGGTCCTCGCGCGCAGTGAAGGCGTGATCTGCCTGACAGGCGGTGCGGATGGGCCATTGGGTCGCCTGATCGCTGCGGGAAAGGACGCTAAGTCTTTGGCGCAGCAATTGGCCGATGCCTTTACCGATCGGCTCTATATCGAGGTTCAGCGCCACGGCACCGATGGCGCATTGCGGACCCCGGCAGAAGATGCGACCGAACCGGGTTTGGTGCAACTGGCCTATGACATGGATCTGCCGCTGGTGGCAACAAACACGGTCTTCTATGCCTCGCCGAACATTGCCGAGGCGCATGACGCGTTCCTCTGCATCGGTCAGGGCCGTTATGTGAACGAGGCAAATCGCAACCGTCTGCCGCCGGAACACTACCTGAAATCCGAAGCCGAGATGGTCGAACGGTTCGCCGATTTGCCCGAAGCCATTGAGAACACCGTCGAGATTGCCCAACGCTGCGCCTACCGGCCCCGCACCCATGATCCGATCCTTCCGAAATTCGCGGATGACGAGGTCGAGGAACTGCGCCGCCAATCCCGCGAAGGACTGAAAGAGCGATTGGCGGTGATCGAGGCCGTCGCCCCGGTCGAAGACTACGAAAAGCGGCTGGAGTTCGAACTGGACGTGATCGAAGGGATGGGCTTCCCCGGCTACTTTCTGATCGTCGCCGACTTCATCAAATGGGCCAAGGATCAAGATATCCCAGTCGGACCTGGGCGCGGATCCGGGGCAGGGTCCTTGGTCGCCTACGCACTGACGATTACTGATTTGGATCCATTACGTTACGGCCTGCTGTTCGAGCGGTTCCTCAACCCGGAACGGATCTCGATGCCCGATTTCGACATCGATTTCTGCCAGGACCGGCGGGAAGAAGTGATCACCTATGTCCAGCAGAAATACGGCAAGGATCGGGTCGCCCAGATCATCACCTTCGGTGCTTTACTCTCGAAGATGGCCGTCCGCGACATCGGCCGGGTCCTGCAGATGTCATATGGACATTGCGACCGGCTGGCCAAACTGATCCCGGTGGAAGGGGTCAAGCCGCTCTCCATCAAGCAGGCCCGCAAGGAAGAGCCGAAGCTGAACGAGGAAGCCCGGCGCGAGGAAGTTGTCGAAACTCTGCTGGACTATGGCGAAAAGCTTGAGGGGTTGCTTAGGAACGCCTCGACCCATGCGGCTGGCGTGGTAATCGGCGACCGTCCCCTGACCCAACTGGTCCCGCTTTATCAGGACCCCCGATCGGACATGCCCGCCACCCAGTTCAACATGAAATGGGTGGAACCGGCGGGCCTGGTGAAGTTCGACTTCCTGGGTCTGAAGACCCTGACCGTCGTGCAGAACTGCCTGGATCTGTTGAAATTGCGCGATGTCGACATCGACATCTCTTCCATACCGCTGGATGATAAACCCAGCTACGATCTTTATTCCTCCGCCGATACGGTGGGCGTTTTCCAGGTGGAATCCGCGGGCATGCGCGACGCGCTGCGCCAGATGAAGCCGACCTGTATCGAGGATATCGTGGCCCTGGTGGCGCTCTATCGCCCCGGCCCGATGGAGAACATCCCGAAGTTCTGCAACGTGAAGAACGGACGCGAGCCCCGCGAAGGCATCCATCCGCTCATCGATCCGCTGCTGGACGAAACCCAGGGCATCATCGTCTACCAGGAACAGGTGATGGAGATTGCCCGGAAGATGGCGGGCTACTCCCTGGGCGGCGCCGACATGCTGCGCCGGGCGATGGGTAAGAAGATTCAGGCGGAAATGGACGCGCAGCGCCCGCTGTTCCTGGACGGTGCGGCAGAGAATGGCGTCGACAAGGCCAAAGCGCTGGAGGTCTGGAACCTTCTGGACAAGTTCGCCAATTACGGCTTCAACAAATCCCATGCGGCAGCCTATGCCGTCGTAAGCTACCAGACCGCCTATCTGAAGGCGAATTATCCCGTCGAGTTCATGGCCGCCGTCATGAACCTGGATCTGCATCTGACAGACAAGCTGGCCATCTTCGTCACAGAATGCGCGCGCATGAAGGTCGAGGTCGTGCCCCCCTGCATCCAACGGTCCGAAGCCAAGTTCACCGTGCGTGACGGCAAAGTGCTCTATGCCCTGGGTGCGCTGAAGAATGTGGGTGTCGAGGCAATGGAACTTATCATTCAGGCACGTGCTGATGGCCAATTCCGCGATCTCTTCGATTTCGCGCGCCGCGTCGATCTGAAACGCGTTGGCAAACGGCCCATGGAGAACCTGGCACGTGCCGGTGCCTTTGATGAATTGGATAAGAACCGCAAGCGCGTCTTCGACAGCTTGGACGCGTTGGTGGACTATTCTGCCACGGTGCATGACGAAAAGAATTCGACGCAAAGCTCGCTATTTGGCGATCCCGGCGAAGGTTTGCCGCCGCCGCGCCTGCCGAAGCCAGAGGATTGGCTGCCTTCGCAACGCCTGGGCGAAGAACTGGGCGCGGTTGGGTTTTATCTGTCCGGTCATCCGCTGGACGAATACATGCCCGCCCTGGGGCGTAAGAAGATCACCACTGAAGCCGATTTCATGGCCGGTCCGGGCCGTGCAGGCGGGGCAGGGCGCATCGCAGGGACGCTGGCCGCGCGGCGGGATCGAAAGTCGGCCAAGGGCACGCGGTTCGCCTTCATCCAGTTCTCGGACCCTGCCGGGCTCTGGGAGGTCATGGCGTTCTCGGACGTCCTTTCAGAAAACGACGACCTGCTGCAACCCGGCCAGAACCTGGTCTGCCACGTCCAGGCAGAGGTCAGTGACGAACAGACCCGTCTGATGTTGCGCGCTGTGCAACCAGTGGAGCAGGTTGCCGAAGATGCCGCTGCAGTCGGGTTAGAGGTCTACCTGGACGACGAAAATGCATTGAAGAGCATCCTGAACCGCCTGGAATTGGTCTCGACCGAGGCGCGCCGCCGCCGGGGTGAAGGCCCGGTGCGCCTGAAGGTTCCGATCTATGAACATGATCAAGAGGTCACAATCGATCTTCCAGGCCAGTATGCGATAAGTACGGAAATTCGCGGGGCTTTGAAGTCCGTGCCAGGTGTGCAGGCCGTGGCAGAGTTTTAGGCTAGCGGCGGCACGCACCAAGGGGGCGATCTAAGGAGGAAGCTTTGGCTGAGTATCTTTATCCCGATGCTATTCTTTCCACCGCTGATTTAGCAGAGATGCTGGAAGATCCCGATCTCCGCATCTACGACTGCACTTTCTACCTGCATTACGAGGAAGGCACGGGGCGGCCTTACACCGTGTGCAGCGGACGCCCAGATTGGGAAAAGGGCCGTATCCCAGGATCGATGCACCTGGATCTGCAAGAAGACTTTTCGGACCAGGATGCCCCCACCAAATTCATGCATCTTTCAGCCGAGGCGACGTTGGCGGCATTCGCACGCCACGGCGTGGGTCAGGATACGCGCGTGGTGCTGTATTCCCGGGGCTCGCCGAACCGAGCCACGCGGTTCTGGTGGATGCTGCGCTGGATCGGCTTTGACAATGCCGCGATCCTGGATGGCGGAATGGACCTTTGGGAGGCCGAGGGCCGACCCATTTCCACCGAAACAACGTCATATCCGGCAGGCTCGCTCACGGCCCGGGAACGTTCTGGGCTTTGGGCTGATAAGGATGAAATGCTGGCCGCGATCGGCAATGGGGCCGTCTGTTCCTTGAACGCCCTGGATGAGACCATGCACAGCGGTGAGAATCCCAGATATGGCCGCCCTGGCCGTATCCCGGGCAGCACAAATGTCCCCTCGGCGAACCTGATTGACACATCGCAGCAGTTTCTGCCGGCGGCTCAGGCCGCAGAATTGTTCGCCGCTGCCGGTGCTGACCCGGAAAAACGCATCCTGAACTACTGCGGTGGGGGCATCGCCGCCACGCTGGACGCCTTCCTGCAGCATCAATTGGGATACAGGAATATTTCAGTCTACGATGCATCGATGAGCGAATGGGCCAAAGATGATGCCCTGCCGATCGAAAAAGACATGATTGAATGAAACATTTTACCCTGCCCATCCCGGGCGGTAATAACTAAATATATGTAATTAAACAGAAAACAGAATCTCAGGCAAAGTTGACGCAAACGTCACGTCCAGTTGATCAGCCGTTGATTGAAACGTGAGCGGCGGGTTTCCACCTTCATGTCATCGGACGGCCAAGGGATGATCAAAAACTCCCCCAGGCCCCGGAAGAGACACTGAACGGGCCGGAACGGCCAAACACGAGGAGACGAACGATGAACAAGGTTATCGCAGCAACTCTTTTCGCAGCCACCGCTTTGGCAACCACCGCAGCCGTCGCAGAAAACGCCGCCAGCGACCAGTACGATCGCCTGAAAGTAACCCTCGGACAGGTTGAAACGGTCCAGACTGGCAAGACATTCAACACTGGCGTTGCTCAGAACCAGCTGCCCACGGCTAACGCTGCCACTCGCAGCACGGTAAAGAAAAGCCTGCGTGGCAACCGGTTGGTCTGGGAACGCGCACAACGGGGCCAGTTCGGTCGCTAAGACCGCCCCAAACACCTCCCTCCTGACGTGGCCCCCCTCACTACGTCAGCCGCAAGCCCCGCCAAAGGCGGGGCTTGCCTGTTTTGACGGGTTGCACTAACTCGCAGTCGAGCAACCCAGAGGACGAAATGATCGGAAGATTGAACCACGTCGCCATCGCGGTGCCGGATCTTGGCGCAGCGACGGCAATGTACCGCGAAACCCTTGGCGCAACGGTGTCGGATCCACAGCCAGAACCGGATCATGGGGTCACGGTGGTCTTCGTCGAGCTTCCCAATACCAAAGTGGAACTGCTGGAACCTCTGGGGGAAGGGTCCCCGATTGCCGGGTTTCTGGAAAAATCCCCGTCTGGGGGCATTCACCATATCTGCTACGAGGTCGACGACATCCTGGCCGCCCGGGACAAACTGGCGGGCGACGGTGCGCGCATTCTGGGCGATGGCAATCCAAAGATCGGCGCCCATGGCAAGCCGGTAATCTTTCTGCACCCGAAAGACTTCAACGGAACTTTGGTGGAATTGGAACAGGCATGACCATCACCGCAGCGATCGTGCTGTTCTGTTCGATCTGGGCGGTCATCTTTTTCATGATCCTGCCGCAGGGCGTGGTCAGCCAGCACGAAAAGGGTGAAATCGTCCCGGGCACGCCGGCCTCGGCGCCGTCAGATGCGCAGATCGTCCGCAAAATGATCCGAACGACCATCATCGCGCTGATGGTTTTCGCTGCGATCTGGCTGATTATCGAATACCGGCTGGTGACCTTGAACGACATCCCATGGCTGACGCCGCCCTCGGCCCGCTAAGATCTAGCTTGGCGTCTCTGACAACCTTCGCACTTGGTGCGTGATGGTCGCGACGCCCAGTACCGGAATGATCAGGTTCATTATCGGGATGCTCAGCGGCACTGCCATGAAAATTCCGGCAAGCCATGCGCGGGACCAGTGTTGCTTTCGAAACCGTCTTGCATCTGCCGCGGGCCTGTGACGGGTGGCGACCAGCTCGAAATACTCCCGCCCCAAAAGATACCCGTTCAGCGCAATCCCCAGCAAATAGGCCAGGGGAAAGGCGATCAACAGCAATATGAGATATGGGATCAGCGCGAACAGATTTGCCACAACGATAACGACCAGC
This sequence comes from Pseudomonadota bacterium, assembly GCA_039028795.1. Lineage (GTDB taxonomy): Bacteria > Pseudomonadota > Alphaproteobacteria > Rhodobacterales > Rhodobacteraceae > Thermohalobaculum. Next base: position 47,311 of record JBCCHJ010000005.1, read on the forward strand.
AACCTCAGCGAGGCGCCGATGTTTTCGGCAATGCCCATTGACCGGCCCGGTCCCATCTCGGGATAGTGTTTGGCTTCAACTGCAGCGGCAATATCCTCCAGGAAGAAGCCCAGAAACACGGCGGCAACCGGGATCATCAGAAACGAAGACAGCCACATGAACGCGCCAAAGGCCAATCCCTGCAGGCCGATCGACGGCAACGTGACCTGACCGATCAACCACCATTCGCCCAGATCGGTCGGAATGAAGCTGGCCAACCAGGCCACAAACAGCGCAAAGCCCAACAGCAACCCGATGGTCAGCGCCAGAGACTTCAAAAACACCAGCAGAAACCGGCTGTCGCCGACCTGGGTCAGGGCCTTGATGAAATCAGAGATCAGCGCCATTCGACGATCTGGGCCAGGTCCGGTCTGTCGCGGTCTGCGGGTGTGATCTGTTCATTGCCGATATGGATGAAACCGGCGACGAATTCCTCTGACGAACATCCGAATGCCTCGGCCAGGAACTCTGCATCGCGGGCCAGCGGGCCAGTCAGCCAGTTCGCACCCCAGCCGGATGCCAGCGCGGCGTTCAAAAGAGCCAGACAGACACCGCCTGCGGCCATTTCCTGTTCCCAAACCGGGATGCTTGTCGATGGCTTCACTGAAGAGATCACCACCACCATCACACCGCCATAGGTGAAACTGAGCGCGTTCTTCTCGATTTTTTCCTCGGCCACTCCGGCCCTATGAGCATGCGCCGTGAACAAATCCTTCAAGGCGTCGCGTTCCTCGCGGACCACAACGAAACGCCACGGCGCCAGTTTGCCGTGGTCCGGGGTGCGGCTGGCAGCGGTCAGAAGGGTTTCTATTTCGGCCTTATCGGGGCCCTCATTGCCCAAGGTCTTTGCGGGACGCGATCGGCGGTTCAGTAGGAAATCCAGCACTTCAGGACGGCGTTCGGGCATGGGCGGTTCTCGATCTTTTTGATGGAAGGGAACGTAAGTTGTCGGGATTGGCTGGGCAAGGCCTGGCAACGTAAGACCCATGCTACCGCAGATGGGGTCCAGATGGCAGCTTTCACCGCCACCTGGGGCATCGTGTCAGTTCTTTTCCGGCCAGATCCGCAGATGCGGTGCACCGTCAGAGGTCTTTTCGGCCGAGACACCATTTGATCCGACAACCATCTGCACCTGCGACCGGAAGTTGGTCATGCCTTCGAAGGTGATCACATCAACAGGGTCGTCAAACCTTAGCGTCAGAGAAAACCGGGTGTTCGACGCCATCGCGCGAATGCCAATGATCTCTCCGCGGAAGGGCTGGCCCAGATAGGTGCCTTCGACCCGCTGGTTCAAAGCAAAGCCAGGCCTGACCGCGTTTCCTACCCGGGCGTGCAGGGTGTTCCAATCGCGGAACCCATGCTGCTTTGCCATCAACTCCAGCGACTGGCTGTGCGACACCGGCTGGCCAGCCGCCGTCAGGGCAGCCCGAAGCGACTTGGCCTGCGTTTTCAGATCAGACAACGACAAATGATGAAGGGACATCTTCAACCTCGTTCTTGTTCAGTCAATTTCGTTGGGGCTCGCATTACCAACGGACGGAACAGGACGTCGGTTGATATCAATCTGCTGAAACTTCACCAAGGCAGTGCCCGCGAGCGGCAGGTGTTCAGCAACCTTCGGCCCAGATAAGTGCGGCGGACGGCGAGGTCAAGACCATGACTGCCCGACCGGAACGGGCATGCAACGTCGCTACCCCTCAGCCACCAGAATTGGCCGTGTCAGATCGCTGAGACTTTGCTTCTGCCTGCCATCTGCATCGAAATTGTCGTCGGCCAGCCACGTCTCCATTGCTGCCTGGATCGCAGGCCATTCACTGTCAATCGCGGCATACCAGGCCGTGTCCCGGTTGCCGCCTTTGACAATCTGGGCCTGGCGGAAGACGCCCTCATAGCTCAACCCCAGCCGCATCGCCGCTGTTCTGGATGGTATGTTCAGCGCATTGCACTTCCATTCGTACCGGCGGTATCCGGCCTCGAACGCCCACTTCATCATCAGATACATCGCTTCGGTCGACGCCCGGGTCCGCTGCATCAGGGGCGAGAATGTGATGTAGCCAACCTCGATCGACCCGGCGGACGGCGCGATCCGCAGGTAAGAGGCCGTGCCGACCGGCCCCTTATCGGTGATGATCGTATAGTGCATCGGATCCGGACTCGCCGCTGCTTCCCAAACCCAATCCCGGTAGCCCTCGAACGTCTCGTAAGGGCCGGCGGGCAGATAAGTCCAATTGCGGCCTTCAGTGTCATGTCCATGGGCGGCGTAAAGATCCGCCGCATGCTCGACGCTCAGGGGCTCCAGCCTGCAGGATTGCCCGATCAACGTCATGCGACTGGGACGCGGCGGCGGGGTCCAGTCTGCAACCAGTGCGCCGATAGGTTGGCCCAGATCATTTGTCGACTGACTGACTTCGGGCGAGATCCTGGTACGAACAAAGGGCGCGGTTAACGCGCGCAGGCTTTGCTTCTGCTGCCCATCTGCATCGAAGTTTTCGGGCGACAGCCAGGTTTCAAAGGCACGGCGAATGCCAGGCCAATCGCCATCGGTGATCGAAAAGTACGCCTTGTTCCGATTGCGGCCCTTGGTGACATAGGCTTGGCGGAACAAAGCCTCAAAGCTGAACCCGAAACGCTCGGCCGCACCCATGGACGGGGCATTTAACGGATCGCATGTCCATTCAAACCTGCGATAGCCGTTCTCGAAAGCCCAGCGCAGGTGCAGATAGATCGCCTCTGTTGCGGCCCGGGTGCGCTGCATGGCCCGCGAAAACATGATCGAGCCGACCTCGATCGACCCCGCCCCAGGCGCCATGGCCATGTAGGACCCGTTCCCCAAGGCCTTGCCCGAGGCTTTGTCGACATACGCAAAGTAAAGCTGCGCGGTATTGTGCTCGTCCGCCAGGATCTGCGCATCAAAAGCGGCGCGGTCGGGGAACGGGCCGATAAAGCGGTGGGTCCAATCCGCGCCGGTCGTCTCGGCCGAAAATGCCTCCCACAAATCGTCGCCATGATCGGCCAGGGTTTGCGGCTCCAGCCGGATATAATGTCCGTCCAATGTGGCCCGTGGGGGCAGGGGCGGCGCCGTCCAATCCAGAACCGGCGCACCGATCGGATCGCCCAATAGCGTTTTGTAGGACATCGATCACCTCCTGAGAAACCTGCCTCAGGCAAGCATGCCAGGATCGCGCCCCAAATCCACCCCTGGAAAGACGGTATTCTCAAGACTGGACCGGTTCAGTCCAAACTGCCCGGCCAGCGCCCAGGCCGCCCAGCGGCGCAGGTCATCGGTGGGCAAAAGATCGCGGTTATCGAAAAGGTCTCGCTCGCCCAGGCCCGGCCATTGTCCGAAAACGCGGCCGCCCTTGATCGCGCCGCCGGCCATGATCATGACGCCGCCGGTGCCGTGATCCGTCCCGACAGATCCGTTTTCACGTGCGGTACGGCCAAACTCGGTCACAGCGATGACGGCTGTGTTCGACCAGTTGCGGCCAAGGTCTTGTTTCAGTGTCGTCAAGGCGCTGGCCAGTTGCTTGGCCGGCTGCTTTATTGCGTTTGCTTGGCGACGATGGGTGTCCCAGCCGCCTAAAGAGAACGCAGCAATTCGCGACTCGCCGTTCAACTGCCGCGCCGTGAAGGCAGCCAGGGTCTGGCCATTTTCGCGCCGGGCTTTTTCAGAATCGGCATCCGAAAACATATCCGCCTGACCCAGAGCGGACGCAAAAAGCGGGTCTTTCGCATAAAGCAGCGACAAAAGCCGCCGGTCGTCATCCTCTAAGCTCAGATCATTTGTCGGCGACCACGACCCCGCCGGGGCATCGCCGCTCAGCAACAGCAAGTGGCTTTGTCCGACCGCCATGGCATAGTCCGCCCGTGCGCCCGGAATGCCCGATATCGCCCGGTTCAGCCAGCCATCGCGCGATGCCGTCATCACCCCGCGGGGGTCATCTCCGCCATTTTCCAGAAAATCCTGACCGTCAAAATGGCTTCTTTTGTTGCGATAGGGGGTCGAAACCGCATGCACGAAGCTCAACTCCCCGGCCCGCCACAGCGGCATCAGATCGGCGAACGGGTCTGAAAGCCCAAAGAACCCGTCCAAATCCAACAATCCCTGGTCCGGACGCGCCGCCAGATTGGGGCGCAACATGCGCAACCCGCGATCCCCATAGGGCTGCACCATGCCCAGGCCATCCAATCCGCCGCGCAGGATGATCACAACCAAGCGCCTGTTTCCTGGCGCGGCCGCAAAAACCACGGGGGTCATCAGCGGGGATGCGGCGGCCGAACAGGCCACCCCCAGAAAAGTGCGCCGTGAAGGTTTGATCCACTTGGTCATCGGGGTCTCCTCAACGGCGGTTGAATTCTGGCGAGGCCAGCGCGAAGGCAAAGCCTTCCCACCGGTCTGGCGCTGCGCTGACAGCAAACGCCGTATCCGGCCGCAGCGCATCCTGCAGCGCGTCTTCCGCAAATCGGCGCGGGTCAATGTCCGTTGTCTCAGCTATCTGATGCCCAGCTTTTCCCGCATATTGCAGGCGTGCGGCCAATCCCTGCGGGGTGATCCAGGCCTCGGCCTCCTCCGGCCAGCCATCCGGGCCGGGGGCTTGAAACATCGGTTGGTTCAGCGCCTTCAATGTCAAAAAGACCTGGCGGGATGGCCGCCCAGGTTGCATCGCACGCTTTGCCTGGGCCTTGTTGGCGCCCATCGCCCGAAGGGTCGAGATCATCAGCTCTTGAGGGCGTTTGATCTTCGCCCCAAAGCCGCGCCAGGACGCCTTATGTTCAACCAGCGCCTGGTAGACCTGCGGCAGATTTCCGCCGCTCCGCCGCCACGCCTCTGCGATGTGGCGTACGAGATCCGGGTCCGGATCGTCCGCAACGAAGTGCACGGCAAGCTTTCGCGCCATATGATCTGCCGTCACCCGATGACGGGCCAGGTCGCGCAAAAGCTCTAGCGCATGCGATACCTTTGCCGGATCGCCGCCATAGGTTTTGCCCATCACGGTTTCCACGCCGGGTTCGGCCCGCTGCGGAAAGAAGCGGAAGCGCAGATATCCGCGTTGAACACCGTACCCGGTCAACAGCTCGGCAAATTGGCGAACGTCTTCCTGCGAATAGGGGCCGCCAACGCCGAGTGTGTGCAGTTCCAAAACTTCGCGGGCCAGGTTTTCGTTCAATCCACGGTCGCGCAGCTTTCCCGCCCGGGACGCCGGGCCGAAGCTTTCAACTTGATCCAGATAGTGCAGCATCGCCGGGTGCTGAACGACGGCGGCCAGCATGTCTTCGAAACGGCCCATGATGTGGGGCCGGATGACATCGATCTCGAACGTCGGAAGCATATAGACCTGCCCCGGGTTCCTGCCAGAGACGGAAAAATGATCCGCCCAAAATGCGGCCAGCCGTTCATAAAATCCGTGCTGGGACAGCGCCCTTTGAAAAACCCGGCCGCTGATGTCGCTGATCGCTCCCTGACGCATTTGGCGAATGATCTTCTTGCGCCCCTCCATATCTTTGGCTTTCCGCCGTTCGATCATCTTCTCCAGCAGGTTGCGCCGCCCTTGAAGATCCGTGATGGGAAAGAACAGTTTTGTCCGGGAGCCCTGGTAGGCCTGATCCAACACGTCCTCCGGGCCGCGCGGCGCCGAATGTGCTGGGTGAAATCCATATCCAAACCGGATCTGAGCGATGGTTGACCGGTTTACCGTCATGACAGGCCTCGCCTTGCGAACATGCGCGATGACATAACGCCACAGCGTTAACCCTCCGTCGCTTCAACTGCAATGGCCGGGTCCGCCCCTTTATGTTTGGTCTTCCGCTACGGGGCAGTTTTGGGCGCTGCTCTTTGACCTGAGTTGTTCTCGTTATCTGCCTGATTGCCCATCAGTTTTTTCAGGTCGGAATTCAGACCCGATGATGCGGTGCGCACCTTCAAGAGGTTTTTCAAGAGATCAAACCAGAACTGGCCGCCAAAGGTGCACCCCAGACCGATCAGCAACCAGCTGAAAAAGGCCTGCCATTGCCAGCTCAGGTAGATGCACTGGCCAAGCGAGTTTGACCAGAAAACGCGGTCGACGAAGCGCCGGATCAACGCCTTGTCATACTCGAAATGCGTGCGCCAGCGCGCATCATTGGACGGCTTTTCAAGGTCTTCTTCTTTGGTCTCCTGAACCGGACAAACACGCCCCATCTTGACGCCCTGGTCGGTGAACTGGGTTTGCAGAACCCCAACGGCCTCGCCGTATGTCTGCCGGAGGTTCTCTACATAGGCCTCGGCCGCCTTGCGCCGGTCGCCATCATCGATGCCGTCGCCTTCTTCATCCACCGGGAAGGCCCCGACCATGGTTTTGGCAACGCCAGTCAGGGTCTCTGCCGCCTTATCCAAGGCAGGTTTCAACTCGTTCTTTGTCACTTCCGCTGCAGCGGCATCCGCGGGTTTTTCAGCGATGCTGTCCAGGCCCAGTTGCGTTCTTGCGCCGGTTGGCAGCTTGTCGAACTGTTCCCAGATTTCATCCGCTGTGATCGTCGGGTCCTCGCGGTTTTCGGTGTTGGTTAGTAGCACCGCCAGGATCAGATCTGATTGATTTTGAACCTGCAGACCGCCAACGGCTTCGGCCGCTGCTGCGGTCTGGGCCTGGGTAACCATACGGCTGCGCAGTTCTTCATCCTTCAGCAACTGACCCGCGTATCCGATGATGTCGAAATTCGCGATCATCGCCATCAGGAAGCCCAACAGGAACAGCACGTTCTTTGCCCGGCGCACGTACCAGCCGGTCACACGGTCCATACCGTTGTCGAACCAGTCACCGATCTCGGCGGTCACGCGGGCAATTTCATCTTCCAGCCGCTTGATCTGCTTGGTCACCTCGGCCGCCGCCCCGGTCGCCAGATCCTCGATCTTCACGATCTCACTCTCCAGGGCACGGGTCACCGCAATCGCCTTCAGAGCATTGGTGACCCGGGCCTTAAGATCCTGGCTCATGGGAAGCGCTTGGATCACGCCGCTGACACCTTCGATCGCCGTGTCGGCTGCTTTGGCGATCTCCACCATATAGGCCTGGGCATAGGCAGCCGAAGGCTGCACCAGGATCATCGCCTCGCGAAGCAGATCGTCAGAGAGGGTCTGGGGATCATCGCCTGCGGACGGGTTGGCGGCCATCTTCGCCGCTGCGTCCCGCGCGGATTTGGCGACCGTTTCGGCGTCCTGCAGTAAACCCAGAATTTGGGCCTGGGCATCCTCAATATGGCCTTTTAACCGTCCCTTGGTCTCTGCAACCTCAGCGGCGACCTTCTTTTCGATCTTTCGGTAGAGCGTGTCCAAAAGCGATCTTGCAAAGGTCTCTTTCGGCACATTGCCCGGCATGCGCCCCTGTCCCTTGGCCTTCACTGATCTCAGGATCTCATCATCCGGTATGGCATCTTTGACCTGCGCATCGAATTCCGGGGTCGTTGCGGCATCGGTCAATGCTGCCTGAAAGCTCGGTTTTTCTTTCAGTTTCAGCTTGTTGTAAGCAGTTTCTGCAGTCCGAAATTTTTCTGCTTTGGTGAACCTGTTCCACCGGTCGACCACGTAATCCCAAATACGGCCAAGAAAGCTCTTCGATCCCTGAAGCGACCGCATTGCCGGGTCGTTCAGAAGATCCAAGGTCAGCTCCGCTTTTTCAATCGACCCCGAGATCACCGTTTTGCTGATCAATTCGCTCGATTTCGCTCCGGATTCCAAAAGACGAAACATGCCCCGGCGCAGCATCCGCCCGCGCCAGTTGAAGATCGACGCCAACGCTTCCTGCATGGTGCTGGCGATCAGGCTGAAGGTCAGAAATGCGAATATGACGCCGATTCCGACGTCCAAGAGGGCAAAGCCCGTCATCTCAATAACTCCCCACAAAGCCTTTATAGGTCTTTGTAAATGGTACCATAAAAGCAGTACGCGCAAAATCTGCGGGCCGCTGTGTGAAATGGCACAGTCCCGTCGAACCGTCCCGATTTGACCAAGCCCAGCCGATGGTGCTGCGGTTCAGATCGCACCTTGCCGGGCATGGAATCGGATCGGGATTTGCGCGCGATGACAGGGCGCGGTACCTGAAGGCAATGCGTATCCATTCGATCGAGCCGGTTGCCATCGACATCCCGCTGACCAGGAATTTCGGCGGGGCGACTTACTCCGTCCTGAAGCGCTCAACGGTGATCACCCGTCTGAGAACCGAAGATGGGTTAGAGGCGCAGGTCTACAATGGCGACAATCGCGATCACGGACCTGGCATTGCCAGGATCATCCGCGACGTGCTTGCCCCCATTGCCGTTGGTATGGATATCTTCGACACCGCGGAAACTTGGCGCCGAATGTTCGCAGCGACGGTCGCATTTGCCGACAAGAAGCTGATCATGGAGGCGATTGCCTGCGTCGATTGCGCGGTTTGGGATGCGGTTGGCCGGGCGAAAGGAAAAAGTGTTTCGGCCATGCTGGGCGCGGACCGCCCTGAAGTCCCGATTATATCGATCGGCGGCTACTACCTGCCAGGCAAAACCATGGACGAAATCGCGGCAGAGATGATCGCCTATCGCGAGGCCGGCATGGCCGGGTGCAAGTTCAAGGTCGGTGGCCTTTCACCAGAAGAAGACGCTGAACGTACCCGTATCGCCCGTCAGGCTGCGGGCGATGCCTTCGTTCTGGCCGTTGACGCGAACCGCGGCTGGTCGGTTGAAGACGCCGTCCGCTTCGCCGGATTGGTTCAAGACCTGAACATCGCCTGGTTCGAGGAACCCTGCCACTGGTACGACGATGCCGCGATGATGGCGGACGTTCGGCGACAAACGCAAATCCCGATCTCTGCGGGTCAATCCGAAATCACCCATCACGGGGTGCGCCGTCTGATAAACGCAGGCGCAGTGGATCTGGTGAATGTCGACGCGTCCGAAACTGGCGGCGTTACCGATTGGCGTCGCTCGGCTGATCTTTGCGCCAAAGCGAAGATCCGGATGGGCCATCACGAAGAATCTCAGATCGCGATCCATCTGTTATCTGGGGTCCCGCACGGAACCAATGTGGAATGCTTTGCTGACCCCGCGCGTGATCCGGTCTGGCAGGACCTCTGGGTGAACCGTCCGCCGATCCGGGACGGCAATATGCAGGTTCCGACGGGCCCGGGCTTTGACATCGAACTGGATGAAGGCCTGATCCGCAAATTTCGAACGGGATAGCGGACGTCCCCTTCAACTTGCACGAAATACTCCGGGGTCCGGGGCAGAGCCCCGGAAAAACATCGTCATGCCATCTTCGTGCCGCCGGACCAGACAGGTCCCATCGGACCCAGGCGCAGCCCTGGGCGCAGTCGCTGGTAAGGCACGGCTTTCAGGTCACATATGAAGCCTCCGGGCGCGGCAGTCATCAGGGTATCGGACGCGATCGGATCAAAATCAGCGCGGAAGTGCACGGTGCTTTTGACCGCTATGATCCGCGCATCGGCAAGGTCCACGCCGATATGCGTAAAGAGCGCCCGATCCAGGCATTGACTGCGCTGGCTACTAATGACGACGCGCACATCCGCCGGGGTATCCAGGACCCGCAAAATGGCCGAGGGGCCGAGCACCGCGATGCCGCCGCCATACATCTCTCCGGTATAGGTGCATTGACCATCGCCAACGGCCTCGACACGGAATCGGCCGTCAAAGGCCTCCTGTCCGTCCATGCCGGACTTGCCTCCCAAAGGGCCTTGGATGACGCCGCCCACTCCGGCTGCGTGGGCCTCTGCCGCCATGTCCGGATCGTGCAGCAGGCCCAGAACCGCCCGCGTCGCGCCTTCGGCGACCAAGGCGGACAGCAATCCGGTAGTGTCCGACGTTCCCCCGGCGCCGGCGTTGTCCTGAACATCGGCAATGACGACAGGGCGCGGATCCGTATTCTCCATCGCTTTGCGCACGGCATCGGTCGGGCTCAGCAGTCCAGTTTCAAACTGATCTTCCGCGGCCAAGACGGCGGACAGCAACTGGTCCGCTGTGGTGTCGGCCTGATCTTGGGATTGTCCATAGGCAACCACTGAAGGTCCGGCGTGCCAGATATCCGAGGCCGTGAACCCAAGCGCGATATCGGCCATGGCGTCGCCAATCTGCGGTAAGAGATCATAGAGCGATCGGCATGGATCGGCCCCTGTGAACTGGGCGTGCAGCGGGATCAGGAACGGTGCCTGGCGGAATGCCTTCGCAAACCGGACGCCGCTGATCAGGTCCATCAGCAAAGGAAAGCACCGCGCGCCGGTATCGGCCATGTCCAGATGCGGGTATGTCCGGTAGACACAAATGACGTCCGCCAACTCGACCATCCCAGGCGTCAGATTGGCATGCAGGTCCAGGCTAATAGCGATGGGTATGTCCGGCCCGACCATGTCGCGCACCAGGCGCAGCACTTCGCCTTCACCGTCTTCGACGCTTTCGGTCACCATGGCTCCGTGCAGGTCCAGGTAAACACCATCCAACGTCTGATCCAGGCCTTCCAGGATCATCCTGGTAATCCGCTCGAAGGCATCATCGGTGACATGCGCCGCGGGTTCGGCCGCGGTCCAGAGGATAGGGTGAAGGTCAACGCTCGGCACTTCGCCAGCCGCTTGAACGAAGCCTGCAATCGGCAGGTTCATGCCATGCGTGCCAGTGACGACTTCAGGCCCCAGAAGCATCTCTGGCCAGGAATCCGCGATCTGAAAATCGCGGAACGTCGTTTTGTTCGGCACGAAGGTGTTGGTTTCGTGCTGGAACCCGGCAATGGCGATCCTGGGCATGGAGGGTCCGCGATACTGATCAGTCGCGGAACAATCGCGCAAATCGCGTCAAAGTCGAACCTTTTGTCGCCTCGTGCCCGGTTTCCTAAGCCGAATCCTACAACTCGACCGCCGCATCCGAGGTTCTCAAATCCTTGCGTCCAACCCTGCATGCGCCCAAACTCCTCTCGAGGCGAAGAGGAGAGACCCGTCATGGGCTTTATCGGTTTTCTGTTACGAATGTGCTTTGGAGTTGGCCTTGTGCTGGCAACCTACAATCCGACCGGCACATCCTGGGTCCAATGGGTGGCCGACGGATTTGAAACCGATTTGCCGCTGAAGGTTCTGGCCGGCGTGGTGCTTTTGATCGGCTATGTCATTGTGCTGCGCGCATCGTTCAGATCGATCGGCGTCATCGGCAAACTGCTTGCAGCAGCGCTTTTGGCGGCGCTGGCCTGGGTCGCCTATGATTACGGCTATCTGAATGTCGAGGATGAAGGCCTGATCGAATGGCTGGTTCTTGTTGCCATGGGCTTGATCCTTGGGCTTGGCCTGTCCTGGAGCCATATCCGCCGCATGATTTCCGGGCAGGCCGACATGGATGATGTCGACCAGTAGATCTGGCAGGGGCGGCAACCCCCAACTGTTGCGCAGTTCTAAAGCGTCCGGTCAGTCCTGGGGCACGTGGCGCAGCGCCAGTTCGCGCAACTGCTCGTTGGTCGGCTCGCTTGGGGCGCCCATCATCAGGTCTTCAGCCCGCTGGTTCATCGGGAACATGATGACCTCGCGGATGTTTTCCTCATCCGCCAACAGCATCACGATCCGATCGATGCCTGCCGCACAGCCGCCATGGGGCGGGGCGCCGTAGGTGAAGGCGTTGACCATGCCGCCGAAGCGTTTGCGGACCTCATCTTCGCCATAGCCTGCGATCTCGAAGGCCTTGAACATGATCTCGGGCCGGTGGTTCCGGATGGCGCCAGAGACCAGTTCATAGCCGTTACAGGCCAGATCATATTGATAGCCTTTGACGTCCAACGGGTCACCGTCCAGTGCCGCCATCTCGCCCTGGGGCATCGAGAACGGGTTGTGTTCGAAATCGATCTTCCCAGTTTCCTCGTCGCGTTCGTAAATCGGAAAGTCGACGATCCAGGCAAAGGCAAACCGGTCCTTGTCGATCAAGTTTAGCTCATTGCCAATCTCGACCCGGGCCTTGGCGGCGACCCGTTCAAAACTGTCCGGTTTGCCGCCCAGGAAGAAGGCAGCATCGCCCGGGCCGAGGCCCAGTTGTTGGCGGATCGCCTCGGTGCGTTCGGGTCCAATGTTTTTCGCCAGGGGGCCAGCGCCTTCGTTCCCGTCGCGCCACATGATGTAACCCATGCCGGGCAGGCCTTCCTTTTGCGCAAAGGAATTCATCCGGTCGCAGAATGCCCGCGACCCGCCACCGGGTGCAGGTATAGCGCGGATCTCGGTGCCATCCTTTTCCAGGATCGAGGCAAAGATCTTGAAACCGGACCCCGCAAAATGCTCGCTGACCACCTGCATTTCCATGGGAATGCGCAGGTCCGGCTTGTCGGTGCCGTATTTCAGCATGGCCTCTTTGTAGGGGATCTGCGGCCAGTCCGATGCCGCATCGACGCGGCGCCCAGCACCGAATTCTTCGAACACACCGGCAATCACCGGAGCGACAGTGTCGAACACATCCTGCTGGGTGACGAAGCTCATCTCCAGATCGAGCTGGTAGAAATCTGTTGGCGACCGGTCGGCGCGCGGGTCCTCATCGCGGAAACAGGGCGCGATCTGGAAATACTTGTCGAAACCCGAAACCATGATCAGCTGTTTGAACTGCTGCGGAGCCTGGGGCAGGGCATAGAACTTGCCGGGATGCAGGCGGCTGGGCACCAGGAAGTCACGCGCGCCTTCGGGGGACGAGGCCGTGATGATCGGCGTCTGGAACTCGCGGAAGTTGATATCCCACATGCGCTTGCGGATCGAGGCAACCACGTCGGACCGAAGCGTGATGTTTCGCTGCAGCTTTTCGCGGCGCAGATCCAGGAACCGGTACTTCAGCCGGGTTTCCTCCGGATATTCGGTTTCCCCGAAGACCATCAGCGGCAGCTCTTCTGACGGGCCCAGGACCTCCATGTCCCGGATGAAGACTTCGATCTCTCCGGTCGGAATCTTTGGGTTCACCAATTCGGGGTCGCGGGCTTTAACCTCACCATCGATGCGGATGCACCACTCGGACCGCGCCTTTTCAACCTCGGCAAAGACCGGGCTGTCTGGATCGGCCAGAATCTGGGTCACGCCGTAATGGTCGCGCAGATCGATGAACACCACGCCGCCATGGTCGCGTCTGCGATTGACCCAACCAGACAGGCGAATGGTTTCTCCGACATTTGCCGCCGTCAGTTCGGCGCAAGTGTGGCTGCGATAGGCGTGCATATCCGTGCTCCCGAGGGCAAAAAAGGGGCGCCAAAACGCCCCTGAACAATCGGGGCAGGGCTTGGCCCGGGGCGACTGGGATGTCAAGCCTCTCGGCACCGGGGTTAGGGGTGCAGTTCCCGCAAGGCCTCGATTTGATCAAAAGCCTCGAAATTCTCGCAGCCCCGCCCACGTTCTGGGGGCGCATCTGCGGCAAATAGAATTAGCGCGGGTAAAAATCCCGAAGGCTGATGCGCGGGAACATCCCTAATACTTGTAACAAATTCGAAGGAGTATGCCGCGGCGCGGTCTGATAAGACAAAGCCCCAGCCGAAGGAGCGGTATGACGAACGTGCCCCCACCCATGTCTGAATTGCTTTGGCGCCGGCCGGTTCTGATGCCGCTATGGCAGGCCATTCCTAAGGCACTGGCAGGCGGGCAGGTCGCTTTCATCCACACCCGCAGGGCCACCCGGCGCTTGATCCGTGCCGGCCAATTGCCGTTCTACAACCGGCTCTGCCCATTGCTGGCGGATATGGGCTATGCCGTTGCGGTCATGCCGTTCTACCGCCCGCCCTATCTGCGCTGGGTCAACAAAAAGTGCCTTCACATCTATCGCGGTCCTGGACGCCCCAGGCGCGAGCCAGGCGTTCTGCACGTCGCCAAGGGCTATATCGATGGGTATTGGTATGTCGACCCGATGGGGCACCGGGAAGACTCCGGCATCGGTGCGAAGACGTTCGACGCAAAGGCCCAGGACCCGGAGATCTCGAACCAGTTTTTCAAACAGATCCGGCGGCAGAACGTGCATAAAGGTCACTCGCAACGGGAACAGACCGCGCGCGGCGGGGCCGACGTGATCGAAGGCGCAATTGCGATCATGTTGCAACGGATGGTGCCGGGCGAGGCGCCGAAGGATGCTATCTGTACCGAGGCCGAGATGATCCGCGCCATCGTTGCGGTGCGCGGTGATCGCCCCGTGATGATCAAATTTCACCCGTTCGGGGCAACCGACGATGTGAAGACGGCAGTGGCAGAGGCTGTCAATCCGGCCGAAGGCGTGCATCTGGTGGACGCAAATGTGCATGACATTCTGGATGCTGCGGCGATGGTCTGCACCCAGACCTCGGGTGTCGGGTTCGAGGCTTTCCTGCATCGGACACCGACGCTGTTGTTCGCCGGGGCGGATTACCATCATGCGGCGATCCCAGTCGGCTCGCTGGATGAACTGCCGGATCTGATCGCCAGGGCCGCCGATCAGAAGTTTCCCTACCCGAAATACGTCCACTGGTTCCTGGAACAGAACCTTTTCCGTCCGAACGCGGAGGACTTCCACGACCGGATCAGACCGATCATCGAGGCAGCGGCAGAATAGGGTGGGCGCCAGGCCCACCCCATGCGTGCGTTACGCGGCTTGGGTCAGATCACCCCGCGCCGGATAGTTGTTTTCCGCAGAGAACTTCAGGCCGCCCAGCAGTTTGCCGAAATCCGGGCGCGTGAACGGAGCAGACTGGACCTGGGCAAAGAAGATCACGCCGTCGGGCTGAACCACGAACAGGCCGGGTTCCGAAAATACCTCGGGCTCTGTGCTGCCGTCCCGTGCGGATGAGATATAGAGGCCCCAGTTCCGGGCCGTTGCCTCGTCCAGTCCGTATCCGATCGGCAGTTTCGTGGTTTCAATCTCGGCATGCGTATCGCGGGCACGCTCTTCGCTGTCCATCGATACAGCAACCACGCCAATGCCTTGCTCGGCGGCCTGATCGATCAGCGCATCGATTTCCGTCATGTAGGTCTTGCAGATTGGGCAGTGCTTCCCGCGATAGAAGACGACAATCGTAAAGCTCTGATCGGACTGTTCCGACAGTGTCCAGGTGCCGCCCTGAACCAGAGGCACAGACAGGGCAGGGGCGGGCTTGGTGGGCAGGGCCATGGGGATCTCCGTTGAATGGAATTGTCGTACCTAACGTAGGAGTTCGAGACCCTCTTACTATCACCGCCACCAGAAAACAGATTTGTCCTGACGTTAAAGACGCATCGTCGCCGGGATCAGAAGTCTTGAACGTGTCGGTCCGCCGGGCTTCGGCGAAAATGCGAGCCCCCAGGTTTTTTCACCCCTCGGCCATCCCCATATCCCTTTGATGCGTAAATAAGAGTGAGAGGAGGCTTTTCATGCACATCTACGTTTTGATCGACCAGTCCGGATCGATGGCGTCCCGCTGGGTCGAGACGATCGGCGCTGTGAACGCTTACGCCAAAGGACTGATGCAGGACGCGCCGGAAGGGTTAACCTTCAATATCGCGGCCTTTGACAGCGTGGAAGATTTTCGTTTCGTCGAACTCAGACGGGGCGTCAGACCGGAGGCCTGGACGGACATCCATGACGGCGAAACCTCGCCCGGCGGCATGACGCCATTGTTCGATGCAATTGGCCGGATCTCCACCTGGGTCCACGAGGACACGCCAGCAAAGGCCGCCATCGCAATCATCACCGACGGTGCCGAAAACAACAGCCGAGAGATCACGCGTCACGGCGCCAAGGCGATGCTGGACCGCATGCGCGGCAAAGGGTTCGATGTGGTCTTTCTGGGGGCCGATTTCGACGCGTTCCAAGAGGCAGCCGCCGTCGGCACTGCAATGGGTCAGACGCTCAATATGTCCGAGGGCAATTACTTTGCAGCAGCCTCGGCATTATCCAAACGGACCATGGCCTACAGCTTTTCGGACGACAACAGTGCCGAATTTTCAGAAGCCGACCGCAAGGCCGCTATTGGAAAGAAGTAATACGACAGGACAGCAGGGATCGTCACAGAGCCTGCTGGGCAAACTAAGATCCGGGGTGGGCGATCAGTTGTTGTTCTGCTCGCCCTCTTCATCCTCGGCGCGCGCATCGCGGCGGCCATCTACCCAGTAGCCTTTGAACTCGGCGCCTGACGCATAGGTCATGGTACCGAAGCCGTGCTGGCGGCCGTTTTCGAATGCGCCTTTATAGATGTCACCATTGGCATAGCGGGCTTCGCCCTCGCCATGGATCTCGCCGTCTTTCCAGCCGCCGACATAGATGAAGCCGTCTTTCAAGGTCAGCTTACCGCTGCCCTGGCGTTTGCCTTCCAGGAAGTCGCCTTCGTAAATAGCGCCGTCCGGATAGGTGATCTTGCCCTTGCCGGCCTGTTGACCTGCGGTCCAATTACCCTCGTAGACGTGCCCATCTGCATAGGTCATCATGCCTTGGCCGTCATGTTTGGCATCGACGAACGTGCCTTCATAAACCGAGCCGTTGGCATATTTGGCTGTACCCTGGCCAGTGATCACCCCGGCTTTCCAGTCGCCTTCATAAAAGCCACCGTCGGCATAGGTGATCTTGCCCTTGCCTTCCGGGGTTCCGTTGGCGAATTGGCCTTCATAGGTTGATCCGTTCGGATAGGCGGCCTTGCCCTGGCCTTCGATCCGGCCTTCTTTCCAGTCGCCTTCATAGACATAACCGTCAGCGCCAGTGAACTTGCCCTTGCCGTCCCGGTCACCGTTCAGGAAGTCGCCCTCGTACTTATCGCCCGAGGCGTAGTTTGCGACGCCTTTGCCGTGGCGGTTCCCATCCTGGAAGTCGCCCTCATAGGTATCGCCATTGGCATATTTGGCATTGCCTGCGCCGGTGATCTGACCGGCTTTCCAACTGCCATTATAGGTGAACCCATCCGGCAGGGTGATGGTCCCATCGCCTTCGCGCAGGCCTTTGACGAACGCACCTTCATACACCGCGCCGTCGGGATAGGTGACTTTGCCGTTGCCTTCCTGGGTGCCGTCCACCCAGTCGCCTTCATAGCGATAGCCGTTTTCGCGCACCATGACGCCGAAGCCGTGGTGGGCCGAATTCTTGAAGGTGCCTTCATAGGTCATGCCGTTTGGATAGACGGCCATGCCTTCGCCCTGGATCACGCCGTTGACCCATGCACCTTCGTAAGAGCCGCCATTGGCGTAGACGATTTTGCCTGCGCCGTCCGGCACGCCTTCTTTGAAATCACCCTCATAGACCGAGCCGTTCGGGAACTTTGCCTTGCCCTTGCCCTGGATGACGCCTTCGACCCATTCGCCGGCATATTCATAGCCGTCCGGGGCGGTATACGTGCCCTGACCATGCTGCTTGCCGTCTTTGAACTGGCCTTCATAGACCGCGCCGGAGTCGTATTCCTTGGTGGTGCTGTCACCTGCACTTTGCGCCGCGGCGATACCGCTGGCGGCAAGACTGCCGATGATCCCTAATGCAAGACGCTTCATTTTTTAACTCCCCGTCTAACGCGGCTGTTTGCGCGCAGAGCGATCCCCTTATCATCAAGCTTATCCAACAAACTCACCATTTTGGAAGGTGCCTTCAAGTCGCGTTCCGTCGGGATAGCTTGCCACCCCTTTTCCTTCGATTTTGCCGGCCTTCCATTCGCCTTCATACACGAACCCGTCTGCGCTGGTGAATTTGCCTGAACCGTTGCGTTGGCCATTGGCGAACTGGCCAGTATAGACGCCACCGCTCTTATAAGCTGCGGTGCCCTGTCCGTCACGATTTCCGTCAACAAACGACCCTTCATAGGTGTCGCCATTGGGATAGGTCGCCTTGCCGGTTCCGTTGATCTGGCCGCCTTTCCAGGCGCCGGTATAGACGAAACCGTCTTTCATCGTGATTGTGCCGTCTCCGTCACGCTCGCCGTTAACGAAGCTGCCCTCATAGACGGCGCCATCCGGATAAGTTGCCTTCCCGGTGCCGTTCTGCTGCCCTTCGGCCCACTCACCTTCATAGGTGAAGCCATCTGGGCGCGTCGCTGTTCCATTTCCGTGATGTGCGGAATTCTTGAACTCACCTTCGTAACGCAGGCCATCGGCATAAACGGCGACACCGTCACCATTTATCACACCGTCTCCCCATTCACCTTCATAGGTCGAGCCATCCGCGTAGGTGATCTTGCCCGTTCCGTCGGGCCGGCCATCTTTGAACGTGCCTTCATAGACCGAACCATTGGGGAATTTTGCCGTCCCGTCGCCTTCGATTCGGCCGTCCACCCAATTGCCGGTGTACTCATACCCGTCCGGGGCCGTGTAGGTGCCCAGACCATTTTGTTTGCCACGAGCGAAGCCGCCACTATAGACCGCGCCGGATGAAAATTTCTGGGTGATCGTGCCGCCAGACGCCGCGCTCAATTCCACTTCGGCATCGGTATCGGCGTTTTTGCCCGTTCCCGGCACGTTTGACGCAGTGGAATCGGCCGATGTCTGTGCGTTAGGGGTGCTGCTCAGCGACAACGTCTCACCCAGGCTCAGATCGCCAGGAATATCGCAACCGGCGACCAAAATTGCAGTGCATCCGATACCTAAAGTCCGCATCATTCGTACTGGATCCTCTCCGGCTCCCTAAGGGAAAGCGCAATATCCGCGACACCTTACGAATGTTGCTCTTGGCTGACAACGCCTTAGTGCTGTTTCAATGCGCGGGACAGCAAGCAGCTATGATATTTGCGTTCTTGCCCGTTATTCGACCCGTCAATACAACGCAATACCGGAACTGAACAAGGCCAGATCACATGTCCACGCCCCAACGCCTGCGTATCGCATTGGTACAGGCCAACCCGACCGCAGGCGATATTTCCGGCAATTTGGACCGGGCCCGCAAGGCTCTGGCCGATGGCGAGGCTGCGGGCGCAGACTTGGTGGTCCTGCCAGAGATGTTTCTGTCGGGCTATCAGCTTCTCGACCTTTCTGTACGTCCCGCTTTTCTGCGTGATTGCGCCGCTGCTGCCGAGATACTGGCCGCAGGGACAAAGGAAGGCGGTACCGCGTTGGCCATCGGCCTGCCGATCCCTGGGTCAACGACCGAGCCGGGTCAGGACCATGCTGGCGCCTACAATGCCGTCCTGCTGCTGCAGGATGGCAAGGTCAGGGCGACATTCCGCAAGCATCACCGGCCGAACTATGGCGTTTTCGATGAAAAACGCCTCTACCTAGAAGGCCCCGCACCCGGCCCGATCGAGATCAATGGCTGCCGCGTCGGCTTTCCCATTTGCGAGGATCTCTGGTTCCCGGATGTCGCGGAAACTCTGGAAGAGGCCGGGGCGGAAATTCTGATTTCGCCCAACGGTTCACCCTATCATCGCGGCAAGCACGATATCCGGATGGGCCACATGGTGGCACGCACGGTCGAAACCGGGCTGCCGGTGATCTATCTGAACCTGATCGGCGGACAGGATGATCAGGTCTTCGATGGCGGATCGTTCGCCTTGAACCCGGGCGGCAAGCTGGCAGCGCAATTGCCGTTCTTCGATGACCACACCCGGATCTTGGATGTGGCACAGATCGAGGACGGCTGGCAGATCGACGCGTCCGACCTCGCCCCGGTGCCCGAACCCTGGGCGCTTGATTACCGCGCCATGGTCGAGGCAACGAAAGACTATGTGAAGAAATCGGGCTTCTCGAAGGTCCTACTAGGCCTTTCCGGCGGCGTCGATTCGGCCATCGTCGCCACGGTTGCCGCAGATGCGCTGGGCCCTGAAAACGTGCGCTGCGTGCGGCTGCCCTCGAAATACTCCTCGGATCATTCGCTGAAGGATGCAGATGACCTGGCGGGCCGCATCGGCGTGACCTGCCAGACGCTCGAGATTGCCGACGGCGTTCAGGCGATCGAAGACAGCCTCGCGCCGTTTTTTGACGGCCTTGCCGCCGACACGACCGAAGAAAACCTGCAATCGCGTCTGCGCGGGCTCTTTCTGATGGCGCTGTCGAACAAATTCGGCGAGCTGCTGTTGACCACTGGCAACAAGTCCGAAATGGCCGTTGGCTATTGCACCATCTATGGCGACATGAACGGGGCCTACAACCCGATCAAGGACCTCTACAAAACCCGCGTCTTCGAATGTGCGCGCTGGCGCAATGCCGAACACCATCCCTGGATGAAAGGCCCTGCGGGCGAAGTGATCCCCCTGAACATCCTGCAGAAGCCACCCTCGGCGGAGCTGCGGCCTGATCAGACGGACCAGGACAGCCTGCCGCCCTATGACGTGCTGGACGATATCCTGCGCCAATTGGTGGAAGACCAACTCAGCACCGAGGAAATCATCGCCTCGGGCCATGACCGTGAAACGGTGGTGCAGGTGCAAAGCCTGCTCTACATCAACGAATACAAGCGCTTCCAATCGGCGCCTGGGGTGAAGCTGACCCAACGCGCCTTCTGGCTGGACCGGCGCTATCCGATTGTGAACCGGTGGAGGGATAAGAGCTGAAGGATGAAACAGGCTTGTTGCTGCTCGAGAAACGCGACCGGGATCGCTTGACGAAGCAGACCTTTTTTTGCTTGGTCATGATCACATTTGGGGCTTTTGTGGTCTTTGATGATCGTACAGAGAACCGCCTGACCGACTTCGACGCTATCTATGGCTGGTTGTTGGTTGTGTTGTTTGGTTTTTACGCGCTCGACTATCTTCGCTTCTCGTTCTTTATGCCTCCGACTCTCAGTGCGACTCGCGAAGGAATTTCGGTCAAGACGGATTTTAATCCCGCCTATGGGCCGATCAAATGGGAAGAGATCGCTGGGTTCGATGTTGTAGCAGGAGGTGAAGACGAAGAAGATAAGCTCAGGATCTATATAGGTGAGCCAACGGCGGTTTTTGACCGACTAGGACAGTGGCCAAAGATTGCCCTCATCGACCGTGCGCTTTCGGATCCGATTGACCTGCCGGGTCGATATTTTGGACGTCATGTAAGCGATGTGGCGGAAGATCTGGCGCGGCTTCGGCAGCAGCAGATCCAGTGCATCGAAGCGTATGATTTAAAAAATGGAAAGTAGCATTTGCACAAATGACCAGCATCTTGTCAACGAAATCCATTTTGAAGACCAAGAAAACCAATGACAGTGTCATTGAGAGTGCCCCGAGTGTTACCCAACGCGCCTTCTGGCTGGACCGGCGCTATCCGATCGTCAACAGATGGCGTGACCGGTCGTGAGCAATACCGAGCCGTTCAAAGACCGGTTTGAATTCGCGGGCATGATCGCGGCCCATGCGATTTGGAGCATCGACGGCGAAGACGAACCACTGTGCACGATTGTGGCAGAGATGACGCCGGAAGGCGCCGCGAACATGGACCGGGTCGAACGCAACACCATCGCCGAAAGCGTGGCCTGGGCCGAAAACTGGTTGCAGCGGACCGATCACGATGCCCCGGCGCGGCTTTTGATTTATGATGGCTACGCTCCGATCGAGGACGATCCATCTGCAGATCGCGCCGAGGCCCTGATCCTGCATCTGCACAGTTTCGATCCGCCAGAGCCGCCGATGATCATCACGATCGCCTATGGCAGGGGTGATGACGCGGAAATTCACATCATCCGCGAAGGCTTTCATCTGGCCGATCAACAGGACTTGCCCCAGGATCTGGTCGACAGCTTTTTCGGCGGCATATCGCGGCATGAAGATGCAGCGCCGATTTGGGACAGGCCTCAGCCGGACCATTGACCCGGTGCGCTGAAAGTCGCAGATAAGGGCGCACTGTGTTCTACCTGGGAACCCCGAGATGTCTCTGCGGTATTTGATGATTGTCCCGCTCTTGTTGGCGGCCTGCGGCGGTGGGCCGAAACTGCAAGGCACGGACGCGATTGATCAGACTTACACGGTTGCAGGGGGCAAGTTCGATGCGGGCGGCACGGTTCTGGTTGCCGCTGCCGCGCGGGATTTCGGCGGTCGTCTGGCGATTTGCGGCGCACGTCTTCAAGACAAGATCAACTCTTCGATCCCCGGCGCAGAAGAGGCCGTGCTGCTCTCGTCATATGTCACCGTGAACGGTGACACGGTGATGCGCGATCTTCGCAATCTCTCGCGCTTGTCGCTCGGCGACAACCTTACGGGGCGGCCCGCGAAGTGCTTTGTGACCGGGGACCGCTGGCCGGGCGGCTCGCCCGAGGTCGCTGTGCGTCTTCCGCGCCATCAGGACCGCTCAAACCGTCAAAGGGTTGTAACCTTCATGCCCTCTGATGAAGTGCCGCTCGTTATCCAACCGCCGCAGCCGACCGCTCCGGTGCCGGAACAACAGCCCAGCCCTGGCCAGTGGCAACGGTCAAGCTCTTGACCCCTAAGTTCGCATCCCGGCAGTGACACGTGTCCCAAAGACCCGGACCCGCCTGAAAGAGACCGCCCCGGCAGAGGCCGTATTTCAAGCAGCCCCGGGGTCCAGACTTTTGGCGGCCGGGCTTTGCGCCATTCTGGCGATCATGTTCTTGATCCACCAGACGCAGATCGACGGGGCTGCCGTTCTGCTGCGCGCTGCCTCGTTCCTCATCGCTGCGATCTTCGCCATCTTGGCCTGGTACTTCTACAAGCGTGGCTCCCGTAAAGGTCCGGTGATCAAGATCGGCCCGGACGGGTTCGGCATAGCCGTGGGTTTTGAAGGCTGGATCGACGTGCCCTGGGATGATGTCGAGGCCTTCCGCTATTGGGAGCCGACGGGCCTGGCCCTTTTGGTCAAGAAACGCCAGTCGCGCTGGATTGGCGTGCTGCTGAACCGCAAATTGCCAGGGGCCGATTTGCCCTGGGATATCCGCTTCGAGATTTGGCTGAACACGTTCCACAATCGCCCAGGCTTGTGCCTGCTGCATCCCTTTGTGACGGAAAACATCCTTGACGTTCTGCAAGCCTTCAAGGATCACGCGCCGAAACGCACCGATGATTTTGAGTGGATGAAGAAATGACCACCACCCGCTTTGCTCCGTCACCCACCGGCTATCTGCATGTCGGCAATCTGCGCACCGCCGTTCTGAACTGGCTGGTCACGGCCAAGGCTGGCGGCACGTTCATCCTGCGCATCGATGACACGGATCGCGAACGCTCGAAGCAGGAATTCACCGATCAGATCAAGCGCGATCTGGAATGGCTTGGCCTGACCTGGGACCGGGAAGAACACCAATCCGCACGGTTCGACCGCTACAATCAGGTGGCTGACGAACTGCGCGCGACAGGGCGTCTTTATGATTGCTATGAAACGCCCTTAGAGCTGGATCTCAAACGCAAGAAACAACTGAACGCAGGCAAACCGCCGGTCTATGACCGCGCGGCCCTGGCGTTGACCGATGCGGAAAAGGCAGCACTGAAAGCCGAGCGTGATCCTCATTGGCGCTTCAAGTTGGATCACCGCGAGGTCGAATTCACCGATCTGATCCGTGGCCGGCAGAAGATCGATGCGGCGTCTCTATCGGACCCTGTGCTGTTTCGGGCAGACGGGCAGTTGCTCTACACGCTCGCCTCGGTGGTCGATGATGCCGATATGAGCGTGACCCATGTGGTGCGCGGCGCGGACCATGTCACGAACTCTGGCGCGCAGATCCAGATCTTCGAAGCTTTGGGTGCGGACGCGCCGAAGATGGCCCACCACTCTTTGCTGACCGATGCCGATGGCGGGCCACTTTCGAAACGCCTCGGAAATCTGGCGCTGAAAGATCTGCGCGAGGCCGGCGTTGAAGCTGAAGCGCTGGTCTCCTTCATGGCCCGCTTGGGGGCGAACCTGCCCATCGAAGTCATCACCGATCGCCAAGCCCTGATCGACGCCTTCGATATCGGCCAGTTCGGCATGTCACCCACCAAGTTCGATGCCGACATTCTGAACGACCATTCTGCCAAGACCCTCCGCGCACTGCCGTTCGACGCGGTGGCGACCCGGCTGGACGATCTGAATGTCCCGGACGCTGAAACCTTCTGGGCCACCATCGGCCCCAACTTGGACCGGATGGACCAGGTGCCGGGCTGGCTGGACCTGCTGGCCAATGGGACGGCACCGAAGATCGAGGCCGAAGATACTGACTTCGTCGCTCAGGCCATGGGCATGCTGCCGCCGCAGCCTTGGGATGGTGACACCTGGGGCGCCTGGACTTCATCGGTCAAGGAAGCGACAGGCCGCAAGGGCAGGGGTCTTTTCCAGCCGCTGCGCCGGGCGCTGACCGGCATGGATCACGGGCCGGATATGGGATCGCTGATGCCGATGTTGAAAGGTCCGATTTCGTAGGATGGGTGTGAACCCATCCTGAACATGAGTCTGCCATGCCCAACCTGACATCCCTAACTCCGATCCTCCGCGTGACCGACATTCGCGAGGCCATCGCCTACTACAATCAACTTGGCTTCGAGACGCTGGAGACTGACGAGCAATACCATGGCGAAGGCAATCTCTATTGGGCGATGCTAAAGTGCGGTGAGGTCGGATTGATGCTGAACATCGATGGCACGTCTGATCTGAAGACCGACCAGACAAATTACTTGGGCGTCGATGATGTCGACGCGTTCCACGATCAGATCAAGGATCTGGTCGAGGTGACCGAACCTTTGAAGGACCAGTTCTATGGCGTCCGCGATTTTTGGTTCACCGACCGCTTTGGCTTCAAATGGGGCGCTGGGACGCGCAAAGCCTCGGCGGGATAATCAGTCCTCAAAGTCGTCAAAGAAAGTCGTCTGGGATCGCATTAGCGAACAATTAAGCGAAAATTGTCGTCAGCAATGTCGTCACGCGGACAGTCGTCAAATCCCTCCTTGCAATTCAATGCGCCGCAGCCCATAGACACCTCATGAACGCCGCGCTGACCATCTGCCGGATCTGCATTACCCGCTGACATATGTCCGCGGCGGTTTTCCCTGTTCTTGTCAACCATCTGCCGCGGGCCCGACCCGAAGGCTAAGCTCATGACTGAGATCAAGCTCTATAACACGCGCACCCGGTCGAAAGAGGTGTTCACACCCATCGATCCCAGCAATGTGCGGATGTATGTCTGCGGGCCGACGGTTTATGACCGCGCGCACTTGGGTAATGCTCGTCCGGTGGTAGTATTCGATGTGCTCTATCGGCTGCTACGCCATGTTTATGGTGCAGATGCAGTCACTTACGCCCGAAACTTCACAGATGTGGATGACCGGATAATCGAGAAAGCGGTGGCGACGAAGGCTTCGGACGAGACGTTGGAAGCGGCCACGGTTCGCATTACCGACGAGACGATTGGTTGGTACCACCAGGACATGGACGCGCTGGGCGCGCTGCGGCCCAATCATGAACCCCGATGCACCGAATACATCGCGCCGATGGTGCAGATGTCTCAGGAATTGATCGACAAGGGCTTTGCCTATGCGGCAGAGGGCCATGTGCTCTTTGCGGTGGAAGCCTATGAAAAATATGGGAATTTATCGGGCCGGTCCGTCGATGATATGATTGCTGGCGCCCGGGTCGAGGTCGCTCCCTATAAGCAAAATCCTATGGATTTCGTGATCTGGAAGCCCTCGACCGACGATCAGCCGGGCTGGGACTCGCCCTGGGGCCGTGGCCGACCGGGCTGGCACATCGAATGCTCTGCCATGGCGAAGGACCTGCTGGGTGAGGTCTTCGATATCCATGCCGGTGGCATCGACCTGCAATTTCCCCATCATGAAAATGAGTTAGCGCAATCCTGCTGCGTCCACGGCACGGACCGCATGGCGAACTGGTGGATGCACAACGAGATGCTGCAGGTAGAAGGTAAGAAGATGTCCAAGTCACTTGGAAACTTCTTTACTGTCAGGGACTTGCTGGATCAGGGCTATCCAGGCGAGGTGATCCGCTTCGTGCTGGCCATGACGAACTATCGGTCGCCGTCCGATTGGACTGCCCAACGGGCTGAGGAAGCGGACAAAACACTGCGACGGTGGCGGGAACAAACCGATAGCATCGATGCAGCGGACCCAGCGCCAGAGGTCGTGGCGGCCTTGGCGGACGATTTGAACGTCGCCCAGGCGGTCACAGAACTGCACAGACTGTCGAATGCTGGCGAGGCTGCGGTCCTGAAAGGCTCGGCGCAGCTCTTCGGGCTTTTGACCGATGAACTCGGGGGATGGGATGCATTACCCGAAGCAGGCGATGCTTCCGCGTTAATCGAAGGTCTTATAGAAGACCGGCAAAACGCCCGGAAATCCAAAGACTTCGCCCGGGCGGATGCCATTCGGGACGGGTTCGCGGCAGCAGGTGTGATTGTGAAAGACACACCAAATGGCGCCGTGTGGGAGCTGTCGAAGGACTTCGATCCCTCGAAACTGGAAGCCCTCAAATAACAAAGAAGCAACGCACTACCGGACCGCATGACTGCGCTAGGGAACGACGTAAATGACGAAAGAACGCCTGTACCTCTTCGACACGACACTCAGGGATGGCCAACAGACCCAGGGCGTGGACTTTTCCGCGCAGGACAAAATCAAGATCGCCCATGCGCTGGATGAGATCGGACTGGACTATATCGAGGGCGGTTGGCCCGGCGCCAACCCGACAGATAGCGACTTCTTCCAGCAAGCCCCTCAAACCAAAGCGAAATTCACCGCCTTTGGGATGACCAAACGGTCAGGCCGGTCGGCGGCGAATGATGATGTTCTGGCCGAAGTGATCAATGCAGACACGGGCACGGTGTGCCTGGTCGGCAAGGCGCACGACTTCCATGTGACCGAGGCGCTGGGGATCACCCTGGACGAAAATATCGATAACATCCGGCAGTCCTTTAGTCATCTACAAGATCTGGGGCGCGAGAGCCTCTATGATGCCGAGCATTTCTTTGACGGATACAAATCAGACCCCGCTTATGCGATGGCGTGCCTAAAGGCCGCCTTGGACGGCGGTGCGCGCTGGGTGGTGCTTTGCGATACGAATGGCGGAACGCTGCCGCTGGAGATCGGCACGATCGTCTCGAAGGTCTGCGACCAGGTCCCAGGTACCAAGGTGGGCATCCACACCCATAACGATACGGAAAACGCGGTGGCGGGATCTTTGGCTGCCGTCGAGGCGGGCGCTCGCCAAATCCAGGGAACGTTGAATGGGTTGGGCGAGCGTTGCGGCAATGCGAACCTGACCTCGCTCATCCCAACCCTTTTGCTTAAACCCTTGTACATCAACGCATTTGAAACCGGGATTGCAGAGGAAAGCCTGCCGAAACTGCGTACTGCCAGTCTGATGCTGGATGAGATCTTGAACCGCGTGCCGGACCGGCAGGCGCCTTACGTGGGTGCGGCGGCGTTCGCGCATAAGGCAGGGCTGCATGCGTCGGCCATTGTGAAGAACCCTACGACCTACGAACATATTCCGCCGGAAGCCGTCGGAAATGAACGCGTTATTCCGATGTCCAATCAGGCGGGCCGGTCGAACCTAATCGAACGCCTCAACCGTGCCGGGATCGACGTTCAGAAAGACGACAAACGCCTAAGCCCTTTGCTAGCCCTAGTCAAAGAACGCGAAGATCAGGGGTTTTCCTATGACAGCGCTGCCGCTAGTTTCGACGTTCTGGCTCGTAAGACACTGGGAATGCTGCCAAAATTCTTTGAAGTAGAGCGCTATAGGGTCTCGGTCGAGCGCCGCAAGAATGCCGAAGGCCGCCAAGTAACGGTCTCGGAAGCGCTGGTGGTTGTTCACGTTGACGGAGAGCGGATGATCTCGGCCTCGGAATCTCAGGATCCGGTGACAAAGTCCGACCAGGGTCCGGTGAATGCGCTATCGCGAGCGCTGTTCAAAGATCTTGGGTCCTACCAGGCGGCCATCGAAGGCCTGGAACTGGTAGACTTTAAGGTCCGCATCCTGAACGGAGGGACCGAGGCCGTGACGCGAGTGCTGATTGACTCGACGGATGGGAAGGGAGGCACTTTTTCCACGGTTGGGGTTTCGGCAAATATCGTTGACGCATCGTTCCAAGCCCTTGAAGACGCGATTATGACCTGTTTGCTGCGATCCGGGGCCAAGGCTGCATGACCGGGGCTGCGCGCCTATGACAAAGGCCTGCGCCGAAATTGTCCAGCGCGATGACCCGCATCTCTACGCAACGGCGCTATTTGCGCCAGAACCTGCGCGGTCGCATCTAATGGTGCTCTACGCGTTTGATTGCGAGCTGAGCCGGGCGGTGCGGGCGTCGAAGGACTCGATGATCCCCCGAATGCGGTTGCAATGGTGGCGGGACATTCTGGAAGAGGCGGTGGCAGGTGCGAAGCCGAAAGCCCATGACGTCGCAGAGCCGTTGGCGCGCTTGTTCCGTTTGCCGGTCTTTGCGCCGGGTCTGGAGCCGGCGCCGTTTCTGGCAATGGTGGACGGGTATGAAGCGGAACTGGATGCGCCTTTTGCTGCGCAGGGGTTCACCCAATGGGCCCGAAGAAGGTTTGGCGGACGCATTGCGGCGGCGCTCGCCCTTCTGGGCTTGCAACGCCATGTGTCCGAGCGCCTCGCTGTGATCGCGGATCAAGTCGGAATCATTCTGGCAGTGGGTTTCGCCCTGCGAACTGCCAAGCCGCGGGCCATGGTCAATGCCCCGGTCTTGGTGCCGGGACTGCAGGGGTCACAGCTTGCTGACGCCGCCCGGGGGCGATTGTCGCCGACGCTGCAGAGGAATCTGATCTCGGTCGGGGCGATGGCCCGAGAGGCCTATGGTGGGTTGAAGCAAGACTACGCGCCATTGCAGCGAACGCTTCGTCCCGCCGTGCTGCCGATTTATCGCGAGCTGAGAGTGGCAAACCGGATCTTGGCGGATGATTTTCAGTGGGACAGTCTGGCAGATCCTGACCGTCCGTTTGATGGATTAAGACTGGCCATTCGGGCGATGACGCGGCGATGGTGAACCGGTCCTTTGCGATATCGGCGACGGCTGTCCAGACAAGACAAGGGCGTTCCCGGCGATCGCCAAGGGCACGCCGATCATGGCCAGCAGCGGCCAAGTATAACCCTCGGCAAAGGTCGAGATGATCAAAGCCACAACTGGGAACATGACCGTGGCGTAAGAGGCGCGTTCTGGCCCGATCCGTTCGATCAGCACGAAGTACATCACAAAGACGAGTCCCGAGCCCAAAACCGTCACCCAAATCAATGACCCTATGTATTCGAAGGTCCACTCGAATGTGAAAGCCTCACCGCGGGCCACGGTAAGGCAGGCCATCCAGATCCCGCCATAGACCATCCCCCAGCCTATCGTGGCATAGCGTGGCATCCCGGCACCCAGATTGCGTGCACCAACCAGCCCGCCTGCAGCAAAGAGGATCACGGACAGCACTGTAAGAAAGCCGCTAGTCACCTCTGGGCCATCCAGGGGCAGACCTGCGATCTCAGGCCAAAAGACCAGGGCTGTCCCGGCAATGCCCAGCCAGGCCCCAATCAGCGCCCGGCCTTGCGGTATGCGCTGGAACAGCATCCAGGCGATGAACATCGTCACTGCTGAGACGCCTGCGAAGAAGACCGAGACGATCCCGGTCGTCAGGTGCTCTGCCGCCAGATAGGTCAGCCAATAGTTCACCGAAAACATAAGTGCGCCCTGCAACGCACACCAAAGATGCTGTCGCCAGGCCAAACGGACCTGCTTGCCGGCCAAGCTGGCCCCGATCAGGATCACAATCCCGGCGGAAAGATAGCGGTAAGTCAGAGAGGCCGATGGCGGCACCACGCCCAACTGGTACTTCATCATGATCCAGGTCGATCCCCAGACGACCACCGTTGCGATGTAAAGCAGGATTGTGGCAAATTGCATGCGTTCGGAGGGCATTAGCGTGCCTTCTTAAAGCAGGGATCAGAAGAGATGTCGTGATGCGCTGGCATACCACATCGTTCCAATCGTTCGCTCTGGATGCATAGGCCGCAATGCGTATTTTTGGAAAGATGAAGCCGGGCGCTTACTTTGGACTTGGTACTTTTCGCGGCGCCTGTTTTCGTTAAAGTCTTAAGAGAATTTCGAGGCCCTGCAGCGGCGAAGTTAAGTATTCTTTGACTGGTTTCATGCGCAGAATGCCGAGCGGGAGGGCGCGAGACGCGTCCGATCGCAAAGACTAACAGATAAGACGTCAGGACGCGGCCTTAGCGTTTTTTCAGCACATAAACGGTGCTCTGAAGATCGACACCGGGCAGGTGCTCGCCATAATCCTTAAAGACCAAATCTGCGATGTTGTACTCGGTCAACTCGAGAATCCGTGTCTCCATGGACCCGTCCCGGGCGGAATTGTCGTTGATCGAGACGACAAGGCATCCCTCGGTCGGCAGGGCCGCGAGCATTTCGTCCAGAACCGTCGGCGGCATAAAGGCAGGGTTCAGAACGCCGATCGCTGCTGCGTTTTGATAAACGCCCGTTTCGATCTCCAAGGGTTTCGCCAGATCCATGACGCCCAGACTGCGGTAGAGCGCTTTCTGCCGGGCGCGCTCTAGCATCTCTTGGCTGATGTCGAACCCATCCAATGTGTTGAAACCTGCGGCTTGTAAGGCCACGCCGCCAAGCCCCGTGCCGCAGCCGAATTCGATCAATGGGGCTGTCGGTTCCATGGCATGAGCCGCCAGCGCTTCGGCGCAGCGCCGGGGAGTGACATAGCCGTTTTCGGCAAGCTCGGCATCATAGCCGTCCGCCCAGCCGTTGTAGAAGGTTTCTGCATCGGCCGAAGCGCCAAGCGTATAGACCGTATCCAATCCGCCGGTCATGTCTTGGTAAGGCCAAAGACCACGGCCTCGAGGTTAATGCCGGGCAGATGCGGCCCGCGCTCCTCGAAGCTGAGGACTGCTTTACCCGATGCCGCGACCTCTGCAGGCATTCCGGCGAACTCCGGGAATTTTAGCGCATGATCATTCAGCGAAAACACCAAAATTCCGCCTGGGGGCAGGTGCGCCAGAATCTGCTCTGCCATATCGGGCGGTGCATGGTCTGGGCTGATCACGCCCGCGGCGATCGCATGACTATGCGTGCCCGGGGCAAAGGGCAGGCCATCTTCTGCAACAACCTGATGCAGCGTGCGATAGACACCTTGGCGGCCCCGGGCGATGTTCAGCATCTCTGCCGATAGATCGATCCCGTCGATCGTAGAGAACCCCGCCGACCGCAGTGCCAGTCCAGAGAGGCCCGTGCCGCACCCGAAATCCAGGACCGGCGCGGTCAGATCAGGCGCCAGCCCCGCCAACGCCTCGGCGCAGCGGCGCGGCGTGACATAGCCGTTCTCGGCAATCTCCTGGTCATAAGACGCGGCCCAAGCATCATAGAGCTTTTCTGCCACAAGGGGCTCTTGGTCTTCGCCGTAGACATCATCCAGGAACTTCTTGGTCATCGCGCGCCCCGCTTTTCAAGACGATACGGCCCGGGCAGAGCAAGGTCAAATAATGCGCCCTGCGAAAGACTGTTGGTAGAGCGACAGAGATTGCATCTCGGTTCAAGATAGAGTGGGCTCCAAGAACCAGCATCATCAGCGGCGACGGGGTAGAGAATTGCCGATGCTTTCGGAAAGAGGCCTGTCGATCACCACGGTCCTTATGGGGGCAGCATTTCTGCTGGCAGGGATGGGTCTTTTCCAGACGCTGTTGCCATTGCGTGCAGATCAGGAAGGTTTTTCGACCACCGTGATCGGTCTTCTTGGCACAGCCTATTTCGGCGGGTTCATGGTCGGCTGTTATTTTGGTCCGAAGTTTATCCTGATGGTTGGACATGTCCGGTGCTTTTCCGGTGCCGCGGCGGCGCTGACCGCCCTGACGTTGGCATTCCCGCTGATTGTCGATGCCTATGTCTGGGCTGCACTGCGTCTTTTCAGTGGGCTCAGCCTGGCGGTTTTATTCATCGTTGTGGAAAGCTGGCTAAATGACCGTTCAACGAACCGGGACCGGGGCCGGATCTTGTCGATCTATATCATCGTGACCAATCTGGTGATGATGGCCGGACAGTTGATGGTGAACCTGTCCGACACACGCGACAGCACGCTTTTCATGGCCGTCGGCATCCTGGTCTGCATGGCCATTATTCCATTGGCCTTGACGCCGGCGGCAACGCCAAAGCCTATTCCCTCTGCTAAATTGAACCTGCGTTACTTGTTCATGGTCTCGCCCGTGGGTGCGTTGGGGTGCCTTCTTGTCGGTGCAGCCGAAGGTGCCTTTTGGTCCTTGGGTCCGGTTTTCGCGCAAGAGCGCGGCATGCAGGTGTCCGAAGTCACGCTGTTGATGACCGCCTTTGTATTGGGCGGAACGCTGTCACAATGGCCTTTGGGATGGGCCTCGGACAAAACGGACCGACGCATCGTCATAACCCTGACCGCCATGGGCACTGTCGGAACCGGATTGGTGCTGGCATTCTGGGCACCCGCCGATTTTGCCACAGTGTTCGCCATCGCAGTT
Organism: Pseudomonadota bacterium; assembly: GCA_039028795.1. Taxonomy (GTDB): domain Bacteria; phylum Pseudomonadota; class Alphaproteobacteria; order Rhodobacterales; family Rhodobacteraceae; genus Thermohalobaculum. The sequence continues at coordinate 79,629 of JBCCHJ010000005.1, forward strand.
TTGCATGGCGCTTTGATGGTCCCGCTTTATGCGCTTTGTGTCAGTCACGCGAATGACCAGGCGCCGAACGAGCGGTTGGTCGAAATCAGCGGTGGGCTGCTGCTGGTCTATTCGGTGGGTGCAACTGCAGGTCCAACTGCCGCAGCCGTCTTTATGGAGGATGGGCGCCCTGGCGGCTTATTCGTCTTCATCGCCTGTATTCTGGGAGCATTGGGGCTGGCTGTGCTGTACCGGTTGCGCACCGCGCCGCGGAAAAAAGTTGTCGAGCGTGTGGACTTCGTGCCGGTGCCGAAGACCTCGCAATCCGTTTATGCGCTGGAAGAGGATGATTGAGGCCGCCGCTTCGGTGACCGATACTGGATAATCAAAACCGTTCGGGAGGATCCCATGGCTCAGTCGACTCGCACCACAAATTTTGGATGGACCCCACCTGACTTTGAGCTGCCCGGCACCGATGGCCGCGTCTGGTCGCTGGACCAGATAAAAGGATCAAAGGGCACCGTCATCATGTTCATATGCAACCACTGTCCCTATGTCGTTGCGGTTCTGGACCGATTGGTTCGCGACGCAAGGGACCTGCAGGATCTAGGCGTCGGCGTCGCGGCGATCTGTTCCAATGATGCGGCGGCTTACCCTGCCGATGGCTTTGACAAGATGGTGGATCTGGCGCGGGACCGGGGGTTCACCTTTCCCTATCTGCACGATGAAGACCAATCAGTTGCCCGGGCCTTTGATGCGGTCTGCACGCCGGAATTCTTCGGTTTCGACGCGGAGTTAGGGCTGCAATACCAGGGCCGCCTTGATGCCGGACGTACCGGACCTGTGCCTGAAGACATTCGCCGAGATCTGGTCGAGGCCATGCGCCAGGTCGTTGAAACCGGGCAAGGTCCTGAAGAGCAACAACCGGCCATGGGATGTTCGATCAAATGGAAGGTGTAACGATCGGCGGCAGTTTCTCTGCGGCCTGGATCTGTGCACCCTGCAACCATGCCGCCAGCGACGCCTTCGCCCGTTCGGTGTAGGCGCGTTTGCGATCCTGCTTTCCGCGTCGTCCCTTCCGAGCGTCCGACAGCGGCGGGAACAGCCCAAAGTTTACGTTCATGGGCTGGAAGGTATCCGCCTCTGCCCCGCCGGTGATGTGGTTCAGCAACGCCCCCAGGCCGGTATCTTTGGGCGGCAATACAATCGATTGCCCCAAACGTTCCAAGGCCGCGAAGCGTCCCGCCAAGATGCCCATTGCGCCGGATTCCACATAGCCTTCGACACCCGTGATTTGTCCGGCAAAACGCAGGCGCGGCGCGACCTTCAAGCGCATCAGAGGATCGAGCAGCCGCGGTGAGTTCAGAAACGTGTTCCGGTGAATGCCGCCCAGTCTTGCGAATTCGGCAGTTTCCAGACCTGGTATCATGCCAAAGACGTCTTTTTGTGCGCCGTATTTCATCTTGGTCTGAAAGCCCACAATGTTGAAAAGGGTGCCCAAGGCATTGTCCCGGCGCAGTTGTACAACCGCATGCGTTTTCTCCGGTGCATGGGGATTTGTTAGCCCCACTGGTTTCAGCGGCCCCCAGCGCAGCGTTTCGCGGCCCCTTTCTGCCATGACCTCGATAGGCAGGCAGCCTTCGAAATAGGGCGTGCCGTCCCATTCCTTAAACTCGGTTTTCGGGGCGGCCAGCAGGGCATCGATGAAGGCTTCGTACTGATCCCGATCCATCGGACAGTTCAGATAGGCCGTGCGTTCTTCGTCGGTATCGCCTTTGTCATAGCGAGATTGAAACCAGGCCTTGGACATGTCGACACTGTCGGCATGTACAATCGGCGCTATTGCATCAAAGAACGCGAGGCTGTCCTCGCCGGTAAGATCAGCTATTGCGGCGGCCAAGTTGTCCGAGGTTAATGGCCCCGTTGCGATGATCACGCTGTCCCAATCATCAGTTGGCAGGTCGGTGATTTCCCCGCGTTCGATCGTGATCAACGGATGATCTTTCAGTGCCTTTGTGACGTAGGATGAGAAAACCTGTCGATCGACGGCCAAGGCCCCGCCAGCAGGGACTGCCGCAGGCACAGCAGCAGACATCATGATCGATCCCAATTGCCGCATTTCCCAGTGTAGCAGGCCAACAGCATTGGTTTCGTCGTCATCTGATCGGAAGGAATTCGAACACACCAACTCCGCCAAACCGTCGGTTTGGTGTGCATCCGTTCCCCGATTTGGGCGCATCTCATGCAACACGACTGGAACGCCCAGATTCGCTGCGGCCCAGGCGGCTTCTGATCCGGCCATCCCGCCGCCGATGATATGGATCGGTTGCATGAGAGTGCCATAGGGTGCAGCGGGTAGCCGGTCAAGCCAGGCCCGCGTTGCCAACTTGAAAAGCAGCAGGCAGACTGGGTTGATAGGTTTTGGAGGAAAGATATGCGGATCTTGGCGCTCGCGTTGACCGCTGGACTGTGGACCGCGACGGCAATGGCACAGCAAAGCGGCGGTGATGCGTTTCTAACGCCGGGCGCGGCGCAGGATAAATCCAACCCGAACCTGACGCCCCCGCCAATTCCATCCGCTGATGCCGCGAATGCCCGCGGAAAGACAAGCCAAGAGGTCGGAAAGGGCGGTGATACAGAGCCCTGGCGTGATCTGACATTCGCGGATGTGGAAGGTGCATGGACGGGAACCGTCGATGAAGTCGACCAGGATCCGTACGTCATCAACCTGACTTTTCGCCCCGGCGGCTTGGGGGAAGTCAGCTATTCCGGATACAATTGTGAAGGCGTTCTTGGCCCATTAACGCAGGGCTCCAAGCTGGTCTTCAAGGAAACGATCACGAAGGGCCGCGACATCTGCGCGGATGGGACCGTCGAGATCACGCCGGAAGGTTCAGGGCTGAATTGGACCTGGATCAATGAATGGAATGAGGTCCAGGCGACGGCTGTCTTGAGGCGTTCGCCGTAGAACGCCATTCAGCGACCTGTCCGTGAAAGCAGCGCGGACTTCCCGGCAAAATTGACATATGCTGCAGCTTCGTGATCCGGTCTTCTTGATCTTGCGATCCAAGCAGAAGAAAGCGCGGTACCGAGTGGGTAATCGTTTGAAACTTCTTCGCAATGGTGTCATGACCTTAACGGGGATACGCAAGCTTGGCTTTTTCATTCCGTTCAAACACGCTGGCTGCATTCCAGAGGTCCAGCAACCCTACGCGGGCTTGGCAAGCAACTTCGCCGAAGCTGAGCACGAATTCATCCATGTCCTGAACCTGATCGAAGCGTGTGCGGATGACGTAAAAAAAGCCTGCAGCGGTGCGCTAAAAGGTCATTGGGATGGCGGTTATTTCGGGCCGCTGGATACTGCGGCAACGTTCGCTCTGGTTAGGGAATACAAGCCCAAGCGGATCGTCGAGGTTGGGTCTGGATCCTCGACGTATGTCATGGCGACGGCATCACGTGGATTGGACCCGTGTCCGGTGATCCAGTGCATCGACCCGGTGCCTCGATCATCGATCTCGGATCTGGGCGTGTCCTGGGAAGAGGCCGTGCTGAAAGATGATAATATTCATCTTTTTGAAGCGCTGGAGCCAGGCGACATCGCGTTCTTCGATTCCTCGCACGTTCTCTTTGAAGGCACGGATGTCGACATTATTCAGAACCGTATCATGCCGTTGATCAAGCCAGGGGTGCTGGTTCATATCCACGACATCTTCTTGCCTGACCCTTATCCAAAGGACTGGAAGCACCGCGGGTATACCGAACAACTGGGATTGGCGGGTTGGATCTTAGGCGGTACCTATCGCCTTCTCTTCTCGAGCAACTACGCGGCGACAAGGATGCGCGAGGTGACCACGAAAGCTCTGCACAAATCGATGCCAGAGAAGGTTGTCGCTGGTGGCGGAAGTCTCTGGCTGCGTCGGGTCTGATAATCAGAGCCGGGGAACAAGTGCCCCCGGCCATCGGTTCGACGTTGCTTATACGTTTGGGTTATTCACGCAGTTCCCCCCGCAGGCATTAGTCAGACCTGGATGTGACTCTCATCTTGAAAAACAGTCCGTCAATAGCGCTGCCCGCAAGTGGGACTGCGATGAACAGCCAGAGTTGGCATATCTCATCCACCCCAGCCAAGAGGGCCTTGCCCGTTGCGATCAGATAGATGGCGAGCGCGGCAACAATCGCACCATGGTTTGGCGGACAGCATATCCGATGAAATCTGTTGCGGACGCTTTGCCAGCACCAAGACGCCCAGTGACACACCCGTACTCAAATGCGCCCGAGATATATGTCCGATGGAGTAGGCCATCGCGATGATCGAAATCCCAAAGGCGGAACTGATCCAGACAAAGCCTAGATCGTCGCCCGCCAAGACGGCACTACCGACTCCGAAATATACCAGGGTGAAGATGCCGATTGCCTTGGCAAAGAACTTTTCATGTTCTGTCCTCACACGCGTTATCCCACCCACGCAGGACTTTTAAAAGTGAGCTAAGTGCTTTTGGGCGTCAGTAAAAATACGGCTTCAAGATTTCTTTGTGCGCGAATTACGGCGTAGCGCTTTTGGCTTCGATGGGCCTTGAATACCCCGAGCTTCGATAAGTTGCGCCGCCAGTTTCTCGAACCAATCCTGGCTTTTGGCGCCCTGGCGGGCGACCAGCCCGATAGATCTTCCGGGTTCGGGTTTTTTGAAACGGATAAGGCGCAGATCTCTACCTTCCAGATCCGCTGCAATTTCTGGAATCAATGTCATACCATGCCCAGCGGCGACGAGCCGGGATATAGTTGCCAGACTTGTCGCGCCCAATGATGCGGCCAGCGTCTCGCGCCTGATGTTGCAGGCGGACAAGGCTTGATCTGAAAGGCAGTGCCCTTCGTCCAGCAAGAGCAGGCGGTTTGGGTCGATCTTTTCGGGCTGAACTGGAACCTGCCAGTCCGGGCGCACGGTTTTGGCCGGCATCGCGAGCACGAAGCGATCCTGAAACAAGGGTCGATCCGTTAAATCGTCCTGGCCAGAGGGCAGGGCGATGACGGCGGCATCCAGTTGTCCCGTGCGGATGGAGGCTATCAGTGCTCCGGTAAGGGCTTCGGAAATTACGACGTCCTGATTGAATTCTGGCCCTACGGCCATGAAAGCCGGCAGCAAATATGGTGCCAGTGTTGGGATCATGCCAAGCCGAATAGGAATCTTCGCCGATCCTTCCGGCGCGCCCAGTGCCTCAATCGCGGATGCATGCTCTAACAGAACTTGCGCGCGGTCGCGCACCACCCGGCCAAGAGGCGTCAGGGTCAGGCTTGGACCAGATCTGTCGACCAAGGGTGCACCCAGGTTCGCCTCAAGCTCGCGAATCTGCGCAGACATTGCAGGTTGCGTAACGGCGACCCGGGCGGCTGCCTTCCCGAAGTGCCGCTCATGCGCAAGCGCTTCAAAGTAGGCTAATTGTCGAAGAGTAATCCTCATAAGAAAAACTTATCGATATAATTCAAAAAAGCAACTTCCCCTGATGGCTTGCTGACGCTAGTTTCGAATCGTTCTAAGAACAGACAGTCGGGCACCCCACCCGAAGCAACGCAACTCGAAGCGAAATAAAGGGAGAGCAGACCATGGACGGCGGCCAATGCCCCTTCTCCGGTAGGATCCACATCTCGAACACCGACTGGTGGCCGAACCAGTTGAATCTGAAATTGCTGCACCAGAAGTCAGACCTGTCTGATCCTATGGGGCGCGATTTCGACTACGGCAAAGAGTTCAAAAAACTGAACTTGAAAGCCCTGCGTAAAGACGTCTTTGAGTTGATGACGACCTCGCAAGACTGGTGGCCCGCTGACTACGGTCATTACGGACCGCTTTTTATCCGGATGGCTTGGCATAGTGCAGGGACCTACCGGATCTATGACGGTCGTGGCGGCGGAGGCGCTGGGCAGCAACGCTTTGCACCACTGAACAGTTGGCCGGATAATGGTAACCTGGACAAGGCGCGTATCCTTCTGTGGCCGATCAAACAGAAATACGGCAAGGCGATTTCCTGGGCCGATCTGATGATTTTTGCGGGCAACTGCGCGCTGGAGTCCATGGGCTTCAAAACCTTTGGTTTCGCCGGTGGTCGTGCCGACACTTGGGAGCCGGAAGAGGATGTCTATTGGGGCTCGGAAAACGAATGGCTGATTGAAAGTGATAACCCATTCAGCCGTTATGCCGGCCGCCGCGACGTTACCAAAGGTGATGCTGGTGCGAGCAAGTTGGATAATCCGCTTGGTGCCGTGCAGATGGGCCTGATCTATGTCAATCCGCAAGGCCCCGACGGCAATCCAGATCCGTTGAAATCAGCCTATGACATCCGCGAAACGTTTGCGCGCATGGCGATGAATGACGAGGAAACCGTTGCCCTGGTCGCCGGGGGACACACCTTCGGCAAGGCGCACGGCGCTGGTCCGGAATCAATGGTCGGGCGCGAGCCGGAAGCCGCCCCGATCGAGGCCATGGGCATGGGCTGGCTCAGCGATCACAAATCGGGCAAGGGCGTCGACACCATAACTTCCGGTATCGAAGGGGCCTGGACGCCGACGCCGACAACCTGGGACATGACCTATTTCGACGTTCTCTTCGGCTATGAGTGGGAATTGGCGAAAAGCCCGGCAGGTGCTTGGCAATGGCACCCGAAAGATCTGAAAGACGAAGATCATGCGCCTCAGGTCGATGACTCTGGCGATAAGGTCACCATCATGATGACCACCGCAGACATGGCCATGCGGATGGACAAAAAGTATGCGAAGATTTCGAAACGGTTCCACAAGAAGCCGGACGAGTTCGCAGATGCGTTTGCCCGTGCATGGTTCAAGCTGACCCACCGGGATATGGGGCCACGGTCCCGATATCTTGGCAAGGAAGTTCCGAAGGAAGTGCTGATCTGGCAGGATCCGGTTCCAGCCCCCGAAGGCAGGTCCATCACTGCAGGCGATCAGACGGCATTGAAAAAGCAGATCATCGCGTCTGGTTTGAAAGTGTCCGATCTTGTGGCCACAGCCTGGGCTTCAGCGTCGACCTACCGTTGTTCGGATATGCGCGGCGGTGCCAATGGCGCGCGACTTGCCCTGGCGCCTCAGAAGGACTGGAAGGTCAACCAACCCAAGATCTGTGCCAAAGTCATTCGCAAACTGAAGTCGATCGCCAAAGACTTCAATGCCCAGAATGAAGGTAAGACCGTTTCTTTGGCCGATCTGATTGTCCTCGGCGGCAATGCTGCGGTGGAAGAGGCCGCCAAAGCAGCAGGTCACAAGGTCAAGGTGCCGTTTAAGGCGGGCCGGACCGACGCCACGGCTAAGATGACCGATGCAGACAGCTTCGCGGTGTTGGAGCCGAAGAACGATGGTTTCCGGAACTACGCATCCGGGAAAACGGCGATGTCACCAGAAGAGCTTCTGGTCGACAAGGCTCAGTTGATGACCCTTACGGCGCCGGAAATGACGGCCTTGGTTGGCGGTATGCGGGTTTTGGGAACGAACTCTGATGGCTCGAAACACGGGGTCTTCACGAAACGGGTCGGGCAGTTGACCAACGACTTCTTCGTTAATCTGCTGGATATGGGCACGACTTGGTCTGCAGCAAATCGGGATCAGACCGTCTTTGAAGGCAAGGATCGCAATACCGGAAAGGTCAAATGGACCGGAACCCGGACGGATTTGATCTTTGGCTCTAACAGCCAGCTTCGCGCATTGTCCGAGGTCTATGGCTGCGCCGATGGCGAAGGCGCCTTCGTGAATGACTTCGTCGCCGCTTGGGGCAAAGTTATGCACCTGGATCGCTTCGATCTGAAGTAAGCAAAAATAAGCCGCGTCTGAAGGCGCGGTTACACATACACAAAACGCCCGGGTCGTTTGCCCGGGCGTTTTACGTTTGGTCACGTGTTGCGGCTTAGGCCGCTATCATCGCGCGCGTTGCTAACATGCCCGAGGCCTGAACCCGTTTTGTCACCTTTATTCCAGTGTCTGGGGAGCCTTTCTTGCCAAGAATTTAGATGCCGAAAGACGTGACTAACGCACGCTGGAAGATCCGTTGTGGCCGTACTGACCTTTGATTGCTTGAGCTTGCAAACAACCATATTGGTAAGGAACGCCAACTGCATGCAGAGGTCAGGGACATTTGGATTAACTCATGTTAAGCTCTTGAGAGGCGGGGCTTGTTCACGTTCAGTGGCAGGAGTGCTGTGTGAAAATTGATGGTAAAGACTGGCGTCCGATTTGGCGCCAGGACGGCAGCAGGCAGGTTGAGATCATAGACCAAACGCGGCTGCCGTTCGCCTTTGAGACGCTTGTCTTGAAGGCTGAAGCGGATGCAGCGCGGGCGATCCGGGATATGTATGTGCGTGGCGCCCCGTTGATCGGCGCGACGGCGGCCTATGGCATTGCCCTCGCGATGGCCGAGGACCCTTCCGATGCCAATTTGGACGGCGCGTATCAGCGTCTGCACGCGACCCGGCCCACTGCAATCAATCTGAAATGGGCGCTGGATGGTCTGAGTAGACTGCTGCGTCCGACGCCCATTGATGATCGCATTGATCTGGCTTTCGAGCGGGCCGATGCGATCGTCAAAGAAGATGTTGAGATCAATCGCCGCATCGGCGCGCATGGCCTTACGGTGCTGAAAGACATTGCTGCCGGACCAGGCCGGGTCAATGTGCTAACCCATTGCAATGCCGGTTGGTTGGCAACCTGTGACTGGGGCACGGCAACCTCGCCGATCTATCAGGCCCATGATGCTGGTATCGATGTTCATGTCTGGGTTGATGAAACACGGCCCCGCAATCAGGGCGGGCATCTGACCGCTTGGGAATTGCACAATCATGGTGTGGCGCATACGGTGATTGTCGACAATGCTGGCGGTCATCTGATGCAGCATGGCCAAGTTGATCTTTGCATCACTGGCACGGATCGCACAACGGCGACCGGCGATGTTTGCAACAAGATTGGCACCTATCTGAAGGCGCTGGCCGCCCATGATAATGGTGTGCCATTCTACGTGGCGCTGCCCAGCCCGACGATCGATTGGACGGTTCGAAACGGCGTTGCAGAGATTCCAATCGAAGAGCGCAATGGCACTGAAGTGCAAGAGGTCACGGGCCTCTGCGAAGGGGAGATCGTGAGGACAAAAGTCACCTCGCCAGGCTCGGCCGTTGCAAATCCTGCTTTTGATGTCACGCCGGCGCGACTAATTACTGGCTTGATTACTGAACGCGGGATCGCCATTCCTTCCGAAAGTGGACTTGCAGAGTTGTTTCCAGAAAGAGTTGCAGCATGAGTGACGATCAGCCGTATGGACCACAGGGCATCGGTATCCTGCTGGTCTTGATCGCAGCGATTGGATGCGGCGCAACGCCGGTGTTTACGAAATGGCTGATCGCCACGGGCGCACCGTTCGAAGTAATTTCCTTTTATCGCTTTGTAATCACGGCCGCTCTGATGTTGCCGTTCCTCAGCCTCAAACCAGAGACGTTTTCAGCAATAGCAATGGCGTTGCTGGCCGGGGCCGCAATGGGGCTTGGATGGACTGGCTATGCGATGCTGCTGACGAAAACGACTATCGTCACCGCAGGCATCGTCTACTTTGCCTACCCGTTCTTTACTCTGATCTTCGCGCTGATAATGATCGGTTGGACTCCGAGCGTACGTGGATCGATGGCGGCTTTACTGGTGATCGGCGCCGTCATTGTGGCTTTGCAGCCGGTCTTCCTGATCACGTTGTCCTGGCAATCGACATTGGTCGCGTTGGCTGCGCCTTTGAGCTTTGGATTTGCTGCAGTTGTGACGGCCGGATGGCTGCAGTCGCTAAATCCACTGCAGCGGTTGGGGTCTGTGACCCTGGGGGCCTGCATCGGAGTACTGCCGCTGGTTTTGCTGCGCCATCCGCCAGAAATTCTCATCCCTGCCGGGGATCAGATTGCGTTGATCATCGGTCTGGGTGCAGGCGCGGCCCTGATACCCAGTTTCATCTATGTCGTTGCGGCGCCACGTATAGGGGCATTGAAGGCTGCCATAGCTGGATCAATCGAACTGCCGACCATGGCGTTTTTTGGCTGGTGGGTGTTTCAAGAAACCCCGATTGACCACGAATACGCGGCCGGCGCGCTGGTAATCGTGGCCATCATCCTTGTCGCGATGTCGAGATTACCGAAAGGTAGACCGCCGGCAGCTTGATGCGGCCGACGGCTCTTGGCGCAAGTGTTAGCTTAGCGTCAGCTTGGCGACACCCAGCGGGACGGTGAACTTATCGCACCAAATCCAAATCTCGTTGAAATTGGCGACATCCAGACCTTCGGGAATGGCATAGACCTGCTTGCCCGAGTTCGATGCCAGGATCGCCAATGAGGCGTTCTTGTCATAGCCGTTCTGACCCAAGGCAACATGCGGATCAGGCGCGCCGTCAAAGCTGAAGTCATCCTCAAGGATAACCACCCATTGCTTGCCAATGCGAGCGATGCTGGCGCCACCCGTGGTGATGTGATCGGACTTGCCAACAAACGTACCTTTGGCGGTCCTGTTCGCATTCGCAGCTTCCGATGCTGCGATGGCGGGCGCAGCCGATGCGGCTTGCTTAGGCGCAGGCGCGCACGCGGCCAAAAGTAGTGCTGCGACCGTCAAGGCAATGGGAACAGATTTGATCATTTGTCTTTTTCCTTCTTGAGAGCGTTTTGATGGACGCACTCTGGTCATTGTGACGCAGATTGGAAATCAACGTTGGTCACAGCGGTGGGAAAAGAGAAGGTCTTTGCGTGATGTATTGAAATATTTCTGTCGTTAGCGGAGTTGAGCCTTTGTCGAATATTTGAGAGCATTCCCGCGGAGCATTGCGGAACCATAGGACATCAAATGCGTTCATTAATTCAGGTAGCAGTCGCACTCTGTGCGAGTTCGGCGTTGGCCGGGCCCATCGATGATGCCCGGCTGGATTACATTGCCGGAAACTATCAGGCGGCATTGGAGGTACTGATCCCGGCGGCTGAGGCTGGCGACGCAAACGCTCAGAACATCGTGGGTGATGCCTATGACGTAGGCAACGGGGTCGACATCGATTACAATCTGGCCCGGGATTGGTGGACGAAATCGGCCGACCAGGGGTTTTCGAAGGCGCTCTATAATCTGGGCAAGATGCTGTCGGAGGGCCGTGACGGCTTAGAACCCGACTACGAAGAAGCAAAAAGGCGTCTGACCGAATCTGCGCGAAAAGCCAATGGAGACGCCTTCAACGAACTGGGCCTTATGCATGCTCTGGGACGTGGCGGTCCGGTGGATCATGCAAAGTCAATTGAGTTCTACATGAAAGGCCACGAACTGGGGTCGACGATCGCAACGTCGAACTTGGGGGCTGTCTATGCGGCAGGACAGGGCGTCGAGGTCGACTACGCCAAAGCGTTTGAACTGAGTACCATTGCCGCAGAACGTGGTGACGGCCAGGCGAACCACAATCTGGGAGTGATGTACCGCGACGGTCTGCATGTTTCCGCAAGCCCTTGGGTTGCATTCCTGATGTTCCGCGAAGCTCAAGCGCAGGGTTACCCAAAGGCAGGGATGCAGATGGCCGACATGATGCTTGTTGAAAGCAGCCCGCGCCACGATCCGGTTACGGCCTTGGGGTATTGTCAGTGGTCTGAGATCGTTGCCAGTCCGGCGCAACAAGCCGATCTTTTCATGGATTGCGCGGCACTGGCTGCGGAATTGACGGATGCTCAGCAAGCGGTTGCGAACGCAATCACAGAAGATCTGCTTCAGTAGTCTCGAGAGTTATGATCACACCGTTTCTGTAAACCGGACCGCGCCGATGAATGGCAGATTGCGGTTCCGCTGGGCATAGTCGATGCCGTATCCGACAACGAATTCATCCGGTATCTCAAAGCCAATCCATCGGGTGGGCACATCAACCTCGCGACGCGAAGGTTTCGACAATAATGCACAGACTTCCAGATGGTCAGGGTGTCGGGTCTGCAAGATCTCCAGGACGTGGGACAGCGTATGGCCCGTGTCCACGATGTCTTCGACAACCAGGACGTCGCGCCCTTCGATTTCGCCCCTCAGATCCTTAAGAATGCGCACCTCGCGAGAGCTTTGCGTTGTGTTCCCATAGCTGGACGCTTCAATGAAATCGATTTCGACTGGGACATCGAGTTTCCTCACCAGATCGGCGATGAAGACAAATGAACCGCGAAGAAGACCAACGACCACCAGTTTATTGGTGTTCTGGAAATGCGCATTAATCTGTTCCGCTAAAGTCGCGACACGCGCTGCAATCGTAGCTTCGTCAATCAATTCTTCTATGTCGTAAGACGGCGTCATCCTGTCCCCTCGCGCTCTCTTGAGTCGAATGTTAACCGATCCCAAGTAAGAGCAGGAAAGAACCACACAAGAGACCCGATGCCCACCCATACTGAAAAGCGTCGCATGCCGTACAGCGCCAGCGAAATGTATGCGTTGATCGCAGACGTAGAGGCTTATCCCAAATTTCTGCCATGGTGCGCCGGATGCCGCGTTCGCGGGCAACGCGCCGATGGTGCGAGCGAGATCGTCGACGCGGACCTGATCATCTCTTTCAAGGTCTTTCGGGAACGGTTTGGCAGCCGCGTGACGCTTATGCCAGATGAAAACCGGATCAACGTCGCGTATTTGGACGGCCCTTTCAAATATCTGAAGAACTTTTGGCATTTTAAGCCGGTGTCGGACACAGAGTGCGAGGTCGACTTCTTCGTGGACTTCGAGTTCAGGTCTAAAACGCTAGGCGCGCTGATTGGAGTTGTATTCAACGAGGCGATGCGTCGTATCGTTAAAGCCTTCGAGAACCGCGCGGCAGAGCTTTATGGTAGTCGCAAGCTAAGCGCCTGAGGGAAATGTTCCTACCAGGATTGGGGCAGTTTACTATTGGGAAGTTCAGTTTCCCCCGATCTTAACTCGTAGATCCCTCGGCCAGCTCAAACAACATGCGTAAAGCCTGTTCCATCGATCTTCGCCGAACCTCAGACCGGCCGAGTGCACCGTACTCGATCCGCTCAGCCGTCATATTGCCACCCTTCTGCGCGGCCGCAAAGTGCACCAATCCTTCGGGTTTCTCTACGGTGCCACCACCTGGTCCTGCGACGCCTGTAATGGCAACGGCAAGATCGGCCCGGCTGTTTGCCAAAGCACCTTCGGCCATCGCTCTCGCTACCAGATCAGAAACCGCGCCGTGCTGGGTGATCAAATCCATTGGCACGCCCAGCATCCTCGCTTTGGCCTCGTTCGAATAAGTCACGAAACCACAGTCGACGACATCTGAAGATCCGGGGATATCGACGAGGCTGGATGCAACCATTCCTCCGGTGCAGCTTTCAGCCGTTGCGATCATTAGGCCCTTCGTCCGGCAGGTATCGAGCACTCTGGGCGCCAGGTCAGAACCAGCCATGTGATACTCCTGCAGCAACAAACATGATCAGCCCCGTGATTGCGCCTGCTGCGATATCATCCAACATGACGCCCCAGGGCGTTGGACGATCCAACCAGCGGATCGGCGGGGGTTTTAGGATATCGAGTAGGCGGAACAACACGAAACCCCCAACCCAGCCGGGCCAAGGGAAGATATGAGGGTCGACGTCGCGAAAGTTCAACATGAAGGAAAGCGGCCAGAGGGCGACCATCATCCCGGCGACCTCGTCAATTACGACCTCGGACGGATCGTCCTGCTGCCCTGCCAAATAGAACTTCGTCGCCCATACGCCGCCAAAGATTGCGACCAGTGTCACCGCAAAGACAGCCCAGAAACCACCGCCCCAATGCAATCCATAAGCAAGCGGGATCGCAGCCATAGACCCCCAGGTACCGGGTGCCCACGGTAGGCGGCCAACACCAAAGAAGGTGACGGTGGCAGCGATCATAACGGCAGTTCTACCGTTGCATTTGCAATGCAGCCCATGCCTTCTTCGCGGCCGATAAAACCCATGCGCTCCATCGTCGTTGCTTTAACGGAAATGCGGCTGGCATCAGTATCCATAATCTCGGCGATGCGAGCCTGCATGGCGTTTGCGTGTGGCCCAATTTTTGGCGTTTCGCAAAGCAGGGTGATATCGGCATTTACAACCCGTCCGCCGCGCTCACGCACCAAACCAGCGGCGTGCGACAGGAAGACATGACTCTCGGTGCCCTTCCATTGCGGGTCCGATGGCGGAAAGTGCTGTCCGATATCGCCGTCCGCCAGGGCACCGTATAGGGCATCCGCTAGGGCATGGAGACCGACGTCAGCGTCGGAATGCCCGTCCAGTCGATGTGAATGCGGCAGGTGCACACCACACAGCCAAACGCCGTCGCCCGGAACGAACCGATGCACATCGAAGCCATGCCCAGTGCGGATTTCCATGCAAGTCTCCTTGGCCACCAGACGGCGGGCGCGGTCCATATCCGCAGTCGTCGTGATTTTAAAGTTGTCGGGATCGCCCGCGATCAGCGCCACATCGCATCCCGCCCGACGATAGGTCTCGGCATCGTCCAGGGCAGGGGAATCTGACGCCACATCCGCCCTGTGTGCGTCGAGGATACCTGCGAATGGAAAGGCCTGCGGCGTCTGCGCCCGCCAAAGCCCAGCACGTGGGACGGGCGTCTCGGCGCCCGCAACTCCTTCGCGCCAAAGCGCATCGACAACTGGTTCGGCCAGGATCGCCCCGCCATCCGTTGCACAAAGCTGGTTCAATAGATCCGACTGCACAAATGGCCGCGCCGCATCGTGAATCAGCACGCGATCAGGTGCATGAGGCGCTAAGGCCTCCAAGGCCAGGCGGACAGAGGATGCTCTGTCATCTCCACCTGCTGTGGGTGGTAACAGACGATCCGCCTGCAAGCCTGCAATTGCGTCATCGTAATACCCGCGAAAATCCATATGGATCGCCGTTAGGATCAGATTGATACCCTGGCAGGCCAACAAGGCCTCGACCGTGCGGGTCAGAACCGTCTTGCCACCCAAATCTTGGTACTGTTTCGGGACCGCTCCACCCAGGCGCAGCCCTTTCCCGGCGGCAACGATTATGGCGGCAGTCGTCATCAGGTTCCTTCCGTTGTCGCAGGTTTAGCGTATCCCACAGAAAACGGAAGTCTGGCAGCGGCATTTCGTTCATTCTGTTCGGCTTGCGCGGATGGGATCACAGGCTTAAGGAGAGCGGCGTGTGATGAAAAAATGGGCAGCATGCTGAAAATTAGGGACATTCCGGTCGACCCTGCGATCATTCTGGCCCCAATGGCAGGAATCACAGACCGGCCGTTCCGGGAACTTGTTGCCGAATATGGGGCAGGGCTGGTAGTCTCGGAAATGGTGGCCTCTGCCGAGATGGTAGCGGCAAAACCTTCTGTTCGTGCGCGCGCCGAGATCGCCGCGGGTACTGTCGGCACATCGGTTCAAATCGCTGGGCGCGAGGCAATATGGATGGCCAAGGCAGCGGCCTTGTTGGAAATACAGGGCGCAAGGATCATCGACATCAATATGGGCTGCCCCGCCCGCAAGGTAACCAACGGTGCATCAGGGTCCGCGCTGATGCGTGATCCTGACCATGCCGTATCGTTGATCGAAGCCGTAGTCGGCGCTGTCGATGTTCCCGTGACCTTAAAAATGCGCCTCGGGTGGGATGATGCGATGTTGAACGCGCCCGACATTGCTCGCCGAGCAGAGAAAGCCGGCGTTCAAATGATCACCGTGCATGGCCGGACCAGGTGCCAGTTCTACAAGGGGGTGGCAGACTGGGCCGCGATCCGCCGAGTTGTCGATGCCGTGGATGTGCCAGTGATTGCCAATGGCGACGTTGTCAATGCGGCTTCTGCGCAGCGCGCATTGGAATTGTCGGGCGCTGCGGGCGTCATGATTGGCCGCGGCGCCATCGGCAAACCCTGGCTTTTGGCCGAAATTTCCACGGCCCTGCAGGGACGCCGATGCGATTTGCGCCCCAGAGGTTCGGAGTTCGCTGCGCTGATTGCACGTCATTGCCGTGCGCATATAGAATTCTACGGCGAAGAAACCGGTGTTCGCGCTATGCGCAAACATCTGGACGGCTATATGATGCAAGTTCCAGGCAGCGGCCCGTTGCGCCAACGTTTGATCCGAGAGACGGACACTCAAGTGCTCTTCGCCGGGATCGAAGAATTAGGTCAGCTTGATTGTTCAGACAGGCTGGCCGCATGAGCATCAACTATGAGCATATCTGGCAGGCCTTGCCGAATCCGGCCGTTCTATTGGATGCCGCGGGCCGATTTGAGGAAATAAACGGTGCGGCCGAAAGCTTCTTGGCTATGTCGGCTAAGGCGCTGAAGCGCCATGAATTTGTCCATTTGGCGGGTTCAGACAGCCGCGTTGCGGACCTAATCGGTCGCGTCGCGAAAACAGGTTCGGCCCTGGGCGAATACACGGTGGAGTTTTCCTGGCCCGAAGCGCCGGTTCGCGTCGTCGATCTGTTCGCAGTGCCGATTGAGGAAGATCGCATCCTGGTGACGATCCATCCCCGTGCCAATGCGGAACGGATGGGTCGGCAACTTTCTAGTCGAGGCGCGGCACGCTCAGTCGTGGGCATGGCAGCGATGTTGGCCCACGAGATTAAGAACCCGCTTGCTGGAATTTCAGGTGCCGCACAGTTGCTGGAAATGAGCCTGGGGCCGGAAGACCAGGAACTGGCAACTTTGATCCAGGAAGAATCAGATCGGATAGAAAAGCTGGTGAATCGGGTTGAAGCCTTTGGTGATGTTGGCGTCGCCCGCCGGGAACCGGTCAACATTCATGATGTTCTGGACCGGGCAGCTAAGTCGGCCCGGGCTGGTTTTGCGTCACATATCCGATTTGTTGAGGAGTATGACCCTTCACTACCACCCGTGCCGGGTGATGCGGATCAACTGATGCAGGTTATGGTCAACTTGTTGAAGAACGCGTCCGAGGCGGCTCCAGCCGTCGGGGGCGTCATCATGCTGCGCACGGCGTATCGTGCAGGTATGAAGGTACGCACACCGCGCGGTGGCCATGAAAGCCTACCGTTGCAAATCGAGATCTCGGATAATGGGTCCGGCGTGCCCGAGGATCTGATGCCGCACTTGTTCGAACCCTTCGTGACATCGAAATCGAACGGATCTGGGTTGGGCCTCGCCTTGGTCTCAAAGGTAATTGCAGATCATGGCGGGGTCATAAGTTGTGATTCGTCGCCGGGTTTCACGGTCTTTCGCTTGCTGATGCCGGTCTCCACCGAAGAGGTGACTGTATCAAATTCTGCTGAAGAGGATGCCGCATGAGAGGGTCAACTGTTCTGCTGGCAGATGATGACAGATCGATCCGCACGGTTTTGAGCCAGGCTCTGACTCGCGTTGGCTGCAGAGTGCGCGCGACAGGGTCTTCAAATGCGCTATGGCGCATGGTTGAGGAAGGCGAGGGCGATATCATTGTCACTGACGTGCACATGCCCGATGGGGATGCGTTAGATCTGCTGCCCGCAAT
The DNA here is from genome assembly GCA_039028795.1 of Pseudomonadota bacterium. GTDB lineage: Bacteria > Pseudomonadota > Alphaproteobacteria > Rhodobacterales > Rhodobacteraceae > Thermohalobaculum. Next base: position 97,072 of record JBCCHJ010000005.1, read on the forward strand.
TCGGCGTAAAAGACCAGATCTGCCGATCATCGTGATGAGCGCCAAGAACACTGTGATGACGGCGATTCGTGCCGCCGAAGTTGGGGCCTACGAATACCTGCCAAAGCCATTTGATTTGAAGGAACTACTGGGCTTTGTTCAATCTGGTCTCGAGACCCGCGCAGCCCCAGAGGCAGCCGAAGCGGATAAGGCGCCGGAGGAGAATCTGCCTCTGATCGGCACATCGCCGGCGATGCAGGAAGTCTATCGGGTTATGGCCCGTCTGATGCATACGGATCTGACGGTCATGATCTCGGGCGAAAGCGGGACCGGCAAGGAATTGGTCGCAAGGGCGCTTCATAATTTTGGCAAACGCTCGAAGGGTCCCTTCGTTGCCATCAACATGGCAGCGATTCCCCGGGAACTGATCGAATCAGAACTCTTCGGTCACGAGCGGGGCGCATTCACTGGAGCAACAGAGCGTGCCGTCGGCAAATTCGAGCAGGCGCAAAGCGGAACGCTGTTCCTGGATGAAATCGGCGACATGCCGCCTGAAGCTCAGACAAGATTACTGCGGGTTCTCCAGGAAGGAGAGTTTACTTCGGTCGGCGGCCGTTCGGCCCGTCAGACGGACGTTCGTATCATTGCGGCCACCCACCAGAATCTAAAAAACCTCATTGCTGAAGGACGTTTTCGAGAAGATCTCTTCTATCGGTTGAATGTTGTGCCGGTGCGTTTGCCGCCCTTGCGAGAACGGATCGGTGACTTGCCGGAATTGGCTCGTGCCTTTTTGCGCCGGGCCGAACAAGAGGGACTGTCGCGCAAACAGCTAAGCGCTGAAGCCTTGGAAGCGCTGAAGGAACACAATTGGCCGGGCAATGTGCGGGAATTGGAGAATCTGATGCGCCGGTTGGCGGTGCTGTGCCCGGATGATCTGATCCCGGCAGAGGTTATTTCGGAGGAACTATCGACGAAAGGTGCAGATGCCGTCGATATGACCACAGGCGGAAACACCGCCAACTCTCTTGGCAGTGCCGTCGAAATGCATCTGGAGCGCTATTTTAACCGACATGGCGATGCTCTGCCACCCGCAGGCCTTTACGATAGGGTCCTGCGCGAGATCGAGTTACCACTCATCGCCCTTACATTGTCGGCAACCCGGGGTAATCAACTCAAAGCCGCGGATTTGCTGGGCATCAACAGGAACACCCTCAGAAAGAAGATTCGTGAGCTTGACATTCCTGTCACACGTGGCAAGAAACTGATGTAGTTTCGCAACAGTCGAAGCAGGGAAGCGGGGCCAACGTGCACCGTGAGGGGTCGAGTGGCAGAGCTCAGTATACCGTCCCGACCAAACGGGCGAACATCTAACTGGCAAGGCCTTGTCGATTTGGCAAGGAGTAGCGGCGTCCTGGCGTTGATCGTGCTTGGTCCCGTGTTGGCGCTGATAACCGCATATATGCTGAGTGATGACTGGGGTCGGTGGGGTTCGTCTACCCATGTCCGCGTCATCCTATTGCTGGACCTAATCTATGCGCTGATTCTGGCGGGCGTTGTTATTTCGCGGGTTGCAACCTTATGGATCGCCAGGCGAAAAAAATCGGCCGGCACCCGATTGCACCTTCGTTTGGCTGGTGTTTTCGCCGTCGTAGCGCTGGTGCCGACAATCACAGTGGCAGTCTTTGCGACACTGACGGTCGGCGTCGGCTTAGAGAATCTTTTCACCGAACGCTTCGGTAGTGTTCTTCGCAATTCCCTGGCCACCGCAGATGGCTACGAGCACGAACATGCCGAGGTTTTGCGCGACAAAGTCGTAACGATGGCCCTGGGTTTAAACAACGCAGCTGCGAACAGGATCAACTTAAGCCAGCTGGACAATTACGTATCCGAGCAGGCAGCGGCCAGAGATTTCGCGCAAGCTTACGTGTTCAACTTAGACAAGAACATCATTGCCAGAGGCGAATACAGCTATCTGTTCAATTTTGTCGCCCCAACCGAGGCGCAGTTGGCGGCGGCACAGCGTGGTGAAATTGTCTTGATCCGTGATCCTGATCGGAATGAACTACGGGCGCTCATCGCGTTAGAAAGGATCCGCGACAGCTTTCTTTACGTTTCAAGGTCTGTTCAAGGCGATGTGCTTCGCCTGTTGGATGAAACCTCGGAAACTGTTCTGGCCTATGATGAATTGGAGTTGCAGCGGAGTTCGGTTTTGTTCGACTACGCGGTGAACTACCTAATATTTGCCTTGTTGGTCGTCCTTGCTTCGATCCTGATGGGGCTCTGGTTTGCCGAGCGTCTGGCTAAACCAGTGGGCCGCCTGGCCGGCGCGGCCGAACAGGTTGGTGCCGGAGATCTGGATGTCCGCGTGAAAGAAGAACGGGGCTCTGACGAAATCGCCACACTCAGCCGGGTCTTCAACCGCATGACCGGGCAATTGAAAGGACAACGCGACGCTTTGTTAGAGGCAAAAGATGACACCGAGCGACGGCGCCAGTTCATCGAAACGGTGCTCAGCGGTGTTACGGCCGGAGTGATTGGGTTGGATCAGGACGGCCACATCGACCTGATTAATGAGGCAGCGATAGAGATGCTGGGCGTTTCGCCTGACGATCTATCAGCACAGCCATTTGCCACACTGGCCCCAGGCTTCAACGGTTTGCTATCCGATGCACAGGCCGCTCCGAACGGAGTGGCACGCGGCGAAGTTCGCCAGGTTGTGCGCGGTGAGGATCGTGAATTTCTTGCCCGCGTCACACCGAAGATTCCGGACAATCCTGGCGAAGGTTATGTGCTGACCTTTGATGATCTGACGGCGCTGGTCTCGGCCCAGCGTATGGCAGCCTGGGGAGATGTTGCCCGGCGCATTGCACACGAGATCAAGAACCCATTGACGCCGATCCAACTGTCAGCAGATCGGCTTAGGCGTAAGTTTGCCGATCGCATGGGCGAAGAAGCTGCTGGCTTCGAGCAATACCTGGATGTCATCACACGCCAGGCCGGTGACATTCGCCGCATGGTCGATGAGTTTTCAAAGTTCGCGCGTATGCCCGAACCAGTCTTAGGCAGCCATGATCTGGCGAAACTTACCAGAGAAGCCGTTTTGCTGCAGCAGCAGGCTAGGGGCAACATCGACTATCGCCAGACCTTGCCGCCTGATGGAGCTGTTCTGAACTTAGATCGCGGCTTGATCGGCCAGGTTCTGACAAACCTGCTGCAGAACGGTGCTGATGCCATCGAGTCCCGGATGGAGCGTGACGGCGCAGAAGCGCCTGAACCGGCGATCGCGATTGATCTGACTGAAGGCACCCGATCGTGGTCTCTGACGATTTCGGACAACGGCGTCGGCCTGCCGGAAGAAGAACGGGACCGGCTGACGGACCCTTACGTGACAACCCGGGTCAAAGGCACGGGTCTTGGCTTGGCGATCGTCAAGAAGATCGTTGAGCAACATGGCGGGGAATTGCATCTGGGAGACGCTGATTCCAGCATTGGACTGGATGGGGCCCAGGTAACCGTAAAGCTCTTAAAACCTGTCGGGCGCGGCCCGGCAGCCGAAGAATCTCATAAGCCCGGGGAGGCTGCTTAGGCCATGGCAGACATTTTGGTTGTCGATGATGAAGCGGATATCCGTGATCTCATCGCAGACCTGTTGCAGGATGAAGGACATCAGCCGCGCCAGGCTCAGGATGCGGACAGCGCCTTTGCTGAAATTGAAAAGGCGCCTCCGGACCTGATCATTCTGGACATCTGGTTGCAAGGCAGCCGCATGGACGGAATTGAGATTCTGAAGTCAGTGAAACGGGATAATCCCGGTATTCCCATCGTTATTATCTCCGGCCATGGAAACATCGAGGTCGCTGTCGCTGCCGTGCGCCAAGGTGCCTATGACTTCATCGAAAAACCCTTCAACATGGATCAACTGATGGTCGTGGTTGGACGAGCGTTGGAGACGTCGCGTCTGCGCCGGGAAAATGCTCAATTGCGCCGGCTGGAGTTGGGTGCTTCCAGCCTCGTGGGATCGTCCCAGGCCATGACCAATCTAAGATCGAAGCTGGAACGTGTCTCACGCGGGGGCAGCCGCGTGATGCTGACCGGTGGGGCAGGGTGCGGCAAAGAAGTTTCTGCCCGCTATATCCATTCAAATTCTGAACGCGCCAGTGCGCCGTTTATCGTAGTCAACGCGGCAACAATCGCTTCTGAACGCATGGAAGAGGTTCTTTTCGGAAGAGAAAAGGATGGTGCCGTCGAACGCAATGGTGTCTTTGAACAGGCCGATGGCGGAACACTGTTCATTGACGAGGTCGGCGACATGCCCGCAGGAACGCAGTCCAAAATCCTTCGGGTTTTGGTGGACCAAGCCTTCACACGATTGGGCGGCGCGGCAACAGTCCGAGTCGATGTGCGGGTGATTTCCGCCTCTAACCGTGATTTGGACCGGATGATACGCGACGGCAGCTTCCGAGAAGACTTGTATCACCGGCTAAATGTCGTCCCGATCGATGTGCCGTCGCTGGATCAGCGGCGCGACGACATCCCGGAATTGGCCGATCATTTCCTGGCATCCATCGCAGAGGAACAGGGCATGCCCAGGCGATCGCTGAATGAAAGCTCGATCGCTGCGCTGCAGACAAGAGACTGGCCGGGCAACGTGCGGCAGTTGCGTAATATGATGGAACAGGTGCTAATCCTTGGCAGCGCGGCAAATGAAATCTCGGCGGAAGAACTGCCAGGCGCGCCATCTGCGAACACTGCCGAGCAGGGGCTGGGCGGTGTGATCGCTACGGTTGCAAACTTGCCGCTGCGCGAAGCGCGGGAACTGTTCGAGCGAGAATATCTGATTGCTCAGATCAACCGCTTTGGGGGCAATATCTCGAAGACTGCCAGTTTTGTCGGTATGGAGCGCTCCGCACTGCACAGAAAACTGAAAATGTTAGGCGTCACTACGACGGCTAAAGGTGGTGTCCGCATCGCGGTCAGTGATGACGAGGACGGCGATGGAGAACTGGCGGCAATGGACGGCTGAGGCGCCAGTTCTGTTTCGCCCGATGTCCTTGTTACTATTCAACTCTATCGCGTACAGATTACCTATTCGCGCCTAGGACATGCAGGGTTCTTGGGCTAGCGTTGAAGATTTCCGCGCAAGCAAGGCTATCCGTCGTCATCGGCGTTCCTGCAGGCAGATGTGTCGACAATATTGCCAGAGTAATTACCTGGCATGATCTGCAGAAAAAGCCTGCGCAGATCACAGGTGTTGGCAAAGGTTGTCTTGCGCGTCTCGAAAGCAGGGATCGTTTCCCCGATCAACCGCAAGGGCGGTGACAAGGCACCTTGGCGAAAAGCATCCCAGACCCCCGTGCTTTTGGCAATCCGGTCGAATGTACGCCGTGACAAGAGCCAGCTAAGTGTAAACTCGCGTCCTGGTTCGTCCGGCAACCGGTTCTTGTAGACATCGACCTGGCCGCAGGGCACTTGGGCATCAGCGGGTCCGCAAAGGCGTTGATTTGCCATGAAGTAGGCATCGACCAGTTCTTTGCTGCGCTTTGTGCGCACGCGCCAGGATTTGAAAAAGGCGCTTGCCGGGGCGAGTACTTCGTCCATGGGGAGTCGCCCGCTGGCCAGATCTGCGGGTTCTGGTGCGCTTTCAAAGCCGACGACCAGTAGTGCAAAGTCCTGGCCTCCTAGCCCCGGCGTTGCCTGGATGGCATTGATTATATCCCGTGCAGTTTCAACCCCGGAATTATCAAAGGCACCGCCATCGATCACCTGAGGCTTCATGCAGCCGCCTCCCACATTGATCGCCGCAGGTGGGGTAAAGAATGGGAAGCGCGCACTCATGAACATCGCGGTCCCGACATTGGGCGCTGCGACCTCGCCTGACAGCAGGCCTTCCCAGTCCTCGCGGCAGTCCTGGACGAAATGGGAATATGTCATCGGGTGCCTGCCATCTCGGATGGCCCGGAATGGCGACATCACAAAACGCTGGCCAGAGGACACATCTACTGTGTTCAGGAACAGGGCTGGCCCATAGCCTTTTTCGGGGGACCAGGCCTCGAAGATCTGACGGGACAACAGCGTGGTGTGATTGGCTGGAACTTCCTCCGCGCGGCCCCGTAGCCGCATCTCGTCTCTGAACCCGCCTTTGAGGCGCACGCGCACGACGCCGTCTAAGGCCCGCGCACGGTCGAAGTAAGAAGTTGGAATATAGTTTCCCAAGACATCCGAAAACAGCATCCTGGCACCCAGGGGCGACAAAAGATCCTGGCGCAGCGCAGCATGGACCAGCCGGGTTACCGGGCCGAGATGACAGTCCGGGCGGTCGCGCGGATCGTTTTTCGCGCTGTCTTTACTTGACGCATCGTCATCTTCTGCGTCCTTATCGACCCTGCAAACTTCGGCCACCAGCGTCGGGTCGTCGATTTCGTCCAAATCGTTGTGACGTGTCAGATCCAGTGCTGCGGCAAACGGACCCGCGCCGACTGAACCGCCAGAAATGCCGCTGATTGCAAAGATACATTCGGCAAAATCAAAGCCTAATCGTTTTGCCTCGTCATGGGTCTTCGCCAGAAAGAACGCTAGGTGATGCGCCGCGAAGTGGCCGCCGCCCTGGGCCGCTACAATGATCGGCGTCTCGCAACGACCATCCCGTGCAGCCTTCCATTCTACGAAACCCGCGTTGACGCTGTAATAGGCAGTATAGTTGCCGGGAGCTATGGCCTTTTGCGTACGGATAAAGTGATGCTCAAAGCTCAGAAAGAAGGGCAGGATCAATACGACCCCGGCAATCGGCAGGCTGTGGCGGCGGCTCCAGGACATCAGCAACGCTCCAATACCCGCCGCGGCTATCGTATAAAGCCCGACAATCGAGATCGGGCCTAGCCACTGCGTGACTGTGACCGAGATGCTGTCGAACGGCAGGATAATGGCGATCACGCAGAAGACAAAAGCCGTTAGCGTTCCGAGTGACCTGAGATCCTTTCCGTCCTCGCCGCGCCACATAACTTTGGCCTCAATTCTGTCATTGTCCGGCAGTGCCGCCCGGTGTTTCATGGCCAGGCTGATGCCGAGGATCAAAACAGCGAACATTGCGATGGACGCTAAGGTGTTGCCGGGGAAACTTGGCAAACCTGTTAGCGTCTGAAGCCAACTATCTTCAAACACATTTCCGACGAAGGCCACTGCGGTTGACACAAGCGACGTGGCGGTGACGAGGATCAGCCCTACCACGGCCAAAAGTCCGGTGATCAGCCACTCGCCCGCCCGCGGCAGCGTCTGAATCAGCGGAACCTCACCGGAGACCATCACGCAAAACCCAATAGAAAATGCGATCAATTGCACCGCAACTGCCAGTGCGACTGCGCCATAAGCGAGTATCAGCAGTTTTGCGGCGCCGAACTGGTCCGCAATTAGCTTTTCTGCATGCTGATCAATTTCGTTGAAAAGTAAGATCATCGCAACGAGCGAGAGAAGAACCGAAGGCAACGAGCGCATCCAGACGTTAAGAAAACTGCGGCTGGAATGCCTTGCGAACTGGATCATCAGAATTGAGAAGGCGATGCCCGAAGCAACCACACCCATGACGACCAGTGCTTCGACCTCCAATAGAATCTGATCGGCATCAGTGTCGGAAATCGCCTGACTGGTTCGTGATGAAATCGCCCGGATCGCTCCGCCAAAGACACCCAGCGCTGGGATAAGCCCAATAAGCCGGGGCATCCAGACGCCCAGCCCTTTTCGGAATGCATCGGGGTCTGAGAAAAAAGCCCGGGCCAAATCGAAGAAACCGCGCAGACCGGTAATCCGAAACACCCCTTTAATCGCACGCCAAAACTTTGTTTCCGGTGGGTTTGGTGGAGGGGTGTCCGTTGAAGCAGAGGCCATCGGCGTTTCCCCATCCAGTAGGCTGAGCCGGGAAAAATACCAAAGCGCCAAGCCGCTGAGCCAGAGAAACGTGCCACTAAGCACCGCCCGGACCAAGGATCGCGTCGGATGAGATCCGGGTCCAGAATCTTCGATCGCGTCCAACGCCAGTTCAACGTAGATCTCGCTGAATTGCGGCAACCGCCAGAAGACGATCGTGGCGATGATTGAGACGATGGCCGGGATGTAAAGCCGACCCCAAACCGCCAGAAATGCCTGAAGGTAGGGCCTGCGTTTCAGAAAAAAACGACCGATGGGCCCTTCGAAGACCGGTTTGGTCAGGGCAGAGATAGCAGAGACAATCATCTGGGAAAGTCCTATGGTTCAAAAAGTTTTTTGTGAATTTTATGGCACACGCGCACATTTCAGCAATCTGTGTCCGGCAACTCACTAAAACATCCGCTCGGACGGCGGCGCGTTAAATTCGATGTGTGGAAGATACACTTAGGCAATGCCACGATTCACGATGTGGCGCTGGCTATCGGATTTGCGTAAAATTTTCGTAAAGCCGTGTGCATTTCCAAAATGCACCAAAGGAATGGGGCGGAAAATAATATATTGAAATCAGAATATTAGCCCAGGAACCTCATACACGATGTGGCTAGAGAGGTTCCGATTTGTTGACCCATACCCATCGATGCTCGTAAACACGGCGCTTCGCGACTGGCGGAGAGCTTGATGAAGCTGATCGTATGCGGGGCGGGGCAGGTCGGATACCAGATTGCTCGGCACCTATCCGGAGAAGGCAACGCTGTCACCGTCATTGACACCAATGCCGGCCTGGTGCGTCAGGTCACCGACGCGTTGGATGTTACCGGGATCGTTGGTTTTGCATCGCACCCGGACGTACTGGCCCGGGCCGGCGCACGGGATTGCGACATGCTGATCGCGGCGACCTCGATGGACGAGGTTAACATGGTCTCTTGCCAGGTTGCGCACTCGGTTTTTGAGGTTCCAGTCAAGATTGCCCGTGTCCGGACGGACAGCTATCTGGGCGCAGAGTGGTCAGATTTGTTCCGCCGCGATCACATGCCGATTGACGTGATCATCTCGCCCGAAGCCGAGGTTGCCAAGGTCACTATGCGCCGTCTAGCGGCGACTGCCGCCTTCGATATCGAACCTTTCTTAGATGGCAAGGTCGAATTCGTTGGCATGCAGATCGGCGAAGAATGCGCAGTGATCAACACCCCCCTGCGCCAGTTGACCGAGCTTTTTTCAACACTGCGCACAATCGTTGTTGCCATTCGCCGCGAAGGGCGCATCCACGCAGCACGCGCTGATGATCAGGTTCTCGCAGGAGATGAGATTTACTTCGTCGCTGACCATGATGATGTGCAGCGCACATTCGGGATTTTTGGTCGCGAGAATCTGGTCGCCGAACGGGTTGTGATTGTCGGGGCCGGAAACATCGGACTGCGCGTTGCACAACAAATCGAAAAGCGTAGCAACCTGCGTGCGAAAATCATTGAACGGGATCGGTCGCGCGCGGAATATGCTGCCGACCATTTGGAACGCACTATAGTGTTGAACGGCGATGCGCTGAACGAAGAAATTCTTGATGAATCTGGTCTTGCCCAGGCGGACGCCCTGGTTGCATTGACTGATGATGACCGTGCCAACCTTCTGGCGTGCGCCATTGCGCATGAGGCCGGTTGCCCCATCGGGATTGCCTTGGCAAAGGACCCTTTGTTTGAACGCATTTCAGAACCTTTGGGTGTCGATGCCCTGATCAACCCAAGGGCGACGACTGTTTCGTCGATCCTGCGTCATGTCCGTCGCGGTAAGGTGCGCGCTGTTTACTCGGTCGGCGGCGGGGAAGCTGAGGTGATCGAGGCCCAGGTAATGGCCACGTCGCCGGTTGCTGGCAAACGTCTGCGCGACGCTGGGTTCCCAGCAGGCTCGATCATCGGCGCCGTCTTGGGAAGTGACGGACTGGTAATGCCGCGTGGGGACACGGTGATTCAGGTTGGTGATGTGCTGGTCGTCTTTGCCGTACGCGATGCGGTACGGCAGGTTGAGCAGATGTTCCGCGTCTCTATGGATTTCTTTTAAGGAGCCGGCGGTGTTGCGTCGTGTCCCTGTTACCGCAGCCTTGCTAGCGCTTTTGTCGCTGCTGATGTTGGTCCCATCGATCCACGCAGCCACTGATAGTGATTGGCGCAGTGCCAGGGGATTTTTATACCCGGCATTGTTCGGGCTGTTTGTGGCGGCTGGTTTGGGAACTTTGCTGCGGCCCATGTCGGTCCGAGAGACGGCCCGACATGAACTGATAACTCTGCTGATGATTTGGGTCAGTCTTCCGATCGTCGCTTCGGTGCCGCTTGTTTTGATTACGCCGTCGATTGGAACCAGCGGCGCATGGTTCGAGATGGTCGCCGCCCTGACGACAACCGGTGGAACCGTCTTCAGTGATCATGGGTCCGTCCCCCCTTCGGTCCAGCTTTGGCGTGGGTTGATGGGCTGGTTCGGCGGGTTACTAACACTGTTGGGTGCGTATGTGATCCTGGCACCCAGACGGTTGGGCGGCTATGAGGTTATGGTCGCGGCAGACAGTTTAGGTGACGACCGGTCTGTTGATATGCGCGTGGCTGGCGCTGCATTTGATGACCGAACGATGCGCGCCCTCAAGACAATCTTACCGATCTATGGCGGCATGACCGCATTCTTGGCTATTGTCTTCAATGTGTTGGACAAACCGGGCCTTTCGGCTGCCGTTCACGCCATGTCCGTCGTTTCGACCAGTGGGATTTCGTCCGAAGACGGCGGCTTTGCAGCGTCGCGCAGCTACTACGCCGAAGCAGTAGCCTTGGTCTTCATGGTGTTGGCCGCCAGCCGTGTCTTTTATGCGCCGGCGGCACAAGTCGGGCGCAAGATCGGATGGCGCGCGGATCCCGAGCTTAGAATGATGCTCGTTATGGCCGGATTGGCCACGGCAGTCTTGTTCCTGCGCCATTGGGTTGGCGTGTTAACTATCGATGTAGATGAAATTGGTTCAACAGACGGTTTCTCAGCGTTGTGGGGCGGCTTTTTCACGTCAATCTCATTCATCACGACCACGGGTTTTCAAAGCCATGCATGGGAATCCGCCAGAGACTGGAGCGGTCTTGCCAATCCGGGTCTTATATTGTTGAGCCTCTGCGCGATCGGTGGGGGTGCTGCGACGACCGCGGGCGGAATAAAACTGATCCGCGCTTATGCGCTTCTTCGTCATGGCGTGCGTGAACTGGAACGGATCGCGCAACCACACTCGATCGCAGGAAGTGGGGCCGGACCTCGTGGGCTTAGACGGCAAGGGGCATTGATTGCATGGACTTTTATGATGCTTTTCATTCTTGCTTTAGTCGGGTCCATGTTGGGATTAACGCTCAGTGGCATGCGGTTTTCTGACGCACTCGTCGCGTCGGTCGCTGCGCTTTCGAACACTGGCCCTGCGTTCCAGTTGATTGCTGCCGAGCCCCTAGGATTCGCCGTTTTTGATGCAGTGCAGCATAAGATTCTGGCCGCAGCGATGATCCTAGGGCGTATCGAAACCCTGGCGGTCATCGCTTTGATCAATCCGAATGAATGGCCGTCGCGCAATGCGACTTGAAAAAAAACTGGAAAATGCGCGGACATGGCCCCAATCTTAATCTTGGCGGGGATGGATGGCTGATCCATGGCCTCGTCACGTAAAAACGATCAATAACAAGGCGAAAGAAAATGGCCGGCGAAACGAAACAGAACCTCCAGGACACATTCCTCAATCACGTCCGCAAACAGAAAATCCCAGTGACGGTTTTCTTGGTGAACGGTGTAAAGCTGCAAGGTGTGATCACATGGTTCGACAACTTCTGTGTGTTGCTGCGGCGCGATGGCCAGGGTCAACTGGTGTATAAGCACGCAATTTCGACGGTGATGCCGTCTCAGCCATTCTCGCTCTATGAGGGCGATGGCTAACCAAAGGCGCTTCTTTGGGACAAACACTAATCCTTCATCCGGCTCTTAGGGGCACCGATCCTGCCAGGGCTCAGGCGGCCCTGTCCGAAGGTGAAAGCCTAACACGCGCGCTGGACTTGCACCTGGCGGGTGGTGATGTCGTTTGGCTGACCAAAACGCATCCGGCGACGCTGTTTGGCCCGGGCAAGGTCGATGAAATTGGTGAGACTCTTCCGGATATGGATGTTTCGCTGGTGATCGTTAATGGCCCGCTTTCGCCGGTACAACAGCGCAACCTGGAAACAGCATGGTCGGCAAAGGTGCTGGACCGGACAGGATTGATCCTGGAGATTTTCGGCGAAAGAGCGCGCACGCGCGAGGGGGTTCTGCAGGTCGATCTGGCGCATCTCAACTATCAGAAATCGCGGCTGGTCCGATCCTGGACTCACCTGGAGCGCCAGCGTGGAGGGGCCGGGTTCATGGGCGGCCCAGGTGAGCGGCAGATCGAGTCTGACCGGCGCCAGATCGATGAGCGGATCGGTGCGATCCGTCGCCAGTTGGACAAAGTGGTAAAGACACGGGCGCTCCATAGGGCGGCGAGGAAGAAGGTTCCGCATCCGATCGTCGCCTTGGTGGGCTACACGAACGCGGGTAAGTCGACATTGTTCAATTACCTGACCGAAGCACAGGTAGTGGCCGAGGACATGTTGTTTGCGACCCTTGATCCAACGATGCGTCAGATAAGGCTGCCATCGGGACGGACCTGCATCTTATCTGACACTGTTGGGTTCATTTCGGAACTGCCAACCCAACTGGTCGCCGCATTTCGGGCAACCTTGGAAGAGGTGCTGGAAGCGGATCTGGTCGTTCATGTTCGTGACATCGCGAACCCAAGCACCGACGAACAGGCAACGGATGTCAACCTGGTCCTGAAAGATCTTGGTTTGGATGATGATGCGCTGGCAGGTATGCTGACGGTCTTCAACAAAATCGACCTTCTGGCACCTGACGCAGTATCGCCCGCGTTGAACCAAGCGGCACGGAATGCAAATACGGTTCCGATTTCAGCAGTTACGGGCCACGGCGTTGAGGACCTGTTGGCGACCATGGAAGACCGACTGTATCCGGCGCGCCAGAAACTGTCGCTGCGTTTTGGTCATGACGATGGCCGAGCGATTGCCTGGCTGTATGAACATGGTGCCGTTAGCAATCGAACGGATGACGAATCGGGCAGCGAGTTCCAGATCGACATCACCCCCCGAGAATATGCCCAGTTTCGCAAGGAGTTTCCTGAGGTCGCTGCGGGATCAGAATTGCCCCTTGCCGCGCAGTAGCAAGCGCTTCATCGAATGAAGGTTCTTCCGATCAGATCAAAGATCGGCGCGACAAGTTTCTTGTCCAACCGCGGCCATCTCTTTGCAAGTTGGCGCCGTTTTTTTTGAAATTCGATGTAACGGACGAGCCGGTCCAGTCCGGGCGCGGCATCGACGGCTCGATCCGATACTGAATAGGTAATGCGATGTCTGAAGAAAAACCAGTGAATGTCGGTGGTGTGATATAGTGCGAAAGACGCGAGCCTCTTAAGCGATGGCTTCGCAACCGGTTCCGAGAACGCATAAGGCTCTCCGGAAACTTCAATGACCACCATGGAATCGCCGTTTCTGGCGATGGCCATGTCGTCGGTTGAAAATCCGCATTCCTCCAAAAAGTCACCATCTATTGTATCCAACGTTTTTGGAAGCTGTTCCGGACAGATGATGGCGATCGGATGCAGATGAAAACTGTGCATCACAAGACTGCCGTCTTCTGTACGATGGAACACAAGCGACTGCCAGTGGACTGGATACATGCCCTCGTTCCAGATGTAGGCTGCCGAATCCGGGTGCAGCGTCTGCAGAGCAGTTCGTGACAAAGAGCTTGCCGGAACATCCAAGGAAACGCCCCTTCGAAAGGGCTCCAAAGACTGTTGGATCACATCCAGGCGCGTGCGCAGTCCGGGGACCATAACGGCCTTGTGACCACCGGATAAAGCTGCACGAATGTCGCTGATCATGCCTGCGCCAAGAATTGCGTCCGGATTTGTGAACACCAAAATGGTTCGTCCCGGTTCGACCAGCGATCTATTCAGCACCCGATAGATGCTCTCTGTCATCGCCTTATACTTAGTCTCTGGGTTCTGGATCAGATCCGAGTTATCGACAAAGGAAAGCGACGCAATTTCAGATAACGCGCGGGCAGTGGGGCTTGCTTTGATAACGGCCTGACTATCCGGTGGACAACAAAATGCGATGGTAACGGAAGCGCCAGAAATCGCGGCGTCCAGATTTCCCCTGGCCAGCAAGCTGGGCAATAAAAAGTCAGTACAAAGCGTGGTGTGGTGTGTACCCCAGACTGGCACGATGACGACGATATCGGCTGAAGCTTCGCTCATCTCAAATCTCGACGTTCCCAATTGGCAATAGAGACGGCTTTGCCGCTCTACTGTGCTATCGAATATCTATCGCAAATTTAGATCAGCCGCGCATGCGTGTCACGTTCGTCATCCGACCATAGAACCATCTAGCGCAGCGGTGTCACGCAAGGATGGCCTCGCAGCCAGTCCATTTATCCACTGGTTCAGGCCGGGATGATCGCCGCGCCAGTTAAAGGGTCCAATCCGACGATCCAGATCCAATGCCGAGGCAAGCGTAATCTGGATCATATTGAGCGGTCCGTTGAGCAACGGTTCATGCGCGCGTGCCTCCCACCAAGCCAACAGACGCTCGGACCGGGTTTCTTCATGGGTTAAGGTCGTTGGTGATTGTTCTTCAGAAGGGCGCTTGAGCTCTCGCACCCAGACGGCGAGCCCATCCATCAAAGATCGTGCCATTTCCTGCATGTGGAGTGCATGCCATCGTTCAACCCCGGTAGGCATATCGAAAAGTGGCTTTCCATCCAGGTGATCAAAATAAGCCGCGATCAGATCGGATCCCTCAATCGTGAAGCCTTCATCCACCCGCAGAAATGGTATGCGGCCAGATGGATTGACCTGGTAATAGGGGCTATCCGGAACCCGCATCTGCGGCACAACTTCTTCAATCCGATCCACCAGCCGCTTCTCGCGCAGAACAATGCGGGGAATTCGGGCAAATGGTGAGGTGTGCGAAATATAGATTTTCATGGTGCAGGTGACGATGTGGTTTCTTAAGAGTTCAGGGACAAACAAGCGCTCATAAATGGGGTCAGTCACTCTCGATCAGTTTGATCACCTCGGTATGGTCGGCATCTTCACCAAGATCCTCCACCGCCTGGGCGAAAAGTCTTTGTGCGGCCATCAGCCCCAACGCATCCACTCCCATATCATTGGCAAGCTTGTGTGCCATGGTCAGATCCTTGGACATCAGACCCATTGTGAAGCCCGACGCGAAGGCGCGGTTGTTTATTTGCTGCTTTAGTTTGACCTTGGTTGCATTGTTCATGCCGGTCGAGCCGTTGAAGACATCGGCCATCACGTCCGGGTCTAAGCCGAATTTTTGGCCGATCAAAACGGCCTCCGACGCCGCCGCCAATCCCGATGCTGATAGATAATTGTTTAGCAGTTTCATTGCGTGACCGGACCCCAATGCACCGGTCCTGGTGACTTTTCCCATTGCTAACAATGCCGGTTCAATCCTATGCAGAACAGCCTCATCACCGCCTGCGATTATCGTCAATGTTCCAAGCTCGGCGCGCCAAACGCCGCCAGAGACGGGTGCATCGACCAAGTCGACATGGGGCGGCAGCGCTTTGCGTAAATTGGTGGTTTCAAGCGGATAAGACGTGCTCATATCCACGAAGACGGTTCTTTCCCGCAGGTGAGGCATGATCGCATCCGCGGTGCCGCGAACAATCTTTCCGTTCGGCAGCATGGTGATAATGATGTCGCCCCAGGACGCAATGTTCTCCAACGCGGGCGCGGTCACGATGCCATTGGTGCCAGTTATCGCGGCAACTGCCTTCTGGCTGGAATCATAGATCGCGACCTCGTGTCCGGCACCCGCAAGGCGCAGCGCCATTGGCGCGCCCATTTTCCCAACACCAATGAATCCGATACGCATGCCATCCTCTTTCTGATCGTGCGATCCGGTCACTGGAGCATACAGAAAGCGTTGTGCTAAGGGGAAAATCTGGACCTGAACCGGCGCTGGCGAGAAATCACCTGTATGGAAGTTCTATGGATCCCCATCTCGATGGCGGCTGGGCTGTGCCAGGCTGTTCGCACAGCAGCGCAAAAATCTCTGAATGCACGCTTATCGACATGGATGACCACCTATGTGCGCTCGCTCTACGGTCTGCCTTTCATGTTGATCTATCTCTGGGCGGTCACGTCTTGGGAAGGGTCCAGAACACCAACGTTCGGCACTGCGTTTTTTCTGCATTGTCTTGGCACGGCCTCCAGTCAGGTTCTAGCGACGTATCTGTTGATCAAGCTGTTTCAGATGTCGAATTTCGCTGTGGGCACCATGCTAACCAAGACTGATATGATGCAGGCTGCGATCATTGGCTCGATCTTCTTTTCCGAGGAGATAACCGCCATTGGCTGGCTGGCCATCCTGCTTACCCTGATCGGTGTGCTCCTTCTCTCCATGCGTAAAGCGCGGGCGGCGCTGACTTCTGGTAGGTGTAGCGAATTTCTGTTTGCACCCTCGACGTTGACCGGTTTGGCATCAGCGTTTCTGTTTTGCCTCAGCTATCTCTTTCTGCGTGAGGCATCGTTGGCCTTGGACGGGTCGCGAATTACTAGCGCCGCTTGGTCATTGGTCACCGTTACATCCATGCAGGTCGTGACCTTGGGCCCCTGGCTGATGGTCACGCAACGCAGTGAGTTTGCCAAGCTTTCCGGACTGTTCAGGCCCGCTGCATTCATCGGTCTAACCTCCGCGCTTGGGTCTATGGGTTGGTTCACAGCCATGGCGCTGCAGAATGCGTCTTATGTGAAAGCAGTTGGACAGACCGAGGTGATCTTTACCATTCTAATCTCCACACTCTATTTCCGCGAGCGTATTACTTCTTGGGAATATGCCGGCATCGCGACGATCGTGGTGGCCGTGTTGTTGTTCCTGGTGTAGATCGGCGCGCGAAACCAGGAGCACCCATGGCCGAAATCGATCTGATCAACCGCAACAGCTACACCCATTGGACGCCCGTCCACATTCGGTTCGCCGATATGGATATCCTACGGCATGTCAATAATGTCGCGATGTCAGAGTTTTTCGAGGCTTCACGGACGGCTTTTGTCTATGATGTGATCAGGCTAGCCGGCGTCGATCAGACCAATGAATTCGTGCTGGCCCGGGTGGTGATCGATTTTCTGAAAGAGTTGCACTACCCCGGATCGTGCGAGGTTGGCGCGCGGCTGACACGTCTGGGGAATAAGTCGATCACCTCTGGGTACGGAATTTTTCAGGGAGAGATCTGCTATGCGACCTCCGAGGCCGTAAACGTCTTTTATGACCTAAACACACGAAAGACGATGACCCCGGTACCGGGGGTCCGGGCAATATTGGAGAAAGAGCTAGAGTCACCCACACTTTTGGCCTCGCAACAGAGTTCTTGATGGCCTGAACGAAGCCGCTATTCGATTTCGCGAAACAAACTTCCCCATCCTTGCACACGCGATGGTGCGATGCCGCAAACCCGCAGCGCCGCCCAAACCGCGGTGGCGACGGTATCATAGATCGGTATGCCAATTTCTTGTTCCAAGTCTTGAACAATTGGGGCACCGCGCAGGTTCGTGCAGAAAATCAGAATGGCATCTGGTTTCGCTTTGGCGACCTCTCTGCACATATCTGCAAGCTGGTTTTCCGCGATCTCCGAAAAATCGAAGTTCACATGAATGCCGAGATGTTGCTCGGCGGCGCAAACGTACCCTCCGTTTTGATAAGTCCGGATGATCGCCTGCTGGATGTCGTCGATATACGGTGGTGTCACCAGACCAAAGCTTTGAACCCCGGATGCTTCGAAAATCTGATTGATCGCCAAAACTGAAGAACAGGCTGGGATCTCTGTCTTACTGCTGATCTCCGCCGCAAGGCTTTCGTCCGCCTGGAACCCGAGCCATCCTGCAGATGTACCATTCCAACAGATTGTGTTGACCTTGGCATCTGCCAGCAACTCAGCGGCTGCCAACATTGGGGAGGTTTCAAATTGTCCCAAAGCTTGATCGCCGAATGAGATCTCGGTGACTTTGAAGCGTCCAAAATGGGCTGTGACATCTGGAAGACCTGACAGCATCGATGTTGTTATAGGTTCCAGGACAGTGTTTGACGATGGCGTCAGCATTCCCAGAAGTGTGCGCTGCATTTCCATACGTCAGGCGACCCCAGCCAATTCGACCATCACATCCGCAATGACCTGCGCCGCCGCGGCGCAGTGGTCTTTCTCGGCACTTTCGGCCTCGTTATGGCTGATTCCGTCTTTGCAGGGGATGAAGATCATACCCGCGGGGCAGAGACACGAGATATGTCGCGCATCATGGCTGGCGCGTGAAAAGATCGGTTGATGGCCATAGCCACGACGCTCGGCAGCGGCGGTGAAGCGATCGCGGATATCTTGCGGGAATTCAAGAGTTGTCGAGGTGATGAACTCGTCCACTTCAACACCGCAAGGGCCCTTGTGGGCGTCGCAGATCTCGCCGATCCGATTGCCCTGTTGCATGATCAGATCGCTGTTCGGATGGCGCATGTCTATGGTGAAATGAACGTTACCAGGCACCACAGATATGCCGCCAGGCCGCACTTCGAACCTGCCAATGGTAAAACGCATTTCATCGGTTTCGTCTGCGAAGGCCTGGCGAAGGGCCACAGCCATATCAGTGGCGGCGACGAAGGCATCCTTGCGGCGACTGATCGGCATGGTGCCTGAATGGGCGTCCTCGCCGGTCACATCCACAGTCCAGCGTCGGTATCCCTGCATCCCGCTGACCACGCCGATAACGTTGCCAGAGGTCTCCAGTTCTATCCCCTGTTCAATATGGCTCTCCAGGAAGGCACCGATGGGTGCGCCTAAATCGCGATGCCCGGCCTCTGGTATCGCATTGCGTAGATCTTCAATCGCATCCACCAGTCGCACGTCATCTGGCGAGATCTGGTCGATTAACTCGTCCAGCACTCGTAAACCTGCATAGACGGCCGAACCCATGCAGGCCGGGTTAAAACGCGGCCCTTCCTCGTTGTTCCAAACTGCGAGCATGAGCGGGAGCTTCGTTGCGATACCGGCATCGTCGATGGCCTCCATCGCTTCTAATGCAGCGAGGGTCCCAGACATGCCGTCAAATCGCCCGGCCATCGGCTGGCTGTCGGTGTGCGAACCGCTGGCAATTGGTGGTAGCTCAGGATTCTTACCTGGCCTGATAGCAAACATGTTGCCTATATCATCCAATTGCAGGTCCCACCCACGGGCGAGGCAGATGTCAGCGATTAATCGATGCGATGCGATGTCTTCGGGTGTCAGAGCCATGCGATGGGCGCCGCCTGCGGCGGTTGCGCCTATCTTGTCTGTTTCCATCTGCCGGGCCCACAAGCGGTCCGGGTCGATATCGGCGTAGATCATGATTTTTCCTTGGGTGGAACATTGTCGTGGAGGTGCGTCTTCTTCGGCAAGCCCCTGCCGTTGTTCCACCACCGGTTCGGATTATCGCTTTGCGGGTTGTAGGCTGCGCGACTGGTCCAGTCCTCGCGCAGAAAGATCACCGGTTCCTCGTAGTGATGCACATCGTGAATGGCATCCATCACCTTGGACAGAACAGCTATTTCACGCTCGATTGAGATCTTCAATTCAACCATTGGGTAGGTTTCGGTCGCCCCCGCCTCGAATCCGTCTACATGGGTTGTCGTTGTTGACCCAGGCCCGGGCTGGGCGGTTTCTTTGCCGACGGCTGAGACAGACGCATTGCGTTGGTACCGGCCATAGCCGAGCGGATAGACGTTCATCACCGCGTCTAGAATTCGATCGACATCTTCCGGAAGGGTTTGGATCTCCAACGTCCATACCGGAACAAAAGTCCCCGAATTGGAGCGATAGCCGCTTAAATCGGTCATCATTGCGTCCCCTCCAGCGGCACCTCAGATAGTCCCATCCGCAGTGAGCCTATCAAACGTCTGATCGTCCATGCCAAGAAGTTCGCGGTATACCGGGCGGGTGTTTGCACCAATGGCGGGGCCGGCCCATGCGATCTTTGAATCTGGACCGCCTGAGAAACGGGGTACTGGAGTGGGGTGTAGGATATCCTGGCCATGAAGCGGATCAGTCACGGGGCAGACGGCTCGGCGCGCCTGATATTGCTGATCCGCAACGATGTCCTCTGCATCATAGATCTTGGATGACGGAATCCCTGCCTGGTGTAGGTCAGCCAATATCTCTGCAGATGGTCTTGCCCTGGTCCATTCTGTGATCTCCGCATCAAGGGCAACGACATTCGTCAGCCGGGAATCGTTATCAACGAACCGAGGGTCGCTAACGAAATGCGGTTTGCCGATGCAGATCATTAGCTTTTCGAAGAGCGGCGGTGAATTCGCGCCGATGATGGCCCAGCGATCATCCGCGCAAAGATACGCATTTGATGGCGCTGCCGTCATGATACGGCTGCCCGTGGGCTGCCGCACCTTGCCCAGGGCGCCATAATCTGGCAGCACGCCTTCCAAAAGGCTCAACACGCTTTCCGTTAGCGCTACATCGACCACCCGAGCCGGGGCATCGGCAGCTGGGGGCTGCATCCGCTGTTCCTGTAGCACGGCTAGAAGTCCGACCGCGCCATAGAGCCCGGCAACCGTATCGCCCAGGGACACGCCGGTGCGTACAGGAGGCAGGTCTGATTGCTCTGCTGGGTATCCGGTCAGATGGCGGATCCCGCCGATGGCCTCGCCGATCATGCCGAAGGATGCATCCATGGCACGCGGCCCGGTCTGCCCGAAGCCCGATACCCTAACCAAGGGCAGGCCGGGGCGCACTCTGGACAGCTCATCGGGTCCGAGTCCAAATTTTTCCATGAGGCCGGGGCGGAAGTTTTCAACGACTGCATCGGATTTAGCAATCAGTCCCATCGCGATCTCTCGCGCCTCCGGTGCTTTCAGATTCAACGTCACGCACTTCTTGTTGCGGGCATGGACGGACCACCACAGTGATTGACCATCAACCTGAGCGCCCCACGTGCGAACGGGGTCGCCGCCTGGGGGTTCAACCTTGATCACCTCTGCGCCCATATCGGCTAACAAACGAGTTGCAAACGGCGCGGCGATGAAGTGGCCAAACTCGATGATGCGCAGGCCAGTTAGTGGGCCGTTCTGTTCAGATTGATCCATACCCCGTATCAACGCCACGTAAGGCAGGGTGGTCAAGCCGCGCCACTGATCAGTTCCGTGATTTCGGCAAGCCGATTGACTACTGGGGGCGATCTGGGCGTGGTCAACGGTTAGTTTCGGCCAATGACTGCGAAATCCCGTGCAATCCCAGTTCTGTTGACAGCTGCTGCCACACAGTTTGCTGCGGGTATCGGATTTTGGAGCTTCGGACTACTGGCCCCAGAACTTGCGGTCGAGACCGGCCTGAACGAACGGGATTTTGGTCTTTCCATCACTTTCACCTTTCTAGGCACATTGCTCTCCAGCCCTTTCACGGGTGCGTACATCCGGCGGTTCGGTGGACCTGGGGCAATGGTGCGTTTCATCTCGATCATGATCGGTGCAGTGCTGCTCGTTCTATCCGGTACGTGGACTGGTGCGATGTTGGCCGCCTTCTGCTTCGGCCTGGGATATGGCCCGCAAGGGCCAATGGGAATGACGCTGGTCACACAAAATACGGATCCATCGCAACGCGGATTGTTCCTGGCCTTGCGCCATTCCACCGTACCCTTGGCGGCAGGGATTGCCGGACGGGCGCTACCGCCCTTTATGATTTGGGTGGGCTGGCAAGCTGGCATTTTGTCGGTCGCAGGTGTGTTGGCCTTGGCACTGTTGCTCAGCCTGCTGACCCGGCCTTGGCTGCAGATTGAGGCTGCGCCTGCAAGGCCTGGGGGAGCGTTGGCGCGGTTCAAAGGCATATTCGAGATCCCCGAGAACCTGCGATTTCTATGGTCGATCGGCATGGTCTTTGCCCTGACCCAGACAGCAGTCACAATGTTCAGTTATATCTATTTGCTTGAAGTGGTTGGGCTTTCGGCAATTGCGGCCGGTATCTTTGCCTCGAATTTGCATCTAACAGCGCTCTTTGGTCGCCCGGCATTGGGTTGGCTGACCGACCGGATCGGCAATGCACAAATGGTTTTGGCAGGGATTGCTATGACATCGGTGATTGCGATGGTATGGCTGCTTCAGGTCGGCGAAGATACCGCTGCTTGGGTGCTGATCCCGATCGCAATTGCCTGCGGCGTATCTGGTCAATGCTGGAATTCGGTTTTCGTCACGGCGATGAGCTTTCGTATCGAAACGGAGGACCTGGCGGATCTGAACGGGCGCGCCTTCGCGTTTCTATCTATCGGCTGGTTGATGTCACCTCCAATCATCTGGTCGTTGATCGAGCTGACCGGTGGCTACACCATACCTTTGGCGGGGATTGCAGTGATGAATGCAGTGGTGACTTGCGTTCTGTTATTGATACGGGGCAGGTAGTATCACATTGACTAAGGCGAGTGTTTCCAAACAGCTTCCTGCAGCACCTCGCAAAATTCTCCAGGATGAAAGTTTGGATTGGCCGCGACATGACGGACCCATTCAATGCCATCCAACTTGGTCGTTGATGCGCTGCCAGGGGGCAGGGCGAAAATAATTTCGTCCGCGGTTCGGTTTGGATCGCGCCACAAGAGGACACCGTTGGACGAGGCGGGGTGGACCTCAGCGTTATTGTCCTTAAGGACTACCCTGACCTTTTCGATACCAACCATCGCCACGTCGATGAGATCTCCGATGCCGCGACGACCAAAAGTCATAAGGGTCGCAAGTAACGGAACGGCGACCGCGCCGTGGGATCCCAACACCCCAATATTCGGGGCGCTCAGATAGCTGCCGCCGAAGGTTAGTGCGTCGTGTGCCTTCGCGCTGTCCTGGAAAAAGATCAGCGCCGATTCCTTCGGCTGGAAAAACCATTTGTGGGCCGATACTGCGACTGAGTCTGCGCAATCGATACTATCAAGGCGCGCGGTATATTCTGCAGACAGTCGCATCGGGCCGCACCAGGCAGCATCCACATGGGTCCAGGCAGCCTGGCCCGCCAATTCCAAAGGGTCGATAGCACCGGTGTTCGTGGTCCCAGCGGTCAGAACCAGAATTGAATCGCTTATCTCGCCCAACGCGGTCGCATCTATCTGGCCGAGTGCATCTACCGGAACGATCTGATGATCCAAACCCAGCAGATTGGCGGCCTTTGTAATCGATAGATGCGCGGCTGAAGACGAGACAACGCTCCGGGCCCCTGTGATCTCTCGCGCTGCCCAGAGGCCGGTAATGTTCGAGACCGAAGATCCTGGCGTCATATGCCCGCCATCCATTCCGAACTCTGGTGCCAACCATCGGACTATGCGGGCCTCCACGTCGCGGGCAACCGGTGCTACGTCAGGATGAAGCAGGTTTTGGTTCAGCGACGCATTCCAAAGCGCCATGGCCCAGGTTATCCAAGGGGTTGGTGGATCCATGTGGGCAAATGCGGTTCGTGCGCCCAGTTGCCGTGCACCTCCGAGAACGATTGGCGCAAGCATTTCAAGAACGGCGTCTTCGCCGGCGCCGTGCTCCGGCAACTCTTTCGGCAGCCGGTCCAAGGACGCACTTCCGTGGTCCTGCATCAGTGAAAGTGCTCTCCTAAGCCCATCAACATTGTGCAGAAATGAAGGGTTCGACATGCTTATTCGCCAGCGCAGCAAAGATTATCCAGATCGTGATCATTCCAGGCATCGACCCAGTCTTGGTCGAAGATCTTTGGGTCGGGGATCATCTATGCATCCTGTCCATTTTTTATAACAGATGCAGGTGTTTGCAATGTATTGCAAGACAAGTGGTTTTGTTTCACGGTTCAAGTTATCAGGTGTTTCGAGTGGAATGAGCACTCCTTTTCAAAGGTTTGGGGACGAGGGAAAGCAGTAGCGAATGACTGGTTTCGATTGCGTGGTGTGGGACTTCGACGGTGTTCTGAACGCCAACATCCGTGATGGAGAACTCGTTTGGGCCAGCACAGTTGTTGATGACATCGGACATGGTGTTGAAGATTTCTTGGACGACCTGTTTGCCGATGCTTTCAGCCGAGTCGTAATCGGCGAGGAAGATCTACTGGACCATGTTCGACTCTGGGCAGATGCGGCTGGGTACGCGCCAGGCCCGGAGCATTTCCTGGACTATTGGTTCGAAAAAGATGCTCTGCCAGACCCGGTATTGATGCTTATGATGGAGATATTGGCCAAGCGTGGTATCGCAAGCGTCATTGCGACAAACAATGAAGTCAGAAGGGCAGACTATATCGAGAACCAGATGGGTTTCGGAAAGCGCATTGTCAAAATGTTCTGTTCAGGGCGCATGGGCGTTGCCAAACCGGCCCCGGAGTTTTTCATTCGCGTTCAACAGGCTCTGAATATCCCGCACAATCGTCTGATCTTGATTGATGACAGGAAGGACAATGTAGGGACTGCGCAGATGCTGGGATGGCAGGGATATCACTATAGCGAGGACGATCATTCTGGTTTGCGGACCAGGCTTGGGCTGGCCTGACAAAGCGTGAAATCGGACTGCGTTTATTCCTTGCGCTTTTGGTATCGAGCAGCCAGCCTTTCCAACAGCATCTCGGTCGAACCGTCGGTGAAGCTCGCCATCCGTGCGCCAATCTGGTGTCGGCCGAACGGGTGGTCCTCACGCAGGCCTTCTGCGCCCATGTTTTGGGCCAAAGTTGCAATATGGCGCTCTGCCATTCGGGTCGCGAAAACCTTGGCCTGAGCTGCAGCGATCATCGCGTTAGCATCAGTGTCGATTTCGGCGGCGGCAGAGGCAACCATTTGACGGGCGGCGGCGAGGTCCACTTCGGCCTCGGCTAGCCGCCATCTCCATCCCTGATGGTCGGCCAAGGCCTGCCCAAAGGTTCGCCGGGACCGGCCATATTCGGCCGCAGTGTCCAGGCAGGCTGCGACCATACCACAGCACATGGCCGCCACATAGACCCGCGCCCCGTTGATGCCTTGCAGAGCTGCCTTGAAGGCAGCACCAGGTGGATTAAGCATTTCATTTGCGTGTGCGCGATACTGTTCCAGACGAAAGCCGCCAGCGCCGATGGAATGCTGGGCTGTCATTGCAATCGGAGATGATCGATGAAATCCCTCGCAATCACCATCGACCAGGAATGATGCTATGCCCGCGCCGCCACTACCGGGATCAGTCTGAGCATAAACGGTAACAATATCGGCCTCTACAGCGTTGATGATCCATAGTTTTTCGCCATTCAATATCCAACCGTCACCATCTCGTACGGCTGTGGTCGTGATGGCGGAGAAGTCGGATCCGGCCCCGGGTTCAGTCAAGGCCGTACATCCCAGACGCTTTCCGGTTATGACATCGCTGAGATAGTGGTCGCGAACCTCGGGGTCGAGGCCCATTGTCAGCCGATGAGCAATATTTTGGGTGTTCAACACTGCCATGGCAAAGCCGAAATCGGCGCCTCCTAAGGTTTCCGCGACCGCAGTTTTGCAGGCCAAAGAGAAGCCGAGCCCGCCAAGATCCGCAGGGACCTGTAAACGGGTAAGTCCGATCTTCGCCGCGTCAGAGATCGACTCGCGCGGGAACTTCTGCCCGCGATCCCACGCAGGTGCTTCTGCCGCAACCGTCTTTGCAAAATCCCGGGTCCGTTCCAAAAGCGCTGCTTCGTCCGAGGTCAAAGACAGGACCATCAGTTTTGCGCCTCGGACAGCAAGGTCTCTATCCAAGCATTGTCAGCGCCAAGATCTGGGGCAGGGGCGTCGCGATCTGGCCGCTTAGTGTTGAAACGAACTGGCAGGCCAAAGAACTCCAGGTTGCCACCGCCGCGTTTGATATCGATTGCTGCGGTCTGCGGGTGTGCCGATATATCGGCGATGTTCTGCACCGGCGCATTGGGCACACCAGCGGCCTCTAATGCATCTGCCAGATTGGATTGAGTCCACTTTGCGGTTTCCCCCATCAAAAGCGCAATCAGCACTTCGCGGTGCGCCAATCGGTCGGGGTTTGTGACAAAGCGTGGATCTGAGGCCCAATCTTGCTGACCTAAGACGCTGCAGAATTTTGCAAAAAGTGTGTCATTGCCCGCGGCGATCATTAGTTCACCATCCGCGCATTGGAAGATCTGATACGGGCAGATCATTACCACCCCTGATCCGGCCTTGCCTGGTATCTTCCCGGTGGAGGAAAAAATTGGCAGGAAGTACATCATCCACCCTAAGGCGGTTTCGAATAGGGCCGTATCGACAACACCGCCTTTGCCAGTGGCGGCCCGGCGCACCAATGCTGTCAATACCCCAATCACGACCCAGAGTCCGGTCGTCATGTCGATGATCGACGGGTTGATGCGGACCGAGGGTTGTCCAGGCTCTCCCACCACGGCCATCAGACCGGCAAAGGCCTGCATCAATGGATCATAACCGGGCCTTAAGGCCAAAGGCCCAGTATCCCCGAAGGCGTGGATATTGGCATAAATTAGGTGCGGATTGTCCGCACACAAAGCAACGGAATCAAAGCCCAGTTTTGCCGCAAGACCTGGGCGCTGGTTCTGGATCACAACGTCGGACATGGCCGCCAGGCGTTTGATCACCGCCAACCCTTCAGGCGTTTTCATGTCCACTGTCACGGACCGTTTCAGCCGATTCATGGCATGGAAAGTTGCCGATGTTGTAGTCGCGGGGCCTTTGACCGGCGCGCCCCAGCCGCGGGCATCGTCCCCCACACCAGGGCGTTCAACTTTTATGACTTCCGCACCAAGTTCTGCCAAAATCAGTGCCCCATAGGGCGCGGCGATAGAATGGCCGATTTCAATGACGCGGATACCATCCAGGGGAAGTGTCATGGGCTGCTCCTCATCTGCCCTACCTTCCGCCTGGCGTGGAATTGGTCAAGCAAGCAACTGATTTCTGAACAACACCTGCAACATCGCTAACAAAACTGTTTCTTCGCGAACGCACTAAAAACGTGCATTTTCGCGCCACCACATCAACCGAAGGAGAGCGGTATGCTTCGTTCGACTATTCTCGCCGGCTTGGTGGCCACGGCCCCCGCTGTCGCCATGGCCGAAAGTAAAAATTATGCGCTGGACCCCGGCCACACGGAAGTCCGCTTCATCTGGAATCATGCGGGCGTTTCCGATCAGGGTGGGCGTTGGGACAAAGTCGAGGGCACTGTCGTCTTTGATCCCGATATTATTGCTGCAACGAAGATCAATGTGACCATCGACCCGAACAGCGTGAACACCGGCGTTGAAGGGTTGAACAAGCACATGAAAACGGCCGATCTGTTCGACACAGAAAAGTTCCCGGAAATTTCGTTCACTTCGACGGAAACCGTGCAATCGGGCCCCTCAGAAGCACAAGTTATCGGGGATCTGAAGATCAAGGATGTGACCTTGCCCTTGGTCCTGGATGTCAAGCTGGTCCATATGGGCGAACACCCGCTGGGCCAATATATCGACTATTACAAAGGTGATTGGGTCGGCGTGAAAGCAACCGGCCGTCTGCTGCGCTCGAAATACAATGTCGGCTATGCAGCGCCTTTGACCTCGGACCTGATCAAGCTCGAAATCTCGACTGAGATGAAGGCGCAATAGTCGCCTATCGACAAAGTGCGGGTCTAAAGACGGCCCGCACTCTTTTAGGAAGATACATCCGATAACTTCTTTGCTCGCAGCGGCGAGCGTTTAACCTTCTGGCCAGTACCGAAGGATTGGCCTTGTTGCTGCGTGACGAGCAACCTCGACAAATCCCAAATCCTGATAGGCCTCAAGTGTACCCAGGAACAGATCATACATAGTAAGTTTGCGATCAGCATCGATCGGATAGGCTTCTACCGCGATCGCGCCTTTGGCTAGCGCGAAGTCCAAAGCGCCTTTGATCAGTGGCCGCATCAATCCTTGTTTGCGAAACTCCCGCCGCACGACCAGGCAATTCAGTGACCAAACGGGCCGTTCATCTACTGCACGTAGGGATTGTTTGTTTCGTACCAGACGGTCAAATGCCGTGCGCGGCGCGACTCCCGCCCAACCCGCAGGAACGTCATCCCGGTAGGCTAAAACACCGGGTGTATGCCCGCCCTCGATGCGGTCTTGCAGGACCGCACGGTTGCCTTCGCCCCATCCTGCTCTGAATTCTTTGTTCGAGGCATACCAATAGGCACACCAACATTTACTGGGATCGCCGGGACCTTCGAAAACGGCTTCGACATCCGTCCAAAGGTCCGCTGTGGCTGGGCGGATTTCGACATCACCTCGCATGGGCGTCAGACTATCACCTGAGTGATCGCACTACCATGGACGTTGACCCTGTCTACCGCCACCGTACTGTCAGTAGGAACTGTGGAGGAAAGGCATGAAATTCGAAACGCTGCAGATCGAAGATGGCGAATATGGTGTCATGGTCGTCACTCTGAATCGCCCTGATCGATTGAACGCGATGAACACGGTCATGATGACCGAGCTTCGGACGCTGTTTGAAGATCTTTATGTTCGTGCCGACCAGACGCGTTGCGTGGTTTTGACAGGTGCGGGAGACCGTGGCTTCTGCCCAGGCGCGGACCTGAAAGAACGCGATGGCATGACTGACCAGACCTGGCGCGAACAACATGCTATTGTCGAGCAGTACATTCGTCATATGCATCAATGTCCGGCGCCCGTGATTGCCGCTGTTAATGGTGTCGCAATGGGCGGCGGTGCCGAAATCGCCCTGGCCTGTGATTTCATCTATGCTGCCGATCATGCGCGTTTTGCCTTTCCCGAGGTCACGCGTGGCATCATGCCGGGTGCCGCGGGGCCGCAGAATCTGCCGCGAGCGGTTGGCGTGCGCCGCGCCAAGGAAATCGTTCTGACCGGTGCACCGTTTTCTGCGCAAGAAGCTGCAGACTGGGGCATGGTGAACAAGGTGCTACCATTAGCCGAGCTGATGCAGGCAGCCTTGGAAACCGCTAGAACCATTGCTCAGAATGCCCCGATTGGTGTGCGGTCTGCCAAGAAGGCACTGGACAAAGCAGTCGAGCTGGACCGCGCGAGTGGGTATGATTTCGAAATCGCGGTCTACAACCATACCGTGCCCTCCGAGGACCGCCTGGAAGGTGTGCGCGCCTTCAACGAAAAACGCGATCCAAAGTTCAACGGAAGGTAGAATGATGTATCGTCTCGCTTTGACGTTCTTCGCAGTCTCACTGTTTCCGGCTTCGGCCAGCGCGCAGAGCTTGAATTGTGAGAATCCCAAAACTCAGATCGACATGAACGCCTGCGCGTTTAAGGATTATCAATCGGCCGATGCCGAATTGAACGCGATCTACAAACAAGCACGCAACCGGTTGTCCGAGGCGGGTCGGATCGCTCTTCGGGATGCTCAACGCGCTTGGATAAAGTTCCGCGATAACGATTGCGAAGCTGCAGGTTCGCAGTATCAGGGCGGCTCGATTCGGCCCTTGGTCGTGAACAACTGTCTGGAACGTCTGACTCGCGAAAGGACCGCAGGTTTGCGTTTCTTACTCGAAAACCGCTGAAAGTGAGCCACGGACTCGCATTCACAGATTTATAAGACTCTACAGTTTATTCGGGCATCGGAGAGAGGCCTATGTCCGCAGAATCTGACATCGCCGCCCTGCAGGAAATCGTGCGCGTGATCGCAATGGCGCGACCGCGTGCAAACGAGACGATTCTTAAGATCGCCGAAGTCTTGATCAGTCCAGATGCTGACAAACGCAACGCCGCGATGGCCAAAGCGCGTGCATCCCAATCAGAGTTGCGTAGCTCCGCAGACTTACTTTCAGGAATTGCCGAAGCATCAGACTTTGACCGCGGCCTATTCAACCGGATCGCAGCGCATGAAAGGGTCAACTCTTCAACGATCGATGATATTCGCAACTTGGCGGATAGTCTGTCCGAATTGCTGGATCTGATGGAAAGGGATTTAGTTGAGGCAAACGTCCATTTTTCGGGGGCCAGTGCAGATGTGCTGGACACCATCCGTAGCATCAATGTGATGCTGCAAGACCTCGCAGCCCTGGCCGATGAATG
This sequence comes from Pseudomonadota bacterium, assembly GCA_039028795.1. Lineage (GTDB taxonomy): Bacteria > Pseudomonadota > Alphaproteobacteria > Rhodobacterales > Rhodobacteraceae > Thermohalobaculum. The sequence goes on from JBCCHJ010000005.1 coordinate 127,087, forward strand.
GCGCACCGAGGCCGATGGCGGTTTGGCAATGATTTCGTCCGTCGATGGTGCACTCGAAGATATGGCGAAACTCAGTGATTCAATCAGCATGCTTGCGATTAATGCCAGTATCGAGGCAAATAGGGCCGGTGAACAAGGCGGCGCATTCGGCGTCCTGGCCCAGGAAATGCATCGTCAAGCCACTCAATCGCGCCAAACCTTGGAAAAGGCGCGTAGTGCGATGGGTCGCGGAATCACAGGCCGGATCTGATCTGCGAGCATTGCGACAAATCCCGGACCTGATCTTACGTCTGATCGTAATCTGTTCGAACAGTGATATAGACTGACCATACACAGCAAGCAGGGCCGTGATGATGGGAAGTTCCTTCGCCGGTGCAGCATGAGCATCCGTCGCTTCAACCCGCCAAGCGTCTGGGGGGCAGGTGGTCGAGGAATATCGATCGCGACGGTCCCACCGCCGGGACAGACGGTGTATCTGACCGGCCAAGTTGCTTGGGACGAGAACGAGAACATAGTCGGCGGCGATGATGTAGCTGAACAAACCCGGCAGTGTTTCCGCAACATCCGTGCGATCCTAGCGCAGTTTGGCGGCACATTGCAGGACATTGTCGAGATCACCACTTGGTACACCGATTCCAGTCAGATCCCGATCATCCACAAAGTTCGAGGAGAGTTCTTCGAGCCGGATGCCGGGCCGGCCAGCACTGCCATTCAGGTGACCGCAATGGCCTATCCAGAATTCCTGGTCGAATTCACACCGGTCGCGGTGATCCCGTTTGACCGTTTCAAAACTCCTGACGAAGGAGAGGTGACATGAGAGATATCATCGTCCGCGACGTTGGCCCCCGCGACGGCCTGCAATTGGTCAAAACGGTCTTGCCGACGGACGTCAAGCTGAACTGGATCAAAGCGGATATTGCCGCAGGAGTGCCAGAGATCGAGACGTGTTCTTTCGTGCCGGCTCATGTGATTGCGCAGTTCGCAGATGCGGTGGAGGTGGCAACCGAGGCCTCGAAACTGGAAGGAGCCGTGATGTCTGCGCTCACGCCGAACCTCAAAGGCGCTCAAATCGGATTCAAAACCGGCGTGCAAAAGATCAACTATGTCATGAGCGTTTCGGAAACCCACAACCAACAGAACGTGCGCCGGACCCGAGAAGAGTCGTTGGACGGATTCCGGGCGATCATTGCCGAGCGGAATGCAACTACGCCCAACGTACAGATCGGCATTGGGCTGGCCACGGCTCTGGGGTGCACATTGGAAGGGGAAGTGCCGGAAAAGGAAACGTTGGATCTATTGGAAAAAGTGCTGGAAGCCGGGGCGGATGAGGTGATGTTGCCCGATACCGTCGGCTATGCCAACCCAACCCAGGTACGATCCTTGTTCAAGCATGGGATCGCCATAGCGGGAGCAATTCCGGTTTGGACGCATTTCCACGACACGCGAGGATTGGGTCTGGCGAACGCGCTGGCTGCTCTGGAAGCTGGGGCAACACGGTTTGATGCGTCGATTGCAGGGTTGGGGGGATGTCCGTTCGCACCCGGGGCCACCGGTAACATCGTGCTGGAGGATCTGGTTTTCCTGCTGGAATCTGAAGGGCTTAGTACGGGCATCAATATCGATGCGCTCGCCGTTCCTCGTAAGATCGTAGAGGCCGCATTGCCAGATGAACCTAAATACGGCCAGGTTCTACGCGCCGGTCTGCCAAAGGGTTTCACGCCCGCTAATCAAGCCGCCTGAGGAGGCCACCATGAAAGATACAACCGATCTTTCCATGCCGCTTGATGATCAATGGGCTGACATTCGCGAAGGCGTGGCGAAGGTTTGTGTGCCTTTCGACAACGCTTACTGGAATGACTTGGATGCCAAGTCAGAATATCCCCATGCTTTCGTCGATGCGCTAACCGAAGCCGGTTATCTCGCAGCATTGATACCAGAAGAGTATGGTGGGGCTGGGCTTTCGCTTTCTGCTGGCGGCGCGATCCTCGAGACGATCCATGCCAGTGGTTGCAATGCCGCTGCGTGCCATGCGCAGATGTATACGATGGGCACGGTTCTGAAGCACGGCTCGGCTGAGCAGAAGCAGAGATACCTGCCTGGGATCGCGTCGGGTGAGCTGCGCCTGCAGGCCTTTGGAGTGACCGAGCCCACAACAGGATCGGACACAACACAGCTGAAGACAAAAGCCGAGTTGGTCGGCAACAAATATGTTGTGAATGGCCAAAAGGTTTGGACGTCCCGGGCCATGCAGTCGGACCTTATGCTGTTGTTGGCACGGACAACTCCTACCGAGGATTGCAGGCGCCGGTCTGACGGGATGTCATGTTTCCTGGTCGATATGCGCGAAGCTAAGGGCAATGGTCTGGAACTGCGCAAGCTGGATGCAATGATCAATCACAATAGCTGCGAGGTCTTCTTCGACAATCTCGAAATCCCGCCAGACAGTCTGATTGGAGAAGAAGGCCGCGGGTTTAAATACATCCTCGACGGCATGAACGCTGAGCGCGTGTTGATCGCGCATGAATCCTTAGGCGACGCAGATTATTTTATCCGTCGAGCCACCGAATACGCCAGCGAGCGCGAAGTTTTCGGCAATCCGATCGGCACAAATCAAGGCGTTCAGTTTCCAATCGCCCGTGCCTGGGCCGAAACCCAAGCCGCGCGTCTCTTGGTCCAAAGGGCCGCGACCCTATTCGAGGCTGGGCGTCCCTGCGGCGCTGAGGCAAATACAGGAAAGATGCTGGCGTCCGAAGCAGCCTGGCATGCCGCTGAAGCAGCTATGACGACCTTTGGCGGATTTGCTTTTGCCCGTGAATATGGCATCGAACGGAAATGGCGCGAGGCGCGTCTTTACCAGACGGCGCCGATTTCGACCAATATGATCCTGAACTTCATAGGCCAGAACGTTCTGGGGATGCCTAGGAGTTACTAAAGAAAAATCGCGGCGAGGGAGCCCCGCCGCGATCTATGCATTCGATCAGAGGGTGTCTTATGCGCGACTTTTGAACCGCGACACGACGCCGAGGCCGAAAAGACCTGTCAGCAGAAGCGCTGCAGGCAATGGCAGTGGGATCGTCTGGACGGTGATGGAACTCAACGAGAAAGCCTCGAACTCGTTCCCGCCTGACAAGCCGCCAACACCATCTCCGCCCAGGAAAGTGATGCCGAGACCACCAGCAAAGAAGTCTACGGTATTCGTGAAGGCAAAGGTTCCCAAGGCATCGACCGGGTTGTTTGTCGAGCTGGTGGAAGTCAGGCCTTGCGTCAGATTGAAGAATGCTCCGTCGCCGTCACGTTCTTCGTTTGCGACCACGTAAGAAACAAGTTGGACTGCCTTCGAAAAAGTAAATGTCGCTTGAACAGCCGTTGCGGCGTCAGAAAACGCCATGCCACCGAGAGCATTGCGGATGTTGATCGGAGCGCCATCTCCATCGATACCGTTATCTACGGTTAGAGACAGACCAGCATTTGATACCGTCACACTCGGTGCGCTTGTGAACGAGCTCAGATCAAGCGTCACAGTTGCGGCACTAGCTGCTGTTCCACCAAATGCCAAAACTGCTGCTGCCGCGAGTGGCCGCATAAATTTAAGTAAAGTCATCTTACTTACCCCACGGTTGGTAATTCCTGGTGCCACGCTACCCAGAATTGGACACGTTCACTATCCTGTGATTGATTAACCATGTCGACAACCGGTTTTTGTTCTGAGCGCTTCAAACGTCGAATTTTGCCTCCATAGGTTGAGTTCGGCATGTCCAATGTCGATTGAAGTTAGCGTACCGTGACACCCGAATTGGCGACCAGCGATTCGCCTTTAGGTTCAGCGAGGTTGCTGGTCATGACCCTGAACGCAACGAGAGAACGTGCCAAGATTGTCCAAAAACAACAGAAAGGGATGGCATGCGCCTGATATTGGCTACATTAATCGCCATAACTGCGGGATCGGCGTTTGCAGATACTTGCTACCGCCGGGTCTATTCTGAAGACCATCTGAGGAAGAACCCGGCCCAGGTCGTCTCGTCAATCGAGGTACGTTTCACTGAAGGTATTGAAGCACGCCAGGCCTTCGCGCGTGTGATATTCAAAGGGTCGTCGAAGGTCTGGACCAATGGTCTCTATTGCTCGAAAGATCGGCTTGCTGAGGATCCGGGTGCTACAATGCGATGCGGTGTTGAATGCGATGGAGGGACGTTCACGGTTCGCCCGAAAAGTAGTAATGCGATCTACCTCACCACCAAAGGCGGTTTCAACGTTGGCGGTGCTTGCCCAGAAGGTGATGATGTTTTGATCCGGTTGGTAACGGACGAAGGCGCTGAGAAAACCGTGTTCCGGTTGGATAAACTGGAAGACTGTCCTTAAAGCCTCGCGAGTTCCTCAGAGATCGAAGTGGTCCTTGATCTGCCGCGCTGCCTCTTCCGCAGTGATGCTGCCCACGTCAATTTCAAAATCGTAATCCATGTCCCGATGAACGCGGGTAAATTGCCATCTCGCTAGCCCACGAGGCCGGTCGCCCCGGCTTGCTTCGCGGTCTTCGATTACGTTTAACGGTGCATGAACTCCGACCCAATGGGTCTGGAATGGCGCCAAACGTTCGTTGTAATCTCGGACGGGGTTCCCGCACTCAGTGTCCACATTCCCAAACAGCACGTCGTCAACGATCAGATTGCACCCTGTCGCAGCCATCGCACCGATAGCAGCCCGCATTCCGGCCAGAAGCTTCTCTGCTACGGGACCGGTTCGCGCATAAAGCGCGGGGCGGCCATCATCCTCTTGAATCTCGAAACTCAAACCTTCGGGGTGGTCTTTATAGAGTGCGGGCATCATCGCCAGAAAGCTGTCCATTTGGACGTGGTGGAATGGCGCGCGGGTCAGGCTTTGTAGCGCTCGGCAAATTGTTGACTTCCCGACACTGCCAACACCGTTCATGATGACTACCGTCGCTGTCATACGATCAGAGACCCGGACGGAAGAATTGCAACCGCGATCACGTTAGCGAATGACGTGGACCGAACAGGACGCATGTCGCACGACGCGCGCAGCGGTCGATCCAAGCAGATAGTCGGACCATTCCGGACGGTGGGACGCAATTACGATGCAGTCAATTCCATTCTCTTCAGCGTAGTTGTTGATGGTGGAACCTGCGTGACCCATAACCACCACACCTCTCACATTGGCGCCCGCATTACTGGCGACAGTGTTAAGTTCTGACTTCAAGCCCTTTTGGGCGTTGTCAAAAATATCATCCGGTAATTCCGAGCTAACATAGGACGGAATTTCCTCCAGCACATGCAAGAGAATGATCTCTGTGCCATCGCCGCTAAATGTCTTCGCAATCGCAATCGCGTCTTCGGGATCGTGCCCATGGTCGAGAGCCACAGGAACCAGTATTTTCTTGTACATGGATCAGCCTCCAGAATGGTGTGTTCATTTATTGTACGTTCGTGGCCGCAATTCCTTGACGGACATCAAGAGCTTCCAAATCCCAACAGTTCTTGTCGATTGCCGATCACACGGCGGTCCGCAGTCTCGGTCCAATTGTGCAACCAGGCAACGGATTCCGCATAGCTGTGAGCGTCCTCGTGTTGCGTCCAGGGCCAGTCTGATCCCCAGAGGCAGCGGTCCGCACCGTAATGTTTGATCAGGCGGCGGGCCACAAGACGTAGGTCGAATGGCTGCTGTCGATATGGCGCCGACAGCTTTATGCACGTCTTTGTGGGGTTGCGGGTTAACAGCGCCTCCCATCCCGGGCAGGGCACATCAGACGGTTTGCCGAAGTGGTCGATCATCAGGTCCGCTTGGCTGAGCACTTGAAGAACAAAGGGCCAATCCGGGCCATTCGCTTGGACTTCGATCCACCAGTTTCGCTGCACGGCCTGCGAGGTGAGGATCTGATACTCTGGTTGGCTCAGCCACATTGGCGGCAGGCTGAGCAGGTTGTATCGCATCCCAATCACGCCCAAGGTGGTCATGTCATCCAAGGCCGTACCAGGTGTGCCAGGCTCTAGCACCACAATCCCGCGCAACCGGCTGGGATGGGCCTTCAGACAATCCAGCAGATATCGGTTGTCGGTCCCCAGGAAACTCGGCTGCACCAGAACCGCCATTTCAATGTCATGGGCATCCAGTATGCGAAGATAGTCATCGATTGTTGCCTCATAATCCGGGTGGTACCGCGCCCCTGGAACCATCGTGCATGTTCGGTCCCACACATGGGCATGGGCATCAATCTTTGGGGTATCCTCCATCGGATGGGTCGTTCCTTTGCTTGGAGCACGGGCCAGAGTAAGGTGCCCTGATAATTTGGAGGATGCCATGACCCAGACCCCACGCCAACGTTTTGCGGCCATGCTGGCCAGCGGAGAGATGATCAGCGCACCAGGATGTTATGACGGCTTGACCGCCAGCTTGATCGAGCGGGCCGGGTTTTCTGCCTGCTATATGACTGGTGCTGGCACGGCCGCTGGCTATGGGTTGCCGGATTATGGCCTGCTGACCGCGACAGAAATGGCTCACAATGCAAGCCGCATCGCCGCTGCTGTGGACATCCCCGTGATTGCTGATGCTGACACCGGATTTGGAAATGAGCTGAACGTGACACGCGCCATCCGGGACTACGAACGGGCAGGCGTCGCAGCGATCCACATCGAAGATCAGGGTTTTCCGAAAAAGTGAGGTCACTTGGATGACAAAGAAATCATCCCGTTAGAGGCCTACCTGGCGAAGATCCGGGCTGCAGCGGCGGCCCGCCAGGACACAGATTTCAAGATCATTGCCCGGACGGACTCGAACGCCATGATGGGGTTTGACGAAGCTATCCACCGGGTCAATGCAGCGCTGGCAGCCGGCGCTGACATCGCCTTCGTCGAAGCGCCGAAGACGGAAGAGGAACTGGCGGCGGTTTGCCAGCGCGTGAATGGCCCCTGCCTCTTTAATTTGGTGCTGAGGGGCAAGACACCTCCGGTCGCGGTGGATGGGCTTAAGGACCTGGGCTTCGCAGTGGCGATTATGCCGGATGTCATCTGGCGTGAAATGCTGATGCGCGCTGAAGCAGTTCTGGCCGACCTGGGTCAGGGCAAACTGCCAAGCCAGACCGAGGGGCTTTTGGTCAGCGAGATGTTTGAACGAGTTGGGTCCAAAGAATGGGATCAGATCCGTAACGCATTCGTAGAACCGGCGCAGGCTGCCGAATGATGCGAACGGTCCTGATCACCGGCGCGGGACAAAATATTGGACGCGCCGTTGCTGTTGCGCTTGCCGAGGATGGCTTCAACATCGTCGTCAACGGTTTGTCTAACAAGACTACCTGTGACGAAACTGCAGAGATGGTTCGTGCTGCTGGACAAGAAGCGCTTGTCGTGATGGGTGATGCAGGCACACGGGATGGTTGCTTGGCCATGGCCAAAGCTGGGAAAGATGCCTTCGGCCAGATCGACGTATTAGTCCACAATGCAGCAATTCGACCATCGTCGCCATTTCTGGAAATGGATGAAGACGAATGGCACCGGGTTATGGATGTAAACCTGATGGGCAGCTTTTGGCTTACCCGGGCCTGTCTGCCGGGCATGGTTGCGACAGGCTGGGGCAGGTTGATTCTGTTTGCTGGCATGAATGCAATCCATGGCTACAACGGCCGGGCCCATGTCAGCGTGTCAAAACACGGTAATTGGGGCTTGGTAAAATCCTTAGGCAAGGAATTCGGTCCTAACGGGATTACGGCCAATATGATTTCCCCGGGGCCGATTGCGTCCGAGCATGCGGACCCAGCCATGACCGCGCATATCAAAGATCAAGAAGGCCGCATCCCTGTGGGACGTTTGGGCGAGCCGTACGAAGTGGCGGCAACAGTAAGTCTTCTGGCATCGGATAAAGGCGCGTTCATAAACGGTCAAATGATCCAAGTGAACGGCGGAACCGAAACCTGATTTATGCATATAATCAGGGATATGACGCCATATCCTTCCGCAATTTGAGAGAAGTGCTATGATGGATGTTCACGACCGCTCGATGATGGAGAACCTTTATTGGTGGGGCGTGCCGACTCTCTTCCGGTGCGATCACACCGGACCAGAGGGCCAGGATATCGCTTTGGTTGGGGTCCCGCATTCCACCGGCAACGGCACAACCGAACGGGACCAGCATCTTGGTCCCCGTGCTGTTCGGAATGTGTCTGCGGTTCAACGCAGGATGCACGGCCTCTTTGATATTGACCCTTGGACCAAAGCACGCGTGGCCGATGTTGGTGACGTGCCGTTTCCGCGTGCGAATGACAATGAAGACTGTATCGCGCGGATCACTGAGTTTTTCACCCGTGTCGACGCTACGGGTGCTCGGCCGGTATCGATCGGGGGGGATCATTCGATCACCGGTGGAATTGTTCAGGCATTAGGAAACGGAAAACTAGCAGGCGGCGAAAAAGTGTGCTTCCTGCATCTGGACGCACATACAGACGTTTTTACCAAAGTAGACCACTTCTTAGGGGCCGAAAAGTCGGCGGCGCATTGGGGCGCCTATCTCGCTGACCAGGGGCAGGTCGATCCGGCACATTCCATGCAGATCGGCCTACGCGGCCATGCGCGGACCTTGGATTGGCTGCAGCCGTCCTATGATTATGGTTACAATGTCGTGACGATGCGGGACTATCGCCGCCGCGGTGCTGTGGACGTTGTGGCTCAGATCAAAGAGGTTTTGGATGGGTGTCCGGTATATATAACCTTCGATCTGGATTGTCTGGATCCAACCGTTGCACCGGCGGTTGCCAATCTTGAAGTCGGTGAATGCGGTTTCAACATGGATGAGGCGATCGAATTGCTGCATGCGGTGCGTGGGATGAACATCATCGGCGGCGATGTCGTATGTATGATGCCGACAAAGGATCACCCGAACAACATGACCGCTTTGGTGGGGGGTGCGATAATGTTTGAGATGATCTCGATGATTGCGGAAAACCTTTAAACGAAGCTGGGCATGTCCAGCGCCCGCCAAAAGCGGCGGGCGCTGTTTGATTTGCATAGTTAGGCGACTTCTACCTCCCGCAGCAGACGTTCGGTCTTGGCGTCTTCCAGCTTGTGATGGAACAACGAGGCCTCATGTTCGTCGCGAAGGGTCTTGGCCAAGGTGAATGCCGAGCCGGTTGAGAACAGCAGTCCCATACCCAGGAAAGCCTTCATCGGTAGTGTGATTTCCATTGCCCAGATACCGATTCCTGTGACGCCAAGGGCGACTGCAAAACTGATATAGCAAAATAGGATCCAAGCTTTTGAATTCTGAGTGTGCGGTGTCATTGTTTTTTCTCCTATTGGTTGGTTTGTTGATCGGATGAGAGGCGCGCCAAAAGCGCGTTACGTCTGGATTTGCTTTCTGTAGTCAGTCCGGCGCCTTTAATCCGGGCATCGAGGCCGCCCGGGTCGGCGCGAAGTTCATCCATCGCCGAGCAAATATCTTCCTCAGCGTCGTTCACGCCGCGGACTCGCGCGGCCATATCTTCGGCCAAGTGCAGTGCACATTGATCTGGGCCACCTGAAAGCTGTGCCATGACCTTTCTGGATTGCGCCCCGGACCGCGCCATCCGCAGTTCCGCAGCGAGGGTAGATATGCGTCTTTCAGCAGAGGAAAGTCCTTCGCGGATCTTGGCAATGCGCTGTTCCAGATCGGCAATCGCTTTCAGTGCCAGATCTTTGTGATCTTCCAGCGCGATGATGCGATCAGCAATTTCGGCTGCCGGTTCGGTCTCTTCAGCTTTGATCGCGTCCCGGGCAGACTTCTCCCGCTCTTCAATCTCAGTGATCAAAGACTGCAGCCGCTTTTCTTCTGCTGACTTGCGGGCCATCAGGGCTGCACAGGTCTGTTGACCCTTTGTGACGTTAGCTTTGGCATCGCGCAGGTGCTGCGCTAGCAACGTAGTTCCGTTTGCATCGATCAGAGCGTCTTCGGCATCTGCGGCCCTCGCTCTGAAGAGTGTCGTTAGTGTTCTGATCATCGGTCCGCTCCATATTTGAACAGTGTTCAATATATGGAATCACCTGACGCGAACGTCAATAGAAATATTGATCAATGTTCAAATTGACTGCGCAACGCTGATCCGGCAGAAGGGGCTATGGTTAAAAAACATAGACCTCATGATGAGTTGCGCGCCGAAATTCTCGCCGTAGCGACAAAGGCCGTCACAGAAGGCGGAGCGTCCGCAGTGTCTGCGCGCAGCATTGCGCAGGCCGTCGATGTCTCAGTCGGCACGATCTACAATTTGTTCGGTCATCTCGACGGGCTCGTCCGCGCCGTGAATTTCCAGCACATGCAGGATCTCTACGGTTTGCTGTCAGAAGCTGTTCAGCAGGCAGGGGATAGTCCAGAAGACCGTTTGCTTGCGATGGGTGAAACTTACCTTAAGTTCGCTCAAGCGTCGCCACGACGGTGGGAAACCCTGTTTCGATATGAAGCCGAGACGCCAACCGAAGACCGACTGGATCAAGCAGAAGACGCACTCTTTGCCTTACTTCAAAGCGCTTCCGGCAAACAGGAAAGCAAAGAAGTTCTGAGCGCGCTGTGGGCCGCAGTTCACGGAGTGGTGGAGCTTGCGATCGGTCGCAGACTGACGCTGGGCCGCGACAAACCGCTGGATCATATTCACTTGATCATCAAGGCCGGACTGCGCGGCGTCCAAGCGCTGCGGGCGGAGGGAGGCCTATAACCCGGCGCGCCTCGATAAAATTTTACCAAATGCAAAGAATCACCACTGGACATTGCTGAAGATTGATCAAAGTCTCTGATCATAGCGTCAGGGAGCAGGGCGATGCTAAAGCGGATCGTTTGGATCTTTGCATCCATCGTGGGAACAGGTTTCTTTTTACAAGCCTGTGCAGCCTATCAGCCTGGACCGGTGTCGATCACGATCGATCGTGGTCAAGAGGGAAGAATCTATTTTACGTCGCAGGATGCGTATGACTTCGCCGACGTTCTGAAAGGTCAGGCGCAGTCCCGGATCATCCATGGCGACCTTACTCTGCCGCCGCCAGACTTTCCTTTACGTGGCGGTATCATTCTAAGCCACGGGTCCGGCGGGCCATCTGGTTTGCATGAACGCACCGGAGCCTGGTTGGCCAAACAAGGCCTGGCCGTTTTTCGTCTGGACCACTTCGGACCGCGTAACGTGAGTTCGACAGCCAGGGATCAGATAAAGATCACCGCCCAGGGCATGCTGGTGGACGTTATCGCAGCGCGCCAATTGCTGGCCACACATCCTGATCTGGATGCGGCGAAAATAGGCCACATGGGTTGGTCGAAGGGCGGAATTGTCGCTCTCAGCTCAGCCGTGGACCGTCTCAGCAAATATGCGGGTGCCGAAATGCCATTAGCGTTCGCCGTGGCCTACTATCCGTTTTGCGGGTTCGGCCTGGGGACAGAGAAGGTCTCAACGCCATTGCTGATCCAGATCGGAGCCGAAGACAATTGGACCCCGGCCGCGCCATGCCAGACCCTGGTTGACGCCTGGCAATCCCAAGGTGCGCCGGTCGAAATCGATGTTTATCCGAACGCGCGCCATGGCTTTGACAGCCGTCTTGGAAACTCCGAGTTCTCTGGCGCCGTTACTGTGCGTGACACAACATCAAGCTGCACATTATCGGTGGATGAGAATGGTCGCACCGTGAGTCTGGATGGGTCCTACACCTTATCGACACCCGAGGGCCGGATAGCTTATCTGCAGGCCTGCGGCACCCGAGGCGTCACATATGGTGGCAATCCTACGGCAAAGGATGCGTCATGGGCGCGGATAAAGGCATTCATCGACAAACACCTGCCGTGATGGCTTGAACTCTGACCCCCTGCCGCGCAGGTTGTTGCGCGTATCTTGGGGGACCTGCCCGTGAGCTTCGACAAACACGGCCTTTGCGTTCTGACGGCTGGGTCATCGCTGGCCTTTGTCTTTGGGTCCGTTCATGCGTTTTCTGTTTTCCTGGAACCGTTAGAGCAAATTTTTTCTGCAAGCAGGGCCGACGTCTCTTTGACCTATTCTATTGCATTGGTGTGCATAACCGCGGCTGTCACGCTCGGGCATAGAATATATGGTCTTCTACCCGCCTCAGGATTGGTCGCCTGTATCGCAGCCCTTGGGACGATAGGCGCCTTTTGGGCTGGCTCGGCAGAGTCCCTGTGGCAGGTTTGGTTGGGTTATGGCGTTCTCCTGGGCTTCGCCAATGGGCTCGGATATGGATTCTCCCTACAGATCTCTGCGCAGGCCAATCCCGGTCAAGAAGGCTTAGCAATGGGCGTCGTGACGGCGGCCTACGCACTGGGTGCCACCGTCTTTACGTTTTGGTTTGATGCAATTGTTCAGCGGCCTGATGGCTTTGCTCGCGCGATGCGTGGGATGATGATTGTGCTTGTAATCCTTGCGATCGGCGCGGCTTTGTTGTTGACGCTGGTTCGCGCACGGTTCAAGAGCACGCCGACCGAACATTCGGAAATCCCGTCAATTTCCGTCACACGCATAATTTTGCTTTGGCTGGCCTATGGATGTGCCGTCGCAGCCGGACTTATGGCAACCGGGCATGCGATAGGTATCGCCATGGCTGGCGGCGTCTCGCCCGAACTGCTGGTCGCTGCTCCGATTGCTATCGCCATTTGCAATATGGTCGGCAGTCTTTGCGGTGGGGTATTGACGGACCGTCTAGCGCCCGGACCGTTGCTGGTTGGGCTTCCGTTTGTGTCGGCCATAACGCTGGCGGTTTTGGCTTCGGGTTTATTGCCCCAGATCTTGATCGGCCTTGGGGTGATCGGCTTCATCTATGGCGCAGTGATCTCGGTATATCCGGCCGTAATAGCCCGGCGTTTTGGCGTCGCGGTTGGCGTGAAAATATATGGCCGTGTTTTTACGGCTTGGGCGGTGGCTGGTTTAGGAGGGCCATGGCTGGCTGGATGGCTCTATGACAGCACCGGGGGCTATGCTGTTGCTCTGATGATCGCAGCGGGGATTAGCGCGCTGTCAGCATTCATCGCCATGACGATTAGATCTGAGACCCTGTGAGGCCGGAGCCCAAAGGCCCCAAACCGCATTCATCCCATCAGTTCTGCGAACGTAGCTTCGGATCCAGCGCATCGCGAACAGCATCGCCGAAAAGGTTGAAGCCAAAAACAGCCAGCGTGATCGCCAGGCCGGGATAGATCGCCAGGAATGCTTCTTCCCGAATGAACTCCTGCGATGATCTCAGCATCAGCCCCCAGGCAGGCGTCGGTTCTTGCACACCGAGGCCCAGGAAGGACAGCGACGCTTCCAAAAGGATGGCTTGCCCGACAAAGGCCGTCAGCATGATCAGGAATGGTGCCATGACGTTCGGCACCATGTGGCGCATGATGATCCTGCTATGCGAAAAGCCGTTGGCCCGGGCCGCGTCAACAAAGGGAATTTCCCGGATCGCCAGCGCAGAAGACCGGACCACCCGGGCACATTTCGGGATGAAGGGGATCGTGATCGCGATGATCACGAAATAGATCGAGTAATCGTTCGGATTCTGGACGTCCAGAACCTGCAGCACCGCCCGGCTGGCAATCACGATAGTTAGCGCCAGGATGATCAGCGGGAAGGCCATCAGAATGTCCATCAGCCGCTGCATGATCGTATCGGTCCAGCCGCCGAAATAGGCCGAAGCAACACCCAGGACCAATCCGACAAAGGCGCCTAGAACGGCACAAACAATGCCGACGAAAAGGGCCGTGCGGGCGCCATAGACAATACGGGTGAAGACATCACGGCCGAATTCATCCGCACCCAACAGGAAATAGGCCCCAGTGGCGTCAGAATTCGAATAGGGCCGGGTGAACTGGTCAAAGAACTCGCCAGACTCCGGATCGTGGGTCGTCAGCACGTCCGCAAAGATCGCCATGATGACAAAGATAATCACCAGCATCAGACCGGCGCTGCCTAAGGGTTGTTTTTTGACGAACGTCCAGGCCCGCGTCAGCAGAGACGGGGCGGGGGGCAACTCGTCATTTTCCAGGCCCTTGAAAGCCGGTGATGTTTTGTCGGGATCCGAGGTCGTGGACATGGGTCTTTCCTCAGCTATAGCGGATGCGCGGGTCCAGCCACGCGTACATCAGGTCGATCACGAAATTGGTGACCACGAAGACCAGCACGATGGTCATCACGATACCCTGGGTCATCGTGTAATCGTTAAAGGTCACACTATCGACCAGCAGGCGGCCCAGGCCGTTCAGGTTGAACACCTGCTCGGTCACCACCAATCCGCCCATCAGGAAGGCGAACTCAATGCCGATCACAGTGACGACCGGCAGCATGGCGTTTTTCAGAGCATGTCGATTGACGATAACCTTTTCGACCACGCCTTTCGCCCGGGCAGTGCGCACATAGTCTTCACGTAAAACTTCCAGCAGCGAAGACCGGGTCATCCGGGTGGCCACCGCTGAGTACCGGTATCCCGTGGCCAGCGCGGGCCAGATCAGCATCGACAAGTTATAGGCGGGGTCTTCCCATATCGGTCGGTAGTCCAACGGGGGTAGCCATCTGGTGCCCGTTATCATCTCCGAGACGCTGAGAATCCCAAGTATGATCAGGATTCCCAGCCAGAAACTGGGCATGGCAATCCCAGCGATGGAGACGGTTCGGACCACATAGTCTATCCATGTGTTCTGATAGACTGCACTCAAGGTTCCTAAAGGCAGGGCGATGATGATCGACACAATTGTCGCCATGATCGCAACTTGTAGCGACAGTTCGAACCGTTTGCCCATTTCTTCGGCGACCGAACGCCCGGTCCACATGCTCTTGCCCAGGTCCAGCACTGCCAAATCGCCAACAAAGTTGAAAAACTGGGTCGCCAGGGAGTCATTAAGCCCCAGTTCGTCCCGGCATATTTCTATCTGTTCTGGGTCAAAGAACCCGCCTTCGCCGCCTTCACGCAGCTCGCATACGTCGCCTGGCAGCGCGCGCAAAAGGAAGAAAATCAAAAAAGCCGCACCTATGACCGTAGGGATCATCAACAAGAGGCGCTTTAGAATATACTGCCACATTTGGGTTTAGACCTTGTCGTCGGCGGCTTTGGTGCAGGATGGGTTTGCACCCATCCCACATTGGCTCTTCTTGGGCGGCCAGGCATGGCCCGGCCGTCCAGTTCGATTAGCTTTCTTTGTCCAGCCAGATCTGATCAAGCTGCTGACCCAGATAGTGAGAAGGCGCGATCTTCCAGCCTTTCACGTAATCCCGGTGCGGGTTGATCTTGTACCACCAGAGCGTGATGAACTGCGTGGCTTTCTCGTCCAGGACAGCTTTCTCCAGCTTGCGCATGATAGCCCGCTGTTCGTCTTCGGTGCCTGCGCGCAGCAGGTCCTGGTACATCTGCTCCAGTTCTGGATCCTCGTTCTGGGTGAAGTTATTGCCAGAAGAGGGGATGAACTTGGACACATCAGCGATCGGGTTGATCACCGACTGACAGTTGAAGTCGATCGACACGTCGAAGTCGAACTTCTTGCGCAGAATGTCATAGAACACCGGGGTCGGGTTCACGTTCTGATCGAAGTTCAGGCCAACCTTCTTCCACTGGTCAATCAACCAGGTGCCGACAACCTTGTAAGGTTGGTCAACGCCGCGGTTGTTGAAGCTGTAGGACTTGGAAAGGTCCACACCGGCTTCTTCCAGCAGACGCTTGGCCTCTGCCCGGTTGGCTTCCATGTCCGTGCCATAGCCTGACAGGGCTTCCAGTTCTTCTTGTGAAGCAGCCAGCGGGTGGTTCGGGAAGACGATCCCGCCAACCGTTTTCACGATCGCGATCTTGCTGAGGTACTTGGACCCGCCCCAGCGGTCGATGGCCAGCGTCAAAGCCTTACGGACACGCGGATCATCAAACGGTGGACGCTTGTGGTTCGGCGTTGCCAGCAGCACGCAGTTCCAGTCGCTTTCCTGCACAACGATCTTGTCGCCAAGGGCGTTGACCAGAGCATCACGCTGTTTCGGCGGGAAGCCACGGAATTCGATGCCGGCACGATCGCCTTCGATGGCCTGCACGCGGGCTGCCAGTTTAGGTGCTGCGATCGCTTTGAAGCCATCCAGGTAGGGGCGGCCTTCGTGGTGATAGTCGTCAAATTTGACGCCTGACACGAATGCGCCTGGCTGGTGCTCGACAAACTTGAACGGGCCAGAGCCGTTGACGTTCGTCTGGTGCCATTTCAGGCCATGCTCTGCCAGATCCTCATCCGCATAGATGAAGTTAAACGGCGAAGCCATCGAGGGAAGATAAGCGCCCGATGGGAACTTCAGCTTCATCTCGTAGGTATGGCTGTCGACAACGCTGTGTGAGTCGACCATGGCGTAGAACGCTTTCCGCGAAGACCGGATACCTTCCGGTGGGAAGATGATCTTCTCGTACGTTGCAAAGACGTCATTGGCGTCCAGGTCTTGCCCGTTGTGGAACTTCAGGCCTTTTTTGATCTTGTAGGTCCAGGTTAGACCATCTTCCGAACCTTCGAAGCTTTCGCAGACATCGCACTCGAAGTCGTTCTCGGACGGATTGCCGGGATTGACCCGGATCAAAAGGCTGTAGAACGGGGCAATCGGGTGGATCATCCCAAAGGTTGTCTCGGCATGGCCGTCATAGGACGGAATTTTCGAGCCAACCACGAAGTCCAGCGTACCGCCGGATTTCGGAGTGCCATGGCCATCTGCCATAGCACCGCCGGCAAACGCGACAAGAGCCGTCGCGCCAATAGCGGCTTTCCAGAATTTGGTGCGCATAAGGTACCTCCCTAGGTTGCTCACCGGTTCTCCAAGGGTCTTTTAAGCGCGCCCTTCGTACGCCTCCCCGGTGGCCCGGGTGTTCTTGTTGTCTACTCTTGCCTATTCTTCGTTCGCGACCATGTGCCCTGGGCTAACTTCCCGGAAAGTCAGGGTTCCGGGCTTGTAGTCCAGCGCCCGCACAGCCGATGGGATTTCATCCACCATCAGGCCGCGTTCCGCACGATCCGCTGTCGGGTCTGCAATCGGAACCGCTGACAGAAGCTTTTGCGTGTAGGAATGCTGCGGATTGTCGAAGACCTCGCGGCGCGGGCCCATTTCTACGATCCGGCCAAGATACATCACTGCAACACGGTGGGCGATGCGCTCCACCACCGCCATATCGTGGCTGATGAACAGCAATGAAAGCCCGAATTCTTCCTGCAACCCCATGAACAGATTGATCACCTGGGCCTGAATTGTGACGTCCAGGGCCGAAACGGCCTCATCCGCGATGATCATCCGCGGGCTCAGCCCCAACGCCCGGGCGATGCAGATGCGTTGGCGCTGTCCGCCGGAAAACTCGTGTGGATAGCGGTCGAAGTGCGCCGGTTGCAGACCGACTTTGCGCAACAGCCCGACAACATGGTCCTTCACGTCTGCCTTGGGCATGATATTGTGAACCAGCATTGGTTCCGAAATCGAGGTTCCCACCGTTTGTCGTGGATTCAGCGACGAATAAGGGTCCTGAAAGATCATCTGCATCTGAGTGACAGCATCCCGCCGGTCGCTACGCGACATGGCCGTCAGATCAACACCATCGAATTCAATCTTTCCGGCCGTGGCTTTTTCAAGACCGATCAGTGTGCGCCCGGTTGTGGATTTTCCGCAGCCGGATTCACCCACCATCGCCAGCGTCTCGGCGGGTTTTATGTGAAAACTTATATCTTCGACCGCATGCACCCGTGCCGTGACGCCGCCAAGCAAACCGCCGGTAATGTCGAAATAGGTAGTCATCCCCTCGACATTCAACAGCGGTGCTGAGTTTTGATCTAATGGCATTTCGGCACTCTCCTCAGGCGTTTTCGGCCATTTCGGCGAAGGTGCCCTTCACCTCGACATTGTCGAATTTCTCCGGCAGGTCCTTGCCGCGCATCGACCCCAGGCGCGGAACGGCGGACAAAAGCGCTTGTGTATAGGGGTGCTGCGGGCGGTGGAAAATGTCTGCGGCAGGGCCTTCTTCGACCTTCTTGCCAAGCAGCATAACCGCCACGCGATCGGCGACCTCTGCCACCACGCCCATGTCATGGGTGATGAACAACACGGCCATGCCGATCTCTTTTTGTAGCTGCTTGATCAACTCCAGGATCTGAGCCTGAATGGTCACGTCCAAAGCCGTCGTCGGCTCATCGGCAATAAGCAGCGACGGGCGGCAGGAAAGCGCCATAGCGATCATCACGCGCTGGCGCATGCCGCCGGACAATTGGTGCGGGTATTGATTGAACCGCTTCAGTGATTCCGGAATGCGGACCAAATCGAAGAGTTCCAGCGCCCGCTTCTGCGCTTCGTCTTCACCCAAGGCCTGGTGACGCATAATGGCTTCAGTGACTTGGAACCCATTCTTCAGAACTGGGTTGAGCGATGTCATGGGTTCTTGAAAGATCATCGCCACATGGTCGCCGCGCACGTCCTGCATCCGACGTTGGCTTTCATTCAGGACATCGATGGGCGCTTCGCCCATCGGCGTCATCGTGACCTTACCGCTGGGGTATTTTGCATGAAGAAAATCGTTCAACCGCATGACTGACATGGCAGTCACGGATTTGCCTGATCCGGATTCTCCCACGATTGCCAGCGTTTCGCCGCGATCAATGTGAAAGCTGACGCCACGGACCGCTTTGACAACCCGTCCATATTCCAACGGGAAATGAACGTGCAGATCCTCGACTTCCAAAACACGGTTAGACACGTGCGTTTGTTCCTCCCCATCAGGCCGCAGCAGTAGACATGCGATCTGCCCGAATTTCCCTACTGTCTCTCTTTTTGTTTTTTCGGTGCTTCCGACCGCGTCTTGCGGAGACTAACATAATCTTTGCAATGCGATTGGACGTTTCGCAAGCGGAAACCTGCCAATTGCAGGAAGCTTTCCACCTCTTGGATGGATGACAGACCTGATCACCCAGGTTAATGCGGAAGAATCCGCATTAAAGAGGACCAGGCATGGCGAAGATTGTCAGAACTTCGATCGACAAACGTGGGGTCGCGACGGTCTGGCTTAATCGACCCGATCGCAACAATGCCTACAATGGCGACATGATCCAGGCGCTGCTTAAGGGTGCCGCGAAACTGGGCGCGGACCCCAAGGTCCGTGTTGTCGTGCTGCGCGGCAAGGGCAAGCACTTTCAGGCTGGCGCCGATCTGGCTTGGATACAATCGGTCAGGGCAGGGTCAGTCGAGCAGAACATCAATGTCAGCCAGCGGACCACGGATGCTGTACACGGGCTGACGGCAATGCCCAAGCCTGTGATTGCCATGGTTCACGGGGGATGCTTCGGCGGCGGCACGGGCATCATAGCCGCCTGCGACATTGTCATTGCCGATCGGTCAGCAAT
Organism: Pseudomonadota bacterium; assembly: GCA_039028795.1. GTDB lineage: Bacteria > Pseudomonadota > Alphaproteobacteria > Rhodobacterales > Rhodobacteraceae > Thermohalobaculum. The sequence continues at coordinate 146,413 of JBCCHJ010000005.1, forward strand.
TTTTTCGATCACCGAGGCACGATGGGGCCTTACTGCTGTACCGATCGTACCACAGCTTCTGTCGCGGATCGGGCCGGGACGATTGCGCCGCTATGCGCTGAGTTGCGAGCGGTTCGGGGCTGATCGCGCCATGGAGATTGGCCTTGTCGACGAGGTCTGCGAGGTCGGCGATCTGGATGCCGCAGCAGAACCGATCATCGACGCTTTGCTGCACTGCCCGCCGGATGCCTTGGCGCAATCAAAGGAGTCGATCCTCAAGTACTCTGGGCTGATGTTTTCCGACCTGGACCGGGCTGAAATGGCCCGGCCTCACGCCATGAAGCGCCTTTCGTCAGAGGCGGACGAAGGTTTGAAAAGCTTCCTCGAACGGCGGGAGCCGGAATGGTACCCGAAGCCCACCGCAAAGAAAACGGGATAGATCGCTGGCATTTGTAAAACTGTGCGCGAGGCTGTTGCTTCTTGTTGGTAACCCGTCAAGCGATCGGAGGATCTAGGCTGGCCATCGACTTTTGCCGCCGCTAAACGTTCAAATCGCTGGGTCGCGGACGAACCTGTGGTTCCACCAAAATCCGATAATGTCCGTGCTCAGTCTTCGACCTTCGGGGTTTGATCAAGGGTCGGGGCGAAGAGGCGGTAATCTGTTTCCAAAAATTGAAGACTTAACAATTGCCGTATGGGTTTCCGCACGATCGTGGAATGGGAGCAGAATGC
>JBCCHJ010000006.1:0-129445 GCA_039028795.1 Pseudomonadota bacterium
AGATCGGGCGCATCATCGGTCGCTGCCGCCTGCGATGAAGCCCGCGAAGGCCAGACCATCATGATCATCGAAGCCATGAAGACGATGAACCAGATCCCAGCCCCGCGCAGTGGCCGCGTTCGTACGGTCCTGGTCGATAATGCTGAACCTGTCGAGTTCGGCGAGCCGTTGATGATCATCGAATAACCCGGTCCAATCCATGTTCGAAAAAATCCTGATCGCCAACAGAGGCGAGATTGCGCTGAGGGTGATCCGCGCAGCGCGCGAAGTCGGCATCGAAACCGTGGCGATCCACTCGACCGCCGATGCAGATGCGATGCATGTCCGGTTGGCTGACCAAAGCGTTTGCGTCGGCCCACCACCAGCATTGCAGAGCTATCTCAATCAACCTGCGATCCTGTCTGCATGTGAGATAACCGGCGCTGAAGCAGTGCACCCGGGCTACGGCTTTTTGTCCGAAAATGCTGGATTTGCGCAGATCGTCGAAGAAAGCGGGCTGACCTTCATCGGCCCGACAGCGGATCACATCCGTCTGATGGGCGATAAGATCGCGGCGAAGGAAACCATGATAAAGCTGGGCGTCCCATGCGTCCCGGGCTCTGATGGCGGGGTGGATACCGTCGATGATGCCCTGAAGGTTGCAGCAGAGATCGGCTACCCGGTTCTGGTCAAGGCCTCTGCAGGCGGTGGCGGGCGCGGAATGAAGGTCGCCAAGACCGAGGCAGACCTGCCCACAGCATTTTCATCAGCGCGCAGCGAAGCGAAAGCCGCCTTCGGCGATGACGCAGTCTATCTGGAAAAATACCTCGGCCAGCCGAGACATATCGAGATCCAAGTCATCGGGGATACGCACGGCAACGCCTGTCATCTGGGCGAGAGGGACTGTTCGCTGCAACGGCGGCATCAGAAGGTCTTCGAAGAGGCCCCCTCGCCGGTGATTGATGCTGACACAAGGGCACGTATCGGCAAAATCTGTGCCGATGCAGTCCGCGACATGGGCTATCGTGGCGCTGGCACCATCGAATTCCTCTACGAGGATGGCGAGTTCTATTTCATCGAAATGAACACCCGCCTTCAGGTCGAACACCCGGTGACCGAAGCTGTTTACGGCGTCGATCTGGTCCGCGAACAGTTTCGGATCGCAGCGGGCGAGCCGCTGAGTTTCAGCCAGGATGATCTTGTGCCGGAAGGCCACGCCATCGAATGCCGGATCAATGCGGAATCAATCCCATCCTTTGTGCCGTCCCCTGGATTGGTCGAAACCTATCACGCACCCGGCGGTCTGGGTGTGCGCATGGATTCGCACCTTTACGCAGGGTACCGGGTTCCACCGCATTACGACAGCTTGATAGGCAAACTCATCGCCTATGGCGCCGACCGAAATGACTGCCTGATGCGCCTCAGACGCGCCTTAGGCGAAACCATCGTCGGTGGTATCGATACCAGTCTTCCCCTGTTCCACGCTTTGTTGGACAATCCGGACGTGCTGTCCGGTGATTACAACATCCACTGGCTGGAAAAGTGGTTGGATAACCAGCCGGATTAAGCGAAGATTGACTCTGGCAGGTTAGGCAGAGAGCGTGACTATCGAGACTTCATGAAAGACACTGACGGCGACATTCTCGACCTGACGCCAGAGCTTGTTCTTCGGGCCTATGGCGCTGGTGTCTTTCCTATGGCCGACAACTCGCAGGCCGACGATATTTACTGGGTGGACCCTCGGAAACGTGGGATCCTTCCCCTGAACGGCTTTCACCTCTCGAAAAGCCTGAAGAAGCGCCTGCTGAAAGACGATTACCGGATCCGGGTGGACACAGCCTTCGTCCAGGTTCTGGATGCATGTGCGGACCGGCCAGAGACCTGGATCAATCCTGTGATCCGGGATCTTTTCATCAAACTGCACCATATGGGATATGCCCACTCGGTCGAGGTCTGGAAAGATGGCCAATTAAGCGGGGGCCTCTATGGATTGCACCTGGGGGCGGCATTTTTCGGTGAAAGCATGTTCACAGTGATGCGCGACGGCTCGAAAATCGCGCTGGCCTGGCTGGTGGCGCGTTTGAAGTCAGGTGGATTCACCTTGTTGGACACCCAATTCACGACCGCGCATCTGGAAACTTTGGGCGCGCGTGCGGTGCCAAGGGCGCATTATCATGAACTTCTGGATCGGGCGCTGTCCAAGCGGGCGCAGTTTAATGCCCTGCCTGCGGACTATTCACCCAAAGGCGTGGTGCAGTTGATTACCCAAAGATCGTAGCGCGGGTGATCCAGCGCAGATAAAGCAGGGCTTTCGGCAAACATCCATCCCGAAAATTCAGGATCAGGGGTCTCATATTTGGTGTCCCAGACCTTCAAGAAGGCCATGGTTCCGTGAGTGTCGTTGTCGCCGGGCGACCGGCATGCATCCAATCTGACCCGTAAACGAGCGACCCGGACCGTCTCGCCCACTGAAACGTCATAGGTGCGGATTAAGCCCGTCATCTTGTCCAATTGGCGCAAACGGGCGCCGTTCTTCAGGCGCGTGCTGGGCGATGACAACGGCACAGCCATCACCACTTCATCAGGCTTGAAGGTCGACTGACGTTCTGGCGCCTTCTTGAAACGGTTGTTCGGCGGTTGGTCACTTTGCTGCTCTGGCGCACCGTCCGGGTCTTTGGTCGTGGACTGTTCGTCGTCGCGGGAACCGCCCAGCCTGACGACCTTTGGAATGTCGCCCGTGGACGCCTCATCTTCGTCCGGTTGCGTGATATCTCTATCCTGCTGGGGTGCCACTTCGACGTCGGATGGGCTCTCACCCGGCCTAAGAACACGCACACGCGGCACAGGGGAAGATAAGACCTGTCCTGAAAAACCTTGGCCATCACTTTGATTTTGCTGGGAAATGGCAGGCGTGGTGCCAGCCATGCCGAAAATCACCCACAATATAAGAACACGCTGCATCAGGGCCCTAGTTTGTGCCTTGCACAAGCCTGCCAATGATATCCATCAGGTTGACCGATCCCTGGGTGTGTTCGAAGTTGGACTCGTCCTCCAACATGAAATCCGACCCACCGGGATCTATCGCAATAAAGTTGCCCCCCAAAAGGCTTTCAGAGGCAACTTTCGCAATCGAGTCCTCGGGTATCTTGATGTCCTGGCGGATCGACATGGTCACAACCGGGAAATAGTTCTTAGGATTCAGAGAGATATCCGAGATCGAGCCGACCTTGACACCGCCGATCTGAACATCTCCGCCAATGTTCAACCCCTCGGCGGCTCTAAACTCTGCTGTCAGTTCGTACCCGGCGCCGCCCACGGCGACATCGGCGGTGTTGGCTGCATAAACCAAGAACCCACCGGCAACGGCAAGGACCGCGGCACCTATCACTGTTTCTGCAGCACTGCTGGCCATTGGTCTACTCCGGTTGCCAAGCTTCGTAATCGCCCGTCGCAGGCGCTCGCGTTCCACTCGAATGAACGCTTCCGGGCGGATGATAAGCAGCCGTTGTACCGGTCATGTTCGGAACATGGTCCTTTTCCCAGGTTTTACGCGGCAACGCACCATCCTCGGGCGGTTCGTCAAAAGTATAGTGCAGCCAGCCATGCCAATCGGGCGATACATTCGATGCCTCCGAGACATCTGCGTAAATCACCCAGCGACGTTTACCGCCTTCTGTTTGGTAGAACTTATTCCCCAGGTCGTCTTCGCCGACATATTCGCCGTTTCGGGCCGTATACAGTCTTGTTCCGATCGTCTGGCCGTTCCACCAAGTGAACAACTGAGAAAATAAGCTCATTTCCGACTCGCTATCCTCATTCAGAGCGGAATATGGCTCTTCGAATAGACCGCGTCCAGACAATTGGACCTCTGAACAACCGTGCTTTCTGCGCACTATATCAAAATTTTGATAACTTTCCGTGACGTCACCGCTTGCTTGGCGAAAGAAAATGTCGCTTTTGGCATTCAGAACGAAAATAAAATCTAGAAGAACCAAGAACACTCACACCGGAGAGGACAGAACTATGAAAAAGGGTGGAGCAATAGCAGCCGCACTTGCCTCAGTTGTGGCGATCACGGCAGCAAACAACAGTCACGCAGGCTCTTTCGCACTGAAGGAACGGTCGGCCAAATCGCAGGGTGTCTCGTTTGCCGGCGCGTCCGCCGGTTCGGGCGGAATCCAGTCCATGGGCTTCAACCCGGCCGTCGTGACGATGGTCGAAGAAGGAACCGTCTTAAGCGGCGGTCTTAGCCTGATCCAACCGATCGCTGATGGCGTCGCGACGATCAACGGCCAATCGGTTGATGCCGCGGAATTTGCAGGCGTCACGAATGGTTATATCGCGCACCGTTTGGACCCTGACCTGTGGGTGGGTCTGTCGGTGTTCACGCCGTTTGGTCTTGCGACGGCGTATGAACCCGATTTCGTCGGTGCTGCAGACGGCCTTACCTCGCAGCTCCAGACGATCCAATTTTCGCCAACGCTCGGCATCCAGCCGTTTAATGGCGTCTCCTTTGCCATTTCCGCGAACATTCTCTACGCGAATGCACGCTTGACCTCGGCGATTGTGAACCTGGACGGCAATCAGATCGCTGCGGGCTTCACGGTCGGCGCCTTGTTCGAGCCGACCTCAACCACGACCTTGGGCATCGCCTACGATCATGGCTATGATCTGTCGCTGCCCGGCACAGCGACGTTCAGACCTGCGGCCGCAGCGATACCCTCGCTTGCGCCCTTGGCTGGTGCCACGGTACCGGCTGTTGCGGACGCATCTTTGCCAGCAACGGTTTCTGCCGGAATCGTCCAGGATATCGGCAGCAGCTTCCGGGTGATGGGGGAATTGCAGTACCAGTTCTGGTCGGCGTTCGATTCAATCGACACAACGATTACAACACCGTTCGGCGACGCCTTGCTCAGCGATGAACAGAACTATGACGATGCGTTCTTCGCCGCCATCGGCGCAGAAGTTGACGTTCTGGATGAATTGGCGGTGCGGGCCGGGGCAGCCTGGGACCAGACACCGACGATCGACGGCATCGAGGGCCGGACCGTGCGCGTGCCGGACGAAGACCGTATCTGGTTGTCGATCGGCGCAACGTACGAGATGAACGATCACATGGATTTCGATCTCGGGTATTCGTACCTGTTCACTATCGATGATCCGGTCGTCACGCTGCGGAACGGGCCTGCAGCCGGGTCGACTGTGGTATATGACGGCGGTGCGCACATCTTCTCCGTCGGCGGATCGCTGAAGTTCTGATCGAACACATAGCGGAATGAAGTTCAGAGGGGGGCGATGTCCCCCTCTTTTCTTTTGGCGTGAAAGTCTTCGACAAACTGATCAAGCCGCCCTGCCCCGATTGCGCGGCGCATGCCCGCCATCAGTTCCTGATAATAGTGCAGGTTGTGCCAGGTCAGCAGCATCGAGCTGATGATCTCTTTCGCGCGAAAGACATGATGCAGATAGGCCCGGCTATAGCCTTGGCAGCATGGACAAAGGCAGTCTTCGTCCAATGGCCTGGGGTCGTCCGCATGACGCGCGTTCTTGATGTTGACGACCCCGCGCCGGGTGAATGCCTGCCCTGTGCGGCCTGAGCGTGACGGTAGCACGCAATCGAACATATCGACCCCGCGCTGCACCGCACCGACCAGATCATCGGGCTTGCCCACGCCCATCAGATATCTCGGTTTGTCGGCAGGGAGTTGCCCGGGTGCATAATCCAATACCTCAAACATCTGGTCCTGGCCTTCACCAACCGCCAGGCCGCCGATTGCATAACCGTCAAAGCCAATCCGGGTCAGCGCCTCGGCAGATTCTGCGCGCAGATCCTGAAAGGTCGATCCCTGCTGTATGCCGAACAAGGCATGCCCCGGACGGTCACCGAAGGCCTCCCGCGACCGCTGAGCCCAACGCATGGACAAGGCCATAGACTTCGCCGCGACGTCCTTTTCCGCCGGATAGGGTGTGCATTCGTCAAAACACATGACGATATCCGATCCCAGTTGCCGCTGGATCTGCATCGATGTTTCCGGCGACAGCATGTGTTTCGAGCCATCGACATGGCTGGCGAATTCAACGCCTTCCTCGGTCATCTTGCGCAGATCCGTCAGGCTCATGACTTGGAAGCCGCCGCTATCGGTCAGGATCGGCCCACCCCAATTCATGAACCTGTGCAGACCGCCCAGCGCCTCGACCCTGGCGGCCCCGGGCCGCAGCATCAGGTGATATGTGTTGCCCAGCAGGATATCGGCACCTGTCGCCGCGACGCTGTCAGGCAGCATCGCCTTTACAGTGGCCGCCGTGCCCACCGGCATGAAAGCGGGCGTGCGGATCACACCGCGCGGCGTCGTGATTTCCCCGGTTCGGGCCTTTCCGTCGGTGGCGTGAATGTCGAATTGGAAACGCGTCATGGGCGGCTCTTATCCCAGAGGCCGCGCACTGGGAAGCATTCGCGCCAATTGCATGACTTTGCCGCATCTGATCTATGATGCCGCCTACCATGAGCAAGCCTGCCGAAGCCCACCCAGCGGACGAACCCGCCCTGCCCGACGCTGACCGGATGCAGCTTTTCATCAGCTATTCCCGCCGGGACAGCGAGGCCGCGCATGCAATGGTAATGGCGTTAGAGGCCGAAGGCTTTGCCGTCACCATCGATACCCGCGACCTGCCATTTGGCGAAGAATGGCAGCAGGAATTGCGCGATTTCATTCATGCTGCCGATACCGTGATCTGGTTGGTCAGCCCGGACTCCGTCGGCTCGCGCTGGGTGAACTGGGAACTGGGCGAGGTGCAGCGCGCGGGCAAGCGTCTCTTCCCTGTGGTGGTTCGCGAAACCACGCCAGAGGACCTGCCCGAAGCCTTGGGCAAGCTGCATCTCTTGCCCGCCAAGGGCATGTTCCAAGTCGTGGATCACCTGCCCCCCTTGGTCGCGGCGTTGCACACGGATCGCGGCTGGGTCAAGGAATACACCCGGCTTGGCATGATCGCCAGGACATGGGTCGCAGGCGGGCAAGGCACCGACCGCCTGCTGCGCGGACGGGCTTTGAAGGCAGCCCAGGACTGGCGCATCCGGCGCCCAAGCGCTGCCCCGCCCGCTGACCCTGCGATCCTGGATCTGCTGGCGGCATCCGAACATGGTGCGAAACGGCGTCAAAGAAGTCTGATCGCCAGTCTGGCAGGCGTGGCAGTCCTCTTGGCAGGACTGGCCGTATATGCGCTCGTCAAACAACAAGAAGCCGTTGAAAACGAACAGCTCGCCGAACGCCGTGCGGCGCGCATGTCCGTCAGCGCCGCCGAAAGACTGCGACTGGATGGGTTCGTTACCGAAAGCATGCTCGTGCTGTTGAACAGCGCCAGCTATTTCACCGATGACGACGCCACGGGAGGCCTGCGCATAGAAATGGAGCGGGCGCTAGAACGTCAAAGCGTCGAGAAAGCCCGCGTGCTGCTGCCGCCCGGCACGCGTGCCAAAATCGAAGGGTCCATTCTGCGCCTGACCGATGCCGATGAGCAGCCGGTGCCCATGCCCCTGCCTGGTGTCGAAGCCCGCTCGACCAGCGCACCCGAACCGTTCTTATGCGAAGTGGTCTTTTTCAATCCCTCCTTCAACTTCCCCAAGGATGACTTCTACGACTCGCATGAATGCGAACGCAAAGGCTCCTATATCCTGGTGCATCAAAGCTATCTCGGCGCAAGCGGCGGGACCGAGGTCTTCACGATTCTGATGGATGGCCGTGCCGACCCGATCTTCCAACTGGACCAGGACTATTTCTTTCAGGACTACCATTGGACGGTTGAAGGCACGACCGCTGCCTTTGTTTTCGCCGAAGACAACGTTCTAACCCATTACACCCTGAATGATGGAGAGTTGTCGGATCCGGAAGCGTTGGTGCTGGACCGCGAAGCCGGAACACCATTTCTAATCTCACCCCAGCATCTGCTGGTGGTCACCGGCTTCAACGATGCCTACGACCGAGACGAAGATCAGGCAGAACGTTGGGTGATGGAGTTCACCCTGGGCGGAGGGCCTTCTTTCGTCGATCCGATTCCGGAAAACCCCTCTGATGAGTTTGCCGAATTAATCGGGATCGAGTTTGCAGCCAAGGCGCTGCGCCAGCCACAAAGCTGTATCGCAGCGTCGGACTATCTGTCGGATCTCTGTACTGGCACGTCGCCGGACGGAAGCTGGCGTTACGAGACGGATGAAAAATCTCTGACGCTGTTCAAAACCGACGATCCGGCCCCTGTCACCCAGATCGAAGGGCGGTTCGGACGCGGCATATCATTTCACCGCGACGGTCCTGAACTGGTGCTTGTCGATCCCGACGAAAGCCAGAATGTCAGCATCTGGTCGCCCGGCGTAGATCCTGGCGACGCATGGACTAGCCGCTTGATCTATCGAAGCACGCATCCAATCGATTCTGCAGAAACCGACCCGTCAGGTGATGTGCTGATCGTTGCGTTCTCGCCAGAGCCGAAAACAATCGAGGGGATTGCCTATGCGGTCTCGGCAAGGAAAACCTGGCGGCAGTTCGGGACACAATACCCCTTCGCGATGGTGCGTGTCCTGAAAGATGGCCGGGTTTTTGCTGGAACAGGACCCGGCGGCGTACATCGATTTCCACCCCTGTCCGAATTGTCCGCGTCGTTGGAAAAGGCGGTGCCAGATCGCTGCCGCCCGCAGAAAACAAAAACAGATGAACCCGGCTATTGGCGCCAATCGCCGTGCTGGCCGGATTGGATCGACTAAGCCAATGCCCCTCAGCGCCCATCCCAGCGGAAGTGCCCGTGGATCTTCAGGGCGAACAGCATGTCCTCGATCTGCGGTCCAGCCCCGATATTGTGGGAAATCAACGGTATGCCCTGCGCGGTCTTCTGCGTCGTAACAATACCCATATGCGGGCGTCCATCTGCCAGCCTCCAGGTCACCACATCACCCGGCTTGAACGCCGTTGGATCACTGCTGATCGGCAAGGCCGCGCCGCGCCGCTTCAGGAAAGTCTCCAGGTTCGGCACCCGGCGGTGGTCGATATTCGTGTCCGGCCGCTTCAGGCCCCAGATTTTCGGATATCGCGAAAAATTCCGCTTCATATCCTTGTGCACGGCCTCCTGCAGGTCGACACCCACCGCGCGATAGCTGCGGATCACCACATCGGTGCACACCCCGGTATGGGCCGGCACATCGCCCATGGGATAGGAAATCGCCACATAGGACGGGTCATAGTAGACGCGGTGGTCTGCCCGATCCTCGGCTGCGCGGGCCAGATCCTCCAGAAATCCGGCCTTTGCCCCGGAAGATACCGCAATCAGCGCCGCTGCGGTCAGCAAAACTCGTAGCATAATGGTCTCCATCGCTTCACCGCAGCATAGCACCAAGAAACGCAATTGTTTGTGCAAGTCCTGTGCATATATAAGAAAGCAGCAGTCGATCTGGAAAAATAGCCATGTCAGAATACCAGCCCGAAGAAGGCGAACCGCTGATCCCGCCCTCAAGCGTGGACCATCAGTTGTACGAGGCGGTTTGCGACGCCTGCCGCACGGTGCACGACCCGGAAATCCCGGTGAATATCTTCGAATTGGGCCTGATCTATTCGATCCGTATTGCCGATGACAGCCATGTCGACATCGATATGTCGCTGACAGCTCCGGGATGTCCGGTGGCGGGCGAGATGCCTTTATGGGTCCAGGATGCCGTCGAAATGGTGCCGGGCGTCAAATCCGTGGCGGTCGAACTGGTTTGGGACCCGCCCTGGGGGATGGAGCGGCTGTCCGAGGTTGCCCGACTGGAACTAGGGTTCATCTAAACTCGACTTCAACATCTTCCAGGAACTAAATTGACGAAATCATTTTGGTGTGGTGTATTTGTTTCTTGATTTAAGGGGGTACACCATGTCTTTTAAAAACATCATTTTGAAGAAACCAGTTTGGAGACTCTGGTTAAATGCAAGTTGCGGATTACTGATCGCCGGTTGCTCGAATCTAACGGAATTGCGAGATTCAACTTTTGTTGGCGATACGTTTGATCCATTCGTTGACGTTGACCATGAAACTCAAAGGAAAGCCGAGACTAATTCAACCGTTACTTTTGCAACAGAATATGGCTGGAAATTACGTCAGAGATATCGCGCGGCTGTATCGAACCGAACGATCCTGCAGCGCACAACGAACTTGCCGCTGGTAGCAGCTCTTGGCGCGGCGGCGAATTTTTCCGTACGTGGGATCGCTGATCAGGCAGTGCTCGGGCTTTTGATTGGTTCCGCCGCCTTCGAGACCGGACGGCGAACCTTAACCAGCCGCCAACAGCAATCAATTCAAGCGGCCGGATCGCGGGCCGTGACGTGTATTTTGGGTCACTACACGTCCATGCGTGGGGCCGACGAAGCTGCAATTACGTATGCCAACACTCGTGGACTCGATGGTGGTGGGGGGGCAGGCAAGAAACGCAATGGCGCGCTTGCGCTAGTTTCCTTGATCTCGGAACTAAGAAGTGAGGCCCAAAACTCCGTCAACCTTCAAAACGAACCGGCGACGTTAAGTCTGATAGAAGAAGCATTGTCTAAAGGCGGCGAGGCCGCCGTGGTCCTTAACACCGGTGGTGCATCAATGTTGTCAGCTTTCTCGGCAGTGAAAGATGTGATCGATCAAGTTCTCATCACTACCGAGGTCAACTCTGCCTCTATTTCGGCACTTTTGGCCCAAACGTTGGTGACAACTGCCACACCGATCAATCCGGCGATCGCACAGAAACTCAACTTCAGCTCTTCTCCATTTGCGCCGTTGTCGCCGGGCGTCAAGCGCAAAATGATCAAATTGGCAACTGAGATCATTGCCGTTTATGATCTTGCTCGGGTTCTTCCAACGGACGAAGAACTGAAAAATTGTTTCGTCCAATCTAATAACTTGCCAGGGAAATTGGTCGTAGTCCCGGACGCGATTAACCTAAGCAAGACTACCAACCAACGCACGATCAATGTCTTCATCTCGGGTGGAAGACTTCCCTACAGTTCCCGTTGGATAAATGTAGTGAATGGACTACCAGCACCAAATTTAACCTATGACCAATCAGGGTCAGCAATTTTGGAATTGACTATCGCACCTAACTATACTGGAGAAGGCGTGCTTCATGTGAGTGACGGATCCGGTACCGGGCGAACAATTAATTTCAAAGTGAATTGAACTAGGCAGCGGGCTGTTTACTGCCCTTGAGCGGACATCCGGTTGCGCTTATGTTAGAACTCAATGAACCGCATGAGGCAGTCTATGTTCGGTGTTCCTGGAACTGACCCTGTTACCCTCACACCAGCCGCCATCAAGCGGATCAACAAGCTGATGGACGGCTCGGACGTGAAGGGTCTGCGCATCGGCATCAAAAAAGGTGGTTGCGCGGGCATGGAGTACACCATGGAGCACGCCACCGAGATTGGCGAACATGACGCTGTTGTCGAAAAGGAAGGCGCCCGGGTGATGATTGCCCCGATGGCGCAAATGTTTCTGATTGGCACGGAAATTGACTATCAGACCTCGCTGCTGGAATCCGGCTTTGTGTTCAACAACCCGAACGTGTCGGAATCCTGCGGCTGCGGTGAATCCATCAAATTCGAAGGTATGTGATGCGTCGGCGGCCCCGTCCACCGGGGACGCAGCTCGCCCGTGCGGGCGAACGCACGCTGATTCTGACCGCCGACAAACCAGTGCCAGAGGTCAGGTTCCGCGCGTCCTCTTTGGCAGATGATCCCAAGGGCCGGGTCGAGATCGACCGCGGCAGCGGTCCAGAGGTGCAGGAACTGGGCACCGAGGTTCGGATCGACGGCACTGGTCTGGTCGCGGTTTCGATTGTACCTGAAGCCGACACGGCCATCACGTTTCTGCCGGCCGAACAACCTGGCAATTGGCCCTTCATGATCGGCGGTATGATCCTGCTTGCCGCCGCCTCGCTTTGGACATTGTACGACTTCCTGGGGGGCTGAGTGGCGTTATCGGCCGAGTATCGCGAATATCTGCAGGACCTTTTCGCAGGTGTCGGCCCGATCCGGATCAAACGCATGTTTGGCGGCGCCGGGGTCTATCTGGACGATGCCTGTTTCGCGATCGTTCTAGGCGGCGAAGAAATCCTGATGCGCGGCGATGCGGATATCGGCCCAAAATACGAGGCCGAAGGCAGCACTCAGTGGGTTTACGAAAACGAACGGCGCGGCCCGGTTGCCATGCCCTATTGGCGCCTGCCCGACAGCGCCCAGGACGATCCGGACGAGGCCGCCGTCTGGGCGCGGCTGTCCTTGGAACCCGCGCGCAAGGCCGCCGCAGAAAGGGCTGCCACCAAAGCAAGGCGGGCGGCCAAGAAAGCGAAATCGGAACGTGCCTAAGGAATTTCTGATCAAAGCCGGGGAAAAGAAGCGGGTTCTGTGGGTGTTTTCCTCCTCGATACCAGGGACGCCCAGGTTCAAGGCCGGAGCCGTTGACGGCGGAGAGGTCACAGGAAAGGTCGAAGTCGCACGCCGTCGCTGGTTCGAGTGGCAGCGTGAAAACGTCGATCTGCATCCCAGAAATGTCTTTGAAAAAGGCTTTTCGGATGCCGATTATCGGATCTATGTGACCCCGGATCGCGACACCCGGATCATCTTCGAAACCCGCCACATGCGGGCAGAGCTCTATTTCAGAATTCTTGCGGCAGTGCTGATCCTTGGCTTGATCAGTGGGGTCACTGCATGGATATTCGCGGACCCTGCCACGCCTTCACAAAACTAAGGATCCGCATATGACACGTCGCAAACTGGCCGCCGGCAATTGGAAGATGAACGGCCTGGAAAGCTCGATGGCCGAGCTGAAGGCCATGATCGATGGCGCAGGCAGTCCAAATTGCGATGTCTTGATCTGCCCCCCGGCGACTCTGATTACAGGTTTTGCCGCAGCCGCAAGTGGATCGGCGGTATCGATCGGTGGCCAGGACTGCCACGCGAACGCGTCGGGCGCGCATACCGGCGATATCTCAGCCGAAATGATCGCCGATGCCGGCGGGACAGCAGTGATCGTCGGGCATTCCGAAAGACGCACCGACCATGGCGAAAGCGATGCCGACATCAATGCGAAGGCTCAGGCGGCCTGGCGGGCCGGATTGATCGCTATCATCTGTTGCGGCGAGCCCGAGGCGCAACGTGATGCCGGCAACGCCATCGATGTGGTCACGGATCAATTGGCGGCATCGATCCCAGAGGGCGCAACGGCGGCGAATACAGTCGTCGCCTATGAACCTATCTGGGCAATCGGAACGGGCCGCACCCCGACAAACGAAGACATCGCCGCGATGCACGATGCAATCCGGGCACATTTGGCGCCACGGTTCAGCGATGCGGAAGACATGCGCGTTCTCTATGGCGGGTCGGTCAAACCCGGGAATGCCGCCGAGATCTTTGCGGTATCGAATGTCGATGGTGGATTGGTTGGCGGCGCGTCCCTGAAGGCGTCAGACTTTCTGGGGATCGTCGCCGCCGCATCTGCCTGAAGCGTAGGGCGGGCTTCAGCCCGCCCATGCCTTAAGCCATCAGTGTCTTGGCCTGCCCCACCCAGTCATCGCGGAAGCAGCGGCCTTTGAACGAAGAAAGGCTGTCATCAACCCAGGCAAGATCGGCCTCTTTGAACTTGGCAAGCTGATTGAACCGGTAAATGCCAAGCGCGTTCAGCTGCTTTTCAAGGCCAGGTCCAACCCCTTTGATCAGTTTCAGATCATCGGCATCCGCCGGGGCTTTGGCCAACAGGCCCTTTGGTTTGGCAAGCACGGCCTCGTCCGCGACTGTCGCCGATTCAGCGGTCTCGGCTGGCTTTGCTGTTGGTTTCTTTTCCGTATTGGCCGGTGTCACGGCCTTCACGGGCGCTGCTTTTGGCGCGGCTACGGGGGCAGGTTTCGCTTCCACCACCGGGGCAGGTTTTGCTTCCGCCACCGGGGCTGCCCGGGGCTCCACGCGTTCATGCGCAACTGGCGCTGCTTTCTTGGCAGGTTCGGGCGCGGTCTTTTTGACCTTTATCGGTGCATCCGCTTTCGCAGGTGATTTACCGCTTAAGTCCACCATCTGACCAAATCGCCACTCCACCCCAAAAAGCGGTGCCGTCGGAAAGAAAGAGATCCAAAATTCAAACGCATCCCGGGGTGGTTTCATCCAGGCCTCTAAAGTCTGCTCGTCAGGGGCAAACATGGCTCTACCTCATTTGTTGCAGTTGCGGTGTAATTACGCTTATTTATGTTGCAATGCAACATAATCCGTATGCGACGCGAGCCCTGCACCAGGCTTGATTGACATGCGCGACCTGGGCCATGTCATCCTCCATCATGGTGATCGAACGATTTGCTCCCAGTCCGACTGGCCTGCTGCATCTGGGCCATGCCTTTTCAGCGTGGTGCGGTTGGACGGCGGCGCAAGAGGCAGGCGGCCGCTTTCTGCTGCGGATCGAGGATTTGGACACCGGCCGTGTTCGACAGGAATACGAAGATGCAATCTTTCGGGATCTGACGTGGTTGGGCCTCGATTGGCCGGAAGATGTCCTTCGCCAATCGACGCGGCGGGCCGCTTATGAAACCGCCCTGGCGGATTTCGCCGCGCGCAAGCTGACTTACCGGTGCACCTGCACGCGGCGCGACATTCGCGAGGCGATGTCCGCCCCCCAGGAAAACACTGGCCCCGATGGACCGGTCTATCCCGGTACCTGTCGTGGAAAACCGGTTCCGGCGGATCAGCCCCATGCGATCCGTTTAGACATGGACGCCGCCATCGCAGCTTTGGGCGGCGTCGAACAGGTCAACGCGATAACCTATCAGGAAATTGGCGACGGGGCGCCAGAGACTGGTCAGATTGCCCTGAATGCTGACTGGCTGCGCAAAAATGTCGGCGATTTCGTCCTTGGCCGCCGCGATGGTGCCCTGGCCTATCATCTTGCTGTCGTGATCGATGACGCCTTCCAAAACATCACCCACATCACCCGTGGTGCGGATCTGGTGCCCGCGACGCCGATCCACCGGCTTTTGCAGGCGCTTCTGGATCTGCCGACGCCCGTCTATCGCCATCACCGGCTAATCCGGGATAGCGCCGGGAAACGTTTGGCGAAACGCGATGATGCCCGGTCGATCGCGGCTTATCGTGATCAGGGTTTGTCCCCAGCCGAGGTTCTTGCGCTGACGGCTTAGCGGTCTTCGCGTTCGTCGAACTCGCGTTCAGGCCCGCCGCTCGGGTCGCCCCGGCCAGTGAAGACCCTGCGCAGGAGGCCCGGCGTCAGGATCGACAACGGATTGATCGAAAAATTCGGGTCCCGCATCTGTCCTTTCAACGTGAAGGTCATCGCCAAAAGCCCTTCGCCTTCGCCGCCCAGAAGATCACCCAGCAATGGAATATCGTTCAACGCACCGGTCAATGCATATGCCGGCGACATAACGCCGACCATGTCCAGCAGTTCGCTGTCTTCATCCAATGTGCCGTTCAGCTTCAGGCCCAACATCGGGCTTACGGCAATCGCATCGGTCAAGGTCACGACGCCGCCATCATAGGAAAACGGCACCCAGATCTTGCGGAATCCGATCCCTTCGTTCGAGACGACCTCTTCAGCGTCCTCCAGCCCGCCGCCCCGCAGAACCTCGCGAAACGTGGCTTTTGACCGGACGCGGACGTTTTCGATCCGCAACTGGCCTATCAGGTCAGGCTCTTCGCGTTTGCCCAATTCCGCCCGCAGGAACAAAGTTCCTCCACGGGCATCGCGATAAAGATCTGCCGCCCGCAGCGCTTCGCCTGCATCGGGGCTGGTCAGCACAATTCCACCGGATCCGTCGGCTTTGATATCCAGGCCGATCTTAACCGGTGCGCGTTCGGCCAGATTGCCTTCAATTTCGCCCTCTAACGCGCCTGCATTGTCTCGAACCAAAGCGCCTTTGGCGCCGGTCAGGACAAGCTTTTCACCGATCCGCAACTGGCGGACATCCAGGTTTAGCAGAATCGGATCCTTCGACCGCTCATCGCGGTCACCTGCCCCTTCTAGTCGTTGGGTCACATCCAACATACGCCCCGTAATCCAGATTTCCGGAACGCCGTCCGCCCCAAAGCGAATGTTTGCACCAACGTCCATTTGTCCAGGCATTTTCACCTGATCGAACCGGGCTTCGGCGATACCGCCATCTTCAGTCATTTGGATCGATCCAGAGGCCTTCAGAGATTCGGTATCCAAAGAAAGGCTCTCGATGGACGGGCCGTCTTTCATGGCCCCTGATATTTTCAGCTGGCCGCGCTGCCCCTTCTTCTTTGTCCAATCCAGCGCTGTAATCTCGATCCGTGCCTTGGCCAGATCGGCATCCAACAGGAACGTTGCAGGCGCTGATCCTTCTTGTCCCACGCTTAAATTGAACGCTGCAGACCCTTCGAACGGAAGGTCTTCAACGCCAATCCGGCTCAACAACTCGGGCGTCAACTGACCTTTCAGATCGACGCTGCGCTTAACGCCGCCGTCTCCGTAGTTTTCCCGCCAAGCCAGATCGACGGGCGCACCATCAATGCTTGCCTTGCCCTTCAGCTCCATCCGGTTGATATCCGCACTCAGGTCCAGCCGCTTGGCACGGACCTCTGCGGGCTCTGCGTCGCCGATCGGAAAGGTGGTTTTCACATCCAGTAGTTGCGCTTTCGCCTTTGCATTTACATCCGCGACGCGCAGATCGCTGATCAGTGGAAAATTCAGATCCGCCTTGACGGTTGATTGGCCACCAATCGTATCCAGTTTCAGCCCCAGCTTTGTCAGCAGACTAAGCGGCTTTTGATTGATCAAAGCCGCCACGGCTTGTGAAGGGCCTCGCGCCGAAATCTCGATATCCGCAGGTGTCACAAAGCCTTCGAAATCGCTGATCACCAGCCGCGATCCGGCCAGGCTTAGGCTTTGACCTTTCGTCGGTGTTACCTGGCCTTCGGCCATGTCCAGATGCAGCTCGCTCAGATTGACAAAGGCCCGGCCAGAGGCATTTTGGATCGGACTCATGCCCTCGATATATGTCGAGTCCAAAGCCGAGTATCCGAACGCGATATCAAGAACCGGCTCGCCTTTGCCAAGACGAACCTGTGCGATCAAATCATCAATCGTGGCCCGGGTGATATTCTCTGCAACCCAGGTCCGCGCATTTTTTGCCGCGTCCAGGGGCCAATGGGCGATCAGCTCTTCAACGCTCATTTCCGGGATCTGAACCCGCAAATCTGTGACCGCACCTTCGTCATTCTGTCGAACCTGACCATTGATCTGCGCGACCAACCCATCCCGGCCGATCCAGCTATCTGTCAGAACCACGCGGGCGGGACCCGGCTCCCAACGCAGCGCAAACTGGCCGTCGTCAAACTCGATCTGTTTTTCAAACAACTCGGGTTGGTCCAGCGCGACCCGTTTGATGCCGATCTGCACCGAGACACCAGGCGGTGCATCTGGGTCTGACCGGTCCAGACGCGCCAATGCATCGATCTCTGCATCGATGCCCGTGGCGGCAAACCGGCCATGGTCGACAATCAAACCGCCCTCAGGGTCCAGCAGGAATCGCAACAGAATCTGATCGAACGGCAGTTCCGGCTCCAACCCGCGAATGACGCCATCTTCTGCGACCAGTTCGCCCACTAGGGCGGCAATCCCGCCCCGTTCGTCAAAGCTCGCCTGCATGGCGCCTTCGATCGTGGCGCCGAAGGCTTTCATCCAGCCCAGCGCCGGCAATTGGTTTGCCAGTTCGGTCGTATCCAGCCGGCCAAAACTGGCCCTTGCCTTGGTGACACCGGTTCCACGACGCCGCTCTGCCACCACGCGCAACGATGCCCCAGGCGTGCCCGACCGAATGTCGTCCACCTGCAGAATCGCCGTCGCGCCGTCTGCATTGCGGGTGATCCGAAGATCGGCGTCTTGGGTCGACCAAGTACCACCATCCAACCGGTCGTCGTAGATCAGATTGGCACCGATGATTTCGATCAACTGCAGCTCAGCCAGTTCCGGCGCGTTGTCCTTGTCGCCGACAAAGTTGTCGATCAATGACGTGATCGCATCCAGACCGTCGGATGTCGTGCTGCCGCCATCGGCAACCGCCAGGTCAATCCCCGCTTGTTGTCCCAGACCAAATCGGATGCGGCCATCTGCCGAGCGGATGAATTGGGCGTCCGCTTCGACCAGGGTCAGGCGCACCGGCTGCACCCGTCCATGGATCAGATCAGAAAGATGAAAGCTCGTGCCCAAACGCGGTGCGCTGAACAAAGGAACACCGTCCAGGCTCTCAACGTTTACATCCTCAAACTGCAAACCGGCCGGGACGCGTCCATCGCCCAGGGTCAACATCATCGCACCGGTCGACACCCTTACATCTTGCGAATGCTCATTCAGCTTGGCGGCGATCAGTTGCCCCAGGCCCGTCACCTCGATCGGTCCCTGCATCAGCCGCAGGCACAAAACTCCCGCCGCTAGTACAACGATGAAGATCAAAGACAGCACAACGCGCGAAATCAAAGACAGCGTCGAATTGCAGCACGTGCCTATCCATCCGGCAAATCCTTGCCGGGGCGCCTTTGCAGGGCGTTTCTTGAATGCCATGGCGTCACGCCATCCTGTTCGCCAAATGCCTCGGTGCCGCAGTCTGCGCCGCGTCTTGTCAGGCTGCCTCTGCGGTCTATTTTCGCCATAGACGGGTGCGATTCAAGCCCTGGTCCTTCAAATCTCTGACAAACACCAACTGCAAAGGACATTTACGCGATGGCAGAGCTTCAAGTTGGCGACAAGGCGCCTGATTTTTCGTTGCCCGCAAATGGCGACCAGACAATTTCGCTGAAAGATCACAAGGGCAAGAAGGTCGTGTTGTATTTCTATCCCAAGGATGACACGCCGGGTTGCACGAAGGAAGCGGTGGGCTTCTCCGAACATCTCGGTGATTTTGAAGCGGCAGGCGCGGTAGTCCTGGGGATGTCAAAGGACCCCGTCAAAAAGCACGATAAGTTCGTCGCCAAACACGAACTGGGCGTGTCCCTCTTGTCCGATGAGAACGACGCGGTGACCGAGGCTTATGGCGCATGGGTCGAAAAATCGATGTATGGCAAAAAGTACATGGGGATCGAGCGGTCGACATTCCTGATTGGCGAGGACGGCAAACTCCTTCAGATCTGGCGCAAGGTGAAGGTTCCCGGGCATGTCGAAGCGGTACTGGAGGCTGTGAAAGCCGCGTGAGCGAACATTTGGCAGACGGCTTGGCCGCGGCGGCGGTACGGGTTCTGATCACGGCAGATCCGTGGGAAAAAACGGATCTGTCCCGCGCCACCGCTGCAGAATGGCGGGCAGCCCGGCAGAATGGGCATCTTCCTGCGATTGGAACGGGAACTCCGCCGGACAAACCTGCCCGCCCGGCACAGCCTGTGCTGAAAGAGCCGCGCGATGTGCCCAGACGGCGGCCGGGCTCTGCCGCGGGCCGAACCGCTCTGCTTCATGCAATCGCGCATATCGAATTGAACGCGGTCGATCTGCATTGGGATATCGTCGCCCGGTTCGCCGATGTCTCCATGCCGGCCGGGTACTATGATGATTGGGTCCAGGCGGCGGATGAAGAATCGAAGCATTTCAAACTGCTTTCAGACCGTCTGGAAGCATACGAATCGTCATATGGCGCGCTGGATGCCCATGCAGGCATGTGGCGTGCGGCGGCGGACACGGCAGAGGACCTTCTAGGTCGCCTGGCGATCGTTCCCATGGTGCTGGAGGCGCGCGGATTGGACGTCACCCCTGGGATGATCGAGATGTTCCGCAAGGCCGATGACCCGGACAGCGTTGCGGCCCTGGAAGTGATTTATGCCGAAGAGGTCGGGCATGTCGCCTATGGCTCAAAATGGTTCCACTTCCTCTGCGGACGGCACGAAGAAGACCCAAAAGAAGCGTTCCACAGCCTGGTGCGGAAGTACTTTGACGGCGCGTTGAAGCCGCCCTTTAATGACGAGAAACGGACCGAAGCCGGACTCCCCCTGGACTACTATTGGCCTTTGACCGACGCAGTCACTGGTTGATTCGCAATATGCGATTTCCACCGGCGTCACTCCCTGCGAGATTAAGGCGAAAATGTGCTAGAAGCCTAAAAACTCATTAAAATTTGCACTAAAACTCAAAAACTGTTGCACGTCATCGCGACCCATCCTAACAGTTGCAGAAAGGGCGCAGTTAATCAAAAAAAGGTCCACGGGTGACGCGTATACGGCGCGTGTTCACACCGGACTCGCAAGAGGAACACATGGCGGGCAGCGTGTTTTATTCTCTCAACCAAGCTTTGGGGCGTGTCTTCCCAGAACGACGTATATACGTTCGGTCGGACGCGCGTACGCGATATTGGACGTTCAGCCCAATATCGCAATGCGGCGCGAGCATGGTCGTCGCCGGATTTCTGGGATGGAGTGCACTTACATCCTATGCGTTCATCGCGAAGGCAATGGACGGGCGCACGGCTGAAAACCGTTTGGCGGCGACTCAGGAAACATATGAGATTCAACTTGAAGCGCTGCGCGAACAGCAGCGGCTGGTTGAAGAAGAACTGAACCGGTCGAACGCGCGCGGCGATGCCGTGACCCGCGAACTGTCTGCAAAACAGCGGATCCTGGTCGAAACGGCGACGCGGCTTCAAGATGCCGATGCCGAGCTTGCGGGCCTGCGCACCGAATACGAATTGCTCGTCACGGCGCGTCGCGCCGAACGCGAGCAGATCAATGAGTTGAACGAGCGGATCATCTCTTTGCGTCTGGCGGTGGCTGAAGCCGAGCGCGAAGATGCCGCGATGGAAGATACGCTGGCCACCTTCAGCGAAACGATGAAGGATGTGATCGCAGCGCGCGACAACGCCAGCAGCCGCGCCTTGGCCCTTTCGGGACGTGTCGGCGATCTGGAAACCGAGATTGCCCAGTGGGAAGGCCGTGAAGAACAGCTTCTCTCGCAACTTGAAGAAGCAACGAATTCGTCATTGGATTCGCTCGATAAATTGTTCGTCGGAACTGATCTCAATCTCGAATCTATCCTGAAGCAGACGAAACGGGATTACACGGGCCGCGGTGGCGGACCGGTTGAATCCGATGAAGAGGGTGCCGCGTCCTCGGTCGACAATGGCGAACGCGTTGCGGCGCTGATGACGGATCTCGAGCGGATGAGCCTGATGCGGGTCGCGATCGAGCGCCTGCCCTTCGGCCATCCGACAACGGGCGCCAGGCTGACCTCGGGCTTTGGTCCGCGGCGTGATCCCTTCAATCGCCGCATCAGGATGCACAATGGTGTCGACTTCGCGGCCCCGCACGGCACTCCGATCTATGCAACCGCAGATGGCGTCGTGTCATTTTCAGGCCGTCAGCGTGGATATGGCATCATTGTAAAAATTCGGCATGCGTTTGGCTTCGAAACCGTCTATGCTCACCTAAGCAAGAGTCGCGTAAAGGTCGGTCAACGCGTAGAGCGCGGTGATCGTATCGCAGATATGGGGAATACCGGGCGCAGCACGGGAACCCACCTGCACTACGAAATCCGGATCGGCGACAAACCCGTCAACCCGAAGAAGTTTATAAAGGCTGCCCGCAATGTTCTCTAAGAGCAAGATCAGCGAAACCCCACCGGCAGGAAAGGACACGAAAATGGCACCTCCCGCTGCGTCGGATGCACCGAAAACCGATACTCCGGCAGCTGCCCCGGCAGCGTCAGCATCGTCTTTCCAGGCGAAGCCGAAACCTTCCCCGTCATTGTTGTCCAGTGACCTGAATATCAAAGGCAACGTCACGTCGTCGGGCGATATTCAGATCGAAGGCACCATCGAAGGTGATGTTCGCGCCCATCTGCTGACCGTCGGCGAAAGCGCGACAATCCGCGGTGAAGTCATTGCGGATGATGTCGTCGTCAATGGCCGCGTGATCGGTCGTGTCCGCGGTCTGAAGGTTCGTCTGACCTCCTCGGCCAAAGTCGAAGGCGATATCGTTCACAAGACAATCGCGATCGAAAGCGGTGCACACTTCGAAGGCTCGGTGCAGCGCCAGGAAGATCCGCTTGGCGAATCCGGCAACAAGAAGCCGGTGTCTTCGGCGGCATCAAAGGCTGTTGAAACAGCCGCTGAATAAGCCGCTAAATCACCGTCATAATGCAGAAAAGCGCGATCACCGATCGCGCTTTTTCTTATTTATCAGAGCTCTGTACCTGAAACCTGAAGCTTCACCTCTGCCGGTGAAACGTGTCAGGCAACCTCTTCCACCGGATCGCGCAGTACATAGCCACGTCCCCAGACGGTTTCGATATAGTTCGCACCGCCAGTGGAAAGCGCCAGCTTCTTGCGCAGCTTACAGATGAAGACGTCGATGATCTTCACCTCGGGTTCATCCATGCCACCATAGAGATGATTCAAGAACATCTCTTTGGTCAGAGTCGAGCCCTTGCGCAGCGAAAGCAGCTCCAGCATCTGGTATTCTTTGCCGGTCAAGTGAACGGGGTGCCCGTTCGCTTCCACTGTCTTGGCGTCCAGGTTCACAGCAACCTTGCCCGTTCGAATACTCGACTGGGCATGGCCTTTCGACCGCCGAACAATGGCATGGATTCTTGCCACTAGTTCTTCGCGGTTGAATGGTTTTGTCAGATAATCGTCCGCGCCGACCCCGAACCCTTTGATCTTATTGTCCGCTGCGTCAAACCCGGACAGGATCAGTGTCGGCGTCTCGCATTTCGACATGCGCAGTTTGCGCAGTACTTCGTACCCGTCGATATCCGGAAGCGACAGATCCAATATGATCAAGTCGTAGTCATACAGTTTCGCAAGCTCTATACCCTCCTCACCAGAATCGGTGACGTAGGTATTGAGATCGGCCTTCTTGAGCATTAACTCGATGCTCTCGGCGGTCGATGGATCATCCTCTATCAGTAGGATCCGCATGAGGTACTCCGTTTGCCAGCTGGCTACTCATCTACGCGATGGTTAACGGAAACTAGTAAACGGATTATTACCGACGCAGGAAAAATGCGTAAAGCCTCATTCTGAGGATGAACGCACGTGATTTATCTTGGTGACACAGAGCCCACGCATGCCGAACCTGGACATAGCAGCTTTCCAGCAATCGTATTCTTCTGCGGTTATGTCATATCTTTCGAAGGCTTCTTCTTCGGTTAGTAGACCGCCTTCTACGGCCGCCACGACCCGTGCTTTTCGTCGTGGTACCCAGCGCCGCGTATTCGGCGCCGGGAGATCGGCGACGGTCATTCTTTCACCGTCTGGCCCGATCACAAAGGATGCGGTATCCATGAGTAACAAACCCCCGTACTCTCAGTTCACAAGATCAGATCCTATGTGACTGCGATTAAAGGGAAATGAAGCTCAGGCTTAGTCCTGATTCGAGGCAGAAATTCAGAGTTGGTCCCACTATGGCGCAGAAGAATTCACTGGGATTTACGAAATCGCCCGAAATGACACGGGTTGTTGTCGCAATGTCGGGCGGCGTCGACAGCTCTGTGGTTGCCGGATTGTTAAAATCCGAAGGCTACGACGTCGTGGGAATCACCTTGCAGTTGTACGATCACGGGGCCGTCCTGGCGAAAAAGGGGGCATGCTGTGCGGGCCGCGATATCCATGACGCACGGCGCGTGGCCGAGACGATGGGCTTCCCCCACTACGTTCTGGACTATGAGAATAAATTTCGCGATGCGGTGGTCGAAGAGTTCGCTGAACAGTATTTGGCGGGCGCCACACCGATTCCCTGCATCCGCTGCAACGAACGGGTGAAGTTCCGGGATCTCTTGGAAACCGCGAAGGATCTCGACGCCGACTGCATGGCGACCGGGCATTATATTCAGCGAATGGAGGGACCCGGCGGCGCTGAACTGCACCGCGCAGCGGATCCGAACCGGGATCAGTCCTATTTCCTGTTCTCGACCACTCAGGAACAGCTCGATTTCCTTCGCTTTCCGTTGGGCCATCTGGCGACCAAGGACGAAACCCGGGCGCTGGCACGGCAGTTCGGGCTGCCTGTGGCGGACAAACCCGACAGCCAGGATATCTGCTTCGTGCCTAGCGGCGGCTATGCCGCGATTATCGAGAAGCTGCGCCCCGGCGCCGCCGAAGCCGGTGATATCGTGCATCTGGATGGCCGGGTGCTGGGCCAGCATAAAGGGATTATCCACTACACGATCGGCCAGCGCCGCGGTATCGGCATCGGCGGGGGCGAGCCGCTCTATGTGGTCAGGCTCGATCCCGAAAAGCGCCACGTCATCGTCGGCCCGCGCGAGGCCCTGGCAACCCGCACAGTTCCGATCGGCGATATCAACTGGATTGGCGACGGCGCGTTTCAGGACGCGCCGGACGATGGCCACGAGGTTTTGGTGAAGGTCCGCTCGACCCGCCCCCCTGCCCCTGCCCGCGTCGCGCCGAAGGATGATCGCGCAGATGTGACACTTCTGAACCCCGAAGAAGGCGTTGCCCCGGGTCAGGCCTGCGTGTTCTATGCGCCCGACAACAGCCGGGTATTGGGCGGAGGATGGATCGGCCGTGCGTAGATGGACTGCAGCTTTGGCGCTCTGCGCCGTTTTGATCGCCCCGGCGGCGCCACAGGCGGCAGATGCGCCTTCGGAACCCTCCCAGGCGGCCATGACCTTCGTGCTGGGCTTCTCGGACACGCACCTCACGGGCATGCTGCAACGCATCGGATCACAGCAACCTGTGTTGGTGGCGGCCAGTCAGGTGAATTCCCAACTGCTGGTGGCCGTCTTCGAATCTGAAATCGCCCAGGCGCTGAAAGTCTATGGTCCGGAATGGCAGCGCAACTTGGCGCTTTCCTGGACACCGTTGCTGACCGAGGATGAGCTGCATTCATTGGCAACGCAGGGCGCCGGCTCGCCCTATACGGACAAGTACCTGGAACTGCGTAGCGAGGCCGGCAAGACGATGCAATCGCTCAGCCAGGACCTCTTTAAACAAATTCTCTCTGAAGTTGTCGACAAGACGATGCAGCAGATGGGCGATCCGGCCGCTGACGCAGCGCCCTCTGATGCAGAACCCTCAGATGCTGAGCAGTCCGAGACTGAACCGTCCGAGGCAAAAGAATAGCCCCTCTCGAACCGCGCGAAACTGTGACCTCTGGTGACTGTCGGCGGTGCTAGGATCGCGCGTCCGACGAACCGGGGATCCGACATGCGCCATTTCCTGTTATTCGCCGCGCTCTTGCTGCCGAACCTGGCCGGGGCGGAAACGGTGACCTTTTCTGCAGAGGATGGCGTGACCGTCACCGCCGATCTCAGCCGCCCGGACGGCGATGCGAAAGCTGTGATCGTGCTCTTCCATATGGCCGGCGCCAGCCGCGGCGAATATCGCGACATAGCCCCGCGATTGTTGCAGCTCGGCTATGCGACGCTGGCGGTGGACCAACGGTCCGGCGGGGCGTTTAACGGTGTCACCAACGCCACCGTCAAAGCGGCAGGCGGATCCGGCGAATTCATCGACGCTGTCCCCGATATGAAAGCCGCGGCGGCCTGGGCCCGGCAGAACATCGCGCCAAAGGTCGCCGTGATTGGGTCGTCCTATTCGGCCGCTCTGGTTTTGGTCCTGTCAGGCCGTGACCCCGAATTTGCCGATGCGGTGATGGCCTTCTCGCCCGGCGAATATTTCGGCTCGTCCAATTTCGTGAGGGATGCATTGGAAGGCGCCAAATCGCCCATTTTCATGACCGCCGCACGCAGCGAACAAGGACAATGGCAACCATTCGCGTTCGCAACCGCCGCCCCGGTGACCCCGTTTCAACCGAACGGCGCCGGGCGTCATGGGGCTACGGCATTGGTGTCGGCGGATGGGGTGGAATACTGGGCGGCGTTAGAGAAATTCCTGGCGGCCCACTTCCCACCCAAATAGGGAACTTCAACTGCCTATGTGTTTAGTCAGAGATCTGCGCGGTCTCGAAGATCTCCCAGGCCATGGCGAAATCCGGCGGTCCTAACTCGGTCTGCTGTGAGGCCCGCATCATCAGGGCGCCCTTGGGTGTTTCCTTGATCGCGTTGAGTTGCCAAACTTGGCCGCCCGACCCTCCATCCAGTTCTTCAATCTTATAGCGCGCCAGGCCGTCGGTGATGCGGCGCTCTTCCGTCGCGTCCGGCAGGGCTCCATCGGGTTGCAAATCGATGCGCACCTGCAAAGGTGTTCTGATTTGTCCGCTTTCGGTGAAGATGACCGCTTTCGGCTCACTCTTTGCCGTGAAGCCCTCGGGCGCCCTGACCGAGATACCGCCACCCTGGAAGGAAACCGCTGCCGAAGTAGCAGCCTGCCCGGTCGCTTGATGTTGCCCATCGACATCGGACCGGTCTTGGCTGGCGACAAACATCAACGCCACCCCTGCACCAACAACAATTCCAATCTGCTTGAGCTTCATCGCCCACCGAAAACAGTTTCTATACCTCAGATATGGAGAGCGGCGCACATAGGGTCAAGACGAGCGGTCTTTCCGACCCCTTACGTGCGAACGCTGCCAATCACCTGCCAGGCAAAGGCGAAACCCGGCTGCGTGTCGCGGCTTTCCTCTGATGCCTTGAAGAAGATCGTATGCCGCCCATAAAGCAGACCCGCCGTCAACTCCCAAATATTCGGGGCATCTTTGTTTTGCTGCACACGATACGGAACCGATCCTGCCGGGGTTTGGCGTGTTGGGCCAAGATGCGTGCTCCAAGACTGAAAACCACTGGCCGAACCGCCTGCTTGGACTTCGATCCATTTGTTCGCCCAAGGATGCGATAGGATCAGGGCACCCCCAGGATGCCGGACTTGGAACTCTTCCGGCACCGCGACTGAGAACCCGGAATTGTGCTCTGCACGGCTCTCTTCCGGACCGGATTGTTGATCGTCCCAAAGTTCATAGATCAACACCGTACCGATAACTGCGGCGCTCCCATACATCAGATCGCGCTTTGTCAGCATGACCTCCCTCCTTGCCTCTATAGATGGGCATGCCTAGTCTTCGCTGCAAGCTACCCATGGAGGCTCGCATGTCCTTAGATGACGTTCTTTCCCATCTCGACGCTGATCTTGACCACGCGATCGACAGGCTCTTCGAGCTGCTCCGCTTCGAATCGATCTCGACCGATCCGGCCTATGCGGGTGAATGCCGGAAAACCGCGGAATGGCACGCGGCGGATCTGACATCCATGGGTTTCAAGGCCCGGGTTGCCGACACGCCCCGCCATCCGATGGTGGTGGCCCATTACGACGGGCCCGGGCGGCATGTGCTGTTCTACGGGCATTATGATGTGCAACCCGTCGATCCCCTGGATCTTTGGACCAATGGCAAACCCTTCGAGCCAAAGATCATGGACGTGGACGGCGTCAAACAGATCCACGGGCGCGGCGCGGCGGATGACAAGGGTCAGACCATGACCTTCATCGAGGCCTGCCGCGCCTGGATCGCGAAAACCGGCGGACTGCCCTGCAAGGTCACGATCCTGCTGGAGGGCGAAGAGGAATCGGGCGGCGAATCCCTGCCCCCCTTCCTAGACGCCCATAAGGACGAACTAACAGCAGAGATTGCGCTGATCTGCGACACTGGGATGTGGAACGCGGAAACGCCGGCAATCTCGACCATGCTGCGCGGAAACACGGCAGATCAGGTCACGGTCCGTGCGGCGTCGCGCGATCTGCATTCCGGCATGTACGGCGGCGTCGCGGCCAACCCCATCCACGTGCTGACGCGGATTCTGGCAAAGATGCATGATGATGACGGGCGGATCACGATCCCTGGATTTTACGAAGGCGTCCATCCATTGCCGGACCAGATCAAAATGCAATGGGACGCACTGAACTTTTCGCCCGCCGACTTCCTGGGGGATGTCGGGCTTGGCGAACCTTGGGGCAAGCATGGCTATTCTCCGCTGGAACATCTGTGGTCCCGACCAACTGCCGAGGTCAACGGCATCTGGGGCGGCTATATCAGCGAGGGCTTCAAGACCGTCATCCCAGCCGAGGCCCACGCCAAGGTAAGCTTCCGCCTTGTCGGCGACCAGGACCCTGAAAAGATCCGCGATCTTTTCCGCGCCTTTGTCCAGGACAACCTGCCCTCGGACTGCACGGCCAGTTTCAAATCCCGCGGCGGCGGGCACGCCACCGTCATGTCCCTGGAAGACCCGGCCTTCGAGCACGCCCGCCAGGCCCTGACCGAAGAATGGGGGAAGGACGCGGCCTTTGCCGGGTGCGGAGGTTCGATCCCCGTCGTCGGCGAACTCAAGACGCGCCTGGGCATGGACAGCCTGCTGATCGGCTTCGGATTGGAAGACGACAATCTTCATTCGCCGAACGAAAAGTACAATATGACAAGCTTTTCCAAAGGCGCCCGATCCTGGGCCAGGGTGCTGCAGGCGATAGCTTGAAGCATTACCATTAAACCGGGGGTTCAATCATCGTGGGTAACGGGGGATTAAGAAGACCGCACTAAGGATTTTTCCGGAAGACCTAAGACGGAAATTCCCATGGAAAACATATCTGAGGCCTCCGGTGTAACCCCTACACCCATTCGGCCAAGCGGACCCCGCTTGGATATAACAAACGCCCATCTCTTGACCGATAAAGCGCTGGCTCAACACGACGCGGGCGCCACCGCCTTAATCATTGATATGTCTGAAATTGACTTCGTTGACTCATCCGGCATCGGTGCATTGGTGGGTTTGCGACGGCGTCTGAAGCATGGATCGGTCACGCTGCTCAATGTTGGGGGTTTTGTTGCAACGGTTCTTTCGAAGACCAAGACCGCGCCGCTTTTTGAAATGACGTCGACTTAAGCTGTCACTTGCCTCCCTAAAAAAATACTGGACCAAAACGATGAGCCTGAAGCTTCATGTAAACCTTCTTCTCGTTGGTCTGCTCATGATCATCATCGCCCTTTTCGCGATCATGATGATCTCCAGCATGCAGTCCGTGACCGAAACACAACGGCGCTTGCTCATCGTGCCGCTTGCCACACATTTGAATTCGACCATTAAGGCTCTGCAAATCGAACGCGGCCGAACGGTGGCGCTGATTTCTTCGGACGGCAAAGCGATCGAACGCAAGGCAGTCGAAGACCACCGTCCCATCACCGATTCTGAAGTCGGCGGGCTTAACCAACTGATCGTTGGGAATGGGCTGACCGACGCGTTGCCGGAACTGGCCTCGTCGTTGACTGCGCTGACTTCGCTTTCCGATAAGATCGAAGAACACCGCAAAAACGTCGACAATCGCAACACATCGTTGGCGCAGAACATCACGTTCTACACAACATGGATCGACTCCATGATCACGCTGATTTACGCGGCCGCGAACGAAGCGCCCGACACCAATTCAGCCATGGAGTTGATATCGTTCGCGTTCCTTGTGCAGGCAATCGAGCATGGCGGGCTTGAACGCGCCTTTGGCGCAGCATTGTTGAACCAAGCTGCCGAAGGAGAGGTCAAACCCCAGACCTTGGAAAACTACAACTCTCACCGCGCCCGGGAACTGAACGCACTGGCTCAATTCCTTGCACAAGCAACTCCGGAAATTCGTGCAAGGTTCAAATCCACTGTTCAAGGACCGGATGTCGATAAGGTCGAAGATTGGCGCCTTATCCTGGACGACATCGGCCGCACCAATGACACCGGGCAGGTGACGGGCAAGGAATGGTTCGACATGGCGACCCAGCGCTTGGACCTGATCTTCGCCGTATCAGAAACACTTGTCGCCGATGTCGACGAACACCTTTCCGAAGTGATCGCAGAAGAGCGTCAGAAAGAGTTGCTCTTCGTGGCGACTGCGCTGGTTGTGGTGGTCATCGCGCTGACCTCGGCGTTCTTGATGCAACGGTCGTTCACCAGAAACGTCCGCAACGTCTCGAATGCGTTATGGGAACTCTGCCGCGGAAAGACGTCCATAGATTTCAAGGGCAAACGTCCGAAAGGCGAAATCGGCCAGATCCTGACAGACGTTGAACGGGTGACGGACTACTTGTCGAGGGTTGCGGAATCCGCGGATCGCATCGCCGGGGGTGATCTCACCGCGGAGGTTATGCCTGTTTCGGAATATGACCGTCTCAGCATGTCGTTCCAGATCATGGCGGTCTCTTTGAACAAGGCGCTGGATCATGCGCGAGGCTCGGCGAACGCAGTGCTGAAAGAGTCAATCGACCTGGATACAGCATCGCAGGAAATCGCCGCCGTCAGCCAGCAACAATCGACAGCCGCACATCTGGCATCCAGCGCCGTCGAAGAGATCACGGCAAACCTGACCAGGACTGCCGAGAACGCGCAGGAAACAAACGATCTGGCGCAGAAGGCCTCGAAAGAGGCGCAGGAAAGCGCAAGCTCGGTGGTCCACGCGTCAGAGGCCATGAAATCGATCGCCGAAAAGATCCTGGTTATTCAGGAAATCGCGCGGCAGACGGACCTTCTGGCTCTGAACGCGGCGGTCGAAGCTGCCCGGGCCGGAGATCATGGAACCGGATTTGCCGTGGTCGCCGCTGAAGTCAGAAAACTGGCCGAGCGTAGCCAGATCGCCGCCGAGGAAATCTCTGAACTGTCGGCCAGCACGCTCGATGTCTCAGCAGAGGCCACGGAAAAAATCGAACAACTGACCCCCGCGATTGTGCGAACGGCAGAGCTTGTCGCTGACATCTCTGTCGCGACCCGCGAACAATCCATCGGGGCGGATCAGATAAATTCGGCGATCCTGCAATTGAGCCATCTCATCGAAGCGAACGAAAGATCTGCAAAACAGGTCAGCCAGCAGGTGAAGGTGCTTTCGACCCAGGCTTCTGACCAATTGCACACGCTTGATTTCTTCAGCACCAGTCAAGAGGTCGTCGAAGAACTCGCCAGACGAACGGCCGATCAGGAAGAACTGAGGCAATCCGACAAACCCAAGGCCGGCCTGGCGTCCGCTGCATAGCTGGGCGAATCAGATAGACCGCCGTCCCATCGCCCCGCCCCGTCGCCGGGCGCGGGCCTGGCCGTCCACCGCCTCGCGCAGAACGACGGTCATGGGATGATCCTGAGGCTGATGCGCATAGTGCTGCAACATCGCCTGGGCGGCCACGACACTGTCGACGCCCTCCGGCAACTCAAGGATCCAGCCCAGAAAGATCGTGCGGCAATCGGACAGACCGATCCCCTCGATCTGGAAGGAATCCCGGATCACATTGGCCGGGTCCATGGGGTGCACGCGCTCCATCCTGCGATCTAGGCGCTCTCGCTGGCGAAGGGCAAGGCCAATCACGACCTCCGATGCGCCCGGCACGTCAGGTCACGGCAATCTCGACGCTGGCCTGGCCCGCCACGGTGTACCGAAAACGATCGCCCGGGCCGGGAAACCGCGTCTTCAGGATCGAACCCGTGATGATCCACTCGCCCTGCCGGATCGTCTCACCGCACCCGCCGAAATGGTTCAGCACCCAGGCCAACGAGGCCCAGGGATCCGCCGCGCCGGTATTGCCATGCTCCGCCGGATGGCCGTCCTGTTCCAGGACCGAGACGGTGTCGGAAAGATCCATTTCCTGCCAATCGGTCAGCGGCTGCCCCAGCACAACACCGCCGCACCAGGCATTGTCGGCGGTCAGCGTCAGGGCGCAAAGATCTGCGTAATCGGCATCCTTATCCTCGATCAACTCGAAGGCCGGACGCACCTGATCGACCAGGGCGCGGACGCTGTCCTGGGTATGCGCAGCAGCGTCGATGTCCGCATTCATGCGGAAGGCAAGCTCGTACTCCAACCCCAACCTCCGGAAGCTGTCGCGGGGGAGAGAGGCCGGGCTGTCACGCAGATCATTGGCAAAGATCGCCCCGGCCACGGGCTGGTCCAGACCAACCATCTGCTGCATGGTTTTCGAGGCCAGGGCGATCTTGCGCCCGGCGATGGGACCTCGCTTCGCGGTATGCAGGGCCTGCAACGCCGCCTGCACATCATAGGCCTCGGCGATATCGGCGGGCCTCAGGTCGTCGGTCAGGGCGGCATAGGGCCCCCTTGTGTCCCATTCAGCGGCCAGATGTTCTGCGATGGTATCAATTTTTGTCACGTTGTCCTCTTTGCGGGTGGGCTGAACCCCACTCTACCTCAAACGATGCCTCACGTCGTAGGGTGGGTTTGAACCCACCTTACACTGCGAACGGCTGAAACGCCTGGTCACCTTGATCCCTCTGACCAACCCGCCTTGATCTTGGCAGCGAGCGCCTCCAGTTCCGCCATCTCCACCGGCAGCCGGTCCACCAAGCCCTCGGCCGCGGCGCGGTCCCCCGCCAACAAATGCGCCGCGCCCAGCACCCGCGCAGTGCTCAGCGTGTGGGGATGGCTTGGATTGGCCGCAAAGGCGACCTCGAAGATCGCCAAGGCCTCTTCCAAAAGGGGTTGCGCCTCGGCCAGATTGCCCCTTTCCAGCAGTAAGGCCCCGAGATTGTTGCAACCCTCACCTAGATCTGCATCGCCTGGCGGCAACACCCTGCGCCGGATTGACAGCGCCGTGCGGCACAGCACTGCCGCTGTCCCGCCCCGGCCCCTGACACTGTGCAGAGCCGCAAGATTATTCAAGTCGACTGCAACCTCTCGACTACGTTGCCCGTGCTCTACCCGTTTCAGGCGCAGCGCTTGATGAAATCGCACCCGCGCCCGGTCGAACAGGATTGCATCCCCTCGTCGATGCACCGCCAAGCGGTAAAGAAAACCGCCATGGACTGACAACCCAATGGCACGATTGGCATCGGATACGCCTGGATTCGCGGCAAGATCTTCCCCCGCAATCTGCACCGCCCTTGCACTGGCCCGCTCTGCCCAGACCGGACGTCCCAAATTGCTCAAGCGCGCCGCCAAATTGCTCCAACCCGTGTCCATCATGGCATCGCGCGGGGCGACGCCCCGTCGCTGTTTGGTGCGGATATTCGCAATGGCGTATCGCAGTGAAATCCGATCCTGTCGCATCGTCGAATAGTAGGTACCCGCCTGATTATAGAGGTAATCCATAGCGCGGGTCGCTGGGGCAGCCGCGCCCAACCCATCCAAGGCCGCCACATGGGGGTTCAGCCTTACACAGGTCGGGAAATTCTCAGCGAGATCGGAATCGTACGGATACCCCGCTGCGAGGACCGCTGCAGATATGGCGGGCCAGTCTTCAGATTCGTCATTCGCGCGAAAGCGGGAATCTCCTTCCCCTTGGTCCGACAACAAACCCCGCTGCACCGCTTGGGCCAACCGGTGCATGCGCCAGCTTCCAGCGTGCTCTCCGGGTTCCATCAGGCTGCGCCGGCCCAGATCTGAAAAGGCCCGTTCAACCGCTGGGCCCTCACCCGCCAGGGTCAACAGCGCCGCGGGCACCGGGACATACATCTCATCACCACGATTCTTGGCGGCCAAAGCCGTCACCAGCCCCAGCCACAGATCATCTGGCGCAAGGTAAGCGAAAACCTTCATCAACATCGCGGCATCTTCCGACAGCTTGTCCAACGAGAGTTTCACCGCGCCAAAGACGCTGTCGGGGTAATCCTCGATAGTGCTGGGCATCTGGTGCAGCAGTGTCTCATGCTGTTCGGCATAGCCTGCAAAACTGGTTCCCGGCACATCCCGCAACCAGCGCCCTGCCTGAACCAGGGCCAGCGGCAGCCCATCCAATACCTTTCCCAGCATCAAGGCCCCGGCCCGGTCATCGGCCCGGCCAGATTCTTGTTCCAAAAGATCCGCCGCCATGTCTGGTGGCAGCTTGTCTGTTGGATGAACCTCGAACCGGTCGGGCCAACCACCTTCGCGGGAGGTCAATAACAAATGGATGTCATGACGATCGGGCAGCAGGTCCCGAAGCCCCCCCAAAGTCTCAGCATTATCAAAGACGATCAGCCAAGGCCCATCGGTCCGCTGTAGTTCCGAAACGCCCTGCTGCGCCAAGTTTTCCGAATCCTCAATGGGCGTAGTATCGATCAGCATCCGTGCGAGATCACAGAGGCCCTGGATCACCTCAGTCCGGCTTTGGGCCTTCAGCCACCAGATCCCACGATAGTGCTGTCGATAGGTCCGGACATAGTACTTGGCCAGGGTCGACTTCCCCATCCCGCCCTGCCCTTTGACCACCGTCGCGGGCAGGATCGCCGCCGCCTGTTGGTCCAGCAAAGTTTGTCGAAGCTGGGCGACATCCTCATCCCGCCCGACAACCTCGCGGTCCAGAAACACGCCCCGCGGAGGATACTGCGGCCATGCCGGGTTTGGTTTGTCTTTGCCGTCATCCTTGGCTTGGTTTGGAAACGGAGCTGGCTGTTCCCGCCCGCCCAAGCCTTCGACCTGGCGCAGCAGTTGCCTCGCGGCTTCCGCTTCGTCCGTGACTGATGTGAGATCGAAGAACACCCGCTTTGCTAGAAGGCCATCGGGCTTACACGCCCGCACTTTCACGGGCAGAACTTTCCGCTGGACCGTGTCCAGTGCATTCGTCCATTCCTCCCGCACCCAGACAGAGTTCAGCGAGGCCTCGGACAGCAGCAGAATGACCCGGTTACACGCGCGTAGCGCCTTGTCCATCTCGGCAGCAAAGTTGCTGCCAATTCCAAAGTCAGCGAACTGCACGATCGTATGATGGCCACTGTCGCGCAGGACTCTATCGACCCATCGCGCCCACTCTTCATCACTGCCGGTATAACTGATGAAAAAGGATGCCACACCGCCCCCTGCCTAACGAATGGTCAAAGGGTAGCGCAGGGATTCAGCTTCGGTAAAGCTTCGTTTCGGTCGGGTTAAAATCGCGAAGAGTTGTCGAGTTAGCGAACAATTAAACGACAATTGTCGTCGGCGAAGCCGTTGTGGGCGAAGTCGTCTTTTGCTATCCCGCCAGCTTCTCCATCACCTCGTCGGACATCTCGAAATTCGCGGTGACGTTCTGGATATCATCGTCGTCTTCCAGCGCCGCGATCAGCTTCAGAAGGGTCGCCCCGGCGCTTTCATCAACTTCCGTAAGTGTCTGAGGTTTCCAGATTAATTTGGTGGACTCGGCCTCTCCCAAAACGTCTTCCAGCGCGGTCGAGACCTCGTTCAGATCCTCGGCAGCCGTATAGATGACATGTCCGTCGGAAGAGCTCTCCACATCATCCGCCCCGGCCTCGATCGCGGCCTCCATCACATCATCTTCTGACCCGGCGTCGGCGGGGTACAAGATCTGCCCGGCCCGGTCGAACATGAAGCTGACAGACCCGGTCTCGCCCATGTTACCGCCGTTCTTACCGAAGGTAGACCTCACGGTCGACGCCGTCCGGTTGCGGTTGTCGGTCATCGCCTCGACAATCACCGCAACCCCGCCGGGGCCATAACCTTCGTATCTGATCTCTTCGTACTTATCGCCATCCCCGGTCTGAGACTTGGCGATCGCCCGTTCGATCACATCCTTCGGAACGGAATTTGATTTTGCTTCTTTCACCGCCAGGCGCAGACGCGGGTTCTTGTCCGGGTCGGGATCGCCCATCTTAGCTGCAACCGTTATCTCTTTGGCAAGCTTAGAGAAAAGCTTACTGCGTGCCGCGTCCTGACGGCCCTTGCGGTGTTGGATATTCGCCCATTTGGAATGGCCTGCCATGTCTCAGCCTTCTTCTTTTTCGCCGGGATTAAACGCAACGCCCCAGCAACTGCCATTCCCCGTTCACCGGCATATACCGTATCGATTTGGCGCCGTGGCCGGTCCAGATCTTCTCCGGCTTGACCTCCAGCGCGGCGCCATCACAGACTTTTGGCCCCAGCTTGTTCTGCACGACGTCGAACACCGCGAAGCGGTCATCGGGCTCCAATCGGCCACCGTCCGGAACGCTTACAAGGGCAAACCAACCGCGCTCGAACGGATCATACTCCGCCCGAACCAGATATGTGCGCTGCTCGGTCTCGATCGTGTGCCGTTCGGCGGGGTAGAGTTCCTGCAATGGTTGATCACAAGCTGCAAGCAGCATGGCGATCAGGGGCAAAATTCGGATCATCATGGGCATGTCTCCTGGGCTCGGCCGTCTTTTAAACCGGCCCAGACGTTGGTGCAATGCATGCAGCATTAATGTTGGGGTGCAGGTCTCAAGAGCGGGCCGTGGCGAAACGCCGTCACGGACGACGCCAATCCCGTTCCATCATCGGTTTCCACCAGCGTCCCGCACAGCGTCGCATCCCCAAGCGCGGGTTCAAACCGACCACCGGACATGCCGGTTATAAACCGGCGCAGCGGTTCTGCTTTGTCCATACCGATAACCGAGTTGTAGTTGCCGCACATTCCGGCATCGGACTGATAAGCCGTTCCCTTCGGCAAGATCATCGTGTCCGCTGTCGGCACATGCGTGTGGGTTCCCACCACCAAAGACGCGCGACCGTCGCACCAGTGACCAAGCGCCATTTTTTCAGATGTCGCTTCGGCATGAACTTCCACCAAAGTTGCCTGAACGGAGCCGAGCGGATGCTTTTTGAGAACAGTCTCTATTGCCGAGAAGGGATCATCAAATGGACGGTTCATGAAGACGCGGCCCAAAGCGACGGTGACCAGCACCTTGCGGCCCCGGCTGGCAGCGAAGACCCCCGCCCCGTGGCCAGGTGCGCCAGGGGCGAAGTTCAAAGGCCGCAGAATCCGGGGGTCGGTTTCGATATGCCTCAGCATCTCCTTCTGATCAAAAGCATGATCGCCGAGCGTCAGAACATCAGCGCCCGCGCTGAACAGGTCATTGGCGATAGAGGCGGTCATTCCGACGCCGGACGCCGAATTCTCGGCATTGATCACGACAAAATCCAACGAAAGATCGACGCGCAGACTCGGCAGTTGATCGATTATAGCGGCACGTCCGGCGCGGCCAACAACGTCACCGAGGAACAGGATTTTCATCGATCGTTCTCCATCCGGGGGCGGAGAATACCCGTTTCCGTAGCGATCGCATCCAGACGTTCGTCGGTGTGCTCGATCGGGACGGCCTCGATCTGCTGGGCTGCATAGGCCAATCCAATAGCTCTGACCCTTCTGGACCGGCGCAGCACTTGCAAAGTCCGATCATAAAAGCCGCCGCCATAACCCAGCCGCCAACCATGGCGGTCAAAGGCAAGCATCGGCAGCAGCACTAAGTCGGGAACCAGCAAGCGGGCCTCGACCGGAATCTCGGCACCAAAGGCGCCATCCTTCATCGGCGCACCAGGCCACCATTCATGGAACTCCAGCGGTTGCCCTTCGCCAATGATCACAGGAACCGCCACCCGGTGCCCGGCATCACACAGGCTCTCCATCAGCGGTGTTGGATCGATTTCGGTACGGATCGGCCGATAGGCTGAAATGATTCTGGCCCCGGTTAAGTGCCGTGATCCCAACAAATGATCGCGAAGACCTTCTGCGGCACCGTTCTGCGCATCATGCGCTGTGCGGCGGCGCGCAAAGGCATCTTTGCGAGCGATAACTTTTGCATCGGCGATGTCAGTCGGTGCGCGCATCCGAGTCGCGTTACCCTGAGCGGTCGATCAGGGCAAGCAGTTAGATTCCAGAGCGGTCGAATGGGCGTTGCCACAAACTGGATACGAAAAAGGCCTACCATAAGTATGGTCATTTAGGTGTGGCGGGCCCATCGCGACCGTGGGGCGTCAGATCCTCGCGAGCCTGGACAACCAGGTGGGCGCCAGGTGCGTAAGCCCACGAGCGAACGCAGAGCCAGCTCCCGCGAGAAAAATTAGGCCACCAGGAAACTGTGCCCTACACGCGAAGGACAGCACCCGCCACGGCTCTAGATAGCGTCGGGAAACGGTTAAGAAAAGATCAACCGGTCAAATCGCCTGTTCAGGCCGGCATTTCCACCCTGCCCGCAAGAGCTTCGATGCGCTCAGCCAAAGCATCCAGGCTTTGGGCGATTTCTTCTTCGCGCTCTGGATTGAAGAGATCGTCGGCTTTGGCTGGCACCTGTGCCAGTTTCGTCGCGTTCACTGCCTGCTCTTCGGCCTTGGCGGCTTTGGTCTCTGCCTCTGCAACCCGAGCATCTGCCTTCTCCATATGCGTCTTCGCATCATCCAGGAAGCTCTCGGCATCGGATGCGCGTGCGTCGGCCTTCTCGGCGCGGTCATTGGCTTCCGCAAGCTGCGCCTCGGTTGATTTTAGGCGTTCTTCCATCTCTGAAAGATGCTGTTTTCCAGAATCTGCCTGGTCCGTGGTCTCGGCCAGCTTGGTCTCGAACTCGACCGCCCTCGCTTCGGCCTCCGCCGATTTCGCCTCGGCCTCCGCTACTTTCGCTTCATGTTCCAAAGCGGTGGCTTGAGATTCCGCCAGCTTCAGCCGCAGATCATCAAGGGCTGCCCCATGCGCGCTGCCGCTTTCTGCGTCATTCAACTTATCGGCTAACATCAATGCCGACATCAGCATCAAGCGGCCTTCGGTCATGTGTCCCATTTTGCGGGTCAGCCGGGTGGCCTCATTATCGATCCGTTCGGCCAACTTGATCAGATGGCCTTCTTCACCGTCGCCGCATCCAACGCGATAAACACGGCCTGCAACTTCTATGCTTACTTCAGGCATTGGCCGGGGCCCCCTTGTCCGCTTCACGGGTCATCGCGCCGCGCAAATCGCTGAGCGCTTCGCGCACTGCGTCCGCAGCCTCTGCCCGAAGTTTTGCGTCTTCTGCGGCCCGCGCCCGAAGTGCTTTGACCTCATCCTGCAGTTCGTCATGTGCGACCCGAAGACTTGGCGCGTCTTCTTGCACATCGCCCCAAACCGTATCGACCACCGATCGGGTTTCGATGGCGGTTTCTAAACGATCCAAAGCCGCGCTGATCCGGGTCAGGGCGTTGTCGATGCTAGTCATTTGGGTGCTGCTCCCCTCGGTTGTGCCGGAATTCTGCGTTCCCGCACCGGCATATTGGGACCGAATCGTCAGTCCGCTTTATTTCTGGTGTAAAAAATACCCTCAAAACCCGGGGAAGCGCAATTCTGACGCGATTTGAACCGGCCACGCCCTTGACCATTGGACATTCACCACCGCATGGTCGCCCCGCCACCTTGGGGGCGATTCCACAACAACTGCAGGCGATCTGCCAGGAACAGACGAAGGGACGAGGCTTTGGACATCGCAGAGATGAAGGCGTCTGATCCGCGCCGGTTTGAAATGGCAAATGCGCTGCGGATCCTGGCGCTCGATGCGGTGAAGGCCGCCAATTCAGGCCATTCAGGGATGCCCATGGGCATGGCAGATGTCGCGACGGTGCTTTATGAAAAGTTCCTCAAGTTCGATGCGGCCGATCCATCCTGGCCCGATCGCGACCGGTTCGTTCTGTCCGCGGGTCACGGCTCGATGCTGCTTTACGGCTTGTTGCACCTGACCGGCACGCCGGGAATGGAGATGGATCAGCTTCGAAATTTCCGCCAATTGGGCGCCCGAACTGCCGGTCACCCGGAAGTCGGCCACGCGCCGGGGATTGAGACCACCACCGGTCCATTGGGTCAGGGCCTGGCAACAGCGGTAGGCATGGCCATTGCAGAAGAAGTCCTGCGTGCCCGGTTTGGCAAAAAGATCTTTGACCATAAAACCTGGGTCATCGCTGGTGACGGCTGCTTGATGGAAGGCGTCAGCCAGGAAGCAATCGGCTTGGCCGGTATGCAAAAATTGTCCAACCTGATCGTCTTGTGGGACGATAATGGCATTACTATCGACGGCCCTGTGGCATTGTCCGATCGAACAGATCAAAGGGCCAGATTTGCGGCATCCGGCTGGGATGTGCTGGATTGCGACGGGCACGACACTGCTGATATTGAGAAGGCGCTTGGCAAAGCCGTCGCCGCGAAGCGTCCGGTCATGGTTGCCTGCAAGACCCGGATCGGCATCGGATCATCCGCCGAGGGAACCGCCAAAGCCCATGGAGCATTGACCGCAGATGATCTGATCGCGGGGGCGCGCGAAGTTTATGCTTGGTCCCATCCGCCCTTCGAAATCCCGTCGGACATCAAGTCGGCATGGGAGGAGATTGGATCGAACGGTGCATCGGTCCATACCGAATGGAAAGCACGTGTCGCCGCATTGCCGCCCGGGAAACAGAAAGAACTGAGCCGCCTTTTCGAGGGTGAGATCCCCACCCGACTTGCCGCGCGCATCCGGGCCTTGAAGAAACAAATCTCGGCTGATGCGCCAAAGATCGCCACCCGGAACGC
This sequence comes from Pseudomonadota bacterium, assembly GCA_039028795.1. Lineage (GTDB taxonomy): Bacteria > Pseudomonadota > Alphaproteobacteria > Rhodobacterales > Rhodobacteraceae > Thermohalobaculum. Next base: position 40,077 of record JBCCHJ010000006.1, read on the forward strand.
GTCTCAGAACGCGCTGGAGGTCATCAATAAGGTCGTGCCGGAGACAATTGGCGGATCCGCCGATCTGACGGGCTCGAACAATACGAAAACCTCCGAGTTGGGCGTTTTTGAGCCCGGCTATCGCAAAGGACGTCATATCCACTATGGCATCCGCGAACACGGTATGGCGGCGGCCATGAACGGCATGGCGCTGCATGGCGGCGTGCAGCCCTATGGCGGCACATTCATGTGCTTCACAGATTATGCGCGTGGGGCGATGCGCCTGTCTTCTCTGATGGATCAAAAGGTCGTCTATGTGATGACCCACGATTCCATTGGACTGGGTGAGGATGGTCCAACGCACCAGCCAGTTGAACACCTCGCACTATTGCGGGCGACGCCAAACCTGCGCGTCTTCCGTCCCGCAGATGCGGTGGAAACCGCCGAGGTCTGGGAACTGGCGCTGACCGGAACCGGCCCTTCGGTCCTGGCGCTGACCCGGCAAGGTGTCCCGACTGTCCGAACCAAACACACCGGTAAAAACCTCTGCGCTCAGGGTGGCTATATCCTTGCCGAGGCGGTTGCAAAGCGCCGGGCCATTCTAATGGCAACGGGCTCAGAAGTTAGCGTTGCCATGGCCGCCAAAGATGTGCTGGAAGCCGAAGGCATCGGTACACGCGTTGTATCTATGCCGTGCTGGGAGGCCTTCGCAACACAGACCGAGGCCTATCGCAAGCGCGTTCTGCCCTCCGGCCCCGTTCGTGTCGCTGTTGAGGCCGCGGTGCAACTCGGCTGGGATCAATGGCTGTTGGGCGAGCGCGGCAATGCCAAAAAAGCAGGTTTTGTTGGAATGAATGGCTTCGGCGCGTCAGCGCCTGCCGCAACCTTGTTCGACCATTTCGGGATCACATCTGAAGCAGTGGCGGAAAAAGTTCGAGGTTTGCTTTAGACGTCGAGGGGCGGGCTGAAACCCGCCCTACGCTTCAGTTACCGCGCCAGCACCGCGGCCATCGCAGCGCGGGTTTCTTCGGTGAACCACCCTGCCCTGGTTGGATCACTTCCTTCGGCCACGGCCAGCCGCATCCGGTCGATGGTATCGCCCCGGATCTGGCGTTTGATGGCGGCGTAAGTGGCCGCCGGAGCAGCGGCCAAGTCATGCGCGGCATCCGTCGCCCGGTCCAAGAGATCCTCTGCCTCGACAATTTCATCGACAACACCAAAATCCATCGCGCGTTCTGCCCCTACTGGACGGCCGCGCAGCATTAAGGTTCGCAAGCCTGCCGGGGTCAATTCAGCCCGGGCAATTTCCAGGGGACTCACCGGGAAAGACGCGCCGACGCGTACCTCGGATAAGCCGAACTTCGAACTTTCAACCGCAACCGTGTGATCCGCCGCCAAGGCAAAGAACAAGCCACCGGCAATGGCGGCGCCGTTTACCGCGGCGACTAAGGGCTTCGGAAATTCATACAACGCGAGGAATGTGCGGTTCAAAGCATCGACAATGGCCGTCTCTTCCTCTGGTCCGTAGTCGATCATCTCCCTCAGATCCAAACCCGCAGAGAAGACCTTGAACGGGCTGGCCAGAACCAAGGCCCGAACCAAGGGGTCCGAACTCAAGCGGTCTAAATCCCGCTCTATCTGACTCATAAAAGCTGGGTTCAGCGCGTTTACAGGCGCGCGGGACAAATTTAGGACGGATATACCGTCGCCGTGATCAGTTATGTGTAATGGCTCGGTCATAGTGCTGGTTCCCAAGGAAATCTGACTGCACTAAGAAACGCGTCTCAGCGCAATCCCAAGCGTGATAACCCAGCATTCATCACGTCAGAGATCGGTTACCGATCCAGCTTCGATCATCTTCACTTTACGTGAGATCAGTCCAATCTCGCCCAATGCTGCACGAAACACCGCCATGTGGGGTGTGTCGAAATGGGCTTTCAAATGCGCCTCAGATTCCCATTCTTCATAGACCCGGAAGGTCGTTGGGACCTCGACGTCTTGATAAAAACGGTAATGGATGCACCCGTCCTCTTTCGCGGTCTCTCGCATCATCTCACCGGCGGCGACCTTCGCCGCATCCACGCCATCCGCTGGCAGTTCAAATTCCCCGGTTACGATGATCATTGAGGTCTCCTGTCCATGTGCGGCAGTAAGCATCGCAATGTATTATTGATCTTTCAACCTCGGCTGGCTAAAGCCCGCGCAACGGGCATACGCCCCTCGTTTCCAGATTTAAGGAGAGTACCATGGCGGTCAAAGTCGGCATCAATGGCTTCGGACGGATCGGACGTAATGTGTTGCGTGCAATCATCGAAAGCGGTCGTACCGATATCGAGGTCGTCGCCATCAACGATTTGGGCCCGGTGGAAACCAACGCTCACTTGATGCGCCATGACAGTGTCCATGGTCGTTTCCCTGGCACGGTGACCGTCGGCGCAGACTCGATCGATGTAGGCCGCGGCCCGATCAAGGTCACCGCCGAACGTGACCCCAAAGCTCTGCCCTGGGGCGATGTCGACATCGCCATGGAATGCACCGGGATCTTCGCCGATAAAGAAAAGGCCTCGATGCATCTGGAAAACGGGTCGAAGCGGGTGCTGGTATCTGCCCCTGCAGGCGGCGCGGACAAGACCATCGTTTACGGCGTGAATGACGATACCCTGACTGCTGATGACATGGTCGTCTCGAACGCGTCTTGCACAACGAACTGCCTGGCCCCTGCCGCCAAGGTTCTGCACGACAAGATCGGTATCGAAAAAGGGATTATGACAACGATCCACTCCTATACCGGGGATCAGCCGACGCTGGACACGATGCATAAGGATCTCTACCGCAGCCGTGCTGCTGCGATGAATATGATCCCAACCTCGACCGGAGCTGCGAAGGCAGTTGGCCTGGTGATGCCGGAACTGAACGGCAAGCTGGACGGTTTCGCAATCCGTGTGCCGACCCCGAATGTTTCGGTCGTTGATCTGAAGTTCATCGCCAAGCGTGAAACCACAGCGGATGAGATCAACGACGCAGTCCGCGAAGCCGCCGATGGCAACGGGCCGCTGAACGGTATTTTGGGCTATACGGACCTGAAATTGGTCAGCATGGACTTCAACCATGATCCGCATTCGTCGATCTTCCATACGGATCAGACCAAGGTGATGGATGGCACGATGTGTTCGATCCTGACATGGTATGATAACGAATGGGGCTTCTCGAACCGCATGTCCGATACAGCCGTTGCAATGGGTAAAATGCTCTGATCGAGGACAATGAACCGTCGCCAAGGGCGCAAAAGCTAGCCCTTTGGGGCGTTGGCGCGATGGTGCTTGTCATCATCGCGTATTTTGTTCTGGCGCCAAATTCGGTCGGGTCGATGATCGGCTTTTTCAAGTTCTTCACAGGCGCCAGCGAAATTGAGAACCTGATAAATCAGTAAGGCAACGCAATGGGATTCAGCACCCTCGACGATCTGGACTTGATGGAAAAGAACGTTCTTGTCCGCGTCGACATCAACGTTCCCATGGCCAATGGCAAGGTAACGGATGCGACACGGATGGAAGCGATCAGGCCTACCGTCCGTGAAATCGTCGACAAAGGCGGCAAGCCAATCCTGCTGGCACATTTCGGACGTCCGAAAGGCCAGGTGAATGCCGAAATGACATTGGGCCGGTTGATCGAACCCCTGTCCGAAGTGCTGGATCTGCAAGTGCGTTTTGCCCCGGATTGCATTGGTCCGATGGCAGATCGCGGGGTCGATGAGATGCCGCAGGGAACCGTGTTGTTGCTGGAAAACACTCGTTTTCATCCTGGCGAGGAAAAGAACGATCCCGACTTCGCAGATGCCCTGGCCCGTCATGGCGACCTCTATGTCAACGATGCGTTTTCAGCGGCCCACCGTGCACACGCTTCGACCGAAGGGGTCGCACAACGTCTTCCATCTGCCGCGGGTAGATTGATGCAGGCAGAACTGGAGGCATTGGACAAAGCCCTTTCCGAACCCGATCGTCCTGTCATTGCAATTGTCGGCGGTGCGAAAGTATCGACGAAGCTTGATTTGCTAGGCAACCTGATCAGCAAGGTCGATCAAATCGTCATCGGCGGCGGCATGGCCAACACGTTCTTGGCAGCCCAGGGATTTGATGTGGGCAAGTCTCTCTGTGAACATGACTTAGCTGACACTGCGCGCGATATAATCGCCAAAGCGGAACGCGCGCGTTGCCAACTGGTCCTGCCATCGGATGTGGTCGTCGCTAGGGAATTCAAGGCGGGCGCCGCATCGGCAACTGTGGCCGCAGACGCCTGCCCTGCAGACGCCATGATCCTGGATGCCGGCCCTGCATCGGTCGCGGATATTTGCGCCCGGTTTGAAACCGCAAAAACGATCGTTTGGAATGGCCCGCTTGGCGCATTCGAGATCGAACCATTCAATGCTGCAACCGATGCGGCAGCGACCAAGGCGGCGGACCTGACTGAGGCAGGCGCACTGTTGTCCGTCGCCGGAGGCGGCGATACAGTCGCAGCCCTGAACGGCTCAGGCGCAGCCGATAGATTTTCCTATGTTTCGACCGCGGGCGGGGCATTCTTGGAATGGTTGGAGGGCAAAACTCTTCCCGGCGTCGCGGCATTGTCGAAGGCCTAGATTAACGCCAGGTCCATAGCCGAACTGCGGCAATTCGAACTCTGCAATCCAATTTTCGAATGGTTGCACATTGATGCCGTAGAATCGTGATAAACTGCTTTCAAACAACATGTGAGGAGCGACTTCATGAAATTCCTGATTCCGTTCACTGTTGCCTCGGCAACAGCAATCGGTGCGTTGACTGCACCCGCCATGGCACAAGCGCCCTCAGATGCCGCATCTCTCTATGCATTGCTCCAAAGGCTCGGCGGCCATTATGCGTTGATCGTTTTGCGGACGTTCGTCGACGTCACCTATGACCAACTGACGGTCGAGCCAGGCACCAATCAGTTGGTGATCACCGGCATGACGTTGTATCCAGAGCTGCCATACGATCCGGACGCACTCTGCGAGGTGACGATCGACCGCGCGTCTTCAGGCGATGTCCTCAGTTTTGAAACGGTCCAAACAACCTATGAATTCAGCGGTGTGTCCGCGACGCCGGCCTGCTTTGACCCTGACGTCGCAGGCATGTTGGGCAGCTTCGGCTATGACGGGCTGACGGCAGAGAATGTATCTCTCAGCGTCGGCTACAACCTGCCCGACTCTTCTGCAGACGTAACGATTAATGCGTCTGTGGCCGATGCCGCGGATGTCTCGATTTCTGCGGCCTTTTCCTATCTTTGGTTCCGCGTGCCATTTGATGGCGGCGACGAACCAGTTCCCGTGGCGCAGCTTTCAGAAGCGGAAATTAGCATCGAAAACAAGGGCGTGTTCGAGCGGGTGGAACCGATGATTGCTGCACAAATCGGCGATCTGAACGCAGTGCCGCAAATGGCACAGGCGATTGTCGGTCAAGCTTTCACCGAAGGTGGTACGCGCCAGCCGACACCGGATGAAAGCGCTTTTGTTGAAAGCCTTTCTGCCGAACTCGCCCGGTTCCTGGCGGAAAAGAACCGCATCGTTGTTACGGCAGCCCCGGAAGAAGGCGTCTGGCTGGATGAAAGTATTTTCGACAGCCCTTCGAACATGGTCGCAGCGCTGAAACCAAATGTTTCATCAACGCCGAACGCACTGCGGGCGATCATCCCCCCTGCCGAAATGGCTTCGGCCTTGGCGGATGGTGCAAACCCTGACGACGCGGCACGGATGAAGATCGGCCGTGCATTGCTGACCGGCATCGGCGCACCGCGGTCTATTGAAGACGGCGGTCAGTTACTGATCCCGCTGGCCCGAAACTGGAATGGCGAGGCAGCGGCCCTAGTGGCCGGCGCAGCCGGTGACTTCGGCGAGCATAAGATCGGTTATGAAATGGCGTTGATTGCGATGGCCCAGGGGGAAAGCAGCGCAATGAGCGCAGCCGACAACCTGGAGTTGGATCTTTCCCTCGAAGAAGCGTTGGCGATCCAAAAAGAGGTGTCGAACGCATGGCCGGGTGGAACCGATACCGAAGCCCAATTCAATCAGGCAATCGCGGACGGTGACATCACGACACTGCGCAAGCTTGCCAACGCAGCATCCGTGGGACGCAACATGCCGCGCGACTATGAAGTCGCTTATGCGCTGGCAACGCTGGGTGCTGCTGCGGGCGACCGTGCAGCGGCATCTTTACGGGATCGCATGGATCGCCGGTTCAACGCATTGGATCAAGCGACCTGGCAAAAGACCGCCAGCAGAGCCGCAAGCGACGCCCTGCGGGTTTGGACTGAAGGTGGGCTGGGCGCCACGATGGCGGCGAGAGTACAGTAGCCAGCAGCTTCGTTCCGGACGCGCGTCGCGTGCGGCGCGCGTCTTTTTACCAGCCATTATTCCCGCTCTGCGAAGGTCCTTGACGATGTTCGTTCCCCTCGGGTAACGCACCCATCAAGGCTGTTAAGGCTGAGAGCACAGATTAGGAGTTCCCGTATGACAAAGACAGCGCAGAAAGCGCAGATGACCGATGGCAAGGGTTTTGTAGCCGCGCTCGACCAGTCAGGGGGCTCGACCCCAAAAGCGCTTCGGCTTTATGGGATCGAGGAAGACGCTTATGGGTCGGAAGCCGAGATGTTCGACCTAATGCATCAGATGCGCAGCCGTATTGTTAACTCTCCTGCGTTCACCGGCGAAAAGGTTATCGCAGCGATCCTCTTTGAAATGACCATGGACCGCCAGATCAACGGACGCCCAGCGGCCGAATACCTTTGGGAGGATCGCGGGGTCGTTCCGTTCCTGAAGGTGGACAAGGGCTTGGCTGATGAGACTGACGGTGCCCGTTTGATGAAACCGATGCCGGATCTCGAAGCACTGCTGGATCGGGCGAATTCCGCCGGGATTTTCGGAACGAAAATGCGGTCTGTCATCGATGCACCCAATCCAACCGGTATCGCAGCGAACGTTGCCCAACAATTCGAAGTGGGCGCAACAATTCTGGATCATGGCCTCGTCCCTATCATCGAACCGGAAGTCACCATCTCGATTGCCGACAAGGCCGAGGCTGAGAATATTCTGCTTGCCGAGATTAAAGGCCAACTGGATGCGCTGCCGGAAGGTCGTGACGTTATGCTGAAGCTAACGCTCCCAGAGACCGCCAATCTCTACACGCCGCTGATCCAGCACCCCCGCATCGTCCGGGTTGTGGCGCTGTCCGGCGGCTATAGCCGCGATGAAGCGAACCGCCGTCTTTCTGAGAACACCGGTATGATCGCAAGCTTCTCACGCGCGCTGACCGAGGGATTGTCAGCACAGCAGTCAGATGTAGATTTTGACGCGATGCTCGGCGGTTCCATCGACAGCATCTACCAGGCTTCGATCGCCGGCTGATCTGGCGCCGAACAGTCACGGCCTGAATGTCGGCCATCCTAAATCATGGCGCGCAGTCCTGCGCGCCATTTTTCCTTTAAGTTGTATCTACTGATACAGCCAAAGCCTCTTGAAAGCCGTAATCCTTCCCTTGCGAGAAATGGGAGGGACTTCGAATGGCTTTCGATCACGTCCAAGACCAACTACCGCCGACTGACGAGCCTGCAATAGGCCTTTGGGTTTTCATCGTCGGATCGGCAGTGGTTTACGCCGCTGCAATGATCGTGATGAAGTATTGGGGGCAATTGCCACCTATGTTGATCCTGTCTCTGGTTGCCTTGTTGATGGGCATCGGAGTTGCTTTCGAAATTAACGCGCTGCAGGTCGAACGGATCGGAATGGTCTATGTTCTGATCCTGGGTATCGAGGTGATCGTTGTCGCCACTGCGTCAGCGGTGTTGTTCAATGAAACCTTCACCTGGAGAGAGATCGTCGGCGGCGCCATGATCGTCGTCGGTACTGCCGTCGCCTGGAGCTGATTACCAAGTCCGTTGAACGGAATGCGTCGCGCGCGAAACGTGCGCTCCTTTGGTGGTTCCAGCAATCCTGCTATCATCGCACCGATTTTAGCAGGAGTTCTTCACCATGCCTCAAATACGGGAATATCGCTTTCTGTGGATACTTTGCCTGATCGTTGCACCGCCTATCCTGGTGATCATCGAACTGTTTCATCCCGCTGCGTTCACCAAATCGCCGGGAATGTTCGAATATCTCAGAACGGGGCATAGCCACACGGATGGTCACCACGCGTTGGGCTACTTCGGCCCGGACTGGTGGTTCTGGTTGCACATGATCCAGACACCAACGGTTTGCATGATTGCAGTGGGATTGATCCTTACGGCATCTCAAGCCGACAGTATTCCCGGACGTGGCCTGTTCTTGGCCATTGTTTCATGGGCGGCGCGGGCTGCGATTTTCATCTTTGCCGTCTACTACACAGCACTGGATTCCATTGGCGGAATCGGCTTGGGCCGAACCATTGAAATCGTCAATGAGTTTCAAGAATCCGGCAAGATCGGTGAATCTCAATTGGAAGCCGTCGCTTTGGTGCTGAACACAACATGGGTCGATCCCTGGGTTGGCGGTGTTGGATCGTGGATTTCTCTGACCGGATCCTGGGCCATCTTCATTGGGGCCGTGCTGACCGGCATGACGGTTCTGTTGTCGCAAGCCAAGCGCCACCTGATCTGGTTCTCAGGCTCTGGGGTTTTGACGATTCTGGCAGTTCTGGCGCTGGTTGTCGGAGCCTGGTTCGTGCAGGAAAGTCATGCATGTTGCACCGGACCTCTGGGCTTCGGCCTTATTTTTGTCTTCGGCGCTTTGACGTTCTGGGCCTGGATCTCAGTGACGCCAGCTAATCCGCCAGAATAAGAAAAGGCGCGCCCGACGGCGCGCGCCCTTCTGCCAGGTCGGAGGGTTACTGCCCTCCAATTTGCTTTGTCTCGCCAAGCGTTCGATCGTAATCAAGGCGCTTCGCATATTCCATTGTCAGCAATTGCTGCAACAGGCGCGTTTCACCATCGGCGCCGGTCGGCGGACCGCCCGCCAGCGGACCACCACCGCCTCCGCCGCCACCGAACACATATTGGGGCACCCGGCGCTGCGCATACGCCGCCGCCCAAAGCTCTTGGATCTTGATCTCGGCATCCAGCTTCTGCGCCAGCGCATTGTCAGCCTTTAAAATCTCTTGCTTGGCATAGGCTTCCGCATCGGCCGCGACACGCTTGGATTCCGAGTCGATCCGTGCAGTTTCCAGCAAAATCTCAGCCCGTTCTTTTTCGATGCGGGCCTGATCACGGCGTTGCTGCGCCGCTGTGATCGCAAGCTGTTTTTCAGTTTCAGCCTGCGTCGTACGTTCAATCTGGATCACCTTGGCCTGGGCCTGACGTTCGGCCACTTCGCGCTCACCTTTGGAAATCGCCAGCAGCCGCTGCTCTTCTTCCTGGATCCGCTGTTCGCGGGCCACGGACCGCGCAGCCGCTGCATCCTGTTTCTGTTCCATCCTGCTTTTAAAGCGCTGGTTCGGATCAACGTTTGTAACGCGCGCAGACACCACGGAAATTCCAAACTTCGTAAAGTTCTGCTTCTTGCGGCGTGGCTGGCCGGTTTCATCGACCAGTTTCTCAACCACGAACACCACTTGTTGATCGTCGCCGAACTCCTGTTGTTCCTGCCCAAGCGCAACATTCGCCGAACCGGTCTGCGTTCGGGTCACTTGGCGTATCACTTCTTTGCGTTTGACCAGATAGATCCCGTTCTGCATCTGGTTCTGGAACTCGGTGTTAAACTCTGTCCGTCCGCCAGAGAAGTACTCTTCGGCCGCCATCAGCGACGCCGACGCCCCCAGAGTTTCCTGAAATGCAGGAATAAGCTCGGTCCTAAGCAAATTGTCTGGCGTTCTGAACTGCCGCGCCATGCGCAGGAAGTCCTCTTCTGTCTCTGGCAACTGGAAGCGGGCCGTCGCAGTCACAGCAGCATCCACCTGATCCAAGAAGACCAAGGTTTGCGGCGGCATATTTGCGCTCATCGCCTTGCCTTCGAACTCTGCTGACAAGCTGCCGGCACCGCCCCGTGTCGATTGCACCGACATAGCGTTTTTCCAGGCGTTCACCCTGCCCCACCAATGCGTGTTATACCCCACATCGCGCACCATTTTTTCTTCGCCGAAGATCGTGCGGACGTGATACTTGAAGCCTGGCTCGGCGTAGAAGAATGCCCCCAGAAAGATGCCTGAAATGACGCTGATCGATCCAAAAAACCCGAAGACCCACTTCAGGAAACCTGCTTTCGCGGGCAAGAATAGCCGTGATAGCAGCGCTATCAGGATCAGGATGATGCCCAGAACGAAAAGAAATCCACCCATCGATACCTCCCTCTTTCACACATCTGTGATATGGGGAATGTACTGCAACACCGCAACTATCACCAGCGATAAGACATATCCAAATACCCCAGTAAAACACTGACAAATCTTGAAAATATGCAATCTGCAAAGTCGATCATCCGAACCTTGGATCTTGCACCGCACCCGGAAGGCGGTTGGTACAAAGAGACCTGGCGTGCTGAAGCTGGGCCAGAGCAGCGCGCCACCGGAACGGCGATTTACTACCTGTTGGAGGCCGATCAATTTTCCCATTGGCACCGCATCGATTCAACGGAGATCTGGCATTGGTATGCTGGCGCACCATTGTCGATGACTGTGTCACCCAATGGTCATGACGCCCAGTCACTGCACTTGGGGCCAGAGATCGGTCTAGCCCAGCGGCCGCAGTTCATCATCCCTCCGAACTGGTGGCAGACGGCAACCACCCTTGGCCAATGGTCGCTGATGGGATGCACGGTCTCGCCGGGCTTCGAATTCGATGGTTTCGAAATGGCCCCGGAAGATTGGCGTCCCACGCCGCGCCCTGCAGGGTGATGCAAGCGCTTGGTCCGCGAAGCTCTGGCCCTTCCCTCAGAGCCGTGCTAGAGGCTGATAAAAAGAGCAGCCAGGGCGTAAGATGTTCACCAACACCCAGCACTGCGATGTCGGGTATTGTCTGAAGGACCCATCCGGTGGGTTCGCTTTTCAGCCGCCCCGCACGGTGTTTTCGCAGCGCGATAGGCCTCTGAATATCCGGGCGATTCAGAACTGCCCTGCTGTGAATGCAATGGAACGGCAGCTTATCGAAATGCCGGCACCAATCGGCATTCGAATGACTGTTGCGGTAGAAAACAATCAGCCGGTTTTGAACGTCAATCCACAAGGAACCTTTGCGCAGCCTGATGTGCTTGGCAAAATGCTGCGCATGGAGGCTCCGGACCGATGGCGCCATCCCAAGAAGCCCCTGATCGAAATTGATCTGCCGATCTTCCTTGTGACCGATGAACCTTGCATCCTAGCGCAGCTGCCACCCTTTCTGATGCCCGCGATGCGCCGATGGCCGGGATCGATGGTTGCCAGCCGTTTTCCGGTGACCTGGTGGCCGCAGGATTTGAAATGGTCCTTTGAATGGGAAGACATTGGCCAAGAATTATCGATCCGCCAGGGCGAGCCACTTTGCTATTTCATGTGCGAATTCAACCATCCTGAAAAACGGCCCCGCCTGGTCGAGGCCGCGCTTACGGACGAATTGGACGAGTTCCGCCGCGGCATGGACAGCATCCACCACCTGACGCTGGAAATTGGCGATGTGATGGATAAAGCCAAAGACCGCCGCCCCGAACGTCTGTTGGTTCCGCTGGAAGAGGCGGAGGCTAGCGCGTGACTGAAACTATTCCTGTCGACGTCGGTTGGCGGGTAACCTCGCCGCAAGGGGCCTTGGCGTTCATCCCGCCGGAACCAATCGATGTTCCTGGTTTTGAAGGCCGCGTTCTGCAAGTGCTGTGTCCCTACAACGCTCGGGTACGCAAGACGCCCAAAAACCAGGGCCCTGCCCGGTTTGGCCTAGTGCCGGAGCCCGGCGGTATCAGCCAACAAGCCTTCCAAGGATTGACGGTGCCAATCGAGCCCGGTGCGCAGCGCACAACAGAGCTTCCGGCGATCCAGATCTCTATGAACCTGATCATGATCTGCGAGGAAGATTGCGCCATACACTTGTCCGCGCCGTTCTTTTCACCTGCATTTCGGGATTGGCCCGGCCCCTTGGTGTCCGGCCGGTTCCCTCTCAGATCCTGGCCGAGACCATTGAACGCCGTTCTGGAATGGCAGGATGACGGCAAGGACTGGGTGCTGCGGCGCGGCGAACCCATGGCCTATATTTGGTTGCATTTCGACGACCCGAACAAAGTTCCAAATGTGGTTGAAGCCGCAATGACCCCGGCGCTAAAGCGTCATTTCGCCCAAGTCGACAATGTGTCCAGTTTTGCACGCAATGTCGGCCCTATGATGGATGAAGCCGCCCGGCGCAGGCCCGCGCGGCTGTTGACCCCTAAGAGGATCGGATGCCCAGACTTTTCGTAAACTCCATGGCCAATTTCATGATTCAAGGTGGGATGGTCGGCTTCACCCTCAGGGATCAGCCGATGCGCACTAAGGGCAATGACCTTGTCGTTGGCGATGCTGAAGATGTTGCCGATGTGGTTATGCGCGAACAGGATTTTGCCAAGTTCCTGGAAGTGCTGAATACCCATGCCAAAGCCTTCGAAGACCAGGTTGGCCGTCCGGTCGGCGGGCGCAGCACGGCAACGACCGGCGTCACCGATCACAGTATGACGCAGTCAACGCCCGATCCGCAATTCGACGGCGCTGCGATGACAATTCGGCCGAGCGAGTCCTAACTTCGTGTCGGACGAAACCGCCCCGCGGCTTTATCTTGTAACACCGGCAACGCTGGACCCGAACGGCTTTGCACCTGTCTTGGCGGACGTGTTGTCCGAAGTTCCGGTCGCCTGCGTTCGACTTGCCCTGGCCGACCAAACCGATGAAGATCGCTGGACCCTGGCGGTGAATCACCTGCTGCCAATCTGCCATAATTCGGATGTCCCCCTTGTCATCACCGACCACTACCGTCTGGTCGAACCTTTAGGACTGGACGGTGTGCATCTGGCGTCTACGCGGACATCGATGGGAAAGGTTCGCAAAGCGTTGGGAAAGGACCGCATCGTCGGCGCCTATGTTGGGACCTCGCGGCACGATGGCATGGTTCTGGCTGATACCGGCGCGGACTATATCTGTTTAGGCCCAATCGGAGATGTCGGCGCTTTGGGAAGCGACGAACGTGCAGACGATGACCTGTTTCAGTGGTGGGCAGAAATGATCGAAACACCAGTGGTCGCCGAGGGGGCCGTTCGGCCCGAAGATGCCAAGCGTCTCTCCCCATACACCGACTTTGTCGTGCCGGATGTCGCCTTGTGGCAATCACCTGAAAACGCGGTCGCGGTGCTTCGCCAATACGCCGAGGCGTTAGAGGATTGACCGGCCTGGCCGAGCGATATCAAACGTTCAGTAAAAGATGCTGGCGTTCCCACGGGCTGATGACACGCATAAACTCGTCAAACTCTTGCTGTTTGACGGCCGTGTAGAGCCTGACAAAGCGCTTTCCCAGAACCTCTTGCAGAGGTTCGCAAGCCTTCAGTTCTTCGACCGCCTCCAACAAGCCATGGGGTAATTCGCGCGGACGATCATAGCTGTAGCTTTGAACGGCTTCGCGCGGGTCGATTTTCTCCATCATGCCCAGATAGCCGCTGGCCAGGCAGGCAGCTATGGCCAGATAAGGGTTCGCATCAGCCCCGACCACGCGGTTCTCAACACGGCGCGCCTCGGGTGGGGCAATCGGCACACGAAAACCCGTCGTCCGGTTGTCCTGCCCCCAGTCTAGATTAATCGGTGCAGTCAGGTGCGGAACAAGGCGACGGTAAGAATTCACATAGGGCGCCACCAAGGCGGTTGCCGCCCGGAAATAGGCCTGTTGTCCTCCGATAAAATGATAGAAGCGGTCTGATGGTTCACCATCTTTCTTCGAGAAAATGTTTTTCCCGGTTTTCTGCGTCACGACGCTTTGGTGGATGCGCATGGCCGAGCCCGGCTGTTGTGCCATAGGTTTCGCCATAAACGTCGCATAACACCCACAGCGCAGTGCGGCCTCGCGAATTGTCCTTTTGAAGACGAATACCTGATCCGCCAGTTCCAGCGGCGGGCCATGGTTCAGGTTGATCTCTAGCTGAGCAGCACCTGCTTCCTGGATGATCGTATCGATCTCCAAACCTTGGGCCGCCGAATATTCATAGATATGCTCGATCACGCGGTCGAACTCGTCCGTCGCAGCCAGTGAATAGGCCTGACTTTGCGCGCTGACCCTGCCTGACCGGCCCACTGGCGGCTCCAATGGCTGATCCGGGTCGGCATTCGGCTTGGTCAGATAAAACTCCAATTCCGGTGCAATAATCGGCTCCCAGCCCTTCTTTGCATAAAGTGACAGGACCCGACGCAGAACCGAGCGAGGCGCGTATTCGATCAACCGTCCACGCCGATCGCAAGCATCGTGGATCACCTGCACCGATGGGTCCGTCGCCCAAGGAACAGAACGGGTTGTCGACAGATCCGGGCGCAGCATCAGATCCGAATCCGTATCATAGGCCCGGAAGTTTTCGATCTCGGGGTAAGAGCCGGTGATCGTCAAAAAGAACAGCGATGTCGGCAGATAAACCGGATTGAACTGCGCAAACTTTGCCGCGGGCATGACCTTGCCCCGACCAATCCCGGCAAAATCGGGCGTGGCGCATTCCACTTCCTCAACGCCGTGATCCTGCAGCCAACTTGTCAGTTCTTCTCGTTTCGTAATCTCTTCTTCCGGCGAAACCGCCAGTGTCATTTCCGGGGGATGCTCACCATAGCCCGTCCTCACACCATCATCAGGCTGTTCGCTCATGATTTCCCCTTGCCCGGCGGAGCCGCGATTTCGGCGATCCGCCCGGTCTGCATGCCTTGCGCTACGGACCGATGACAATGGTCCGTCAGAAGCTTTCGATCCTCGAACTCCGACGCCAGAACAGGCGGGTGAAAAATGACCTTAACGGCGCCGTTCCGCGATCTGGTCACAACATCCCAAATATGCGCCTCGAAGCCCATCTCACCCCACCACCCATAGAAGCTGTCCGGCAAACCGGCTTGGTCCTCTGGGTAATAACGTAAAGTGACTGGCTGGGCCTGGATCTCAGCACCTTTTCCGTCTTCGAACAGTGCCGAAAACAACGAGGTTTTAAAATCCAACACGCGCAACCCATCGGTCGAAGTGCCTTCCGGAAACATGCATAGAAGCTGATGCTGCTGGATGCGGTCCCGCAGCATGGCTTCCTGTTGTTTTGCATGGCTGCGGCGGCGTTCGATGAAAACCGTTCCCGTGATCCTGGTGATGAACCCGACCCCCGGCCAGTTCGCCACTTCCGCCTTCGACACGAAATAAATCAGCGTCACCGCCCGCAACGCCAGAATATCCAGCCAGGAAGAGTGGTTCGCCGCCAGAATGCCTTGTGGGATAGGTGTCCCAACCACCACAAGTCTCAGGCCTGCCAACCAAAGGCACGTCCTTGCCCATGCACGTGCCACGCCGAAATGAAAGACAATCCAGTCCCCGAACACAGCCCGCAGACCGCGCCCCAGCAAAAACAAGCCAACCGCCAGGCCGGTGGCCAAGACTAAAAGAGTTATCCGAACCGTCCCCCGGATCTTTTCCCAAAAATTCAGGGGACCCAGATGCGGCGCATCTTCAGCGTTCCATGTCGTCATGCCGTGATCCGGCGTCCTCAGCCCAGAATACGATCGACGGAGCCGCCGCGCTTGCGCGAGTAAAAGGACCGATACCGCTGAACCATGCGGGACGTATCCATCAGCAGACACACATCGACCGTGTTGAAGTCGTGGTCGACATAGGCCCCTTCTCCGACAAACCCACCCAGTCGGATATAGGCCTTTATCAATGCTGGAATTTGGCGCATCGCCTCGATTTTTTCAACGTCGTCGGCAGGGATCAAATCCATTGCCACAAAGTGTTCTGCCACCGTCCTGACGCGAAGGTCTTCCGGGGCAAGGTGGTTGTGATGCAGATAACTCAGCGCCTGAGCCAAGGGATCGGGGTCAGATCCGTGAAAACTTGCAACGCCGAACATGATGGAGACGTCATTCTTCGCGACATAGTCGCCCAATCCCGTCCAAAGCAGATGCATTCCGGCCCCGCCGCGGTGATCGCCGTCAACGCAAGATCTACCAAGTTCAAGTGTTTGCCGCGGATAGTTAACCAGCTTTGTAAGGTCGTATTCGTGCTGTCCGTAGAACCCTATGCCGTCGCGGGCACGGTCCCCGCGCATCAAACGGTAGACACCAACCACCCCTCTTTCGACGTCCGGATTTTCGGATTCGTTGTCGACCAGCAGCAGATGCTCGAAGTAGGGATCGAAGTCGTCGCATTCGCGGCGGCTTGCCTTATCGGCCTCGGACGCATGTGCTCCCATTTCTTCAACGAAAACACGATAGCGCAGGCGCTGTGCAGCTTCTACGTCGCCGTCACATTCGGCTAACTTCACTGTAAAGCGCCCTGCTTCGATGCGCATCCAGATCTTCCCCCTGCCAATTCATAACGGTCGCAGCCAGGACCGGTTTGGCACCGCACGCGCCGGCGGACACTATGTGCATTGTCCCTCGCAGGCAACTTTATTGATACTTTATGGCGTTCGCCATGCGCTTGACGACACTCATCTATGACTATCTTATTAATGAAGTTAACGAATTGTTAAGCATTGTCGCTGGATAGCAACTCCAACGTATCCGCCTGGTCTATAAGGACAACTTTTCCGCGATGTTCAAAATTGACAGTTACCCGGTCATTCACAATCGATTGCACTTGGCCACTACCCCAATCGGGTTGTGAACGCATTCGCACGATTGCTCCGACTTCAAGGCCATAGATCATGAATGATAATATGCTCGTAGAGAGCCAAATCTCCAAGGATGCATCCATGACCAGTGTAGATCTTTCGGCAACGATTGCATCTAGAATTTGCCATGACCTTGTTAGCCCGATCGGGGCGATAGTGAACGGTGTAGACCTGATCCGCGAAATCGGCGGCGGCGACGTCCAGGACGAACTGGGGATGATTAGTCAAAGCGCCGATCGTGCCTCCAGCTTGCTGCAGTTCTACCGCATTGCTTTCGGCGCCTCCGATCCTGAAGCAACCGCAATTGCACGATCCACTCTATACGATATGGCATCCAGGTTGATCACGACGCCGCGTGTGGTCGTGGAGTGGTCAGATCTCGATGGCCCGGCTCTGACCAGGTCAGAGGCCCGGCTTTTGTTTCAGATGCTGCTTTGCGCAAAGCTCGCCGTCGCAATGCGGGGCGTCGTTCTGATCGAAACCGGGACAGATCAGACTGCCCCGATCACCGTGACTGTCGAAACTGGCGAAGGCGCGCCGATCAACAATGACCTGACACGACACTACGATCTCGCGCTGGCCGCCGAGGTTCCGGCCAGAATGGTTGAGTTCCCGCTAACCGCGTTATCCGCCCAGGAAATGGGCCTGACATTGGACGTCCAAGCCGAAGGTCCACGGCTTACAATGACAGTCCGATAGGGCTGATCTTCAGGACGGATCTATCAGGGTCAAACCGGCATTATACTGGGCTTGCCGCTGCCGATAATGTTCTGCTGCGACGTGAACGCCTGCGACCGCATCATCGTCCAGGGTTCTGATAATCTTACCAGGCTGCCCCATAACCAGCGACCGGTCCGGGATCTCTTTGCCTTCAGTGATCAAAGCGTTTGCGCCGATCAGGCAGTCTTTCCCAATCTTGGCACCGTTCAGGATCACAGCGCCCATGCCGACCAGGCTACCGTCGCCGATCGTGCATCCGTGCAGCAAGGCCATGTGCCCCACGGTGACGTTGGATCCGATTGTCAGGGGAAAGCCAGGGTCCACGTGGCAGACGCAGCCGTCCTGAATGTTCGAACCAGCTCCTAACACGATTGGCTCGTTATCGGCGCGCAGCACGGCATTGAACCAGATGCTGGAGTTTTCATCCATCCGCACATCACCGATCACCTGCGCGCCTGGGGCTACGAAAAAGTTGCCGGATGCCGGGATCTGCGGCCCCACCCCGTCCAATCGATAAAGCGGCATGCGGTTTCCCTCTACTCGTCCAGATCTTTACTACTGAATTCGCGATTCAAGCGATCAACGTGATCGCGCAAACCTCGTTGGCGATCACGTCTTAACCTTTCGGCGTTAACAATTGTCCTGATCTGAGAATAGCAGGACTCTAAATTGTCATTAATCAGGACGTAATCATATTCCGCCCAATGGCTGATCTCAGATTTTGCCTTGGCCATTCGGGTCGCGATCACGTCCTCGCTATCCAACCCACGAACGTTAAGACGTGACTCCAATGCAGCGATGGATGGCGGTAGCAGAAAAATCTGCACTGCCGTACGTCCTAACGAGGAATCCCGCAGTTGCTGCGCCCCCTGCCAATCGACATCCAGCAGGACATCCCGGCCATCGGCCAAAGCCTCTTCCACAGGGGTCTGCGGCGTTGCGTAAAAATTGCCGAAAACCTTTGCGTGTTCCAGAAATTCACCCCGGTCACGCATCGCTTTGAATTCATCAACTGTATGGAAAAAATAGTGTTTTCCGTGTTCTTCGCCATCCCGCGGAGGCCGGGTTGTCGCCGAGACAGACAATTGAAATTGAGCATCGTCTTCCAATAACCGCCGCGCCATCGTGGACTTGCCCGCGCCCGATGGCGACGACAGGACCAGCAACAATCCGTTTCGTGCGATGGTTTCTGACATGATGACCTCGGCTGTTTCTGTACGGCGCAGGGTGCCGTCCTGCAAGCCCGGCGAGGTCCTAAACCAGCCCCAAGGTGGAACTGGTCTGAAGAAAATGTGGTTAACGAAACACGGGGTTTAGAAACTGGCACGGCTCTTGCTCAACCAACGGGTGAAAGGTCGGCCTTGGGAAGCGCTGACAAACCTGCTATCACATGGGGTAGATTGATGAGCGATGGTGATCAAAGAGACGGCGATTGTATTGACTTCAACTCGGTGCGCGTTAACAAAAGTGATGAGATGATCCATTCTGAGTTGCGCAGTCTTTACACGTACTGGGATGCCCTAAGGGCAGGCCGCAAGACGCCTCTGCGTTCGGACATCGATCCCCGCGACATGGACTGCGATGCGCGCAATCTCTTCATTCTGGAAAACCTGGGTCGCGGCAACATTCGCTTCCGCCTGGCTGGCACAGCGATTGTCGATGCCTTCGGGATGGAGCTGCGCGGCATGAACGCCCGAGCCATTATGTCGACGGGATCGCGCGAAAGCTTCACGGCGCTTATCACCGAAACTCTCGAGGATCCCGGCGTCGGCTATGCCCGCCTGCGCAACGCCGCCGACGACGCCGTCGTGTGGGAGATCAGCTTGCTGCCGCTGCGCAGCGATTTTGGCATGATCGATCGGGTCATTGGCTGCCTGCACCCGCTCTCCGGCAAGAACGGCCGCCGCGGCCAGTCGCTGCTGCGGTTCCGGATCGAACAGATGAGCGTTGAGCCGATCAATGCCACTGTCCGCGACATCGATCTGCCTACCCCGATCGAAGGCTTTGCAGACCCAGGGCGGACGTTCGAGCACAAAGAGGTCGAACTGCCGGAAGCCCGGCCCCGTTTCCAAACTATTGCCGGTGGACGGACTGGAACGGATGACGAAGAACGGCCAAATCCGACACGCGGTCACCTCCGTCTGGTGGAAGACTGATCCTGGCGCCCGCCGCTGACTATTCAGCGGCTTGACCCAGGAATGCCGTCAGGTCGCCATATCCGGTTCGGCGCATCTCAAAGCTTAACCCCAGCTTTTCTGCGCCGGCCTGTGCCTTTGCCTCTAAGGCCGGATCATCCGTTTGGGCCAGATAGACAATCTTTTCGTAATTCCCGAACATCAGTTCGACCAGTTCGGGATGCCGGTCAAATCCCATGCCCTTCCAGATCAGTGTATCGAATTGGCGGGCCAGGAAATCGGTCAGATAAAAGGCCGTGATTTCACCGGCCTCGGCCCGTTCCGCGAATGCGTCGTTACCGTCAAAGAAACTATAGCAATGGGGGCCTTCGATCCGTTCGACACCCTCTTCGCGGCAGACGTCATCTAACAGTCCTCCGGTTCCACAATCGGCATAGACAACGAAGATCCTCTCGTAACCATCAGCCTTGGCTTTGCGCACCCGATCCCGAACCTGGTCTGGGATGAATTGCGGCGTGTTGTGGAGTTTGGCCGGCAGGCACGCCAGGTCCAGATGGCTCCAGGTATTCAGGTCGCGTATCGCCAGAATCTCTCGTGCCAAAGCACCGCAAGCCAGTAACAAAACACGGCCTTGGGCTGGCCCATCCGTCAGGTCATGACCACTCTCCGTCAGATCCTGGTCTGTGAGCGTCATGTCAGCCGCACCGCCGTCCCGTAAGCCAGCACTTCCGAGGACCCATCCGTGATGGTCGATGTCGCAAGGCGAACGCAGACAACGGCATCTGCACCAACCGACCGCGCATCTTCAACCATCCGGTCCATCGCCTGTTCCCGGGCCGCCGCCAGCAATTGCGCGTATTCCTTGACCTCCCCGCCGACGATATTTCGCAGACCCGCGACGATATCCGAGCCGATATGTTTCGCCCGGACAACTGATCCGCGGACAAGGCCAATCGTTTCGGCGATTTCTCGTCCCGCGATACTCTCAGTCGTCACGACAATCACGGCCTACCTCTCGATCTCTTCGTAGTGATCATCTTCATCGCTGCTCAAACGTTGTCTGATCACAACGCCGAAGATTACCGCAATGACGATGAAGCCCATCAGAACGGGCAGCAACAGCCCGCCGGTTTGGATCACGCCGAAGATCAAGCCGATAAAATAAACGGCTGCAACCAGCACTGCCAAAACAGCGCAAATCGTCAAAACTAAATCGTCCAATTTCACCAGTGCGCCTCCCATTTAACCAAATGTGGGACGTCCGGCATGGCGGATCAACCTGCCCGGAGCTTACATCGGAGGACGGTTGTGCTTACGGGCCACCAGATCTTTGGCGGTTTCCACGGCGACCGCTGCGTCCCGGCAATAAGCATCGGCCCCAATCGCGTTGCCGAATTCTTCGTTCAGAGGCGCACCACCGACCAACACGATATAATCGTCGCGGATGCCCTTTTCCTTCATCGCGTCGATCACGACCTTCATATAGGGCATGGTCGTCGTTAGCAGCGCTGACATGCCGATGATGTCGGGCTGATGCTCGTCCAAAGCTTCAAGGTAGGCCTCAACCGCATTGTTGATGCCGATATTGTGGACGTCGAACCCTGCGCCCTCCATCATCATGGCAACCAGGTTCTTGCCGATATCGTGGATATCGCCCTTTACAGTTCCGATAACCATCGAACCGAGTTTCGGCGCGCCCGTTTCCGCCAGCAAGGGCCGCAAGATGGCCATCCCGCCCTTCATGGCATTCGCTGCCAGCAAAACCTCTGGCACGAAGAGGATCCCATCGCGGAAATCAATACCGACAATGCGCATTCCCTCGACCAGGGCCTTGGTCAGGACGTCGTAAGGCATCCAGCCACGACCCAGCAGGATGTGGACGGCTTCCTCGATTTCCTCTTTCAGACCGTCATAGAGGTCGTCATGCATCTGCTCGACAAGCTCGTCGTCGTCCAGGGCATTGAGATCGATATCTTCTTCTTCCGACATCGGCAGGGTCCCTCATGCAAAGCCTGCGGCAAGACTACCCTTTCCGCTTTAATCGCTCATCTTAAACAGGGTGCGACAAATTCGGCATTTTCTTTTCCGTTCACGACCTTCCGGTTCTAAGTTGCCTTGACGTGGCCACAGTCGATTGGCACAGCAAGTTTCATGCGTAGCGAGGAACTACTCAGGGCTCTCCGGCCTATTTGCGTTCTGATCCTGGCAATTTGGATCATTGAGGTGATCAATCTGTTGATGGGTCACCGGCTGAATATTTGGTTCGGATTACAGCCCAGATCAATCTCAGGACTGGTCGGGGTGCCGTTAATGCCGCTATTGCATGGCGGTGTTGGCCATTTGGCGGCGAATACGCTGCCGCTCGGTCTTTTGGGGGTAATCGGTCTGATCGTTGCACCAAAACGCTTTTTCCAGGCCAGCGTTCTGATTGTGTTGGTCTCAGGACTGGCGGTATGGGCGCTGGCACGCAACGGAACTGTGGTTGGCGCCAGCGGCCTAATTTTCGGGTGGTTCGGGTTCCTGGTGACGCTGGGCGTGATCGAACGCAGCACGCGCGCGATTGCCGGTGCCGCCGTGGTGATCATAGTCTACGGCGGGATGATCTGGGGCGTTCTACCCCAAGATAACGTGCGGGTTTCGTGGGAGGCGCACCTCTTCGGGGCAATAGCGGGCGCCGTCATCGCCCGCGTCATGCAAATGAAGCAGCCCGGCGATTAGCCGGCGCGGCGTCCGCGCCGTCCGCGCCGACCGGCGCTTGGTGCCGCAGCGCCTCGTTCTGTGCCGTCGCTGTCTGACGAAAACGCGCCGATATCGGCGACGATAAGATCTAGGCTGGGACGCTCGCCCGGAACATGCGCCTTCAACGCCGCACGCATCGCAACAAGGTGCTCCGGTTTGGTGCCGCAGCATCCACCGATCAGCCGCGCGCCGGAATCTCTGGCCAGGCAAGCATAACGGGCCATCAGTTCTGGCGTCCCGTCATACTCGATCTTGCCGTCGATATATTTGGGGATGCCGGCATTTGCCTTTGCGATTACGGTCGCGGACGGATCAGCGCCCGTGATGCCCAGCACGGTCCGCAACAGATCCGGGGCCCCGGTACCACAATTTGCACCCAAGGCAATTGGCGGATTGGGCAACCCGCCAGCGATGGATGCAAAATTGCTAGAGGTGACGCCCATCATCGTGCGTCCGGCCGTGTCAAAGCTGAGTGTCCCACAGAATGGTGCGCTTTCTGCCTCTGCCGCCTCTGCAGCCGCCCTGAATTCTTCTTCTGAAGAGATCGTCTCGGCCCAGATGACATCTGCACCGCCCGACATAAGCCCCTGTATTTGTTCCCGAAAGGCCGAGACCGCGTCTTCATGGCTGAGGCTGCCAACGGGCTGCAAAATCTCGCCGGTAGGGCCCAGCGATCCCGCAACGATCACAGGATGATCAGCTTTGTCAGCGCATTCCCGCGCCAGGCGCGCGGCGGCTTCATTCAGTTCGATCACGCGATCCTGGGCGTTGTGTAGCATCAGCCGATACCGGCTGCCGCCAAAGGAGTTCGTCAGAACGACATCAGATCCCGCTTCGATAAAGCCTGTGTGCAAGGCGCGGATTTTATCGGGGCTGTCGACATTCCAAAGCTCTGGCGCATCGCCGGACATAAGACCCATCGCGAACAGATTTGTTCCGGTGGCCCCATCCAACAGCAGCCAGTCGCGGCTTTCCAGAAGCTCACTCAATTTGTCGGTCATCTCAGTCCTTCAGCCCATATGCCTGATCGCCGCTAAGCCGCGGCGCTGCTGTTCGCGATTTCTTCGATCCGCGCCACCATGGCGCGCAGCCCATTTGATCTTTGCGCGGACAGTGCCTGGTCCAATTGCAACCGGGCCAGTTCCGCGCGAATGTCCAGTTGTTGGATCTCACTGATCGACCGGCCTGAGATCAACGTAATCAAGACCGCGATCAGCCCCCGAACGATCATCGCGTCGCTGTCGCCCTCAAAGTACAGACGGCGATCACCGCCTTCAACCCGCAGGTCCGGCACCAGCCACACCTGAGATGCGCAACCGTCGACCTTGGTTGCAGACGTCCGGCGCGCAACATCCAGTTCAGGCAAGTCTTTCCCCAGATCGATAACATACCGATAACGGTCTTCCCACTCATCAAACAGCGAGAAGTTATCGACGATTTCCTCGAATGCCTCTGATGCGGGCATGGGGTCCGTTCTCCTTGATCGGGGTTCATCTAGTCGGATGAGCATCGTGCGTCCACCCCAACAGTCATCTATCCGATGCATAAGGGCTTTTCCTTTTTGTCCGGCCCTGATTAAAGTCGCGCGCCGATCCTGGGGGATTGCTGTGGAGGGAGACGTCAATGCCGCCTGTTCTTAAAACCTTGTTTTTGTGTGCCTGTATTCTGCCCCTGGCGGCTTGCGGCATTTGGAGTTCAGATGACGAAGACGACGTCGTCCTGGACACAAATTTGGCCGCAGAACGGAACAAGGTTCCTGTGCAATCCGTCGGAAAGGTCGAAATCGGCCGCACACGGGATGGATATCTGATCACGGTTTTTGGGACTGCGCCGGGTATTGGCTATGCCGCGCCTGAATTGCGCGTCCGGCGGGGCGGCCAACCCGCAGCGGACGGTTTTCTGGAGTTTGATTTCATCGCGGTTCGTCCCGCCGATGCAGCGACACTGCCGCCTGGAACAACGCGCGCCCGCGCCATTCGTGCTGATCTGCCGATCAGCGCGCGAGAGCTAAGCCGAGCCGCTGGCATCCGCGTCCTTGCGTTGCGGGGCGGTGTTCAGGTTCCGATCAACCTGGGCGGATAAGCCACGGCGCGCGGCTACTTTGCCGCGATTGGCACCGGCAGCTCGACAAGACCCACGCCTTTTCGTCTGGCGACAAGTGCAACCGTGCCGTCCTTGATCCGCAAGGCGTCTTCACCGAAAACTTCGCGTCGCCAACCCTTCAGGACTGGCAAATCGGCGCTGTCCTCTCCGGCCAAGGCCTCGATTTCGGATGATGGCGCGATCAGCCGGGGCGCGACGCCGATCTCTTCCGCCCGAGCTTTCAGGAAGACTTTCAGCATTTCAGCGATGGCAGCCGATCCTTCCCGACGCTGCGGCGGCACCGGCACGTGCGGCATCTTATCTTCCGGGCAGTTTTTACCTTTCCGAACAGCGGCCAGGATTTCTTTCGTCATATCAGCCTTCCGGGCTTCACGCTGTACAAGGCGAAGACGACCCAGGGCCTCGGCATTGGATGGTTTGGACGTCGCAACCTCCAGAAGTGCGTCATCCTTGAGGACACGCGATCTCGGCACGTTTCGTGCCTGCGCCACTTCTTCGCGCCACTGCGCAAGCGCTTGAACAACGGCCAGAAACTTTGGTGAGTTTGACCGGGACTTAACGCGCCGCCAGGCGTGTTCTGGGTCCAACTGATAGGTTTCAGGGTTGGTCAGAATGCTCATTTCTTCGGTGACCCAATGACCCCGGCCCGAGGCCTCGATCTGTGAGTTCAGCTTTTCGTAGACATCGCGCAAATGGGTGACGTCGGCCATGGCATAGGCCAGTTGTTTATCGTTCAAAGGCCGCCGGGACCAATCCGTGAAGCGCGAGGATTTGTCGATCTGCTTTTGTACGATCTTGCGCACCAGCGTCTCGTATCCGACCTGCTCGCCATATCCGCAGACCATTGCCGCGACTTGCGTGTCGAACAACGGCGTCGGAATGACATTGCCCTGATGCCAGAAAATCTCGACATCCTGGCGTGCCGCATGGAACACCTTCACGACGCTTTCATCGGCCATCAATTCATAGAGCGGGGTCAGATCGATGCCATCAGCCAACGGATCGATCAGGACACCAGTGCGACTGGTTTTGCCCGGGCGGGCCATTTGAACCAGGCACAATTGCGACCAATACGTCCTTTCGCGAAGAAACTCGGTATCGACGGTAATGTAGGGTGCGGCGGCGAATTCAGAACAAACTCGGGCCAGCGTCTGGCTGTCGGTAATTATTTGCATCACCTGTTCATACAACCCCGATTTGCGGTTGTCGCCACGAAAACTGCCAAATCCAGTGTTCACGCGGCCTTCGTTTTCGCTACAGTGCGCAAGTTTTGCAGTCGAGAAGGGGTTTCACGAAAATGCGGACGGTTCTGATCGCCAACAGAAAGGGCGGGGTCGGAAAAACGATGATCGCCGTGACATTGGCATCAGCCCTGGCGAATCGCGGCGAGCGGGTCGGATTGGCAGATGCCGATCGCCAGCAGTCGTCGCGGGCGTGGCTGGGCCGTCGGCCGCCAACGGTACCGCAGATACGTGCGCTGAACTGGACGAAGGCCCGGGAAATCGGGGACGCCCCCAAGAAGCTGGACTGGTTGATCATAGATGCGCCTGGCGCACTGAAGGGCGCCAAGGCTGAAGCGCTGATTTCCGAGGCAAAGGCGATCTTGACGCCGGTGCAGCCATCGGTCTTCGATGAAACATCGACCAGCGGCTTTCTTGACGATATCGAGCATGTCAAGCGCGTGCGAAAAGGCAAAGTTGGCGTACATGTCATCGCCAACAGGATCAGGCCGCGATCGCGGGCTGCAGATACCTTGTTTTCGTTCTTGGAAGACCTGGGGTACACTCCGATGGCGACTTTGTCGGAACGAGCCGTCTATGGTGACTTAGCAGCTATGGGCATGGCGATCTTCGACCGGGAAACCGCAAGCTTGAAACCGATTAAAGCGCAGTGGGAGCCAATTCTAAAGACGATCAAAGGCTGACGCATCGCCTGGAAAAGAAGACAACTGCGTTCAAACCGCCATGTTCGTCGCGTGAAGTTGCCATTTTGCAGGCGCGAAGCGGCCACGATAACTGATAAACTACCTCTCAGCAGTCCATGAAATGGAGGAGACTATGCTAAAGAAAACCCTGATCGCAGCTACCTGCTGCGCCTCGTTGGTCGGTTGTCAGACCGTACAAGAGAATCCGAACACTGCCATCGGTGCAGGCGCGGGCGCAGCCCTGGGCGCAGCCTTGGGAACTCTGGTGGGTGGCAATGATCGGCGGAACGCGCTGATCGGCGCAGGCATCGGCCTGCTGGCCGGTGCAGCCGTTGGCCAGTACCTGGACCAGCAGCAGCGCGAACTGGAAGCCAGCCTTGCCGGCACGGGCGCATCGGTGGAACGCCAAGGTGAGTCTCTGCTGGTGACCATGCCGTCGCAGATCACCTTCCGGTCGGGCGAGTCGCAAATCCAGCCGCAATTCTATGGCGTGTTGAACGACATGGCTGCGACCTTCAACAAGTACCCGGAAAGCTATATCGACGTGATCGGCCACACGGACTCCGACGGCTCCGATCAGTTTAACCAAGCCCTGTCCGAACGCCGCGCAAACGCGGTGGTGAACTACTTCGGCGGTCGCGGTGTGAACTCTGCACGCATGGTCGGCTATGGCTTTGGCGAAACCCAACCTGTTGCTGACAACGCTTCGGCAGCGGGCAAGCAGGCTAACCGCCGGGTCGAGGTTAAGATCACACCTGCCCAGCAAGGCTAAGCCGCTCAGCTGATGCTTTTTAGCGACTGATTGAGACGGCCCGGGCATCCGGGCCGTTTTCTTTTGCCCATTTCGCCGCAAGGCGTTGACCCGCAATGAGAGCCAGCCATATCCGAACGCATGACCGTCCTGACCGCTAACCCATCCCGCATCCAGCTTTGGGCAGAATTTGCAGCGCTTTTCATCGGCGTGCCGCTGCTGATGGTGGCTTTCTTCGGCCAGTATTCCTTGTTCAGCATCGTCTGGGTGCTGGCGGGTGTCGCCTTGATTTTGCTGATCCTGACCTCGGGCTGGTCGTGGAGTAGTCTCCTGAAAGGCCCGGTTCTGGGTGAATGGAAGCTGATCCTGATCTTCGCGCTGGGCACAGCAGCGGTTTGCACTGCGTTTGTCTTTACCCTTGTCCCAGACCGTTTCCTGGACATGCCACAGAACCGGACGGCATTGTGGATCATCATCATGACAGCCTATCCGCTGCTGTCAGCCCTGCCGCAGGAATTGATCTACCGCTCGCTTTTCTTCGAACGCTACGGCGACCTTTTCCCAAATGCGCAGATGGCCATTATCGCCAATGGTTTGGCCTTTGGCATTGGACACTTGTTTTACATGAATACAGTTACGATCGCGATGACGGCCATCGGCGGGGCTGTTATGGGATGGGCTTACATGCGTGGCCGCTCGATGCTGTTAGCCTGGGTGCTGCACGCGATTGCAGGCAACCTGATCTTTACGCTGGGTCTTGGCCTGTTCTTCTATCACGGTGCGGTTGGGTAGCCGCGATTTCAACTTCGTTGAACCAAAGTTTTACACAGTCTCTGCTTTTCTTCTGTTTCAAACCGCGTATAGTAAAGCCCATGCAAACGCGTGCACACATCGCCGCCCTGTCCCAGACCCTGCCGCTTGGCGGGCTTCTGCTTCTAATCGGCCTCTGAGGGCGCCGGGTACAGCGGCGCGCGTCCTCAGGGGAGTGACCGGAACGCGCCGCCCGAACCCCGATTAGACACCGAAATACGGACAAAACCGATGAACGAACAAACTCCGGTACAGGCGGACGATCAGGACCGCGTGAAAATCTTCGACACAACGATGCGCGACGGCGAACAATCGCCAGGTGCCTCGATGACGCTGGCGGAAAAGCTGCAGATCGGCCAACTGCTGGACGAAATGGGCGTCGACATAATCGAAGCAGGCTTCCCCATTGCCTCGGAAGGCGATTTCGAGGCGGTGACCGAGGTCTCTAAGATCGTCCAGAACGCCACCGTTTGTGGCCTTGCACGGTCGCCTCTGGTCGATATCGACCGGGCCTATGGCGCGCTTCAGCATGCAAAGAAGCCCAGGATCCACACATTCATCGCCTGTTCTGATCTGCACATGGAATACAAACTGCAGATGAGCCGGGATCAGGTACTGAAAGAGATCGAAAACTCGGTCGGCCACGCCAAGTCCCTGGGGGTCGAGGTCCAATGGTCACCTGAAGATGCCACACGATCCGATCGGGACTTCCTGGTAACCGCCGTCCATACAGCCATCGAGAACGGCGCGACCACGATCAATATCCCCGATACGGTGGGTTACACGGCCCCTGGTGAAAGTGCCGAGATCATCCGAATGCTCAAAGAACGTGTGGAAGGCATTGAAAACGTGACGATTTCCACGCACTGCCACAACGATCTGGGCATGGCCACGGCAAACTCGCTGGCCGCAGTGCTGGCAGGTGCCCGGCAGATCGAATGCACCATCAATGGGTTGGGCGAGCGTGCAGGCAACACCGCGATGGAAGAGGTTGTGATGGCGCTGCGGGTACGGGCCGATATCATGCCCTATAAGACCGAGATCGACACCACCCGCATCATGCAGGCCAGCCGTCTGGTCAGCGGCGTCACGGGCTTTCCGGTGCAGTACAATAAAGCCGTCGTCGGTAAGAACGCCTTCGCGCATGAGGCTGGCATTCACCAGGATGGCATGCTGAAGAACGCCCAAACCTACGAGATTATGACACCGGAATCCGTGGGGCTCAGCGAAAGCACGCTGGCCATGGGCAAGCACTCTGGCCGCCATGCGCTAAAATCGAAACTTTCCGATCTGGGCATCGATGTCGGCGACAATCAGTTGAAGGAACTGTTCGTGCGGTTCAAGGCCCTGGCCGACCGCAAGAAAGAAGTCTTTGACGATGACATCCTGGCGCTGGTGGAACAGCAAACAGCAGATGATGGCTCCGAACATATCAAGCTGAGGTTCCTGCGCGTGATCTGCGGCACCGAAGCACCACAAAGCGCTGACATCATTCTGGAAATTGACGGCAAGGAAGAGTCTGTCACGGCCCAGGGCGACGGGCCGGTCGATGCCGCGTTCAATGCCGTCAAAGCCCTGGTGAACCATGGCGCGAAACTGGAACTTTACCAGGTACATGCCGTGACCGAAGGCACCGATGCCCAGGCCACCGTTAGCGTCCGCTTGCGCCAGGACGGTCATATCGCATCGGGTCAATCCTCCGATACCGATACAGTTGTGGCATCCTGCCGTGCCTACGTGCATGCCCTGAACAAGCTAATCGTCCGACGCCAGAAGTCAGCGCCCAAAGCTATCGCCGGATGAAGCTGCCACTGAACCGACTTATGGCCAGGCTCATAGCCTGGCCATTGGCGCTTTGTTTTGCGATTGCTTTGGGACCAGTGCCGACACAGGCCCACTTATTCGATGAAGGCGTTTCCGCTGCACTGATCGGGGTCGAAGCTGGTGAGACCGGATCGCAGAACGTGAGCTTGCTGATCATAAACAGCTCACCACTTGCGGTCACACTGCGCAGGATCACCACGCGCGACGGCAGTCCGGTCAAGATCGAGCGCGCCAGGACATTTCTGTGGACTAAAACCCGACAGGCCGTGAAGTTTCTCCGCTTTTCGCCTGGCGAACAAATCTTCCTGGCGCCGCCTGAATACTTCGTGACGGTTCCCGGCGTCGAAGCAACAACACTTCTATCCGGCAAGACCAGACTGGTTGCCGATTTCGGGCCAGAGGGTCAAATCGATGTATCGGTCGTCGGCCCCGTGGGCGGCTTGATGGGAGAGCCGGCTTGGGACACCCTGGACCTTCAGACGACCGAATAGGTCAACAAAACCATGTGCAGGCCAACGCCTGCGATCCCTGCCCCCAGCAAGGCCCGCAGATGCGGCCGATGGGCCAGCAGACCAAGCCCAACCCCGGCCAGATGCAGAAAAGCCGAGGCCAGCGCGAAGCCAATCACATAACTGGCTGGGTCGGCAAGGCTCGGCACCTCGGTCCCGTGGGCATGACCGTGGAAAATCGCGAAGAGCCCAACGGCCGCCATGGCGACGACCATGGGCAAACGGGCTTGCGCCGCAATCGCTGTTCCAAGAACAAGCACAGAAAGGGCAATCACCCCCTCGACTTCGGGCAAGGCAATGCCTGCCAGACCAATCGCACCCCCGGCAATCAGAAAGGCCACAAAAGCCGCAGGGACAGTCCAAACCGCCCGCCCGCCAATCTGGACCGAGAGTAAACCAACTGCCACCATGGCCAATAGGTGGTCGAACCCAAGTACCGGGTGCAAAAGGCCGGACATGAACCCGCCCTGCCCCTCGACCCCAGCCGCTTCGGCCGTCGAATTTGACATGGCGACCAGCACGGCAATGCAAAGCAGCCGCGTCGCAGAAGGTGCAAATTTCTGGAGTTGCTTCAAAGGATCCTCTGTACATTGGCAAGCCGCCAAACAAGTCTAACTTTCCTGTAAGGCCAGGCAACCAGCATCCGCGACAGACGCCCAAAAATTTCTCAAATTGTGAACGACGGAATCTGAATCCGGGGCTGCGATCGTGCTTTACGGGACGTATGCGGACCTCTTTTCACGTCTAATGTCAGGCTGCAACAGACCCTTCCTCCGCCCGTCTGCAGCCATACGTATTACCTACTGAACCGAAACAAACGGCAGGAGGATATCGTGTCCAAAGCTGTGACTGTACGACAGACAATTTACGCCTTTCTGATGGGAACCGCGCTAACCGCTGGCACCGCATGGGCCGGCCAAATCACTGCGCCGACAACGGTCGATCCGGGCCAAAAAGTCCAAATTCAGGTCGACAGCGCCGTCGAGGGCGGATCATTGGAACTTTGGGGACCAGTCACCAACGCCAGCACCGGTGGTCAGATCGCGACTTGGCCCCTGACCGGCCCGTCCATGGAAATCGCCATCTCTGAGGGTCCAGGTTCCTATCAGTTGCGCCAGACGGCACCGGATGGGTCTGTTCTGTCGAAGAAGCTGATCGACGTCGCGGCCGCAGCGGTCACATTGCGCGTGCCGGACACAGCCACGGCAGGCGCTGAATTGGCACTGACCTGGGAAGGCGCCGGCCAAGAGGGTGCTGAAATAGTCATTCTCGATGGGTCTACTGGGCAGCCGGTCGCGACCTATCCCGCATCGACGCCCAATGGAGAGCTTCTGGCGCAAGCCCCTGAACGCACGGGATACTACCGTGTCGCCTATCAGGTTGACGGAACGGTTCTGCTGGACATGCCCATCGAAGTCGTTGCCGGTGGAGGTTGGCTGCGCAGCCCGCTGACAGTCGAAACGAACCAGGAATTCGGCGTCGAGTGGGTTGGTGCGGTCGGAGAGGCCAAAACGGTCCGCATTGTCACGGAAGATGACAAAGAGCTTTACGCCCAGGTCGCAATGTCCGGAACACGGCAAGGCCCTGGTAAGGCGACGATCTTCGCCCCTGCGGATCCCGGACGTTATCTGATCCAGATCATCGATGATGCCACCGGAAAGTCGGTGACGGATCTGCCATTGATTGTCGACCCTACCTGATCAACTAAGCCTGGGGCGGATTGAACATCCCGTCCCAGGCGGCTACCAGCGCCGCTTATTGTATCCGGCAACATGGCGCAGCCACGCCTTACGCACGCCTAGCTCCGCCTCCGCCAATATGTCCCGCCATTGGTCCGTATGGCCCAGATGCGCCGGAAGTGCCCCTGGGCTGTGATCTCTACGAAATCCGCGATCTGACCAGCGGTGATACAATGCCTCGTCGACCGCGTTGTCCCTGCGCATGCGGTCTACAAAAGCCGGGTCCAGGCTGTCTTTGGTCACGACCTTTAGGGCGTCAAAATTCTTTCGTTCGGGCGCGCCGGGCACACCCACGTCTTCCGCGATGCGATCCGTTAGCATGTTTACATCGCGATATGATCCTACGAACCAGAAGTCAGCGAAGCGCTCTTCCAGCCAGCGCAGCTTCCCTGCCGATGAAAATCGGTAAATCCGAGGCGCGCCTTCGCCGAAGTAGCGCTGCATAAGAAACCGTGCGATCGGATTCTTGCGCTCGGACAGGTACCAGGCCTCGAACGGTGGCCGCTCCGGACCGATCCCATCCAGATGCCGTTGCCGGATGAAATTATACATCGAAATGAAGTAACCGACGGTATCGCGCAGCATCACTGCCTCGCGAACCTCATATCCCGGCGACAGCGCTTTCAGGCGGTTGCTCATCCCATGACCATGAAGAATTTGGATGTCCTTGTCGCACAGATCCTCGGCGGTAAAAGGATAGCCGGATGCGGACCGATCCGGCGGGTCCGCATGCATGGCGCGATCGCCCAGATGCTGCTCGAAATGCCGGATGATTGTGTTGCCGGAACATTTCGGCACATGCAGCAGAAAATATCGGATTGGTCGTTCAGTCAAAGTAGTCGCTCGGTGATGATCAGTTGATCTGCCATCAACCCAATGATCGAAACTCGGTCAAGCTAATTGCAACCGACACGAGCTAGACGGCTATCTCATCGCCCACCCGTGGCTTCTTTGCGATGAAATCATCCATGACCGGTCGCCAAATCCCGTGAGTCCTATTTCAAGCAATAACTGACCGAGACGCCCCTGAGTGATGCTTTCCCTTTGCGTGTTGCAGCGAAGCCGCATATAAGCAGCCGGATAAGGCTAGGACACGAATCCGGCCATGACGAGGGCGTTTGGGCAGGCAAGCAAGGGCAGATCGCAATGTTAGGCGGAGTCTTCGGCGTATTTTCGAACGACATGGCCATTGATTTGGGCACGGCGAACACGCTGGTCTATGTCAAAGGCAAGGGTATCGTTTTGAACGAGCCCTCGGTCGTCGCCTATCAGACCCGCGATGGCAAAAAAGAAGTCAAAGCGGTGGGCGAGGATGCGAAGCTGATGCTTGGCCGTACGCCCGGCTCGATCCAGGCTATTCGGCCCATGCGCGACGGCGTGATCGCCGATTTCGAAGTCGCCGAAGAAATGATCAAGCACTTCATCAAGAAAGTGCATCCGAACTCGATCATGGCCAAGCCGCAAATTGTGGTCTGTGTGCCCTATGGCGCGACGGCGGTGGAAGAGAGAGCCATCCGGGACTCGGTCATATCCGCAGGTGCCCGTAAGGCAATTCTGATCCCAGAGCCTATCGCAGCCGCCATCGGCGCGGGGCTTCCCATCACAGAACCGACAGGCTCAATGATTGTCGATATCGGTGGCGGTACGACCGAGGTCGCCGTGCTGTCGCTGTCTGACATCGTCTATGCCCGCTCTGTCCGCGTCGGCGGCGACAAAATGGATGAAGCAATTATCAGCCACCTCCGCCGTCAGCATAACCTGCTTATTGGCGAGGCCAGCGCCGAGCGGATCAAGAAATCCATCGGCACGGCCCGTGTGCCGGCTGATGGCGTTGGCGAGCAGATGGTCATCCGTGGACGCGATCTGCTGAATGGCGTGCCCAAGGAACAGGAAATCACACAGGCACAAATTGCCGAGGCCCTGGCAGAACCTGTGCAGCAAATCGTTGAGGCCGTTATGGTTGCCCTTGAGGCAACGCCCCCTGATCTGGCCGCAGATATCGTTGACAACGGTGTCATGTTGGCAGGCGGCGGTGCGCATCTGGGCGATTTGGATCTTTCCTTGCGCGAACAGACTGGGCTGGCCATCAGCGTAGCTGAAGAGCCGCTGCACTGCGTGGCTCTTGGCACCGGGCGGGCGCTTGAACATCTGGACCGGCTTGGTCACGTGATGAAGGTTGGGGCATAACTCAGGTACGAGGTGTAGCTCTTGGCGCGATCAGCGGCACCAACGGACAATGCCCTGACACGGACGGTGCACCGCATTCTGCTGGGCCTAATCGTGGTCATCTGCCTTGTGCTGTTGATTCTGTGGCGCACGGACAACCCACGCATCAACAATCTGCGCATGAACCTGGTCGACAGCGTGTCCCCTTCGATGTCTTGGGTCTCCGAACCAATGGACTTCGCCTGGAACGTCGCCCGGGATTATCGCAACTTTCTGAACGTCTACGAACAGAATAAGTCCCTGCGCCGCGAAATTCAGTCCTTGCGCAGTTGGCGCGAGGCCGCGCGGTTGCTGGAAGAAGAAAACGCGCAACTGCGCGCCCTGAACAATGTCCGTCTAGCGCAACGGATGCAGTTCGTGACCGGGGATATCTTTGCCGACAGTGGCGGGCCGTACCGTGAATCTGCCCTGGTGAATGTCGGGCGCAAAGACGAAATCCAGGACGGCGCCGCGGCAATGGATGGTCAAGGCCTGGTCGGCCGGGTCGTCGGTGTCGGCGAAAGGGCATCGCGCCTGCTGCTGTTGACGGATTTCTCCAGTCGCGTGCCTGTGGTGATCCAGCCTGGCGCCCGGCGGGCCATGTTGCTTGGCGACGGCACACTGAACCCTAAGCTTGAGTTTCAGGACGGATCGGACCCCGTCAGCGCCGGGGCGCTGGTGGAAACGTCCGGCGAGGGCGGCGTCTTTCCGCCCGACCTTCCGGTCGGAACGGTCGTCGCGACGGAAAGTGGTGCCTTGCGGGTGCATCTTCTCGCTGATTACGCGCGATTGGAATTTGTGCGTCTGATCCGATATCAACCAGATACAGAGATTGACCAACCCGCCGACCTAGTCCGGCCCGATGGCGGTGCCGTTTCGGCTGAAGACGGGCTGCTGGTCCCGCCGGACGGGGACGGGTAATGACCGATTTCCTGGACCCCGGGCGGCTCTTTAGGATTGCGCTTCTGCTAACGCTTGGCACCGTTGTGATCTTTGCCGAAGCCGCACCTCTGGGATTGGGACCAACCGCACCGCCTTCGCCTGATCTGCTGATGTGTGTTCTGATCTATTGGTCGATCCGGCGTCCTGGGTCGACGCCTCTGCTGGCTGTGTTTGCCCTGGGTCTGATGCGGGATTTCCTGACTGATGTTCCTTTGGGGGCTGGTACGTTGTCGCTGGTAATCGTGACGGAGTTGTTCAAATCGCAGCGCCGCCATCTGCAGCGCATGAACTTCATGGTCGAATGGATGACGGTAACCGTGGCGGTCCTCGCATCCACCGCCTTTGTCTGGCTGCTGGTCGTATTGACGCTTGCGCAACCTCCTTATGTGATCGTTCTGTTACATCAGTGCCTCTATACGGCAATGGTCTACCCGCTGATCGTCATGATCCTGCGCTGGGTCTTCAGGATCAGCTGGCGCAAGGTTAAGGTCGCGTAATGAGCTGGCTTAGCAAAAAAGGCTCCGCAGCCAACACCGAGACGTCAAATCTGCCGATCTCGCGCCGCGGATTTGTTCTGCTCGGCTTGCAGATTGGCTTGGCCGGATCTTTGGCATGGCGGATGCGCCAACTGCAGGTTGTCGACGCTGAACGCTATCATCTTTTGGCCGAAGAAAACCGGATCAATATGCGCCTGATCGCGCCGGAAAGAGCAGAGCTTTATGACCGAAGCGGTGAGCCGCTGGCGATCAACACTAAAAACTACCGCGTCGTGATGGTGCGCGAACAAGCCGGCGATCCCGAAGCAATGCTGGACAAGCTGAGCCGGCTGATCAACATTCCGGATCACCAGCGCAGGCGCGTTCTGAAAGAGATAAAGCAAAAATCCGCTTTCGTGCCGGTCAGTGTCGCCGAGCATCTCAACTGGGAAGATTTTGCCGAGGTAAACGCCAACGCGCCCGCCCTGCCGGGGATCCAACCAGAGGTTGGCCTTTCCCGCAGGTACCCCCACGGCAGGGCCACGGCTCACATCGTCGGCTATGTCGGCCGGGTCAGCCAATACGATTTGGATAAAATCCGGGATTCTGGCCGCGAAGTAGATCCTGTCCTACAACTGCCAGAATTCCAGATCGGAAAGTCCGGCATCGAACGCGCCCTGGATACAAGACTGCGCGGCCAAGCAGGCAATCAAAGGATCGAGGTCAACGCAGTTGGCCGGGTCATGAACACGTTGGAGGTCACCGATGGCGTTGCTGGGGAAGACCTTCACCTTACGATCGACCTAAACCTCCAAAGATACTGCAATGAGCGGTTGGGAGACGAGAGCGCAGCAACCGTGGTGATGGATGTCCGCAGTGGCGACCTGTTGGCCACGACATCGAACCCAAGCTATGACCCGAATCCGTTCGTGCTGGGCATCAGTCAATCTGAATACGATCTGCTGCTGAACGACGATCACAGACCGCTGCACAATAAATGGGCTTCGGGCGCTTATCCGCCAGGCTCGACCTTCAAAATGGTCGTTGCGCTCGCAGCCCTGGAGGCGGGTGTGATCGGCTCGGAAACTACGCACTACTGCCCAGGCCACTTAAAGCTTGGTAAGCGGAAATTCCATTGCTGGCGCCGCGGCGGACATGGCTGGGTGAACCTGCGCAAATCGCTGCAGCAATCCTGCGATGTCTACTACTATGAAATTGCCCGTCAGGTCGGCATCGAGAGGATCGGTGAAATGGCGCGCCGCCTGGGCTTGGGCGTCGATCTGGACATTCCGATGGCAGCGCTTCGGTCTGGCCTGATACCGACCAAGGATTGGAAACAGCGCGTCCACGAAGAAGGCTGGCTAGTCGGCGACACGTTCAATGCCGGCATCGGCCAAGGTTTCGTTCTGTCGACGCCGATCCAACTTGCGGTCATGACCTCGCGCATAGCCGCCGGGTCGGGCGTGCGGCCCAGGTTGATCCGGGCGCGCAACGGCACGCCTCTGCCGGTCGACCCGCCAGAGGACACAAGGGTCAACCCCGAACATTTCAGAATGATCCGAAAGGCCATGTTTTCGGTGGTGAATTCGCGCCGAGGCACAGCCTATCGTTCGCGGGTCAAGGACGATAACTGGCGCATCGCCGGGAAAACCGGAACCAGCCAGGTCCGCAACAAGGTTGTCAAAAACGAGGATGTCCCGTGGGAGGAACGCGATCACGCGCTGTTCGTGGGATACGCGCCCGCCGACAATCCCCGCTATGCGGTTGCCGTGGTTGTCGAGCATGGCGGGAGCGGCTCGAAGGCCGCCGCCCCGATTGCCCGCGATATTCTTTTGAAAGCGCGTGAGATCCTGGAAACCGGCACTGGCGGCGCAGAACAGGGCGAGGCCCAGACCGGGAAAACCCGTACATGACGCCGCTCGCAAGCGCCCGCGCGCTTGGCGGGTTGAGTTTCCTGCAGAAAATCCTGCGGCTGAACTGGGCCTTAATCCTGCTGATCGGCGCCATTGCCGGATGCGGGTTCCTGATGCTGTACTCCGTTGCCGGGCCGTCGCAATCGGTTCTGGGCGATGACGTCCCACGTGGGTCACTGGACCCCTGGGCGCGGAGGCAGATCGTGCGCTTCAGCGTCGGCATCGGCCTGATGTTGCTAGTCGCCTTGATCGACATCAAAGTCTGGCGTTGGTTTTCACCCGTTGCCTATGTCATCGCGCTGGTATTGCTGGTCGCTGTTGAATTCATCGGCTCGAAAGGCATGGGTGCGCAACGTTGGCTGGACCTCGGGCCGTTGCAGCTTCAACCTTCCGAGTTGATGAAGATCGGCCTGGTGATGGCGCTGGCGAGATATTACGCGACGCTGGACAAGGACCGGGTCAGCCATCCGTTATGGTTGCTGCCACCCCTTGTAATGATCATCATCCCAATGTTGCTGGTTTTGAAGCAACCTGATTTGGGTACTGCGTTGCTGTTGGCCATGGGCGGCGCCACGGTAATGTTCCTGGCCGGTGTCAGTTGGTGGTACTTCGGCACCGCAATTGCACTGGCAGGATCTGCCGTCTACGCCGTCCTGGCCTCGCGCGGAACCGATTGGCAGGTCTTGAAGGAATACCAGTACAAACGGATCGAGACCTTTCTGGATCCCGAAAGCGATCCCTTGGGCGCCGGCTATCACATCACGCAATCAAAGATCGCTATGGGATCAGGTGGCCTATCTGGTCGCGGCTTCACGGAAGGCACGCAAAGTCGGCTGAACTTTCTTCCGGAAAAGCACACCGATTTCATATTCACCACGCTGTCGGAAGAGTTCGGGTTCATTGGCTCGGTGTCGCTGCTGGCACTCTATGTCCTGGTGTTGATGTTCTGCTTCGCCTCTATGCTGTCCAATCGGGACCGGTTCGGTGCGCTGCTGACCGGCGGGCTTAGCGCCACGTTCTTCTTCTTCTGGGCGACGAACATGGCAATGGTGATGGGACTGATCCCGGTGGTGGGCGTACCGCTGCCGCTTGTCAGCTATGGTGGGTCCGCCATGTTGGTGCTGTTGCTGGCCTTTGGCTTGATCCAATCGGCCCACGTTCATCGCCCGAAAAAGTCCTGATCGCCGCTCAATGGAGGAAGCCAGACGAAG
This sequence comes from Pseudomonadota bacterium, assembly GCA_039028795.1. Taxonomy (GTDB): domain Bacteria; phylum Pseudomonadota; class Alphaproteobacteria; order Rhodobacterales; family Rhodobacteraceae; genus Thermohalobaculum. The sequence goes on from JBCCHJ010000006.1 coordinate 78,858, forward strand.
AGAAAACGCGGTGCGCCTCGGCGGCCCTCCCATCCGAGATTCTGGCGCTCAGTAAATTAAGACCTCCTGAAAAATCATGTGTTCAAAGACACATAAAACGTAAATTTTGATTCAATCGCACCGCAACCCGTTCTAAGCCTGCCGTCAAGTTAGGACGGGACGCAATCAATGACAGAAAACACGCATGTGGTCGGGGTTCTTGTTGACCCCACAGAAAAGGCCGAATGGGTCGAGGAACTCAACCGGCAGGTTGCGGCCTCTGATCTGCCATTGCGCATCGATACGGAGGCTGATCCGGCCGAGGTCGACTACATGGTCTACAACATCGACAGCGGAATGTTCGACTTCACGCCCTATACGAAGCTCCGTGCAATTCTGAACACTTGGGCCGGCGTCGAGGGTGCTCTGAAAACCCTGAATTGGCCCGATCATGTTCCGTTCTGCCGGATGGTGGAGCCGGGTATGACGATCGGGATGGTCGAATACTTTCTGGCACACACGATGCGCTATCATATGGATACCGACCGCAGCGTCACCCAATCAGCCGAGGGCCGGTGGCAGAAATACATGCCTCCGCTGGCGGCGGATCGGGGTGTCGGTATTCTTGGTCTCGGCGCGCTCGGAACTGCTATTGCAGAGCGTATGGCCGCTAACGGGTTTCAGGTGCACGGCTGGGCACGATCGGCGAAGGATATCCCCGGCGTCACCACGCATCATGGTGCCGAGGGTCTGCAGGAATGTCTCAGCCAGGCTGAGATCCTTTGCATTATCCTGCCCCTGACGTCAGAGACCGAGAAAATTTTGAACGCCGAGACCCTGGCGCGGTTACCGGGCGGTGCATGCATCATCAATGCGGGCCGTGGCCCACTGATCGATGATGACGCGCTGCTGGAGGCACTGGCCAATCGACATATCCGCCACGCGACACTGGATGTGTTCCGCGAAGAGCCCCTGCCCGCGGATCATCCCTATTGGAAACACCCAAACGTAACGGTTACGCCGCATATTGCGGCATTCACGCGAACGAAATCTGCAACTAGCGCAATTTTGGAGCAAATTCGTTGCGATTTGCATGGTTTTGCACTGCAGCATGTTGTGGATCGTGCGCGCGGTTATTAGGTTTTCCCGCGTGATATGGGGTGAGCATGGCCAAGGGCAGCGATAAAAAATCTACCAGACGGGCTGCACGGCGGCGCAGCATGATCGCGGCTGCCAGGAATAACTTCCTGACTGGGCTGATCATCGTCGCCCCCGTGGTCATCACGATCTACCTTACCTGGACAATCATCACGTTTGTCGATGACAAAGTGGTTCCGCTGGTCCCCGACATCTACACGCCGAAATTCTACCTGGACACGGACATCCCGGGCTTTGGCCTCTTCATCTTCATCGTTTTCACGACCTTCGTCGGCTACTTCACCAAGAACCTGTTCGGGAGGCAACTGGTCCGGATGGCCGAAGGCTGGGTCGACCGGATGCCGATCATCCGGTCCATCTACAATGCGCTGAAGCAGATCGTCGAGACGATTCTGAACCAGTCCAACACCTCTTTCCAAAAGGCCTGTCTGGTTGAATATCCCCGCAAGGGAATTTGGGCGATCGCCTTTGTGTCGACAGATACGAAAGGAGAGATCCCAGGCAAAGCCCAGCAATCCCACTTGGTGTCCGTCTTCCTGCCGACAACGCCTAATCCGACGTCAGGCTTTTTGCTATTCGTTCCGGCCGAGGACGTGGTCGAATTGGACATGTCCGTGGAAGAGGCCGCGAAACTGGTGATCTCCGCCGGTCTGGTCACCCCGCCCACCAAAGAGGAACGCGAAGCTGCCCGCGCAAAAGCACTGGCGCGGCGGAACGGAAATGGTAACGGGAATGGCGGAAACGGTCGGGGCGGCAAGGGCTAAGCTCTGTCTGCCGATCGACGCAGGGCGGGTGGCCGCGGCGCGGATGCTCAATTAAATCAAGACTCCAGGTCGCGGCACTCATCCACCCAAAATGGCCGAAAAGGCCTTCGCCGGGCCTTACTTGAAATTGCTTTCAGGCTCCGGCGACCTCTTACCCGCAGAAAAATTGCGGATTTGCTTTTACCCCAAAAATAAGGGCACACCCCCAAAGCAGGTCGGTTCTAATGGTCGTACAGCGCGGCGAGATCCTCGTCTTTGCTGTAGTCTGTATCGAAGAGCCCCTTATCTGTTGACTGCAGCGCCTGAAGCACAGCGCTATCATGGTCCAGAAAGAACTCTTCCTGTGAGTAGGCATCATCCAAATCATACATTGTTTGTCCTCCTTGTCGTGACAAACGTCACGAGTAGGAATAAACAAAATCTGCCGTTAAGCTTCTGTAAGAGATGTTACACTTTTTTAAGAAAGTGTTCCCTGACGTCAGGCCAGATGTGGTCTTAAGGCTCTGCCCACCATCGCGCCGGACCGCCCCACCAGCCCCACCAACCGTAGAGCAACGGTATGTCCGGGCCTTTGATTCCCTCGATCCAAGTGATCCGCTCACCCGGCAGAACGCCAAACGGGATCACGTAGATACCGGACATCAGCGCACGATCCAGCGCCCGGACAGCATCCTGAAAGGCTTCGCGTTCGGTCGCTGCCAGCAGGGCATCAATGGTTGCATTCACTGCCGGATCGTCGACCCCCATATAGTTGCGCGTGCCGGGTTGTTCACGCCCTGATCCGTCGAAGTAGAATCGCTGTTCATTGCCGGGGCTCAGGGACATTCCCCAGCGATAGACGATCATATCGAAATCATACTCGTCGCGGCGGGACTGGTATTGCGTATCATCAACCGCCCGCACATCGGCCACAACACCCAGGCGAGACAGGCTTTCGCGCCAGAGGCTGGCCAGTTGGCGATTGCGTTCGCCTGCCACGAGGATCTCGAACCTGAACTCGGCGCCGTCAGCATTCCTGCGCACGCCATCCTGCACGGTCCAGCCGGCTTGGTCCAACAGACGCCCGGCCTTGCGCAGGTTTTTGCGATCGCGGCCTGTGCCATCGGAAACCGGCGGTCGCCAACCTTCTTCGATGGTGCCCGGCGGTAATGATCCGGCGAAGGGTTCCAAAACAGCCTGTTCGCCTGGTCCGGCGGCGGCGTCAAAGCCCAGGCTCGATCCACCGAAGTAGCTTTGGATTCGGGAATAGGCACCGCGGAAGAGCCGGTCGTTGACCCATTCCCAATCAAAGGTCAGCGCCAGGGCTTCACGAACACGCCGGTCAGCAAAGATCGCCCGGCGGGTGTTGAAGACGAACCCCTCCATCCCTGAAGGGCGTCGGTGCAGAACCTCTGTGCGCTGCATTTTGCCGGAACTGAAGATCTCAAGGTCATACCCATCTTCCCACCGCGCCGGATCACCGTCCAGAAAGATCGAGATCTGCCCGGTTTTCACCGCCTCCCACAGCGCTTCATCATTGCGGAAGTAGTCGAAGCGGATCTCGTCGAAATTGTGCAGACCTTTATTCACCGCCAGATCGGCGCCCCAATAGTCCGGATTACGCCGGAAGGTGATCTGACGCCCGAACTCGTGGCCTTCGATAAGATAGGGCCCTGAGCCGATGACTTGTTCCTGTCCCGACCCGGCGAAATCCTTGCCATCAAACTGCGCCTTTTTCAGAATTGGGCGCAGACCCATGATCAAAGGAAGCTCTCGGTTCTTTACGCTGAAATCGATGCGAACCGTCCGCGGACCGGTTGCCTCGATTTTTGAAACCCCTGCCCAGGCCTTTCGATAGCGCGGGTGGCCTTCGGTTCCCAAAGTCTTGAAGGACCAGATCACGTCCTCGACCGTGACGGTTGAGCCGTCAGAGAATCGCGCATTTTCCCGCAAGGTGAATGCAACCCAAGACCTATCCGGAGGCGTTTCCACGCTTTCTGCAAGCAGCCCGTACAGCGTAAATGGCTCGTCATAGCTGCGGGCCATCAGCGATTCGACTGTGAGTGAACGGACCGGCCAAGGCGCTGATCCCTTCAGCACATATGGGTTCAGGCTGGTGAAGCCGCCGCTGTTGGCCAGGGTAAGCCGACCGCCCTTCGGAGCATCAGGGTTAACGTAAGGAAAATGAAGAAAACCTTTTTCAAGAGCAGGTTTGCCGTGCATTGCTAAACCATGACTTTCACTTGCAGAGGTTAATACCGGCATGCAAAGCGCAAAAACTATGGCAAAAATGTGCCACATGCACTGCTTGAGCCAGGAACCTCCAATTGCTCGCAAAAGGCCCTTGTGGAAAACATAATCTTTGCGTAAGGTTATCTCACTGCTCGATAGGTTTCTTGCCTGTATGAAACCTGCCTCAACACCTAAAACGCCGCCTTCGGGCGGCGTCTTTTTTTGTGGCACGGTCGATTTGCCCTGAATTTTCAAGTCTTTCTGCCTCTTTCCTGCAGTGGTCACGTTTGGCGACGCAGGACGTGGATTTGTTGCGGTGCAGCATTCTGCTTGGTATGTTTTCAACTGAACCGTAGAACGAATGAAAAGGAAAGTCCGGCAATGTCTCTACACGAAAAATGCGCAGTCGTGACTGGCTCGAATTCAGGTATCGGTCTTGGCATTGCGGAATCGCTGGTCCAACGCGGTGCACATGTCGTTTTGAACTCATTCACGGACGCACCAGAGGATCATGCTCTGGCCGAAAAGTTGACCGCATCAGGCCCTGGTAAGGCGCACTACGTTCAGGCAGATATGTCCAATGCGGATGCGTGCCGGGCATTGGTTGAGAAAGCTGCTGAACATTTCGGGCATGTCGATATCCTGGTGAACAATGCCGGGATTCAGCATGTTGCCCCGATCCCCGAATTCCCGGCGGGGAAATGGGACGCGATTATCGCCATCAATCTTTCCTCGGCCTTTCACACAACCGCAGCCGCCCTGCCCCATATGCGGGACCGGGGCTGGGGACGGGTGGTGAATATCGCCTCGGCGCATGGTCTGACGGCATCGCCATTCAAATCGGCCTATGTCACCGCCAAGCACGGTGTTGTCGGTCTGACGAAGGTCACAGCGCTGGAGACAGCGGAAGAGCAGATCACATGCAATGCCGTTTGTCCGGGATATGTGCTGACCCCATTGGTCGAGGCTCAGATCCCCGACACGATGGCGCAGTACAATATGGACCGGGACACCGTCGTGCGTGAGGTCCTGCTGGAACGCCAGCCTTCGAAAGAGTTCGCCACAGTCGAGCAATTGGGCGGCACGGTCGCGTTCCTCTGTTCCGATGACGCTGCCCAGATCACCGGCACGACGATCAGCGTTGATGGCGGGTGGACAGCGCTTTAGCCAGCCGGGTCAAACGACCCGATCCACACGGGATGCACCAGGAGCCTGCAGATCATGAGCCGGCGTGGAACCAAATCGATCAACCTGGCCCTGCAGGGCGGCGGCGCGCACGGGGCCTTCACCTGGGGTGTCCTGGATCGGTTGCTGGAAGAAGACCGGCTAGAGATCGAGGGCATCTCCGGCACCTCGGCCGGGGCGATGAATGCCGCGATGCTGAAGACCGGTTACCTGGCCGGTGGGCGGGATGGTGCGAAGACGCAGTTGGAAAAATTCTGGCGCAAGATCCAATCGACTGCGGCGCGCAACATCAATCCGGTTGCCGATTGGGTGTCCCTGTTCTCCAGCGATGCCGGGAAGATTGCTGAAACCATCTTCGCCAGCCCCGTCTATCAAGCGCAAGAGGCCCTGGGCCGTGTCCTATCGCCCTATGATTGGAACCCGCTGAACATCAACCCGCTGCGCGATGTGCTGGAGGAGCTGATCGATTTCAAGGCCTGTAGCCGGGAATGTGAGCCGCATCTCTTCATCAGCGCTACAAACGTCAAGTCAGGCAAGATAAAGGTCTTTCGCGGCGAGGATCTGTCGATCGATGTGATCCTGGCATCGGCCTGTCTGCCAAACCTCTACCAAGCCGTCGAGATCAACGAAGAGTTCTATTGGGATGGCGGCTATATGGGGAACCCTGCCCTATATCCGCTGTTTTATCACACCAAGGGCTCGGACGTTGTGATCGTCCATGTAAACCCGATAGAGCGGGATGACGTGCCAAGGACTGCTTCGGCAATTCAGAATAGGATCAACGAGATTTCGTTTAATTCCTCGCTACTGCGGGAATTGCGCGTCGTCGGCTTCGTGAAGAAGCTGATCGAAGAGGGCCGGGTCAAGCCAGGTGAAATGAAAAACGTGCTGATCCATTCCGTCCGGGATGACGCGACGATGGCGGAACTGAACGTCGCCACGAAGCTGGCACCTGAACCCGATCTGTTCGATCATCTGCGGGCCCGCGGCTCTGCGGCTGCGGACGATTTCCTGACTGCTCATTGGGATAAAATCGGGCGCGAAAGCTCAGTCGTGCTGCCTGATCTATTGGAGTAAAAACACCAGCACACTGCCAGATCGGCCCGTAAAGCGCATTTCCGCTGGCACCTCTCGGACCTAAACGTCATAAATCTGTCACTGGTGCCGGGTACTGGCAGCAGAAAGAGGGGCGTTCATGTACAACATCCTTGTTCTCTGCACAGGGAACTCTGCGCGATCGATTCTGGCAGAGGCGATCTTGAACCGCGACGGCGCAGGACGTGTTCAGGCATGGTCTGCTGGGTCAAATCCAACAGGGCAGATCAATCCCGGCGCAATAAGGTTATTGGAGCGCCGCGGCTTGCAGGCATCCGGTTATCGATCGAAAAGCTGGGATGAATTCGCCGCTGACGGCGCCCCTGAAATGCATCTGATCGTAACGGTCTGCGCGTCGGCAGCTGGAGAGATATGTCCGGTTTGGCCTGGCGCACCGATGACAGCACACTGGGGTATTGAAGATCCTGCCTCAGCGCCGCAAGACCAGATCGACGTGGCATTTCAGATCGCCTATCACCGGCTCAGCGCCCGGATCAATGCCTTCCTGGCGCTTCCGTTTGAACGTCTCAGCACACAGGATCTGAAGCCGCAGCTGACTGCGATCGGCGATCTCTGAATCCACGGGGACCACAATGTTGCGCAAACTTCTCGCCGAAGCCCTTGGCACGATGATGTTGATGGCCACCATCGTTGGATCTGGGATCATGGGCGAGAACCTGGCCAATGGACAACCAGGTGCGGCGCTGCTCCCCCATTCGGTGGCCATTGGCGGGATGTTGTTCGTGCTGATCACGCTGTTTGCTCCGATCTCAGGCGCCCATTTCAATCCGGCCGTGACCCTGGTCTTCACATTGCGCGGGGATCTGCAGGTTCGCGAAGCGTTACCCTACATGATCACGCAGATAATCGCCGGCATTGTTGGCGTCTGGCTGGCGCATCTGATGTTCGATCTGGCGATCCTGCAAAGCTCGGCAAAAGTACGCACAGGCATCGGCCAATGGTCTGCCGAACTTGTCGCGACCGCCGGATTGATCCTGGTAATCCTGGGCGGGCTGCGCACCAATGCCGCGCTTATCCCGGTGATGGTGGGCATTTACATCATGGCGGCGCTCTGGTTCACCGCCTCGACCAGCTTTGCCAACCCAGCGGTGACCGTTGCCCGGATGCTGACCGATACGTTCTCTGGCATCCTGCCTGGCCATGCACCGATGTTCGTCCTGGCGCAAGTCTTGGGCGCAATTTTAGGATGGCAAGTCGCCAATGTTGTTTGGCCAAAGGAAGATTGACGGCTAGCGCCCGCCCTTGGCGCAGAACTTTAGTCCTGTCGTACGACTTGGCGCACTGCGTCAGCATTTGCCGGAATGGACAAAAACTCTGCAATTCGCGCGCCGACGCCTTCGACATCTCTACGCAGATCATCAAAGCTGACGTCCAGCACGGTTTGATTGGCCAGCGCGCGGTCCAGCTCCACCTCGATCTTCTCGGCCCCCGCGCGACCATATTCCGACGGCCAGTCTCGACGGATGCGCGTGGCCTCGATCGCCTCGTGATCGCGGCGCAGGCGGATGAATTTGGCGTCCCAGGCCGCCAGGATCTCTGGCACGAAAAATGCCAGGGCCGGCATTTTGGCGACCGAAAGCCCCGGTCCCGCCCAAAGGCTGAGCCGGGCGATGAACCAGGGCGGCAATTCCTGCCGGCAGAGATTTTCATGGTCAAATGCCGGGACGACGATGCGGCGCAGCTCCAGCGACTCGCCGCTGACCGGCGTTTTCGGGTCGGCGACCTCGGCAAATGGTGGATGGGCGTTCGCCCCCAAAGCAGCGACCGCAGCAACCAGCGCTGACGTACCGCTGCCGAATGGTCCCAACACAACTGCGACAGTAGGTTTTCGCTGACTGGTCATTCGGGCACGCACCTCCTATATTCTGCCCATGATAAAGCTCGACATCATCTCTGATCCGATCTGCCCTTGGTGCTATATCGGCAAGGCCAATCTGGATGCCGCCATCGAAAAGGTTGGAACCAACCCGTTTCAGATCGAATGGCGGATTTTTCAGTTGAACCCGGACATGCCCAGCGAAGGCATGGACCGCAAGACATATCTGGAATCTAAATTCGGCGGGCCGGAACGGGCCAAAGAGATCTATGGCCGGATCGAGGGCGCAGCCCAGGATGCAGGCATTCAGGTCAAATTTGACAAGATCATGCGCACACCGAACACGATGGACGCGCATCGCCTTATCCGCTGGTCCAGAACGACCGGCATGCAGACCGCCTTAGTCGAACAGCTTTTCCGCCGCTATTTCGAGGAAGGCCAGGACATCTCGGACCACGAAACGCTGACAGAAGCCGCAGTTTCAGTTGGAATGGAGCGTGAAGTCGTCTCTGAACTGCTGACCGGCGATGCGGATCGCGACCTTTTGCGCGATGAGGATACCGCCGCGCGCGAGATGGGCGTCAATGGCGTCCCCTGCTTTATCGTCGCCGGGAAGTACGTGGTTCAGGGCGCGCAGCCGCCTGAGACTTGGGAAAACATCATTCGTGAACTTTTGGCCGCCCAAGATAAGGCTGCCACGGAGCCTGCGACATGAACATGCTGGTTGAAGAACTGCAGAACCTTGCCGCCGATTGGCGGTCCTGGCTTGTGGTCGGCGTGATGGCCGTGCTGGCATTGTTTTCGGCGGTCCAATCGGTCCGCTGTCCATGGCTGACCGGGAAGATCAACCCGACCGACGAAGAAATCGCCGACGCAAAGATCATCCAACGGTTCATCAGCCCAAGGTTCGCCGTCGTGATGCTGGCCGGTTTCGGCCTGACCCTGGCCGGGCTTATGATGATCACCCATGGCGTCAAACCGACCCTGGCCCTGGCGGCGATGGTTGTTGGCCTGGTGATCATCCAGACAGAGCCCGCGCGGCTGAGGATCCGCGAGGCGCGCAGGATCGTTCTGGCGGCGACGGATAGGTCGGAAGACACAAAAGCCGGCGCCCGGGGCCGCCTACGGAGCAGCTATCGCGAGCTGGCGACCGTGAACATCGGGATCCTGATCTGCCTGATCGGGGGAATGCTGGCGTTCTAGATCGCCGAGGCGCGATCTTGTGGCATCACGCCATCTGATCGCGACCATGAGGCTCCAGAAAATCCACCACCGGCCCTGCCGGCACGATCCGGTGCGGGTTCACCGTGTCATGGCTGGCGTGATAGTGGTACCGGATATGGTCCATATTCACAGTTGGGGCGACGCCGGGCCATTGGTAAAGCTCGCGCGTGTAGGCCCAAAGACTAGGATAATCGGCCAAACGCCGGATGTTGCACTTGAAGTGGCCGACATAGACCGGGTCGAACCGGGTCAGGGTTGTGAAGAGACGCCAATCCGCCTCGGTCACCCGGTCACCGGTCAGATATCGGGTTTCTGAGAGCACTGCCTCCAACCGGTCCAGCTCTTCAAACACGGCCGTGACGGCGCTGTCATAGGCTTGTTGCGTTGTCGCGAACCCTGATTTGTAAACGCCATTATTGACGTTGTGATAGATTGGATCGTTGATCCGGTCGATCGCATCTTGCAACGCGGATGGATAAAAATCCTCAGTGTTCCCAGTGACTTCGTCAAAGGCTGAGTTGAACATTCGGATAATCTCAGAACTCTCGTTCGAGACGATCGTCTGCTGCTCTTTATCCCAGAGCACCGGCACCGTGACCCGGGTCGTCGCACCAGGGTCGGCTGCCGTGTAAATCTGATGGAGAAACTCCTTGCCCATAAGCGTATCGCCGGTGGCACCGTCGTAATCATCAGCCAGGGTCCAGCCTTTATCCAACATAAGCGGATGCACGACAGAGACATCAATATGCGGCTCCAGACCTTTCAGCGTCCGAAAGATCAGCGTGCGGTGCGCCCACGGGCAGGCATAAGAGACATATAGATGATAGCGTCCGCTTTCGGCTTTGAAGCCTGAAGTGCCGGAAGACCCGGCCGATCCGTCTGCGGTGACCCAGTTCCGGAACTGGCTGTCCTGGCGCTTGAATGCCCCGCCGGTGGACTTGGTATCGTACCATTGATCCACCCATTTTCCGTCGACCAATAAGCCCATGGCGCTGTCCTCCTAGCGGTATGGCAAGCGTGCGGCTTGCTTATGGCCAAGACTTAGCGCCTTACACGTCGACAAAAACCCGTTTGATCGATCAAACATTGTTGCGCTGGGCAGAACAATTGCTAGCCTGTTCTGGACCATTCAGCGGGGCTTCATGCGGTCAATTCGAAACATCGAGATCATTGGCTGTCATGCAGAGGGAGAGGTCGGTGATGTGATCACCGGCGGGGTTGGGCCAATCCCGGGCGACACAGTGTGGGAGCAATCGCGGTTCATCGCCCAGGATGACAGCCTGCGCCGGTTCGTACTGCGAGAGCCCCGCGGTGGTGTCTTCCGCCATATCAATCTGCTGGTGCCACCGAAGCATCCGGAGGCCGATGCGGCTTGGATCATAATGGAACCGGAAGATACACCGCCGATGTCGGGGTCAAATTCCATCTGCGTGACGACGGTGTTGCTAGAAACCGGCATCGTGCCGATGACTGAGCCGGAGACGTTGCTGGCGCTGGAGGCCCCGGGCGGGCTGATCACAGCGACCGCGATCTGCCGGGACGGCCGGGTGGAAAGAGTGCAGATCCGAAACCACATCTCTTTCGCTGACAAACTGGATGCGGTGGTCGAAGTATCGGGCATTGGCACAATCACGCTCGACACAGCCTATGGCGGCGACAGCTATGCGTTGGTGGATGCGGTCTCAATGGGGTTCCAACTGATCCCTGATGAGGCCCGGGACCTTGCCGAAACCGGTGTCAAGATCGTCGCCGCAGTCAATGAGCAACTGGGTTTCACACACCCTGAAAATGCGGATTGGGACCATGTTTCGTTCTGTCAATTCACTGGTCCCGTGCACGAGGTAGATGGCGTGAAGACGGGACCGAATGCCGTCGTCATCCAACCTGGAAAAATCGATCGATCGCCCTGCGGCACCGGATGTTCCGCCCGCATGTCGGTTCTGCATGCGCGCGGCATGTTGGCGGTGGGAGAACCCTTTCACGGGGTCTCTTTGATCGGGTCAGTGTTTCATTGCCGGTTGGAAGAAGAAACAACAATCGCCGGAAGACCGGCGATTGTTCCCAGCATTTCGGGCCGCGCCTGGATCACGGGGCGCCGGACGGAAATGCTGGACCCCAACGACCCCTGGCCAGAGGGGTATACCTTATCGGACACCTGGCCGATGATTTCTTGATATTATTCAATGCTCTAGCGGTTAAAGATGAACTGTCGTATGTCGGCTGTATCCGCAGTTTCACCACCCGTAGCTGGAAAATCAATTTCCTAACACTATCTTAACATCTGCGGTCGTAAGCTTGCCGCACGTATCCGAAAAAAGGAGCCTGCATGACAGCCTTGTCAAAGGATATTCTGCGCGTGGACATGACCAATGACCCTGATCGTCTGGAGTCTGAACATGCGTCTGCGTCATTCAAACCTGTCGAACGAACCGAAAAGACGACGGACCTTGCGGCCCCGCGCCCACGTCCGAAGCTGCCGGCTTACGTGCATCCGCACTAGGCCGAAGCCCGCCAAGACCGGCGGATGACGTCTACGCTGGAGCTTTCTTTCCGGCATCCTTAACCAACTTGGCCAGATCCCGGGCGACGGCAAATGCGCCGCGCACGCGGTCCTTGTCCTCGCGCCAATCGCGGCGGATGATCAACTTGTTGTCTTTGACCTTGGCCAGATTGCGCTGATCCTGCAGGAAGTCGATCAATCCTGCGGGGTCGGCGAATTTATCGTTGCGGAACTTGATGGTGGCGCCCTTTGGACCCGTATCGAGCCGTTCAATCCCGGCCCGACGGCACATGGTTTTGACCCGGACCACCCGCAGCAATGTTTCAACCTCTGTCGGGGGTTTGCCGAAGCGGTCGTGCAATTCCGCGGCAAAGCCTTCCAGTTCGGTCTTAGTCTCCAAGCCCGAAAGCCGCCGATAGAGCCCCAGCCTTACATCCAGATCCGACACATAATCGTCGGGGATCAGAACCGGCACACCCAAGTTGATTTGCGGCGCCCAACCATCGTCGGTGTCGATATCTGCACCAATCTCTCCGGACCGAATCTTGGCGATCGCCTCTTCCAGCATCTCTTGGTAAAGCTCGAACCCGACCTCGCGGATGTGGCCGGACTGTTCCTCGCCTAGCAGGTTCCCTGCCCCGCGAATGTCCAGGTCGTGGCTGGCCAGGGTGAAGCCTGCTCCCAAAGTGTCCAGGGACCCGAGCACTTTCAACCGCCGTTCCGCCTGCGGCGTCAGGGGTTTTCGGGGCTCGGTCGTCAGATAGGCATAGGCGCGCAGCTTTGACCGGCCCACTCTGCCCCGCAGCTGGTACAATTGCGCCAGACCGAACATATCAGACCGCTGGACGATCAGTGTGTTGGCAGTAGGGATGTCGAGGCCAGATTCGACGATGGTCGTGGACAGCAGCATGTCGTACTTGCCGTCATAGAAGGCGTTCATCTTGTCATCGAGTTCTCCCGCCGGCATCTGACCATGGGCGACGACATAGGATACCTCTGGCACGTGATCCTTCAGCCATTCCTCGGCATCACTTAGATCGCTGATCCGGGGACAGACGAAGAAGGCCTGCCCGCCGCGATACCGTTCGCGCAGCAGGGCCTCGCGAACCGTGACGGTGTCGAACTGACTGACATAGGTACGCACGGCCAGCCGGTCGACGGGTGGAGTCGCGATGATGGAAAGTTCACGTACGCCTGACATGGCCAATTGCAGCGTTCGAGGAATCGGTGTCGCGGTCATCGTCAAGACGTGCACATCCGAGCGCAGCTGCTTCAGCCGTTCTTTGTGCTGGACGCCGAAATGCTGTTCTTCATCGATGATCAGAAGGCCGAGATCGCAAAACTTTATGGACTTGGCTAGCAAGGCATGGGTGCCGATCACGATCGAGACCGATCCATCGGTCAGGCCCTTTCGGGTTTCGGCAGCTTCCTTGGCCGAGACAAAGCGTGACAGCTGTTTGACGCGCAGACCGGTCCCGGCAAAGCGTTCCGCAAAATGCTTTGCGTGCTGGCGACTAAGCAGCGTCGTCGGCGCCACCACCGCGACCTGCAGGCCCGACATGGCCGAAACGAACGCCGCCCGTAGGGCGATCTCGGTTTTCCCAAAACCGACATCGCCGCAGATCAGCCGGTCCATCGGGCGGCCTTTTTCCAGATCTTCCAGAACCTGCTCGATGCTGCGGAGCTGATCTTCGGTTTCCTGATACGGAAAGCGTGCACAGAAGCGTTCATAGGCCGAACCTTCGGGGGTCAGCACCTCGGCCTTGCGCAATTCACGTTCAGCAGCAATCCGGATCAGACGGTCCGCCATGTCGCGGATGCGATTCTTCAGCTTGGCTTTCTTGGCCTGCCAGGCGCCGCCGCCCAGGCGGTCAAGCTCTCCGGTCTCATGACCATATCGGGAAAGAAGCTCGATATTCTCAACCGGCAGGAATAGCCTGTCGCCACCGCGATACTCCAGCGCAAGGCATTCGTGGGGCGCGCCCATGGCCGTGACGGTTTCCAGGCCGTTGTAACGCCCGACCCCATGGTCGACATGGACGATCAGATCGCCCGGGGTGAGGGATTGCGTTTCCGTCAGGAAGTTCTCCGCGCGCTTGGGCTTGCGCGCCCGGCGGATCAGCCGGTCGCCCAACACATCCTGTTCCGAGATCACCATGGCATCCGGTGCAGTGAAGCCCTGCTCCAAACCCCAGACCGCCAGGTTCACCCCGGGCTGGATGTCGTCCCAGCCCTTGATCTTGTGCGTTGTTTCGATGCCCTGGTCGGCCAGCAGGCCCGTCAGTCTCTCCCGTGCACCATCGGAATAGGAGGCGATGACCACGGGCGCCTTCTGGTCGCGGATATGGTCGGCCAAGGCACCAAAGAGGTTCACGCCCTCTTGCTGGCGTTCCGGCGCGAAAGACCTGCCTGGGCGGCCGGCAGCATCGATCACGCCCGGCCCCAGCGGCTGTTTCGAGCCGACAAACTGGCGCAAGCCTCGCCCGGCCAGGGCTTTTGCCCAGGCTTTATCATCCAGATACAGCAGCCCCGGCGGAATCGGTTTGTAAGGCGCCTCTCCAGTATCGCCCGCGTCTTCGCGGGCTTGGAAGTGATCCTCTACCATGGCTTGCCGGGTCGCACGGGCCTCGTCAGTCTGGGCATCCAAGGTCACCGGCGCGCCGGGCAGATAGTCGAACAGGGTCGCCATGTCTTCGTGGAACAGCGTCACCCAGTGTTCCATGCCCTGATATTTGCGGCCTTCACTGACGGCGGCATAAAGCGGATCGTCCAGCCGCGCTGCGCCGAAGGTTTCGCGATACCGGGTGCGGAAGCGTTGTACGGCCTCGGCATCCAGCACGACCTCGGAAGCGGGCGCCAATTGCACCCGGTCGATTTTTTCCAGGGTGCGCTGGGTTTCAAAGTCGAACCGTCTCGCGCTTTCCATTACATCGCCAAAGAAATCCAGACGCACGGGCTGGTCCTGGCCCGGGGGAAAGATATCGATGATGCCGCCCCGGACGGCGAAGTCGCCAGGCTCGATGACAGTCGAGGCGCGGTTAAATCCTTTGGCCGTCAGCCAAGCCATCAACCCTTCGGTATCAACCACGGAGTCGACTGCGGCGGAAAAACTGGCATCGGCAAGCACGGCGGGCGCGGGGACCTTTTGGGTCGCCGCATTCAGCGTTGTCAGAATCACCAAGCGCCGATCCCAGCCATGGGCCAATCCTGCAAGAGCCGCCATGCGCGCGGCAGAGATTTCCGGGTTCGGTGAAACCCGGTCATAAGGCAGGCAATCCCAAGCCGGGAAGGTGATCACCGGCAGGCCCGGGGCGAAGATGCCCAATGCCTCGGCCATCGCGGCGGCGCGGGCATCGTCACGGGCCACATGGATCACTGGCCCATCGGCCCGGCCCACCAGATCTGCCAGAAGCTTTGCATCCCAGCCTTCCGGAGCACCGCAAATAGTGACGGCGCCCGGGGCGATTTCTGCCGCGTGCGTATTCATGGTCCGGGACCTAACGAGTGTGGTGTTAACCTTCAAGGGCACATTGGCCGCATACTAGATTCGGCAACGCACTTTGACCGGGCGGTTGGTCGTGCAGCCCGGGTTATAACTTCTCTATCTGGGGAGAACCGGTCAGGACCGGCTGGGTTTTCAGGTGCCTAAAGAGTGGCACGGGAGACAAGGGCGGCAGGCCTGCCGTATATCCCAAGCCCCCTCAAGGTCGCTATCCGTCGAGGGGGAATCAGTTCGCTTCGAAGCGGGTGAAGATATACTTCAGCAGCCCAAGGCGTTGCGAAACGATCGCGCCCAGCGCGCGATACTTCGCATGGCGAGGGGCGTGCGCTAGGGAACCTGATTGAAAAACTCGATGAGATTCCCGCCTACGCGGGAATGACGCCTTTCACGGAAGCTCTAGTTCCTCATCCCCAAGATCAGCGAAGGCTTCGGCAACGAAATCTTCCGTCGCTTCCTCCAATGTTGCCGGGGACCACTTTGGACTATTGTCTTTGTCCAAGATTACCGCGCGGACACCTTCATAGAAATCCGGATGGGTCATGCAGTACCGCGCAAGGCGGTATTCCAGCTTCATGCAGTCTTCGAAGGAAAGGTTGGCGCCTTTGCGGATTTGGCGAAACGCGATGCGGGTAGAGGTCGGCGACTTAGAGAGGATGATGTCGCGTTGTTTCGCGGCCCATTCTGTGCCGGCACTCAGTCGATCGAGGATTGCCTCTACACTCGTCGCCGCAAAGCAGTGGTCAATTTCAGCCTGATGCTCAAGCGGAGGATAAACCTGCCCCGCGCCATGACCAATCGGGTCGAAGTCATCCAGAAAGTCGTCGATTTCACTGGTCGTCAGCGAGATGTTACAGAGACTCGCAGACAACGCGTCATCGCCCTTGATCCGCGCACCGGTCAGGCCCAGCCACATTCCTGTCTCACCGGGCAGCCTCGGTAGAAAATAGGTCGCGCCGACGTCCGGGAAAAGGCCAATCCCTGTTTCCGGCATGGCGAACATTGTGCGTTCCGTGGCGATGCGTAGAGATCCATGGATCGAGACGCCTACTCCGCCGCCCATGACGATGCCGTCCATTATGCCGACATAGGGCTTGGGATAGCGCTTGATCTTTGTGTTCAGCCGGTATTCGTCCGCGAAGAATTGAAAGTTCCGCTCTCCGGTCTTGCCGCCCTGCCCGTTGTCATAGAGCCATCGTATGTCACCGCCCGCAGCGAATGCCTTGTCCCCAGCCCCTTGTATCGCGACGACGGTGATCGAGTCATCCTCTGCCCATGCGTCCAGTTGCACATCCATCTTCTGGACCATCCCATAGGTCAGGGCATTCAGGCTTTCGGGTTTGTTCAGCGTGATCAGGCCCAGCTTGCCCCGCTGTTCAAACAGAATCTCGTCACTCTCCATTGCGGCATCCATGATCTTGCCCCCGTCGGCGCGGCCTCATAATGTCCGGGTCAAATAAGAGGAAGCGAGCCGATGCTGCAACCCACTCCGGTCCCTGCCAACCGTCCGCGCCGTCTGCGGGCGACACCCTGGATCCGCGCCATGGTGGCCGAGAATACGCTGAGCCCCGCTGATTTCATCTGGCCTTGCTTCGTGATCGACGGAGAAGACGAAGCGCAGCCCATCGAGACCATGCCAGGGGCGGAACGGCTGACAATCGATCGGCTGGTTAAAAAGGCGGAAGAGGCTGCGGAGTTGGGCGTGCCCGCACTAGCGATTTTTCCCAACATCGACCCGGGTCTGAAAACGCCAGGAGCGGAAGAAGCCTGGAACCCGGAGAACTTGGTCTGCCGGGCAACACGGGCAGTGAAAGCCGAGGTGCCAGATATTGGCGTGATGGTGGATGTGGCGCTGGATCCCTTCAATTCGGATGGTCATGACGGGTTGGTGCACGACGGGCCGAATGGGCCCGAAATCAAGAACGACGAGACGCTGTTGGCGCTGGAAAAACAAACGCTGGCCCAGGCCGAAGCCGGGGCCGATGTTATGGGACCGTCCGATATGATGGACGGCCGTGTGATGGTCATGCGCCGTGCGCTGGAGGACAATGACTTCCAGAATGTCACGATCATGACCTATGCGGCCAAGTATGCCTCGGCCTTTTATGGCCCGTTCCGCGATGCTGTGGGGTCAGGCGGCGCGCTGCGCGGCGACAAGAAAACCTATCAGATGGACTATGCCAACTCGGACGAGGCTTTGCGTGAGGTTGCCATGGACCTGGCAGAAGGCGCCGACATGGTGATGGTAAAGCCCGGCATGCCCTATCTGGACATCTGCCAACGCGTGTCGTCCGAGTTTAAAGTGCCAACCTTCGCCTATCAGGTCAGCGGGGAATACGCGATGCTGAAGAACGCCATGGGCAATGGCTGGTTGGATGCAGAGAAGGGTATGTTCGAAAGCCTGATGGCCTTCAAGCGCGCGGGTTGCGCCGGGATCCTGACCTATTTCGCCTTGGAAGCCGCGCAGATTTTGAAGGCCCATGCTTAACTACTCCTGGAATTCTGACCACCTGTGGTAGAATGGGCCAAATGATTTGTGTGCGTTTTTTAGGTCATGACCCTTTCTGACGATACCGTTGCGGGTACGGTCGACTTTGCTGAACCCGCAACGAGCGCCCGGCCCGGCGGTTTTGCAGCCCGCCTGTTCGGCTATGACATTTTCATCTCATTCGCATTGGGGCCGCCGCCCCGGGGCAGCCAGGCCTACGCTTCGGACCTGGCGCGACGGCTGCGCGAACAGGATATGTCGGTGTTCTATTCCGAGGATGAAGCCGCCCCCGGTGCAGAGCTTGACGACACACTGGTAAGCGCTTTGCACCGGTCCAGAATCCTAGTGGTGCTTTGCAATCACGGTACCTTGGCCGAGCCACGCTGGGTCAAAGAAGAAGTGCTGCAGTTCAGGGCCAAGCACCCAGAAAGGCCGATCATCCCGATAAACATCGGCGGGGCATTGCTGGATCCTGAGCTCAACGCAGATACCCAGGACTGGCTGCAGTTTCGCGATAAAATATGGATCGACGAAAGCGCCGAGGCGGGCCAGACCGGCCAGGTCAGTGCCGAGGTTCTGCAACGGCTGGTGGTCGCCCCGCGGCAAACGCGGACCAACCAATGGTGGCGCCGCATCGTGGCAGGAACGGGTGTTGTCCTGGCCACCCTGACCGTAGTTGCCGGTTTTTTTGCCTGGTTCGCCAATGAACGGGACCAGAGCGCGCGGTTGGAACTGACCAAGGCGACCGCCCAGCGCTTGGCCTCGCAGGCCGTGCCGATGATGAAAGGGGAACAGCCGGGCGGGCCCGAACGCGCGGTGTTGCAGGTGCTTGCGGCGGCGGCTTTAGACCAGCCTTCGCATGTGTTGGACCAGGCCCTACATGCGCTGAACGTTCGATTGCAGAATACCGTCAAGCTGGTCGATCTAGGCACAACGATCCAGTCACTTGCGTTCAGCCCGGATGACCGAAAGCTGGTCATGGGTGGGATCGGCAGACCGCGCGGCGACCGGTTAGAGTTTTTCGATGCCGAAACGCTGCAGCGGATCGAGACGCCGATCAGCCGGTTCGAACAGACCGAAGGGGCCGCTGGGATCAGCGTTCATGCGGCCGCGTTCAATCCCCAGGATCCTAATCAGGTCGCCTGGACGGGTGTGCCTCCGGATCGCAGGCACGAAGACGGCTGGACCCAGGATCTGATGATATGGGACCTGGCCAAAGACCAGGAACTGAGCCAGCGCCAGAGTTTTGTAGGTACGGTGGGTGGCCTGGAGTACAGCCCCGATGGTCGCTTTATCGCGATCCTGCGCAATGGATTGCAGATCATCGATACGGCGACAGGCAAGCCGGTGGCCGACCCAGTCGACACGGGCAATGACGCAGCCACCGATGTTGTCTACAGCCCAGATGGCATGTCCGTGCTGACAACCGGGTTGCTGCAAACCTGGATTTGGCCCTTCGATCCCGACACCGGGGCTCTGGCAGAACCGATTTCCTTGGACTTCCGCCCGCAACGTTTCAAGGCCACCTTCAGTCCCGATGGTGCTCAGGTCGCCACAGGTGATGGCACTGGCATTATCACATTCTGGGATGCGGTGACGGGGCAAGAGCTGACCCGCCACCCCGAGGGTGCGGAATGGGATAGGGCCCGCAGGCATCAGGCAATCACAGCGATCAACTATCTGCCTGGCACGCCATTCATGTTAACGGCAGACGCGGACGGCAAGCTGTTGGTCCGGGCGCCTGGAGGCCAGGTGTTGTTGTTGGATCTGGATGTCGGCGAAACCCGGGCTTTCGGAGCATTGGCGCCAAGCCATGATGGCGCACGCATCGCCGTTGGGGGGGATAGTGGCATCCTGCGCATCATGAAACTGCCAAGGGCGTTTCTTATCGACCCGAAGGGCGGGCTCTACATTCTGGACACTGCGGACCGGATGGGCACGTACCGCATGGATAAGGATGAACGCGCAGCGATCAACGCGATGGTGAAGACCCTCAGGTACAGGCGTGCTCTGCATCGGACCGAAACCAATCCGAGCGAGTACATCAAAGACGCAGATGGGTCGCCCGAGGATGTCACAGCCGTCGCCTACAGCTTCAATGCTGGATTCATTGCCACCGGTGCGAAGAACGGAACGGTTCGGGTCGGCCCTGCTGATACGTTGATGATCGGCGGCATTTCATCGGAAACGGACCAGAATGACTGGTTCATGATCGACACTGGAGAACCGGCCACCGCCGAAGACCTGGCGCTGGCGAACGCCGAAGCCGCCAGGGATGACCCGAATTTCGATTATGAAGCGGTTGACTGGGCGGGCTCGCGCCTTTTTACCGTGTCGAATGCTCCTGTACGGCGCTTGGCCGTTAGCGACGATGGCACCTATGTTTTGGTCGACGCCGGTGATGGCATCGAGTTGTGGAACGCGCGGAACGGTCAGTTGATCGGCGACACGCCGAAGACCTTTCCTATTGATGGCTGGATCGGTCCCGCAGACTGGGTGCCTGCGCTTTGTGGCAGGGTGACCCGGAACATGACACGCGCCGAATGGGCGGAGTGGGTGTCACCGGAAATCGAATACCGCATTCAATGTCCGGATCTGCCGGCGGAGTGATCAAGCTGGCAAACGGGCATCAGCCTGCGAAGGTGACCCAACCCACGATGAACAACGCAAATCCACCAGACAGAACGGCAGGGATCACCCCAAGCCACCGGGCCGCGCCGGTCACATCGGCTTGGCGGATCAAGCGAATGATCAAGGCAGCAAATGCCGCAAAAAGCGCGCCAATCTGCCAGCCCAGAAATATGAAGATCACTGCAAAGCCCCCGGCCAACCCGTTGCCCGTGGGATCATAGAGTGCAGCGTGGATGAAGGCAGTCGCGACCAGAACGGCCCAAAGCACCACGAAACCGATCACATAATGGTTTACCGTCATAGCAAATCCCCCCTGGCCGCGAATTGGCGGGCGCCCTATTTTAGTTCTGAACAGAGGAGATTGTCATGCTGAGACTGATCCTGGCGTTTTTGCTTTTGGCCAGCCCCACGGCTGCAGAGGTTTATAAAACCTCGGCGGGGCCGGTGAATGTTGAACCAGTTGTCGAGGATTTGGACACGCCATGGTCGGTTGCGTTCCTTCCCGATGGGCGTTTGTTGATCACAGAACGGGACGGCAATTTACTGGTCGTCTCGGCAGGTGGGGAGAAGCGGCGCGTCGCCCGGGTGCCGGATGTGCGCGCCCGCGGCCAAGGCGGGTTGTTCGATATCGTGCCCGATCCAAACTATGCCCAGAACAAGATCGTTTATCTCAGCTATGCTGAACCGGTGGATGGGGGAGACGCGCGCACCGCAGTGGCACGCGCCAGATTCGACAGCGCGTCATTGCAGGAGTTTCAGGTGATCTTCCGCCAGGACCCTGCGCTCGGAGGCGGTCGGCATTTCGGCGGGCGCATCATTCCCGACGGCAAGGGAAATCTTTTCATCACAACTGGAGATCGCGGCGACCGGGAAGAGGCACAAGAAACCAACCATATTGGTAAGATCATCCGCATTCGCGATGACGGCTCGGTCCCCGATGATAACCCTTTCATTGGCGACGCGATGCCGGATGAGGTCTGGTCACTGGGTCACAGGAACCCTCAAGGTGCCACGTTGGATGAAAACGGCCAGCTCTGGACCGTAAGCCATGGCGCACGCGGCGGCGATGAGATCAACCGGCCAGAGCCGGGCAAAAACTATGGTTGGCCGGTAATATCCTATGGGACCCATTATTCAGGCGGAAAGATCGGTGTCGGTACGACCAGTGCGGGCATGGAGCAACCGGTTTGGTATTGGGACCCATCGATCGCACCATCTGGAATGATGATCTATTCGGGCAAGCTGTGGCCTGACTGGGCAGGTGACATCTTCGTCGGATCGCTGAAGTTCGATTTTATCTCGCGGCTTAAGCGAAACGGCGATCAGATCACGAGCGAAGAACAACTGTTCCTGAATGAGTTCACCCGCATTCGCGATGTTCGCGAAGGCCCGGATGGCGCGATCTGGTTTCTGTCCGAAGGAGATGATGCGCTCTATCGCGTTACACCTGCCGAGTAGTGTGGCAATTCTGTCGCGCAAGCGCGTTGCGGACAGATGCTTGATTGAACGATGCAGCGATTCGGTGTATGCGCTGCGTCCCACAAAGAAAGGAGGGCAACATGAGTAAATTAACATCAAGACGTTTTGCCCTCTTAGGCTTTTAAGCCAAGTCTCCGGGCGAAATCTATCCAAGTTCAGCGATCTGCCTGACCGGCAGGTGTGACGAATATTATGCTGGTGCGCCGGCTTGAAGAACCTGCCGATGACTTATTGGCGGGAAGGTGAGCTTTTATGTTTCAAGACCTCGATATTTACTTGCGCAGCGCGGTGGAGAGTGAGTTCTTCATGGGCGGGCTGGCGCTTGGGGCGATCGGCGCGGCCATCGCCTTGTTACGCCTTGTCTGGGGTATTCTGAGCGGCATCGCCAGCAGGCGGCTGTGGTTGTCGGTAACATTGGACAATCGAACTTCAGCGCACCGGAACTTTTCGGTTTGGCTGGATCAAAACGGTGTCCTGGCCCATGCCAAGCGACTTCGGATGACACGGCTGTCCGGCGGGCGTTCTGCGCTTGGCCCCGATATGGGCGATCACTGGTTCTGGCGGAATGGGCATTTTTGCCGGCTGTCACGCACGTTGAGCGAGAAGACCAAGGTTGGTCAGGTGCAGAAGCCGATGGAGACCTATACGATCCGGGTTCTCTTTGGACGACGTGACTTGATCGAAGATTGGATTGCAGAAGGCGACAGGCTGAGCCAGGTGGAGCCGCGGATCGGCCCGGGCATTCACATCCTGCGCTATGACTACTGGGACTCGATCGGCGACGTACCGCGGCGATCAATCGACACGGTGCTCAGCGATGATGACCGTCTGCAAAGGCTGCTGACGGATGTGCGTTGGTTTTATGGCGCATCGGATTGGTATGCCGATCGCGGTGTTCCCTGGCGGCGCGGATATCTGCTGCACGGACCTCCGGGCACCGGCAAGACCAGCGCAATTCGGGCGATCGCGTCAGAGCTGAAGTTGGACATCGCGACGCTGGATCTGGGCCGGGTCGGGTTGACCGACGATGCGCTGCGCGAGGCGATGTTGACGGCGCCGCGAGAAGCAGTGATGGCGATCGAGGACATCGATGCCGCCTTCCGCGAACGCAAGGGCGAAAGCTTGACCATCACGTTTTCGGGCTTGTTAAATGCCATTGACGGCGTCGCGTCGCAGGAAGGACGGGCGTTGTTCATGACGACCAACCACCCCGAACGGTTGGATCCCGCATTGATCCGGCCCGGTCGTGCAGATGTCCATGTCGAACTGGGCCTGGTCGGCCCGGACACGGCGGCGGATTTGTTCCGGCGGTTCTTCCCGGATCGTGGTGATCTGGCAGATCGTTTCCGGGATGTTCTGGCCGGTCGACGGTTTGCCCCTGCGGCCCTGCAGGGCTGGCTGATGAAGCACAATTCAGATCCCGAAGCCGCCGCGGCGGCCACGGATCTGGTGCCAACATTGCTTGCGGCCGAATGATCGGCCGTGGGCGCTTCGGGAAGCCAGTCTAAGCCGCGGCCGCCTTCACCGGATAGGCACGGCGCCGGATCCTAAACTTGGCCAAAAGGTAGGCGATCATTGTATAAAGTAGGGCCTGCGGCAGGCCCGGATCGACAAATATGCGGGTGACTTTCAAAACGTTTCCTTCGAAAGCCGCCATCAAATTCACGACGCCCACTGAAATGGTCATAACGATCACCCAGAACGCCAGAACGCGAATGATGGAGAACCGCCAGGGCAGGATCAGGCATGCGAGGGCCATGACCGTTGTGAAGCGTGTGACTTCCCGAAACATCTTTGACATTTCCGAGCAGGTCTGTGTTGCGACAGGCCAGCAGATCGGGCGGTATTCAAGCACTTTGTTGAGGTTGACGGTCGACGTGCCGTCGGCTGCGGTCCCCAGCACGCGGAGAAATTTTGGGTCGGTGAAGACCGTTTGCAGCCAGGCAATGCTGATCGGCATTGTGTAGGTTAGGTACTGCGTGACCGTCACGCCGCAGAACACAAAAACCGTGGCCACGGCGACCTCCCATCGCGCCAGGTACATGCGCCGCCTCAGCGGAAGTAAAAGCCCCAAGATGAAACCTGCGCTGACGCACCCGGCCCTGAGGGGCTGATAGACGGCATCTGGCTGGACCCAATCCACGCCTTCGAGCAGCGACAACATGAAGAAGTCGCACAAGATAAAGAAGACCGCTGCCATAACCACGGCCGGAAACAACCGGTCGCCACCCAGGCCGTTGTATCCCCGTGCCGCCGTCAACGCCCCATAGGCGACGATGGCGAAATAGAGCGCCTCGTTAAAGACATGCAGGACAGCCTGCGATACCGGACCGGCCACGCCTGCGTGCAGCAGAAAACTGACCCGGCAGTGCAAATCCTCTGGCGAGATCTGTCGGTCGTCCGAAAGGCCGCAGTTTCGAGCACCTTCCTGATCCGGCGTATTCACACCTGACATATCGAACGAAATCATCTGTAGCGCCCGCAAGGTCATGTGGAAGAAGTCATTGGTCTGATCGATGAAGAACCAAAGGACACCCGCAATCACCGAGGCAATCAGCACAATACCTGCCGCAGAAAGGGCGTTTTGATCGCGCATCCGGTCGACCAGGCCCTGCAGGCTCGATTTGAAGTGCGCCGGCTTGAGGTCGACAGCGTTCTGATCAAGCAAACCACGCAAATCCAAGGGCAGTTCCGTGCGCGCCGGCATTTCAGAGTTCTTGATCAACACAGGTATGACGGTCTTATTCTGCGACAGCGCCAGATGAATTTCCCGATGTACCCAATCATCCGCATCGTTAAGGCGGGTCTGGCCGGTTTCGGAACTTTGCCCGATCCAATCAGGGCCGATTAACACCAGGACATGGGTCGATGCGGTGATGTTGGATTCAATCCGTGCAGGAAACTCGTCCCCCGGCATCATGGTTTCGGTATCTAAAAAAACTGCGCTTGGTCCAAACTCGTCAGCGATTTCGTCGGCTATTCGAACCGCTTCTTCCCGCGCATCACTGCGGCGGTAAGAGATAAAGACTTTTGGCATTTATGACCTTTCGCGCTAATCGGTCTTGGAAATCATGCCCAGCAACGTGTTGAAGGCCCACGACTATGAGCTTACCAGCCCTGACCCCGCTTGTCGAAAGCCTGCCGGCAACGGTGCCCTTCGTCGGGCCCGAACATCAAGAGCGCGCCCGGGGCCGCAGTTTCGTCGCACGGATCGGCGCAAATGAAAGCGTTTTTGGCCCTTCGCCCGCTGCGGTCGAAGCGATGCGGAAAGCCGGCCCAGAGGCGTGGATGTACTGCGATCCAAACATGCACGATCTGCGCATGGCGATCGCTGACTACAATGGGATTGATCCAGCCTCGATCGTAATCGGTGAAGGGATCGATGGCCTGTTCGGCAATACCGTCAGACTGGTCGTCGGGTCCGGCGACAAAGTCGTAACGTCCCTGGGCGCATATCCGACTTTCAATTACCATGTAGCTGGCTTTGGTGGCGAGTTGATCATGGTTCCTTACCGGGATGATCACGAAGACCCGGATGCCCTGATTAAGGCGGCAGAAGAGCATCGCCCAAAACTGGTCTTTCTGGCCAATCCGGACAATCCAATGGGCACATGGCAAAGCGCTGACAAGATCAATGCGATGGTCGACGCCTTGCCTGATGGAACGATGCTGTGCCTGGATGAGGCCTATATCGAATTCGCACCGGGCGGCACCGCGCCGGACTGGAACACGGACGATCACCGTTTGATCCGGTTCCGGACCTTTTCGAAAGCCCATGGGATGGCAGGATTGCGGATCGCCTATGCGGTCACCCATCCGGACACGGCGAAAGCCTTTGATAGGATCAGAAATCACTTCGGGGTGAACCGAGTGGCGCAGGAAGCGGCAATTGCAGCTTTGGGCGACCAGGATCACTTGGCTTACGTGCAGCGAGAAGTCGCCGCTGCGCGAGACCGAATTGGAGCGATTGCCGCCGAAAACGGGCTTACGGCCCTGCCCTCTGCCACAAATTTCGTCGCGATCGACTGCGGGCGAGATGGGGACTATGCACGGGCGGTGCTTGCCGCGCTGATCGATCGGGACATCTTTGTCCGTATGCCGGGCCCTGCCCCTTTGGACCGCTGTATACGGGTCGGTGCCGGCACGCCCGCCGATCTTGACGCATTCGCGGCGGCACTCCCTGAGGCATTGAAAGCCGCCTTTGTCTGATATCGCCTATCTTAAGGTCTTGCGCTGACATCGTCGGTCAGATGCAGCGACTTTACGGTGCCCGCATTTCAGTAGATTCTAAGCCCATGGAGACGTTAACCTTTTAGGCATCCTCCACGTCAATGTTACTAAATCCAAATAATTAAATTAAAATTTTAATTAAAATCCTGATTTCGTCTCGAATTGGGACATTTATCTAATTAAAATTCGCCAGATAGTTGATTCTTTTCTTATTAGAACACCTCTTAACTTTAGGTTTCTCTGCAATTCCGGTTTTATGGGCTCAACACCAGGCACAAACCGGAGCCCAGTTATGTTCAAGCGTACTCTTATTACCGCCGCCGTCCTTTGCGCCGTTCTTCCCGCCTATGCCGAAGAACAAGAAATCACCGATACCTTCACGTGGATCTCTGAGACCGAGGACATTCTAGCCGAGGGCATGATCTGGAACGATCGTCTCGGGGATGGGCAAGACCGCTATAAAACCGGCGGGATGACGCAATCCTGGTTGCTGCCCCAAAGCATCTTTTCAGATGAAAACTGGATCGACGGACATGCTGCAGCGATCGAGTTTCAGGGGCGCGGCTTTATCGCGACGCCAAACAACACGTCTAATCCTGCTGCAGGCGATCGCCCGTTCGCGCAATATGTCGGTGTTGGTGCATATCTTAGGACATTCGGAGAGTCAGAACCGCTGAGCATGGATACGTCGCTGAGTGTTGAAAACCGCGCAGGTGTAGAAATCGGCCTGGTTGGAGAGCCATTGCCGCTGTTCGAACTGCAAGAGGCCCTCCATGGCAATGGCATAGGCCGAACGGACGCAAACACGCTGGATACCGAGGTTCTGGTCAACGCCGAGGTGCGGCGGACCTATCGCTTTCACATGGACCTGGAGGCAACCGAGGTTGAATTCGCCCCGTACGCGCAGGGATCGTTCGGAATGCGGGAAAACTCGGTTCGCGTTGGCATTGATCTGATCACCGGATCAAGCCTTAAGGCGCGCACCTGGAACCACGAGCCCGCCATCGGTGCGATGATCGCCGGCGGCTCGGCTCCCCGCGACGGCTTCCAATGGGCGACCTGGGTCGGTGGAGATGTGGGATATGTTGCCCAGGACGCGTTTCTGGATGGCGGGTTCGATGGTTCTGGACCAAGCACCCCGCGCGAAGAAGTCACAGCACGTATCCGGGCCGGTGTAATGATGGAGTACGACAACTTCGCGATGAGCTATTCCGTGGTCTGGCTGAGCCCGGAATTCGAAGCCCAACCGGAAGGCCAATTAGTGGGCGGCTTTCAGATCAAGTACCGCTTCTGAGATCCATCACGCTTTAAGTGTTCCCTCCCAGCGCGCCCCGGCAAGAATGTCGGGGTCTGCGCAATTTAATTTCCCAGACTTCTTCGCAAAATCGTAAATTTTCATAATCTTATCCAGCAATGTTCAAAAACGGCATCCGGCATAAAACGAACCAACGAAAAAACCGGCGCGATGTCAAAGTCAGCACTTCCACGCCGTGACAAACTTTTCCGAATTCCGCAGGAAACCGTTGACTCACCTAGGCTGTACCGCTTGATTGTTGCTGCGAGACTGGTCCATGCCGGTCACTAAAGCTTATGGGTCACTCAAGGCCCGATCCCAGGGAGGAACTCCATGAAACTATCCATCATGAAGAAGCTCGGTGGTGTGGCGCTGGCAGCTGTTGCTGCGGTGTCTATGTCCGCGAGTGAAGCTGATGCCAAGAAGGTCCGTTGGAAAATGCACTCGGCATTCCCGACGAACTTGCCGGTGATCGGCCCGGTCGGCCCGCGCATTGCAGATATGGTCCGCGCCATGTCGGGCGGCGATTTCGACATTAAAGTCGAAGAGCCGAACGCTCTGGCCGGTGGCTATGCCTATTATGACCCGATCAGCCAAGGTCAGTTCCAGGCGGCATATGGCACCCCAGGCGCCAACCAAGGTAAGAACTCGGCTTTCGCGTTCGCATCGACATGGCCGTTCGGCCCTGGTGCGCTGGAGTTTAACGCATGGCTGGTCAATGGCGGTGGTAAAGAGCTGATTTCCGAGCTCTATGCCAAGGACAACATCAAGTACTTCTACTGTGGGATGATACCGCCAGAAACGTCCGGCTGGTTCCGCGAAGAAATCAAGTCGCTTGACCAGTTGAAGGGCCTGAAAATGCGCTTCTTCGGCATGGGCGCCAAGGTGATGCAGAAATTCGGTGTGGCCACGCAACAGCTGGCTGGCGGCGACATCTACCCGGCGCTGGAGCTGGGCACGATCGACGCAACCGAGTTCTCCATGCCGGCGATTGACCGTGGCTTGGGCTTCTACCAGATCGCGAAGTACAACTACTTCCCAGGCTGGCACCAGCAGTCGACCACGAACGAGATCCTGGTGAACATGGACGCATGGAACGACCTGCCGGAAAACTATCAGGCAATGTTCCAGGCTGCATGTGACGCTAACTTCATGCACGAACTGGCCGACGGCGAATCTTCGCAGTCCGCTGCCATGATCGCCAACGAAAAAGACGGCGTGATCATGAAAACATGGCCGGATGAAGTGATCGAGCAGCTTCGCGGCGCTTGGGAAGAGGTTCTGGCAGAAGAACTGGCTGCAAATCCTGACGTCCAAGCAATGTGGGACAGCTACTCGAAGTTCCATGAGGACTATCAGGTCTGGGGTTCGCGCGGTTACCTCAAGTAAGGCAGCCGTCGGTCTGACACCGACCCAAAAGACTTACGACCGGCGCAGAGATGCGCCGGTCGTTCAATATAAAAAACGACCAATAATGTAACAGGAGTGGGGGACGTCATGTCTCGGGGAGGAAGCACACTTATTTTCGGCGGTATCGTCTGTGCCGTTTCTGTGGTGTGCGCAATCTTTTTTAACCTTTGGCGGCCGGTCTTTATCTCGACCGCTGTCTTCGGTCTGCTGACCGTTTTGGTCACCGGTGGATCAGGTGTCATCGTGCGTCAGATCAGCGATATCTGCGGCGGGATCTCGATTTTCGTCGGCAAACTGGCCAGTTGGATCATCATGCCGCTGATCATCATCATCATGTTTGATGTGATCACCCGTAAGATCGAATTCATCAAGGTCGCCAATGCCGAGATCACCCAGACCTACGGGTTCTCGGTGTCCTTCATCCTCCAGGACTTTCAGTGGCACCTGCATGGCGTACTGCTGCTGATGACGTTCGGCTTCGGATATATGCTGAACAGCCACGTCAGGGTTGATATTTTTCGCGAAGCGCTGTCGCGCCGCGGTCAGGTTTGGATCGAGACCTTCGGGCTGACGATCCTGGCCATTCCGTTCATGCTGGTAATGATCGGTTTTTCCTGGGACCTGACCTATGCGTCCTGGAAAATCAATGAAGCCTCTGAGTCCATGGTGGGCCTGGGCTGGCGTTACATCATCAAATCGTTCCTGATCTGGGGCTTCTGCGTCGCGCTGCTTGCGGCTGTGGCCACCCTGATGCGGTGTTTGAACTACCTCTTCGGTGACATTGAAGAACAAACCATCGCAGAGGAATCGCTGCAATTCTTCACGGACAATGACTCCATGTCCAAACTGATCCTGGAAGGCAACCAGGGCGAGAAAGAGGGGGGGCAGTAACCGATGGAAGCTCTGCTTGAATTTTGGGAATGGTTCATCGATGACCATCTCTATGAGTACATCGGCGCCTATATGTTCCTGGCGCTGGCATGCATGCTGTTTACCGGCTTGCCGGTTTGTTATGCGCTGGGCGGCACATCGCTGATTTTCGCCCTGATCGCCACGTGGATCGGGGCGATCAACTTCCAGGAATTTTTCGGCGCCGTGAACCGAAGTTACGGCGGAGACGGGCAATCTGGGGCGATACAAAACCCGATATTGGTGGCCATTCCCTGTTTCGTGTTCATGGGCACGATGTTGGAAAAATCGCAAGTTGCCAAGCACTTGCTGGATATCCTTCAGATCATGTTGCGGCGTATTCCCGGTGGTCTTGCCCTGGCTGTGACCTGCATGGGCATCATTATGGCGGCCACCACGGGCATCATCGGTGCTTCGGTCGTCATGATGACGCTGCTGGCCCTGCCGCACATGCTGCGTGCTGGTTACTCGCCATCGCTTGCAACCGGTACAATCGCGGCCTCGGCGACGTTGGGCATTCTGATCCCGCCCTCGATCATGCTGGTTCTGATGGCCAGTCTATTGGCGGTTTCGGTGGGCAACCTCTTTATCGGGGCGGTATTGCCGGGACTTCTGCTGGGCGGTCTGTACCTTGTCTACATCATGATTCGGGCCACGATTAACCCGTCGCTGGCGCCTCCGATCCAGGATGATGATATCAACCTGAAGCCGACGAACAGATCCAACGTGATCCTGTTCTTTGGCGTGCTGGTGGGGGCCATCGTGGTGGCCTATATCCTGGAAAGCATGGCAGCCAGCGCGCTGGAGGCCAGGGCCGAGGATGACACGGCAACGCCGCTGATTGGTCAGTTCAACTGGGGCCTTTTCGCGTTCTTGACGATCTTTGTGTCGTCAATGATCATCGGCAACAAAGAAGGAAACAGCCTCTTTGGGGGAATCCTAAAAGGTTTCGTCCCACCGATTTTCCTGATCACACTTGTCTTGGGATCGATCTTCCTAGGCTGGGCGACACCGACGGAAGCCGCCGGCGTCGGCGCATTCGGATCGCTGATCCTGGCCTATATGAACGGAACTTTGACTTACACAGTGGTCAAAGAGGTCTGCCACCGCACGGGTCTGACCACGGCGATGATCTTTTTCATCTTCATCGGTGCGACGGCGTTCAGTTCGATCTTCCGGGCGACCTATGGCGAAGAGCTGATCATTCACTTGATCGAGTATTTGGATCTGAACGCCTGGAACCTGCTGTTCATCCTGCTCTTTGCGGTGTTCTTGCTGGGCTTCTTCTTCGACTTCCTGGAGATCACGCTGATCATTCTGCCGGTGTTCTCTCCGGTGATCATTCTGCTGGCACCGGTCTTCTCGCCCTGGCTGGGGTACGAGCTTCCGGCCTCTCCTGCACAGAGCCATAAGGAATTCGTGGAAAACCAGGTGATCTATTGGTTCGCAATCCTTGTTGCGGTGAACCTGCAGACATCATTCCTGACGCCGCCCTTCGGTTTTGCGCTGTTCTATATGAAGGGCGTGGCACCCAGCAGCGTGAAGATGCAAGAGATCTATCGCGGCATCATCCCGTTCGTCCTGCTGCAGGTCACGGGCATGCTGTTGGTGCTATACCTGCCACAACTGGCGCTTTGGCTGCCGATCGAGGCTGGGCTATCGAAGATACCGCAGGGAATGATATTGCTCGAATAGCGCCGCATACGGAAAATGGTCGGCGCTCCCAATCGGCGCCGGCCATTTATTCACGGGGGTAAAATTGCTTTTAAGACGTTTGATTTTGATCCTTTGTTTGGCTGGCTTTTCGTCGATCTACGCAGCCGCCTCAGAAAAACCCTTTCCCTCGCTAATCGGTGATGTCTGGGCGGTGTGTGGGATCGACCGAATTGGCACCTGGCATGAAACGACGCTGGTATTTACCCAACAGACGATTGAGGGCGACGAACTCGTGCTTGAGGGATATTTCGACTGGAAAGGCTCAAACGGGTCCTATGGACGGGAATTCTTCGACGGCCGTGTGCACTCTAGCGGGGTAATTCGATTGGTGGGACATACGTTGGAAAACTCTTATCGCATCGTAAACTCTCGCTACGCTGCCAGATTGACCGGGGATGGCCAGTCCTTGATTGATGGCAAATGGTTCGATGGAATCCCTGGCAATTGGGGCGCCCTGCGAGGGGCCAATGCGGAAGAAGTCGCGGCTTTGTGCGAGGCGCAAACCGCATAGTTACGCGCGCGCTGTTAGGCGGTTGCCATCCGCTATGGTTTTTCTTCGCCTATGCCCAACCGCAGACGCATGGCGCGGCGCACTAACTTCATCCGTGAATAGCCGCGCCGGTCAATATAGGCGGGCAGCAACAAACGTAGCGCCATCTTTTCTGAAGACGTCCAGTCCCGTTCTTCTACGATATCTGTAGACGTCTTCGCAAAGTCTGCGCGAAGCGCCTTCAACGCTGCAAGGCCGGGCAACTTCGCCTTTCGCTCTGCCTTGGTCGTGCCCCTCCGCAAGATCCGCTGCGTGAAATGGGTCTGGTTCGTCCCGGCAACCTGCCCATCCAGAATGACCGGTAGCAAAGTCAGATGATCCCAGCCCCAAGCATGCGGATACTCGCGGTGCACCCTGTCCTGCAGATCAACCAGGGTTTCCCGGTGCCAGAGCCCGTAAATCCAACTCGCATGGCTTTTGAACAATTCATGCCTGATCCGCCCGATCCGGGAATTCGACTTG
Organism: Pseudomonadota bacterium; assembly: GCA_039028795.1. Lineage (GTDB taxonomy): Bacteria > Pseudomonadota > Alphaproteobacteria > Rhodobacterales > Rhodobacteraceae > Thermohalobaculum. The sequence continues at coordinate 111,479 of JBCCHJ010000006.1, forward strand.
GGCGGGAGATATCTTGTCATCCTGACGCGCCCTCCGTCATCGGTTTCGCTGTGCACCTCGCACACGGCCAGCTTCGTATCAGGTCTGGCATCGAAGAGGCCGACCAGATGTTCCAGGAAATCCGTCGCTGACAGATCATCATAGGCTCGCCAACAAAAGAGTTCAGCGCTGCTTTGCGCACGCAAGTCCTGGAAGTTACCAAGAGACCCGAGGTTTTCCGGGCGTCGCAGATGCCTAAAACGACTGTCTCTGTTAGTGAAATCTGAACAGATATCTGCAGTTTCGTCGTCCGAGGCGTTGTCGCCAATGACGACTTCAAAATCTTCGAAGCTTTGGGTGCGCAAGCACTCCAAGGAATCTGCCAGCATCGGTCCACCATTGTAGACCGGAACCCCTATGCCAACCCTGGCCACTATGCGTCCTCCAGCGCCGACATGACGGCTTCTATATCGGCTTCAAAGGTGAGATGGTAATCCCCAGGACCAGAGATGATCGGTCGATAGTCCAGTCCGAGTTTATGCGCCATCCACCAGTAAGGGCTTTTGACCGAGTTTTCCGGGAAAATCTCGATCACACGGGTCCCGGGCGCGCAAAATGCCAAATTGGTCAGGCCCGCCCCGTGGACACCGATGACAACCCGGGCCGCCCGGAATTTCGCGATCTGTTCGGCGTGATTTTCATAGGTTGCGATGAAGGTCTGCGCACCCCGGTCTGCCAATGCAGTTTCAAAAGCATCTTGATTGCTAAGCGTTCGCAGCTTCGCGCCGCTCCGCGAAATGTGCAAAACCTCTGGTCCATCGGTCTTTGCCGCATCGCCGTAGACTGCATCGAATGCCTCGGCCAATCTGTCAGTAGCGTCGCGCGACAAGGGTGGCCATTCCCAATAATTGTCAGGTGGAAAATGAATGACGGCTTCATCTGGAAGGACCAACGCATCCCGATCCACAATCTTCAACTTCGTGCAGGGGTGTAGCGCGCAGATACCCTGATAAAGTGCAGTTTCAACCTTTGTTCCACCCGCAGGCGTGACGATCGTCAAAGGCGCGTCTGACACGAGACCGCTCTCCAACAAGTCCAGCAGACGGACGCCGTTTTCCAGCAACAGATGGAAGTAGTTCCGTGTAACAAGCGGTGCGAAGACACGGCCGGGCACGTCGACTCTTTTCCGGTTGAACCGTGCCGATATTGCATTGAAGGTTGCGCTTTCTCCGCGCACCAGGACCATCTGACCGCGATCCGGCAAGAGGACCGAGGATTGAACGCTGTCAATCCAGGGCCTGGTATACAGCGCCGTCCTTCGCCCAGTAACGGCGCCGTTCGGCAGTTTAAGATCGGCGGCCTTGCTGTCCCGCGCATCGCACAGCCGAAGAAAGTCCATATGCGGTGTGATCTCTTCCGCCGGGATCGGATAAACTTCGTTCATTAACACTTTGTCCGCAGCCGCGATCATATCGACATGGTCCGGGAAGAACGCCAATCTGCGGCCCAGGGCTGGAAACAAACGCACCAGCAGCCGCAGACCCCACCAGCGCAAGAACCGGGCATTCAAGATCTTCCGCCATGTAGGTTTTGCGCGCGCCATTTGATCCCCGCTCTGATTGCGTCCTCTTAACGCCCGATCACGGGGTGGCCAAGACCTGCGGCGACCGTTAAGACGCGGCGCATGCAGACGACGCCGCGTATTTTAGTCACCGGAGCTGGAGGATATATCGGCCGACACGTTGTTTCGGCGCTGGATGGCTGTGCGACGGTATTGCCTGCCGTGGTGGATGGCCAGCGGGCGGATCTGCTGGATGCCGGCCAACGGCGGCAGATGATCGAAGCATTGAAACCCGATCTGCTGGTTCACCTAGCCTGGGTCACCGATCATGGGGCGTTCTGGTCTTCTCCGATGAACGAGGCCTGGCTGAACGCGTCGAAAGATCTTTTCAATCTGTTCTACGCCAATGGAGGGCGCCTCGCCCTGGCCACTGGCAGTTGCGCTGAATACGACTGGACCACAGGTGCGGACAGATTTCGAGAAGATGCGCCACTGGCGCCACACACAGCATATGGAGCCGCAAAAGTTGAGGCGGCCGAAGCCCTGGCTAAAACCGCCGACGACAACGGCGGTGAATGGGCGTGGGGCCGGGTTTTCTTTTCTTTCGGCGTTGGAGAGCCGGAAAAGCGCCTGATTTCGGCGATGTTGCGAGCCGTGCATGCGCGGGAAGACATTGGCATCGGCCCCAGTGAAACCGTGCGAGATTTCTGGCCGGTAGAAACCCTTGGCGCATCCATAGCAGCGCTAGCGCTGTCCAATGTTTCCGGGCCCGTGAACCTGGGCGCAGGACGCGGCACACGCTATGCCGATCTTGCGGCACTCATCGAAGAGATCGCCGGAACCCGGGGCTTGATCAAACCCGATAGCCGCTCGCTCGGGCCAGGTGAGCCGAGGGTCTTGGTGCCCGACGTCACAAATCTGGTCGAAGACGTCGGTTTCAGAGATCAATCAGATCTGAAGTCAGCTCTGACGCGGTACTATCTCGCGCTCGACTAACGCGCCAGCGACCGGGTCGACGCATCGGGTCAAATTCAACTCACCCGCTTCAGCCAAGCACTGGGATAATGGGTTACATTTTTGCTGAGCGTCGATTCATTGAACGGCCAATCCGGCTGTTCAATCACGAACTCAGGATGCTTGCTGGCAAAATCCTCAGCAGCATTGGCCGGATTGTCGGTCGCCCAGCCGTCGCCTGCGCGGGGCACCCCAACCACGTCGCGCATCACGCCGTCCGTCGAGACAATATAGGACCCCGGCGTGACCAGCGGCGCATAGGCTTCCAATTCTGCCATCACATGGTCATAGGTGTGGTTCGAGTCCAATATGACCAGCACTGTCCCCTGCCCTTCGGCTGCCTTTGCCGCCTGTGCAACGATCGCCTCATCTATCGATGAGCCTTGCACCATATCGATGCGGTGAAACATTTCATGCGTTTCGATGGCCGCACGGTTGTGCGGACGAATATCGATATCAATGCCTAAGACGCGGCCATGGTCCATAGCCTGCATCAACGAGGCATAGAAGATCAGCGACCCCCCATGGGCGATCCCGGTTTCAATCAGCAAGTCAGGTTTCAGGCGATAGATGACTTCTTGCGTGCGTACCATGTCATCCGGCAACTGGATCACTGGCCGCCCCATCCAGGAATATGAATAGACCTGTTTCTGGTTCCAGCCGACCCGGACATATTGATGCGAGATCAGCTCGAACGCCTCGTCCGAATAAAGATCTAACGTGCGTGTCTCGCCATCCGTGACGGTCAGCGTCCCGGCGTCCTGGTCTATAGTCAGCTTCATAATGCGGCTCCTTCGGCCCAGAGATCCCAGGCGCGCGCGTATGTGCCCCAGGCCGCGCGGTGGGTCAAGCTAAGAGCCATGGATCGGTCGTGAGCTTAAGCAGCCTTCGGCACCTTGACCAATGCAACCAAAGGAATTGCCAAGGCCGCCGTTGCCGCGAACAACAGGAAACCGTCGATGTACCCGATCATCGTCGCTTGACGGGCGGCCTCTTGCCCGATGCGGGCCAGCCCGCCCGCCTCGTCCAGATCGGGCAGATTCTGCATGCCTGGCATCCGTATCGATTCCGCGAATGGAGAGATATGCGGCATCATCTCGGCATAACTGGTTTTGCCTTGCCGGATCACCAAAGCGATCGAAATCGAGATGAAGATCGAGCTTCCCATATTTCGCAGCAGGTGGAAAATCGCTGTACCATCCGGCACCAGTGGTTTATCCAATGTCGCGAAGGTCACGATTGTCAGTGGCACCCAAAACAGCCCGACGCCAAAGCCCTGAATCGCGGACGCCCAAAGTACGTCCGATGTGCTGACCGTCACGTCGAAACCTGCCATCACCCATCCGGACCAGGCCTGCAGAACCAATCCTGCCGTGATCGGAATGCGCTGATCGACCTTCCCCATGAAGACCATTAGGAAGAACCCGACAAACGTGCCAGCGCCGCGGGCTGACAGTATCTGGCCGATAATCGAATCCGGATATCCCTGGATTTGCTGCAACAACGTCGGCAGCAAAGTGATCGGGGTGAAGTTCAGCATCCCGAAGATAAAGATCAGGATCAGTCCCACCACAAAGTTTCGATCCCCCAATAGGACCGGGTTCACGAATGGTTTGTCTGATTGAAAGTTCCGAACGATGAAGACCCAAAGTCCCGCTAAGGCAAAACCAGCATAAATCATAATCTCAAAGCTGCTGAACCAGGCGGCCCGCTCGCCCCGATCCAGCATCAACTGCATGCCGGTTATCATGACGACAAGGGCCCCGAAGCCAAGCCAATCAAGCTGTGGCTTTTCCTCGGCCGAGTCGCGTCGTTTGATGAAGGCCATGACGCCGATCAGGGCAACAACCGTGAAGGGCACCAGCATAAAGAAGACGTAACGCCATGAATATGCCTCGGACAGCGCGCCGCCGATTGCCGGTGCAATAATGGGTCCCATGATGACGCCGGTGCCCCAGATCGACATAACCCGGCTGCGGATCCTTTCATGGAAGGATTCAAGGACGATTGCCTGAGACAGCGGCACCAAAGGTGCACCGAACCCACCTTGGAAGATGCGGTAAATCACCAGTTCCGGCACTGATGTTGCCAAGCCGCACAGAACCGTCGAGACACCAAAGCCGATAATGCTCCAGATCATAAGTCGGCGTCTGCCGAACCGGGCGGCCAGCCATCCGGCAATCGGCGTCACCGCCGCCGTGGCTACGATGTTAAACGTCACGATCCAGGCGATTTGGTCCGGGGTCGACGATAGCGAACCCTGCATCTGCGGCAGCGAGACGTTCGCGATGGTTACCGTCATCGCATAAAGCATGGTCACGAAGGTAACCGTAAGAAGCAGCATCGCCTGCTGCAAAAAGGATTGCTGGCTGGCATCGGGTGCCGACACGGCGGCATCCGCGGTCGCCGTGGAGCTCACTCGGCCTCGACCGGCAAGATCCAGGCCCGGGCCTTACTCAGCACATCCGGAAGTTGGCGCTCATGCTTTGTGTCGATGCTGACCGCGACGGACATCCCTGCGCGCAGCGGCGGTGCGCCATCTTGCGGCACGATCTGCAGCAGTACAGGGATGCGCTGAACCACTTTCACCCAATTGCCAGAGGCGTTCTGAGGCGGCAACAGCGCATACTCGGCCCCCGTCGCCGGAGAAACCGAAGACACGACACCGTCCCAGACGACGCCGGGATAGGCATCAACCTCCAACGTCGCCACTTGCCCAACACTTAGATGCGTCAGATCGGTTTCCTTAAGATTTGCCTCGACCCAGACATCGTCCGTTCCGACTAGGCTAAGCACCGGATCCCCGGTTTCGACATATTCTCCGACCTGCAGGTTCAGATTGGCTGTTACTGCCGCCTGTGGCGCGCGCACCTCTGTCGAGGCCAAATCAACTTTCGCTCGGGAAAGCTCTGCCTTGGCGCGTAAAACGTCATGGTGCTGATCAGCCGGCATCTCCGGGTCTCCACCCAGTTCGGACAGGCCCTCTGCGATCTCTTGAAGGATTACGTCGATCTGGGTTTCAGCCTGAGACGTCTGTCGCCGGACGTCCAGAAGCCGAAACTCCGAAATGGTGCCGCCCGACCGCAGCCGTTCCGATCGATTGAGTTCATCGCGCAGAAATTCTGCATCCGATTGCGCTGCCGCTAATTCCGCCAATTTGGTTCTATGCCTGGCCTTCAGCGCCGCTACACGCTGATAGGCAGCTTCAAGTTCCGCAGCTCGGCGCGTCAGCTCGATCTCAAACCGCTCAGACTCCAACTCGAACAACACATCCCCGGGTTTGACAATCTGATTGTCCTTCACGGCGACTTCAGTCACCCGGCCCGGAACTTCCGCAGTAATAATGATGAGATCAGCTTTAACGTAAGCGTTCTCGGTTTTCACATATCGCCCTGACTCAACGTAAAAATAAAGTCCTGCAATGGCGATGACTACCGGCCCGCCGATCAGCAGAGTACCGCGCATCAACCAACGTATGGATTTGCGCAGAAACTGCATGACCGTCACCCGGCCCTGCGGGAGTCGGACTCTTCCGCTTCCGAACTGGCCGAAAGGTTCTGTTTTATCCGCGTCAATGTCTGATGGAACCGGGCCTGGGCGACTTCATCGATACCGTCCATCGCCGTGGCCATTGTCTGCGACGCCAGATCCTCCATCTTGTCCAAGGTCGGTCGGGCTTCGTCGGTGAGGTAAAGCAACCATGCCCGGCGGTCAGATGGGTCTGGGCGCCGTTCCAGCCACCCATCGCGTTCCAGATTGTCGATGTGTCGGCCTAAGGTGACCGTATCCAGTTCCAGAATATCGGCAAGCCCGGACTGATTGAGGCCTTCGCGTCCGGCCAAATGAACCAGAACACGCCATTGCGCCCGGGTCAGGCCCATCGCCTGAGCCCGTTCATCAAACCAGGCGCGCATCATCCGAGATACATCGTGGATCAAGAAACCCACATTTGCATTGGGATCCAGTGTGGACATGCATGCTTATTATAAGCATGCTTATTATATGTCTACGTTTCGATGATCACAGGTGCGATACCTTCCTAAAATCCTAAATACTTTTCTTAGAATTCCAGCATAAGTAACTGAATATTATTGTGTTTCTGCCTCATCATCAAAAATATCTGGAATGGTGTCCGTGGAATCTTCACCCGCGACCTGTGCGCGTCGCCGCTGCAAGTAGGCGGATCTTAACGTGACATAGCTGTCATCGGCTTCGTAGAGTACCTCGTCGATCAGCGCCGCATTACGATTTCTGGCATCGACGAAACCTAGTCCTGTCACTGTCGGCCCAAAGGCATCCCAAGCCAGGAATTGTCCGACATAGGTGGACGGGCTGAATGCACGGTCTACAAGGAACCCGGCGGAGTCACGGACCGTGGTCGGGCCGACCAATGGCAGGACCAGATAACTGCCCTCACCCACGCCGTACCTGCCCAAGGTGATCCCAAAATCCGTACTTTGCCGGGGCAGCCCAAATTCTTTAGCAGGGTCCAACAAGCCACCGGCGCCGATGAAAGTGTTCAATGTCATCCTGCCAAGCGTTTCTGCGGATTTGGTGAAATCGCCCTGCAAAAGATAGTTGGCAAAATCACCAGGAAGTTCCAGGTGCGACAATCCGTTGCCGATCATATGCTGGAACAAAGCCGGCGTGACCAAGTCGTAGCCTTTCGCCACGGGTCGAATGATATAGAAATCGAGGCGTTTGTTTCCGTTGAGAAAGGCCCGGCTCGTCGGCTCGAACTTATCCGATGCTGCAAAGCCTGTTCGCGGCCCCGATGAACTACATGCCCCTATGACAGTGACGAGAGCACCCAAAGCCAACCACTTGACGAGATCACGCAATGCCATCAGATGCTCCCGGGCTAAGCTGGGGTAATTTCCGGCGCATCACCCGAGCAGAAAGTTCTGTTCAGCATGAGTGTAGCGCTGGGGCCGTGATCTTGCCAGAGCAGTTGCGAAAAAGTCAGGAATCTTGATGGCGGATGGCCAGGCAAACTCTTCTGCGACCTTTCTGGATCGGGTGACCGCCGCGCTAATGAAGGCTGCGGCCGATGCTCCTAAACTAACTTTATTGGTTCTGGGCGCGCTACTGATCGCGGCTGCGTTTTCGATCACGCGACTGGGCGTTGACGCAGACAGCACCAAGATGCTGTCCCCTGATTTACCGGACCAAAAACGCGCCCATGCCCTGAATGAAGCATTTCCCGATCTAAAGTCTACAATCCTGGTGGCAGTGACCGGTGCGCAACCGGACGCCGCCGACTTGGCGGTGGGATCGATCGTTGATGCACTTAAGGAACGGCCAGAGCTTGAGCGTGTCTTCGCGCCAGCGGTCGATCCCTATTTGGCGGCCCACGGGTTTTTGTATCGGGACGTTGCAGACGTGGCCGAAAGTTTCACTAGACTTTCGAAATCTGCGAACCTGCTGGCTACATTGCGGTCTGACCGGACACTTGATGGCTTTGCTGCGGCGATGGATGAAGCAACAAGATTGGCTGAAGGCGCCGAAATTGGGCCCGAGGCGCTGGATCGACTTTTTGCCGAAGCGGCAGCAACCTTCGAGGCTCATAATGCCGACAGACCTTATGTTTTCGGCTGGAGCACAGTGCTGGACGAGGACAAATCCGGACAGACGACACGGTTGATCTCGATCCTGCCGAAGTTGGATACAACCCGCCTAAGCCCTGCCAAACCGGCCTTGAGATCGATCGAAGAGGCGATAGCGACGCTGCCGGAGGATATCTCCGGTCCAGTTGATATCGGTATCACGGGCGAACCCGCCTTGCGCGCCGAGGAAATGCAAAGCGTTCTGGCCACGATCGGAATTTCGTTGGCCGCTTCGCTGGTTTTGGTGGCACTTATCCTGAGATTCGGCCTTGGCGCCTGGGGGCTGGCGGTCACCGCGCTGACCAGTCTGGTTATCAGCCTGGTTCTAACCACAGGATTCGCTGCGATTGCCGTTGGCACCCTAAACCTCGTTTCCGTTGCCTTTATCGTGCTGATGGTCGGGTTGGGCATTGATTTTGCCATCCACATCCTTGCTCATATTCAAGAGATGCGGCGGCATGGATCGTCGGCTCACCAATCCGTCACTTTGACCGGCCAACGCACGGGCCTGGCCCTGGCACTCAGTGCGGTAACGACGTCGCTAGCCTTTCTGGCCTTTGCATTCACCGATTTTGATGGGATGGCGCAATTGGGCCTGATCGGCGGCGCAGGGGTTGTGATATCGTTCCTGGTCGCTGCAACAGCGATCCCGGCTATTCTGGTCCTTCGACCGGGACTGATCGAAGAAACGGCCGCACCAACCCATGTTCCCCGTCTGCCGGAATGGGCGCCATTCGTTGTCATCGCTATTGGCTTAGCCGCAATCTGGCCCGCCAGTCTGGCGAGGTTCAGCGCTGATCCGATGGAATTGCGTGATCCAGGCGCAATGTCGGTCAGCACATTTCTGAAGCTGGCCGCGGATCCGCAAATCACACCTTATCGCGCCAGCGTTCTGGTGGAGAACGCCGCCAAGGCCGGTCAGGCGGCGTCCGCCGCGCGTGACCTGTCCCGGGTTGGCCGTGCCCTGACTTTCGGTGACCTTGTACCGGATGATCAGGACAGGAAACTTGATTTGTTAGACTTGGCCTATGCCTCGATCGACCATGCGGTTGCGGGACAACCTACGGCAATTCTGTCGGATGCAGAGGCACCACCGGACCGCCTGGCAGCATTGTCTGACCGGTTGAGCAAAGTCGAGGGTATGAGCCAGCGTCTGCATCGGGCCATCGAAAACTACAGGGAAAACAGGTCAGACACCGAAGACAAGAAAATAGAAGAAAGTCTTTTTCAGGCGCTTCCACTGATGTTCCAGCGCTTAAGTTGGATGCTGAACGCGGACTTCGTCAGCAGGGAAACTCTGCCGCCGGCTTTGGCCGAAAGATATCTGACCGATGATGGCACCTATCGCGTAGAGATTCTGCCAGCGCAGGATCTTAGCGACCCGTTCATCGCTCAGGCATTTGCCGAAGATGTTATCGAGGCCGTTCCTGAGGCGGCAGGCGGCCCCGTGCAGCTGGCCGCTGCCGCCCGCACAGTGGCGGCGGCCATGCTGCAAGCAACACTGCTGGCCGCAGTTATGACTGGACTGTTGGCGCTGCTGGCGACACGGCGTCTGATCGATGCATTGGCGATCCTGCTGCCGCTATCGATTGCCGGTTTTATCACCGCAGCAGCGAGTGCGCTGCTGGGATTGCCGTTCAACTATGCCAACGTGATCGTCCTGCCGCTGATGATCGGCATCGGTGTCGACAGCGGCATTCATATCGCGATGCGGGAACGGCGCGCCCCGGGGGCGGTCTTCGCGACGTCCACCCCACGTGCGGTTGTTGTCTCTGCGGCAACCACCGTCGCTGCCTTCGGAACGCTGGCCTTTAGCGACCATCGCGGAACAGCGAGCATGGGGATGCTTCTGGCCATCTCCATGATGGCCACAGTGATATGCGTTCTTACTCTGACACCGTCATTGATCAGATGGGCAAGTGGATCAAAAACTGCGGCGTGAAGAGCACAATCTGCTCACGATTTCGCAAGGGTCTCGACGGAAAATACAAGCTGGACCATTATACCAGCAATACAGGCAACGCAGGTAAGCTGCTCATGATGCTCAAACGCTTGATTTTCGGGGCTTTTGCCCTGCTGATGACCGTACAACCTAGCTTCGCGAACGATCGCCAAGCCAGGGCAGTATCCGTCGTTGAGGTTTTGCTGACTGATGCTCACCGGGCACAGGTCAGCAACACAAACGCAACAGCATTGCGCGGGGCTGTGTCCAGCGCGTTTGCTTTCGATATCTGGGAGAGGTTTTTAATCGAGGATCATGCTGAGAAATTCTCATCAGATCAGCGTCAACAGTTTACCTCTATGCTGCCGGGGTTTCTGGCAAATCTTTACAACGAACAGTTCGGGCGCGGCCTGAACCAAGCGCCAGTCTTGGGCCAGCCGCGCAAGGTTCGCCGCGATACAATGGTCGCCTCGCAGTTCCCGCGCAACAAAGGCGGGAACCTGAAGGTCGAATGGCGGGTGCGTGATTTGCCCGACCGTGGCAGCCGTGTGATCGACGTGATGGTCGGCGGGACCTCTTTCCTGTTATTAAAGCGGGAAGAGTTCGGCAACATCATCACCAGGGATGGCGCTGAAGGGCTGTTGGCCTACATGCGCGAAAATTCGCTGTAGCCACGCAATTCATGGATCGAGGCCCCGCGGTACAGCGGGCTTCTTCGAGACAGATAATCATTCCAAGCCACGGGAATGTGACAGTTTTACCCGACCTTTGACTATGGCTTGCCTTGACCCATACCCTGGGCCTGATATCTTCTGATTGTGCAGCGCAAAAGCATATGCGTCACAGTGGGACAGGAGAACAGAGCAGATGGGCGTCCCCTTTCGGCAGCAATTTGACATCGGCCTCTACATTGCGAAGCAGAAGCTAAAGGGGAACAAGCGCTATCCGCTTGTCCTGATGCTGGAGCCATTGTTCAAATGCAATCTGGCCTGCCCCGGTTGCGGGAAAATCGATTACCCGAACAAGATCCTGGGTCGGCGCCTTACACCGCAGGAATGCTGGGACGCTGCTGAGGAATGTGGTGCGCCCATGGTGGCGATCCCGGGTGGCGAGCCGCTGATCCACAAGGAAATGCCAGAGATCGTCGCCGGTTTGGTCGAGCGCAAGAAATATGTCTCGCTTTGCACCAATGCGCTGCTGCTGGAAAAGAAGCTGAGATACTTCGAACCTTCGCCCTACCTGTTCTTTTCCATCCACCTGGACGGTCTGAAAGAACACCACGACAAAGCGGTGAACCAAAAGGGCGTGTTTGATCGTGCGGTCAAGGCCATCAAGGCCGCGCAGAACGCGGGCTTCAAAACCAATGTGAACGCGACGATCTTCGATGGATACCCAGCCGACGAACTGGCCGATTTCCTGGACTATGCGACGGCCATGGGCACTGGGATCACAATCTCACCAGGCTTTGCCTACGAACGCGCGCCTGATCAGGAACACTTCCTGAACCGGCAAAAAACCAAAACGTTCTTCCGCAACGTCTGGCAGATCGGAAAGGATCGAGGATCAAAGTGGGATCTTTCCCATTCGCCAGTGTTTCTGGACTTCCTGCTCGGCAATCAGGAAATGATGTGCAGCCCATGGGGTATGCCAACGCGCAACGTCTTTGGTTGGCAGAAGCCATGTTATCTGTTGGGCGAAGGCTATGCGCGAACGTATCAGGAGCTTATGGAAACAACCGATTGGGACAAATACGGCACGGGCAACTATGAGAAATGCTCGGACTGCATGGCCCATTGCGGCTATGAACCCACATCGGCAAACATCGCTTTTTCCAACCCTTTGAAGATGCTGAAACTGGCTATTCGCGGTTTGAAGACCAAAGGGCCGATGGCACCAGAGATCGATTTGACCACAGCGCGTCCTTCAGAAGAGCATCACGAGCGGCTTGTCGCACAAGAGATGCAAAAGCTGGAAAAAGACGCGGCCTGATCAGGCCGGGTCAAGCGACCCGGTCTACCCGTTCACATACTCCGAGATCAGTTCTTTTGCGCCGCGTAACGTTGCCAAGGCGGCATCGCTATCGCGCTTCGCCGCCAACAACGCAGAAAGCTGCCAAGACCGTCTGATCAAGCCCAATAGTACCCGTCCAATCATAGGCCTCCCATCAGTACCGAGGGCTGTTGCTGCCAGTGTCGGCAGAGCCCGGTCCGCCGGATCGGAAATGGCCCGGATGATCTTTAGATCCAGCTCCCTTTCCATGGCTACCTGAGCGAGACGATGCGTTTCCATGTCGACTGCGGCCGCACCAGTCCCTTGCCGCAGCACGAGTTTTTCTGCGGGAGAGGCCACGACCGCATCGGATCCGGCGATAAGACCGGTCGAGTAGGGCTGGGTTCTGAAGCTGATTTGCGATCCGTCCGGATGGGAGACGCAGTCCGGCTGTATCAGCGTTCCAGGCTTCAAGTCAGCGGCCAAGCCACCGGCCAGCCCCCAACTGACCAAGACCTTCGCGCCTTGGTCCGCGGCTTCCAGCGCCAATGCCTCGGCCCGGTCAGGCTGGGCGCCAGATATGCCGATGAACACTCGGGGATCGTCCCGCCACTGTCCCAGCGCGGCAGCTTCTGCCTCCATGCCGCATATCACACCGATCCTGATTTTCATTTAGAAGAGTCGTTTTTAGATGACCCCATTCGCCCGTGCGTCAGATGCCAACAATGGTAGAATGTCCTGCCGAGCAGGAAGGGCTTCAAATACCCCACCTGACTTCTCGATCATTGGAAGCCATCAGGTTCTGATAACGCCCCAGGGCCCATAAGGGGAAGAACGCAGCATAGCCGTGGTATTTCAGATAAAATACCTTGGGAAAGCCCGTCCCTGTAAAATGAGCCTCTTCCCAACGCACGCCTTCGCGAGGTGCTTCATCCAGCCAGCGCACGCCGGACGACACAGCATCAGAATCCACTTCGCCCGCTGACATCAGACCTAAAAGAGCCCAAGCTGTTTGCGAGGCTGTCGAGGTTTTTGCATGGCCTGCCCCCCAGTCCTCGTAAGTCTCCAACCCTTCGCCCCAACCACCATCTGCACGCTGCCTTGCTTTCAGCCAATCCACGGCTTTGCGGATGTAGGGCGCTTGCATGTCTTCGCCCGCACCCTTTAGGGCGACCAGGGCTGACCAGGTCCCATAGACATAGTTCGCGCCCCAGCGCCCGAACCATGACCCGTCGTCTTCTTGTTCCCGTTTGATGAAACCGATGCCGCGGGAAATATTGTCAGCAAATCTATCCTGGTCCACCTGAGCCAGGCATCCAACGCACCGTGCGGTCACATCCACAGTCGGTGGGTCAAGCAGCGCGCCGTGATCTGCAAATGGAATTGAGTTCAGATAGTAGTGCTCGTTCTCTGGGTCGAACGCGCCCCAACCACCATTCTTCGATTGCATCCCCGCCAGCCATTCACAGGCCCGGTCGATATTTTCTGTGTACCGTTCGGGATCCGCCCGGTGCATGGCCAGTGCCACCACGGCCGTGTCGTCCACGTCTGGATAGTCTGGATTTTCATACTGGAACGCCCAGCCTCCGGGTCGAAGACCCGGTCGCCGCACAGCCCAATCACCGACATGGTCGAGGATCTGCTTAGAGGCCAGCCAATCCAAGGACCGGATCAGGCGTGGGTCATCTGCATCCCCAGCCTCCAAAAACGCATGTGCCGCCAAAGACGTGTCCCAAACCGGAGAGAAACATGGCTGGAAATAGAGATCATCGCCGCGCTCGGTCATCAGTTTTTCCACTGCGCCACGCGCGGTGACCATTTGCGGGTGGTCATCCGCATAACCCAGAATGCGGAACATCATCACCGCATTGGCCATGGCGGGGTAAATTGCCCCTAGTCCATCTTCCCCATTTAGATGGCTAATGGTGAATTCTTCGGCAGCTTTCATGGCCTTGGCACGTGCGCCCTTGGGAAGCCAAGGCTCGACCAAGCGCAGACCTTTGTCCAACTGCAGAAACAGATCGCCGATCCGGCTGCCGGTCGGATTGATGTTATAAACTTTATGTTCTTCCGGCGGGGTCACGAACAGTTCGCGAATATCGCGGCCGGTTGGATTTTCTCCCTGTGCCCGCCTTGCATATAGCACCAGAAGAGGCGTCAGCACCGTTCGTGACCAATAGGCGATCTTGGACATGTGAAACGGAAACCAGCGTGGCAGCAGCATGCACTCCACAGGCATAACGGGCACGGCGCGCCACGGGACCTGACCGAACAATGCCATGGAAATCCGTGTGAAGACATTGGCCGTGGCCGCACCGCCTTGCGAGAGTACCCAGGATCGCGCACGTCTCATATGCGGGGCATCAGGGTCATCACCAATCAGTTTCAGCGCCCAGTACCCTTTGACCGAGGCAGATATGTTTCCCATTCCATCATGGAATAATGGCCACGATCCATCCGGGTTTTGAACGTTGCGCAGATACCTGGCGATGCGTGCCTCTCGCACCTCGTCGATCTCACCCAAAAAATGCCGCAGCAAAACGTACTCTGCCGGAATAGTGCAATCAGCTTCCAATTCGAAGACGATATGTCCGTCTTCGTGCTGCGTCGACCAAAGCGCTTCTGCCTGTTCGAGCACAAGATCATCACGGCCTGTGCGCAAATCGATTGGTTTGGCGTTAACAAATTTCTGAGACGTGTTCATGGTCGTCTTCTCATAAGGCTCTTAAGCGGCCAATTGGGCTGCGGTTTCACCCGATCGAATTGCACCTTCGATCGTCGCTGGCAGGCCTGTATCGGTTGCATCGCCCGCCAGAACCAAATTTTCAAGGGGAGTCCGCGCTGATGGGCGTTTTGCCGCCTCTGCGGGTGATTGATCTATGGTTGCACGGCGTTCCTTGTTCACCCTTGCTGTTTTGTATCCACCGGAAAGATTCAAAGCCTGCGCGGTTTCAGCCCAAAGCAACGGGATCAGGTCATCTGGCGCTTTGTCCATTACACCCAACCGATCAGCGGCAGAGACCGTGAGGCTAACAACATCGCCCCGAACAAAGGCCCAATGTGTGGTTGTATTGATCAATCCGGTGACCGGTGCGACGGTTTCGAGCTCGGCGGGATCGTTGACGACAAAATGGGCATTCAGAATGGCCGCATTGTCTTGAGGCACCTCAATCCAGGGCAGCGCTGCTTTCAACCGTGTCGGCGGTAGGGCCAGGATTACCCTGTCATTAGCTGCAACCGGAAATGCGTGACCATTGGTGAAGTGCAGATCCGTCAGCCGGTCTGCTGCATTGGTCACACCCTTTAAGGCGTGACCAAAATGGATCTGCGCGCCTGCAGCCCTCAGGTGGTCTACCGCGGGATCAACCAGTGCCCTACCTAATCCGTCAGGCGCAAACATCGGTCGGCTTTTGGCACCACCTTTAGCGAAAGTTTCGGACATCGCGCGCCACAGCAATGGTGCAGACCCCCGTTCGGGCGTTGTATTCAAAACAGCGAGCGTCAGCGGCTCCCAAAACCGGGTCCAGAGCGGTCCCCTGTCGCGTACGGCTTCTGCAACGGTCGAACCTTTCGCCGCCAGCGCAAGGCCAATACCTTTCACATAATCCATTAGGCGCGTGCCCGGTATGCGGGAGGTCCGGCGTGTTACCCACCAAGGTACCGGTCCATCGTTCATTGCAACCCGCCATCGGTCCCCATCAGCGACATCGAAGAAATCGAACGCTGCCGCTGGAGCCATGCGCATCTTGGCGCGCGCGCCGATCAGGTCCAGATAGGCCGCGGCCGATGTATTTCCGGACAGCATCAGATGATTGCCGTTGTCGACATCGCGGCCAAGTCTGGGGTCATGGAAGGTTCTGCATCGTCCACCGGCAAAGGGTGCCGCTTCGTAAATCGTCACAGGCACGCCACGTTCGACCAACCGAACCGCTGACGACAACCCGGCAAGCCCTGCACCGATGATGTGCACGTGTCCCGTCATCATCTGACCCCGAATACAACGGCGGACAATCCCAGACGTAGTTTCGCGAACTTTCCCATCTGGACGGGTCCGGTGAAGCGCCACTCCATCGCTTTCATACGGTCATAGTATCCGCGATAGACACCATACATCGCCAAGGCCGGCGCAAGGGGCACGCGCTCGTGCACGGGGACCAGCGTACGGGCCTGCTCGAAACTAAATTCTGCCCATTGTCCAACTTCTGCACGGGCCTGAGGCAATGCTGGGGCCATAGAAATCGTCGCTGGATCAGGTGAGATACCTGCATTCTCCAAGACCTCTGCAGGAAGATAAAGACGCATGATCTCTGCATCTTCCTCGACGTCCCTGAGGATGTTTGTCAACTGCAGTGCATTGGCCAAGGCAATTGCAAAATCCTGACTGGCCTTTCCCCGCCAAGCGCCAAAGATCCGCATGGATAAGAGCCCAACCGACCCTGCGACGCGGCGATTATAGGCAAACAATTCTTCTTTCGACGGCGCGATGATAGGACCATTTGCGTCCATCTCCATTCCGTCAATCATCATTAAAAACTCGGCCTTTGGCAGATGATAATCTGCAACGGGCTCTAACAGTGCGTGACCGATGGCCGAAATCGGCCTCCCTTCAAAAAGGCGGTCTACCTCCTCTCGCCATTCATCCAGCAATCCCAGCTTCTGGCTTGGGTGCAAATCGCCATCCGCTATGTCATCAACGATCCGGCAAAAGGCGTACACTGCCCGCATCGCTTGTCGCCGCGGCCGCGCCAAAAGCTTCATTCCCAAGGAAAACGAGGACTTCGCCGCCCCGGTAATCTGGTCGACAACCTGTTGCGGCGCCGTTCCCGGCGCGACAGGGCGTGGCGCGAGGTCGGCGCTCATCCCCGCCTCGGTGTGACCAGGGCCCTGATGCCGGTCAGGGCCGCCATCGCAAAGTCCCGCTTGGACAGTTTGACACGTTTTGCCAAAGGATCGTCCCGACGAAGTCGCTGGGCCAATCGCCGCGCGAGCTCTGTGATGATCGCCATCTCTGCATTCAATCGTCGCGATCGCGGGCGCACCGGCCGGTTCTTTGCAGCAACCACCATTGCATCGCACTGGTCCAGGCATTGGTCCAGAACACGGCGGAATCCTGATGGCGACCGTCCGGCATCCAGCACGTCGACATCCAGTCCTTCTGCGTCAAACCAAGCCTGTGGTAAGTAAACCCTGTCCATATTCCGATAGTCTTTCTGGCAATCCTGCAGATGGTTCAAAATCTGCAAAACCGTGCACAGCGCGTCGGATGCGGCCCATAATGCTGTGTCTTCGCCATGTAGATCCATCAGATACCTGCCGACCGGATTTGCCGACAGTTCACAATAGCCGATCAATTCATCCCAGGTCGCGTAACGATTCTTCACAGCATCCTGACGGAATGCAGATAAAAGATCCCGGGCATGACGGTCTGTGACACCGCATTCGGCCAGGCTTTCGCGCAAACGGTTCGATTTCTCCAACCCCGGGGCGTCCAAACCCGCCTCGAACAAGTCCAGACGCCGGACTTTTTCTTCGCCAGCAAGGTCAGGATTATCTGCGACATCATCAGCGGCCCGCGCGAATGCATAAAAGGTCGCCACATGAGGCCTTAGCGATCGCGCAATCAGAATCGAGGCGACGGGGAAGTTTTCATCCCCAGCACCTTTTCCGGTTGGTGTCTCAACCGGGCCGGTCAGCGTCACTGCCTGATCGTTCATCGGCCCTGTCTGCTCTTCTAATTATCAGCGCACAATATGTGTTTAAACGGGAAAACTCAATGTGAACAGAGATCAATAGTTGAGCCATACCGCCAGCCCGCATAGACCGCCGTGATGATCGGAATAGCGACACTAGCCGCATGGATTTTCCTGCTGTTTGCC
>JBCCHJ010000007.1:0-126879 GCA_039028795.1 Pseudomonadota bacterium
CAAGTCTTTTGAAGGGTTCAAAACTAGAATACTAACCAAAATTACAGCACTGACTTTGGTGCAGTTCATCAACAAATTTGAGTTTGGTAGGCCTATCAATAATTTGAAAGTCAACCTAAACTAATTAGCACAACGGGTTAACTGATAATAATTATATCGCTGTCAACGAAAATAACAGCTGGGATGAGAGGGATAAATTCCAGTGTTTTTGATTACATTCGCTCTATTTTGGCCCCTATTGCATTAAGTCTTGTGTCAATATTTTGATACCCCCTGTCTATCTGTTCAATATTGTGAATAATGCTGTCTCCTTCAGCAGACATAGCAGCGATTAGCATTGAAACACCTGCTCTAATATCTGGACTAGTCATTTGCATGCCTCTCAAGGGTGTTTTTTTGTCAAGCCCAATAACCGTAGCACGATGTGGGTCGCAAAGGATGATCTGAGCACCCATGTAAATTAGGTTGTCAACAAAGAAAAGTCGGCTTTCAAACATTTTTTGATGAATGAGTATCGTTCCCTTGGCTTGCGTAGCCACTACCAACGCAATGCTCAGTAAGTCTGGTGTAAAACCAGGCCAAATCGCATCTGCGATGGTCATGATTGAACCATCGATAAAAGTATCAATCTCATAATGATCCTGGGCAGGGATATGGATGTCATCGTTAATAAACTCCATTTTGATTCCCAATCTCTTAAAAGTATCCGGAATAATGCCTAAGTGCTTTATTCCAGCATCCTTGATGGTTATATCCGAGCTTGTCATAGCTGCAAGGCCGATAAAGCTACCTATTTCAATCATGTCGGGCAACATGGTGTGCTTGGTTCCGCCCAAACGGTCCACGCCCTCAATAGTCAATAGATTACTACCAATACCGGATATTTTAGCACCCATATTGTTCAGCATCCGGCATAGTTGCTGAAGATAAGGCTCGCAGGCAGCATTATATATGGTGGTTGTTCCTTTCGCCATTGTCGCTGCCATGACGATATTGGCGGTACCGGTCACTGAAGCCTCATCGAGCAACATGAAACAGCCCTTTAGGTGTGAAGCGTCAATATTATAGTAACCAGTTTTTTTTTCGTATCTAAACTTGGCACCCAATTTCTGGAAACCGTTAAAATGCGTATCAAGCCTTCTTCTACCAATTTTATCTCCACCGGGTTGCGGAATTTTTCCTTTTTTGAAACGAGCTAATAATGGGCCAAGCAGCATGATGGAGCCACGTAATGAGGCCGCCATGGACTTAAATTTTTCCGATTCAAGAAAGTTAATATCTACTTGATCTGCTTGAAAAAGATAGGACTCCGAGTCCGTCTTAGAAACCTTGACACCCATCTCCATCAATAACTCAATCAACTTATTCACATCGCGTATGTTAGGTACTTTGTGAATAGCGACTTGTTCGTCAGTAAGAAGAACGGCAGAGAGTATTTGCAGCGCTTCGTTTTTGGCACCTTGAGGAACAAGCTCCCCCTTGAGGTTGGCGCTTCCCTCGACCTTAAACGACGCCATTAATTTCTCCTTTTGCGATTGTTGTTGTTTCGCCTACCGCCCTTATTGTTGTTGCGGTTACCCCGATGATGTCTTTCTTTTTTCTGTGGTTCAAAAAGGTTTCCTTCTTTCGGAGCATGCATGCCGGTCGAAGAACTGCCGAACTTCAAGGACTGGCTCTTCGATAGAGACCGCGATCTGGAACTGCAAAGTTTCACCCGGGCCGAGGTGCTGACCGGCGATTGGCAGCCCTTGGTGGAAGAGGCGAAAAAACAGCTCGACGGCTTCAAAGGTCGCCTCGGTATCCATGGGCCGTTCTGGGGCATCCCGATTGACTCGATGGATCCTGATGTCCGCACCGTCGTCTCAACGCGGATGCTTCAGGGTCTCGAGGTCTGCGAAGCGCTCGATGCCACCCATATGGTGATCCACTCACCCTACAATGCCTGGATGTACAATAACTTCCCAGCCCTTCCGACTTGGATCGCGAATGCAGACGAACGTGTCCACGACACCCTGGCGCCCGCCGTTAAGCGGGCCGAAGAGATCGGCACTACCATCGTCCTGGAAAACATCGAGGACAAAGACCCCCATGCTCGTGTCAATCTGGCCGCCAGCTTCGGTTCCGACGCGGTCGCCGTGTCCGTAGACACCGGACACGCTGAACTATCGCGCCATATGTGTGGCGCGCCGCCGCCTGATCACTTTATCCGCGCAGCCGGATCGCGATTGGCCCATGTTCATATCCAGGACATCGACGGCTATGGCGATCGGCATTGGCAGATCGGCACGGGCTGCATTGCCTGGCATGGGGTATTCGAGGCCCTTAGCACAATCGATGCAAATCCGCGGCTGGTCCTGGAACTGAAAGACTACACCAAAATCATGCCATCCATGGCTTTCCTAGAACGTGAAGGGTTGGGGCAATAGCCCCCACCGGCTTCATCTTTCCGAAAATACGCCAGCAGTAGGAGCGAGAAAGCGCTTCCATTCTGAAAGATCGTTGCTGTGCTGTAAACTAGGCGCCAACGGGCCCCGGCCCGGCGAATTGCCGGGTGGGGAGTTTAGGAATGGCGCGCCGACAAGGCGCGCCGCCGCTTAGGACGAAGTTTAAAGTCCAACCGCTGCTTGCGGCAGATGGATCTTGCAAAGCTCTCGTGCCGCGCGGTCTTTCTCCGCGTCCAGGTGCATCGGGAAGAACCCGTCCAGGATCTCGCGCTTCCGCTCAATCGCCTTTTTCACCAGATCCGGACGGCCGATCTCGTTCCACTCTTTGGGCGAGGTTCGGTCACCCAAAACCGGATACACATATTCCGTTTGCATCAGGCCCAAGGTTTGATCGTGGCCCAGGTAGTGGCCCGGCCCATCCAGAACGACGGATTTCATGACCTCCAAGGAACAGGTGTCATCGGTCACTTCGATCCCGCGAACACAGCGCAGGCATTGGCCCAGCATATCGTCGCCCAGGATCAGGCTTTCCAGGCAGAAGCCCAAAAGCGAGGCATGCATGCCGACGCTTTCATAGACCATGTTCAAACCGCTAAGACCGGCCATAACGTTGGAGATCCCCTGTTCCCAACCTGTCTGCATGTCCGGCAGTTTGGCGTCGGCGATACCCGCCGCAGCCCCGCCCGGCAGACCATAAAAATGGTGCATCTGCGCGCAGCCCGCAGTCAGCAAGGCCTGCTCGCCCGACCCGCCCGACATCGCACCCGTGCGCAGGTCGGACACGAACGGCCATGTCCCAAAAATCGCCGGGTGTCCGGGCTTCACAGCGTTCACATAGACAACGCCTGCCAGGCACTCTGCCACCGCCTGAACAATCGCCCCTGCAATCGGCGCAGGCGCAGTCGCCCCGGCCTGCCCTGCAGACAGCAGCAAGACCGGCATACCGCCACGGATGCAGGCCTCCATCACTTCGCAGGCCTCGGTGGCGAACTTCATCGGCGGCACAACGAAGCAGTTGGTGTTCGAAATGAAAGGCCGCGCCCGCCAAGCATCCTCGCCCCCGGCCAAGGTATGGATCAGGTCAAAGCACCCGGGCATATGGCTCGGTTCCACAAAGGACACTCCAATGTGTTTCTTGGTGCCGCGCACGCAGGCATAGATCGTATTCAGGTCCAGCTCGTAATTGTCCACGACGTCACGGCAAACCATCGGCCGTTGGAAGAAGTGCACGTTGTCCAGGCTCTCGACAATCCGCGCGGCATCATACAAATCCTGCAGTGTTGAATCCCGGTATTCCCGCTTTTCCACATCCACCATGTGAACGGCAGCCCCGGCCGTTCCGTAGTGGACCTTGTTGCCACTGAGATGCAGGTCATGCTTCGGATCCTGGGCGCGCAGCGTGATATCCCGTGCAGCCTTGGCAAGCATGTCCTCGGTCAACGCCCGGGGTATCCGAATGCGGCCATCGTCGCCCAACTCGGCCCCGGCGCCGGTCAACGCCTCGACCCCAGAGGGCGGCGCATCGGCAAAGCCGATCTGCTCCATCGCATCCAAAGCCGCGCCATGAATGCGCTGCACGTCTGCATCTGAAAGCGGGCGGTACAACCCGCCTGAAAGCCCGGGCCGAACCGGGCGTAGATCTTCTGCCAGTGGGGCAGCACGCAGTGCCTGCCGTGCGGACCTGCCACCGGCGCGGCGGCCACGGCGGGTTTCCGGGGGATCAGAATCTGTCAATGTCATTTGGTCATCCTGCTGTTTCTGGGGTTTCGATTCAGTCAACAGCTCAGCAGGGCGAGCCCCTTGCCGCACGCCCGCGCACGGCCCCGATGGTCAGGATGACCCATTGCAAGATATGAGCGTCGCCAGTCATGGCGGGTCTCCCTCCATTCCCCGCTCAAACTGCGCGGTAAATGGGGCTGAAAAACCGCCAGTTCGCGACATCGGCGTCGTTTTAGGACCTTTTCGCGACGCTAGAGGTGGCTGAACCATGCACTACACCCGGGCTTAGAGGTTGCCCAGATAACGCTCCAACTCGACCGGTGTGACCTGGGACCCGATGAACTCGACCTCGCGCTCGGCCTGTTGCAGCAAAAGCTCGTGAGTAAGATCACCCATCACGCCCTTAAGCCAGTCCGATCCCCGCGCCATTGCGATGGCATCACGGATGTCCGTGGGCAAGGGTGTTGCGTCTTCATCCAGATAGCCATTGCCTTCCGTCATCGCTGTCGGCTCCATCCCGGCTTCAACGCCGTCCAGGCCCGCCGCGATCTCCGCCGCCAGGTGCAGATAAGGGTTGCAGTCCGCGGCGCCATTCCGCTTTTCCACCCGAACGGCACTGTCCGCTCCTTCTATCACGCGGAGGCCGACGGTCCGGTTGTCCATCCCCCAGGTCGTATTCGTCGGGCAAAAACTGAACGGCTGATACCGGCGGTAGGCATTGGGGTGCGAGGCCCCACAGATCGACATCTCGGCCATCTTCGCCTGCATGCCCGCAAGGTAGGACCGGCCGGTCGCATTCAGTCTACCTGCATCGGAAAAAGAATTTGCCCCGTCTTTCCACAGCGAATGATGCGAGTGAAATCCATTGCCGGATTCCTCGAAGAATGGCTTGGCCATGAACGTGGCAAGATATCCATGCGCCACGGCCAACTGCTTCACCAGAGACCGAAACATCACCAGATTATCTGCGGCCTCCAAAGCATCGGCATAACGCAGGTTCACCTCGACTTGCCCTGCCGCGTATTCCGGATTGGATTGCTCGATCGGGATGCCCATCTCATTGATCTGCTGACGAATGGGGCCCAGCACATGTTCCAGTTCTGCCGCGCGCTCCAGCCCATAGACCTGGATGCCGGCATCCCGTGGCTTCTTCGTTTCCGGGTCCAGCAGATAGAATTCCACTTCGGTGCCGATCTGCACCTGATAGCCCATGCCTGCCGCGCGCTCGACCTGAGCGGCCAATGCGTTCCTGGGATCGATTGGCACCGGTTTGTGGTCCATCCCCTCGGCCCTGCCCATGCACATGGCCACCCCAGGCTCCCATGGGCAAGCCACGGGCTTGGTTAGTGGAAACATGTGCATGTCCGGGTAGCCATTGTCGAAGTTGACGTAAGGCGTATCCCAGACATCGCAGGTCATATCGATGGCGAAGAGCGCAATCGAGAACGCATTGCCGGACTTGCAGATGCTCTCCCAATGGGTCGAGGGAATCCGCTTGCCGCGCATGACCCCGTTCAAGTCTCCGACCCCCATCACAACCGTATGTGTGCCGTCTGGCAGAGAAAAGTCAGTGTCTCCCATACCGGTACCTCCTGTCGTTCTGCTTTGAGAGATACGTTAAGACGGGTTTAGGGGATTTGTCGCGTGTTTATTAGTTTGCTCGGAAGAACAAGGTTCGACACGGAGTCCTTGAGACGCAAGAGCGAACCATGAATCGGGAAAACTATTTCGACAATCGATCAAAGTAAGCCGCGTAGGCTTTTTCAAAAGCATCGCTTCGTTCTGAGTCTATGGGGCCGTCAAACCGGCCTTCCTTCGTCATGATCTGTTTTAAAGGAATTATGTGTTCAGGCGCTAGGCTGCTGACGACCATGCACCCCAACTCTTTCTCGCGCAGTTTCCAGTATGCTGCTTGATAGTAGTCCCGGGTGACGCCCAACCCCTTGGTATATATTTTGAAGAGGCGTCTCATCGCAAGTTGGTGGCCATTCTCTGCCATTGCCTTGAAGAGCATATATGCTTCGGACTGCCGTTCGGAGTCTTCCGAGTACAACAGTGCCAACCGTAGGGATGCCACATCGTCACCGAGTTCGGCAGCGTTAGCGAACAGTTCCTCTGCCTTGCGCAGATCTTTCTCGACGCCGATCCCAACCATGTAGATGCGACCAAGAGCAGACATCGCTTGGGCATCTCTTCTTTTAACGGCCAGATGCAGTTTGGTGCGTGCCTCGGCCCGAACCTCTTCAACATGTCCTACTTTCGGAGCATCGTCATAGCTGGCAATCTGGGCATCATCGCAAAATTCAGTTGAATAGGTGTTTGACCCTTCTTGGGTCCAGCCGGGTTGATCGATCCCGGTCTCAGCCAGCAGTGCCATTGCTGGCACAAATCCCAGTTCACTGGCCCTTTCCAACCAAGACGCCGCTTCTGTTGCAAAGCTTTTTCCGTGCAGGTGAAGGCGTTTCGTGATTGTCGTCGCCAGCATGTACATCAGGCGCGGCTCGCCACTATTGGCGGCTTCTCGCATCATTGAAAGGCCTAATCCGTAATCGGTCCAAACGCCACGGCCCTGGATGTAAAAATCGCCCAAATGAGCACGTGCGTCATTTGATCCTTTCTCTACCGCCGCTTGATAATAACGTGCAGCCAACTTTGGGTAATAGATTCCATAGGTGTCACGCCCGTATTCGAAAATTTCGCCTGCGGACATTGTTTTTAGTCTTTGGCGATCCTCCCAAGGAAGCGGGACAAGACGATGTTGTTGGGCAAATGCTGGCATCGCCGAGGCCAGCAGAATAACGAAAATCAAAAATCGCAATTTGAACTCCCGACTGAACCTCAATGATAGAAAGCTAACACATCATCGCGTGCATCCAGAACCCGCTTTCTGTAGATCGTTCGAAACTTCCGCGGCAGATGGGTCAATCAGAATCGCAAAGCGCTTTGTTCAACAATCACAATGAAATCCAAGCCGAGCCTTTTGGGGGCGCTCAGAGCGACTTCATCTTACTCTAGGGAAGGGCACCATCCGTTCCATATTGCTGGGTGCCTGGGTCTTGTATCCACTTTGGCGGCGAACAAAATGTGACTGGCCAGCCACTGGTCATGTCAACTATGCGGCGCCTGAAAGTTGGACAAAGGACGGGTTGTTAGGCCGTCATTGCCCCCGCAGCCATGCCCGCAAAAGTTCTGCCCAAACAATCGTCTGCTAAACTGGCAAAACCATCAGTCTCGCGAAGACTCAAGCCACATAAAGCAAAGCAAAAACCCAACTGCAAACAACCGGCATACTTTGTTGTACCCAGAACCCATCTGATGGGGTAAAATGCGTTTAGTTGAGGGGGATGTTATGTGGATGAGTTTTTTAAGACCCGTTTCAGCTTTTTGCCTTTTCGCCATGGCAGCCTGCGGTGGCGGCGGCGGACAACCGCAAGAACGATCGCTGACGACGACCCAGGCGGCACAACCCGCCCGCAGCCTGCAAATCAGCACAGGTACACCTATCCGCGCGGTCGATAAACGCGCCCTGGTGATCGGTAACAGCGCCTATACGGGCGTCGCGGAGTTACCAAACCCTGTGAACGATGCCGCGTTGATCGGCCGCCAGTTGAACCGGATCGGCTTCAAGACCCAGACGCGTCTGGATTTGGCTGGCGCCAATAGTCTGTCCCTGTTCGAGAGCTATCTCAGATCGGCGCGGAGCGCCGACATCGTGATGATTTACTATGCCGGCCACGCCATTCAGTTGGGGGGCGAGAACTATCTTGTTCCGGTGGACTTCAGCGGTCCGATTGATCCTGACGGCATATTCTTGAACCGGCTGGTGAAGGTTGACGACGTTGTGGCGTTGATCGAAAACCTGGGCGTGCGCCGGGCGGTTATCGTGCTGGATGCCTGTCGTAACAATCCGTTCGAAGACACATCCGGCAGTGCGATTGCCAATGGCTTGGCGCCGCCATCGCGCGTGCGTTTCAACGATTCAGAGATCTTCTTTCTCTATTCCACCGCCCCGGGCCAGGTCGCGCTGGATGGACAAGGGGCAAACAGCCCGTTTGCAAAGTCGCTGTCCAATTGGATCACCAGCAAGGACTCGACCTTGGGTGAGGTTGTGCGCGCAACCATCCGGGACGTCTCCAGCCAGACCGGCGGTGTTCAGATTCCATGGTCGTCCAGCAATTTCTCGGAACCGGTTCGGCTGAACCCCAAGGATAAAACAGTGGCACGCGGCGGCTCGCAGCGCAGCCGGCAATTGGCCGGAACCGGCGATGTGACGCTAAGCCCCGATATCTGGAACTTGGTGCAAAAGAATATCAGTGACAGCGCGAAACAATCGAATTGGCGTCAGGTAGAAGACATTCGCTATGTATCGGTTTCAGAAGAGGGCGACCGGGCGAGCGTGCTGGTCTGCCACCAAAGCAGCATCCACACCTGCAACGAGGACGCTTTGGCCGAGGGCACGGTTGGAAGATGCCAACGCAACGGTGGGACCTGCGGTGTATATGCGGCGATCCGCAATGGCGAGCTTGTCCAGATCTGGCGTGGAAATGTGTCCCGTCCAAAGGGGTCAATCACCAGCGGTGCCGTCGTGCGCGTGAGTTTGAACTGGCAAGGCGTGGGCAGAGTGCTTGGCGAGATCGATGCATCGACGGACGGCTTGGGTGAGATGAGCCTGAATATGCCCGCAGGCGGGCGCTGTATCGGCACTTACCGGTTCCAACCCGGCGGCAGGTCAGGCCTGTTCAACGGGACCTGCACCGATGGCACGAACTTCTCGGGCGACTTCCAGCGTCAAAACAGCGAGTCCTTCCGTGCGACCGGTGTCGATTCGCTTGGTCGGGCTTTCGAAGGGGATTTCCAGTTCGCGGGGTAATCCGGCGCAAAGGGAAGCAGACCACGTCCGCATCGACACAGCGCTTGTGCATCTCTTTCTGGGAAAGGGCACGTGGGCGGTCCACCGCCTGGTACCGGATATCCTAAACTGCCGCGTTGGGCAGAGGATCAAAGTGTGGCAGCGCCGCCACGGACCGTTTTGGGCGTGAACCCGCGACGGAACATAGCACGGGTTGATAGCCCGCCGTTGTTCCACCGAACTCCCGGGTAAGAAAAGGCGCGTCTGTCACCCACGCCTTTGCGTATGCGGGCACGGGTTTACCGTCAGATCCCTAAAATTCGATTAAAACCCCTCCGATCTACCGCAGACCTTGCGCAGGTATTCAGATATCCTCCGCCGATGATCTTGGCTTCTAGGGGGTGCGTTCGGTGAGGTCACTACTGCTCGCGTCAATCCTTTTCGCCTGCTTTGCCGATGCCCGTGCCGATCCGTTTGATCCCGACCGATGGCTGCGCCATGTCCGTGAGGATTTGCTGAGATACTGGGACCATCCCGATGCTGTGGGTTCTCCACCAGGTGCATTCGCTTCGCGGCGTTGCAATGACGGGACCGCTTTTAATGCCGACGCACCGTGCCCGGAGATCGACGCGATCCCATGGGTCCGGAAGGACCGGCAGTCAATCGTCGCGCTGTCGCGGCAGATTTATGCCTATGGCGTGGCCTTCCATATGACCGGAGAGCCGCGATATCTTGAACTAGCCGAGGCCGGGGCGCGCCATCAATTGACGCATATGTCGGATCCGAAAAGCGGCCTGTTCTTCGAATGGTTGACAGCAGACAATCGACCCGAGGGGCCAGTCGATCAGCAGCGATCTCAAGTCCAAGCCTATACGCTTTTGGGGCTGTCCTTCTTGTACTATCTGACTGGGAATGAGGACTATCTGCGCGATATTTTGCGCGTGCATAAACTCTTCAAAACCCGATACTTGGACGAAAAGCGCGGGCATTACCGCTTACCAGGTGACGATGCGGAAAAGCTGGCTTCGCAGCTTGATCACCTCAACGCCTATATGCGCCTCATCACGCCGCTTCTTTCAAGTGATGAGAGGAAAATCTGGACCGCCGAGATGCTGCGCATTGCAGAGGTGCTGAAAAGCGATTTCTTTCTGGCTGAAGAAGGCGTCTTTCGGAACAGTTTGTCCGAAGCAGGCTTTGATTACGGTCACAGCATCAAGGCCTTTTGGTTCATCCGCATGGCCGGGTCTTTGTCGGGACGCCTGGACCTGATCGATTGGTCAGAGCACCATGGCCGAAGCCTGTTGGATTTGGCCTTTCAGGAAGAGGCTGGAACATGGGCCAGCGGATTGACCGAAGATGATCAGGTCGATCCAAAGGCGCTTTCCTGGATCCATGCCGAACTCGATCAATTCGCAGCTTCCATTTCGATTGAGGATGACACAGTCAATCCGTACCTGCGGGCGGCCTATGGGTTTTGGCTGAACTCTTTCGTCGACCGAGATCATGGCGGGATCTGGAACGATGTCGACCTACAAACCGGTACACCCGGGACCGTGCCACCGAAACACTGGCCCTGGAAGGCAGGGTATCACAGCTTTGAGCACGCCTTGGTCGCTTATGTGGCTGCAGGCGCAGTCGCGTCGCGACCTGTACGGTTATTCTACGCAAGGGATGATTTGGATGAGGCGCAACCCTATTACTTCAGAGCCGCAGAGAAACAGGTGACAGAGGTAAAGCGCAGCGACCTCCGCCAAATACAGGCCGTCGATTTTTCTGGTATCACTTGGTGAGCGATCGAGGGTTGTAGATGTTGGGCATAGACCGTTGAGGTGGCGCCTTATATGACAACTTAGCAACGACATTCCAGCCAACGCGCAATGACCCGAAGACAGATCATGTTCAAACGTTCTTTCCTGACCGGCATCGGCTCAGTTGTCGCGGCGGTTTTCCTTCCGCGGGCAGCGATGGCCGAGGGAAATCTGCATGTGATCAAGATGATCACTGAAGATGGATCGAAGCTTTACGCGCCGGATCTGCTGCACGTCGCAGTCGGCGATCAGGTGCAATTCGTCAACGTCAGCGGTCATCACAACACCGAGTCGATTGAGGGAATGATCCCCGAGGGGGCCAAGCCTTGGTTCAGTGAGATCGACGAGACCTTCAAACTGACGATCACCCACGAAGGTGTCTACGGTTATCGATGCACGCCGCACTATGAAAACGGCATGGTCGGTCTGATCGTCGCCGGCGATGCATCGGTTAATCTGGAGCAAGCGAAGGCGGTTGAGCACCCGATCCGCCCCGCAAACCTTTTCAAGATACTTCTGGGGCTGGTGAAATAGGGCCGACGTCAGCCCGGATTAGACCCTACCGACAGTCCGCGCAAATCCATGGCGATCTGCTGGGCGAGAAACCGCCCATAAATCCTGCATTGCGAGAAAGCACCGGCGGTAAACCAGAGACCGGGCTGGCCCGTCCGTGTCCACATGTTTGACATTTCCTGGTTGTCGTTGAAGCCCCAGACCTGGCCTGCGCGATCACGGACAGCCTCTCCGAATAGTTCTTTCACCAGATAGCCCTGGGTTTCGTATCCGGTGGCCAGCACCATCAGTTCGGCTTCTTGGAGAGTACCGTCTTTCATGCGCACGCCGCCAGCTTCGAATGCCGCCATATCGTCGTACTGAACGAGGCCGATTTCACCTGAGATCAGCAGTTCGGAGCAGCCGATGTTGAAATAGTATCCTCCGCCCCGGGTACGATAGAGCAGCGGCCAGCCAACCCCGTCCGGACCATCGTACAAACGAAAGCCGACGCGTTCGAGGCCCTCTAGGGTTTCGCGGTCGATCTCTTTCACCTTGGGCGTCAGGATCTTGTGGGCGCGCTTGATCAGATCCAGTGGGAACGAGGTGTTCAACAGGTCCCGGTCGTCCATTGGTGGGCCGTCCGGGTCCAGATAGATGCCGTCATACAACTGAGCCGAGGGTTCCACGTTCACGATCACGGTGGGGGAACGCTGCACCATCGTCACCTTCGCGCCATGGGCGTGCAGGTGTTGGGAAATGTCGTGCGAGGACGTGCCAGTCCCGAACACCATCACCGGACGGCCACGCCATTTTTCACCAACCTCAAAATGCGCGGCGTGGATCTTTTCGCCCTGAAATTGATCCAGCGTCGGGATGTCCGGGTACTTCGGCACGGCCGATGTCGAACAGGCCATAACGATGTGTTTGACGGTCATCGTCGGCGTCTGACCATCGCGCGTGACCCGGGCGGTCCATTCCTGGGTTTCTTCATTCCAGTCGGCACCGTCGAAATTCGTCTCGGTCCAGAAATTGATCTCCAGCGCTTCGGTGTAAAACTCCAGCCAATTGGCGATCATGTCCTTCGGAATATATCGCGGACAGGTCTTCGGGAACGGAAGATACGGCATCTCGTTCACCAGGATCTGGTTGTGGAGCTTCAGATTGTGGTAGCGCAGGCGCCAATTGTCGCCGATGCGTTTTTCGCGGTCCACCACCAGCGTGTCGATGTTCATGGCGCCTAGGCGCGCAGCGATGGTCAGACCGGCATGGCCGCCGCCCACCACCAAAACCTGAGGATCCCGGTCTATATAAGCACGGGCAGCATCCCGTTCATCGGCCCAGTTCGGCGCGCGCACGTCCTTTGCGTAGGCGGGCGGCTCGGTGCCTTCAGGCTCGCGAAGGGCTTCCTGCTGGGTCATGATCGTCCAGGCTTTTCCGTCTTCACCCGGCAGCAGGCGTAAGATGCCCACACAGGGCCCGAGAGGCGTTTCGAAGCGAAAGCAGCCTTCGACCACGTCCCTGCCCGCCCGTTCCAGCCGTTCAGCCGGCAGGCGTGTGTCGGTTGGATGCAGCTCTGAGGCATTGGCTGAGGTTAGGGCGGTCACCAGCGCACCCGGAACTGCCGCACCGCTGATCGTTTGAAGCTGACCCGTCAGAGACACCAGGTCCCGCCAATGGCAGTCCGCAATGAACAGGTCATCAACTCGCTGACCCGCTGCCATGGTAGTTCGGAACTTTGCCAGCCAAGTATCGATCATCACCTGCGCACCGGTGTCAGCACCGTCCAGCATCGCTGCCTCCTTCGTTTCGCCTGAAACCCTAGGCACGGTCGCGGATCTTGGCAATCATCACGGCGATAGCCGCGATTTCGTAGTATTCGTGATGTGAGGCGCTCCAAATGCCTGGGACCTTCGGACCGCCCTGACACCTCAAACACTCCTAAGTCAGCCTGCAAGCAACATGGCGGCAGCGAAGGGATACTTGGCATTCCAGGGCAAGCCCGCTAAGACGCGCCAAAGAGAGCATGGGAAAAGGCTTAGATGGGGCAGGCTGGTTTCATTGCACCGGGAGACTTCGGTCCGGAGGATCATGGCCTATCGGGGTCCGGCGCGCCCGCGGCTTCCGATGCGCAGTCGATCTACCGGCACATGCTGCGCATCCGCCTGGTCGAAGAAAGGATCGGCGACCGTTACGCTGAACAGGAAATGCGGTGCCCCACACATTTATGCATTGGGCAAGAAGCCCCGCCTGCCGCCGTTTGCGCACATCTGCGACCCCAGGACTTGGTTTTTTCGAACCATCGCAGCCATGGGCATTACCTGGCCAAGGGCGGCGACCTGGACGCCATGATCGCCGAACTCTACGGCAAAGCGACGGGCTGCGCCGATGGCAAGGGCGGATCGCAGCACCTGATCGACTTAGACGCCGGGTTTATGGGATCTGCGCCGATCCTGGCGTCGACAATCAGCGTCGGCGTCGGGGCCGCCTGGGCTGCCAAGCTGGACGGTCTAGATCAGGTCAGCGCAATATTCTTTGGCGATGGCGCCACGGAAGAAGGCACCTTTCACGAGGCGATGAACTGGGCCGCAGTGGCCAAGCTGCCGGTGATCTTTGTCTGCGAAAACAACCTTTATTCCGTACATTCGGACATGCCGGTGCGCCAGCCGCCGCGGGCCGTGGCCGCGTTGGGCACCGCCCATGGCATGCCGGGCGCACGGGTCGATGGAAATGACGCAGATGCGGTCTGGGCCGTGGCAAAAACGGCAATGAAGCGGGCCGTGGCAGGCGACGGGCCTTCGATCATCGAATGCATGACCTATCGCTGGCGCGAGCATTGCGGACCGAACGAAGACACCGCACTAGGATATCGGAGCCAGGAAGAGTTCGATGCCTGGGCGGCGCATGATCCGCTGATCGTTGGGCGTGGCCGGGTTGCGGCCAGCGTCATCACCACCATGACGGATCAGATCAATGCCGAGATCGACCTGGCCTTTGATCGGGCCATCCAGGCGCCCTTCCCCGATGCGCGGGAGCTGACCACCCACATCTTCCCCGGCGCAACCGCATGACCCGCGAGATCAAGTATTTCCAGGCAATCCAGGAAGCCACCGATCAGG
Source organism: Pseudomonadota bacterium (assembly GCA_039028795.1). Taxonomy (GTDB): domain Bacteria; phylum Pseudomonadota; class Alphaproteobacteria; order Rhodobacterales; family Rhodobacteraceae; genus Thermohalobaculum. The sequence continues at coordinate 14,432 of JBCCHJ010000007.1, forward strand.
CCATGGCGGCCGATAAGGATGTTCTGTTGATGGGTCTGGGCGTGCCTGGGCCTACGGGAGTCTTCGGAACGACGAAGGGTCTGCAGGAAAAATACGGACCTGACCGCGTATTCGACATGCCGTCCTCGGAAAATGCCATGACCGGCGTGGCTTTGGGTGCGGCCACCCGCGGCAAGCGCCCGATCATGGTGCATATGCGGGTCGATTTCGCGGTTCTGAGCCTGGAGCCCATCGTCAACCAGGCCGCCAAGTGGCACTACATGTATGGCGGGCGCATGAAGGCGCCCTTGGTGATCCGCATGATCATCGGGCGCGGCTGGGGCCAGGGGCCTCAGCACTCACAATCGCTGCAGGCCTGGTTCGCACATACGCCGGGCTTGAAAGTTGTTATGCCGGCGCGGCCCTATGACATGAAGGGCATGTTGTTGGCGGCCGTCCAGGACGATGCGCCGGTGATCATTCTGGAACATCGCTGGCTTTACAATCTGACCGGCCCGGTGCCGGAACATGCATATACGGCGCCGCTGGATGGGGCAGCGGTGATCCGCGAGGGCACGGATGTGACCATCGCCGCAGCATCTCTGATGACCATCGAGGCGATGAAGGCAGCTGATGTTCTGGCCGAAATGGGAGTGTCTGCCGAAGTGTTGGACCTGCGCTCGGTGGCCCCGATCGACGCTTTGACGTTGAACGCCTCGCTGGCCAAAACCGGCCGACTGGTTGCCGCCGATACCGGCCATGCTGAATGTGGGGTGGCAGCCGAGATCCTGGCCATTGCGGGCGAATCTGCGTTTAAAAGCCTGCGCGCGGCGCCGCGCCGGGTGGCGCTGCCGCCGATCCCTTCGCCGACAACGCCGGCCCTGGCGGATCTCTATTTTCCCGGTGCACGCCAAATCGCCCAGGAAGCGCTGGCAACGTTGGGTCGGGATGACAGCGTGCCCGAAGATCCGCTTCCCGAAGGCCGCCGCTGGCGTGATACGCCAGACCCCAGCTTTACAGGCCCTTACTGAGGCCACCCCCCTTTATCTGGCTAAAAGTACCTCGGAGCGCGAGGCAGAGCCTCGCCTTGGCCCGAAGGGCCGAACCGCCCGCAACCTTTCAACCCGCCAGCACTTGATTAATAGCCCGTCCCAGTGCCACCGTCGCGTTGGGGAGAAAGTAAATGGTCTATTCATTCTCGCTCAGCGAATCCTACATACCGGCCCAGGCCGATACAGACATTCGCGACACTACGGTTGGCGGTCTACTGCGTCAGACTGCGGCCCGGCACCCTGACGCCCCGGCTCTGGTGGAAATCGATATGGCGGGGGAGGCCCAGCGTCGCTGGATCTATGCGGAACTGCTGCGAAACTCGGAAACGCTGGCTGAAGCGCTGTCAACGCGGTTCGAACCCGGCGAACGGATCTGCGTCTGGGCGCCGAACCAGCCCGAGTGGATTTTGATGGAATATGCCTGTGCGTTGGCGGGGTTGACCCTTGTTACGGCAAACCCTGCCTATCAGGCCTCGGAACTGCGATTTGTTCTGGAACAGTCGCGATCCTCGGCGCTGTTCCTGGTGGAAAGCTACCGTGGCAACCCGATGGCGGAAATCGGCGCCGAAGCAGTCCATGGGCTAGACAGCGTTCGAGAGGTCACTGACCTGGATGATCATCAGGCGCTGTTCGCCCACGGCAACCGTCCTGTTGCCCTGCCAGAGGTCGCACCGATGGCGCCAGCCCAGATCCAATACACCTCCGGCACAACGGGCTTCCCAAAGGGCGCAGTTCTTTGTCACCGGTCGATAACCAACAACGCGCGGCTCTATGGCGACCGGATGGGCGCAAAGTCGGACGATGTATGGTCGTGTTATATGCCGCTCTTCCACACCGCCGGATGCGCCATGATTACTCTGGGCGCGATGCAGCGGGCCAATCCCATCGTCTTGTTCAAGGTCTTCGATCCTGCGATGGCGTTGAAAATCATGGAGCAAGAGAAGGTTACCCTGTTTCTGGGCGTGCCGACCATGATGGTCGCTATGCTAGAGTGCTTGGAGCATCAGGACTTCGACCTCGCAGCGGTCCGCGTCGCGGTTTCTGGCGGATCAATGGTTGCTCCGGATCTCGTTCGGTCGGTTAAGGCCGCATTCAACTGCGACTTCCAGACCGTCTATGGTCAGACCGAGACGTCTCCACTGATTACGCAACACCATCTGGGCGAAACGCTGGAAGACATCTGCACAACGATTGGGCAACCAATACCGCAGACCGAAGTGTCAATCCGAAAGACCGACAATAGCGGCGTTGTTGGAATTGGCGAGACCGGAGAGATCTGCGTCCGCGGCTTTACCACCATGCTGGAATATAACGACAACCCTGACGCCACTGCGGCGACCATCGATGCGGACGGCTGGCTGCATACCGGTGACCTCGGCAACATGGATGCCCGCGGTTATCTGAAGATCACCGGCCGGGTGAAGGAAATGATAATCCGCGGCGGTGAGAACCTTTTCCCCGCAGAGATCGAGAATACGCTGCTGGATCATCCGGATGTGGCGGAGGTCGCCGTGGTCGGATTGCCAGACCCGAAATGGGGGGAAATCGTTGCAGCCTTTATTCGGCCAGAACCTGGGCAGGTGATGGACGCAGAGGCCCTGCGCAGCCATTGCCGCCAGAACATGTCTCCGCAGAAGACACCTGCGGTGTGGCGGCAGGTCAGTGAATTTCCGCTGACCGGTTCCGGCAAGATACAGAAGTTCGCGCTGCGGGAGCGGTTCGAAGCCGGGGAGTTTCTTGAAACTTAGCGCGTAAGCTCTGAGAACACTGCCTCCAGATCTTGTGGCGCTGCCGCTGCCAGGCTGGCATGCGGCGGCGTGATGGCGGCGATTGGATTGACCGGTCGTCCCTTCATCCGGTTCAAGTGGTCGCGCTGCCAGCCCATCCGACCAGCCAGTTCAATGGTAAAATCTGCGTAAGAGATCTCAGTCGATCCGGACAGGTGAACAATTTCCGGGCTGGGCCGCCTCAGGTTCGCAGCGATCGTATCGACAACATGGCCAAGGCTGACCGGTGCCATGACCAGATCTTCATAGACATCGATGGTGGTCTGCCGCGCGATGGAAGACGCCCACTGCTGGATCAGGCCGGCAGTGCTGGCCAGCACCTTGGTCGGGCGAACGATTGTGAGGCCTGCGGACCCCGGTAATCCACGCAAGCGCCGTTCTGCTTCGGCTTTGTGTTCGGCATAGAGGTCGGGAGGTTCATAGGGCGCGTCGACCTCCAAGAACGGCTTAGCCCCGCCCAGAACCGTGTGGGTTGACAGGAACAGGACGCGCCCGCTTCGGGCCAGGACCGGCGTCGCCAACGCCAGCGGGGCCGTGACATTCACTGCATAGGCGCGATCTGAATCGGCTTGGCAGGCCGCGCGCCCGGTGACGGCCGCAGCCAGGACAATGCAATCATAGCCAGCGGTCAGCCGCCCTGCATCGCTGATTGCTGAAAGATCCAGGGGCACGTCACTGCCTTGCCGCCGCGATGTGGATGCGACGTCCAGCCCGTCTGCACTCAGCCGTTCGGCCAAGGCCTTGCCGATCATGCTGTCGCCCCCGACGATCAGGGTCCGGGGCGAGGCCATCACCTTTTAGGCCCTACGCCCATCGCGATCAGGTAATGCGCCATTTTGTGGTACCCGGTGTGGACCACTTCATCGTTCATCGAGAACAGAAAGACGTTGTGGAAATGCCCGGCCAGCGCAGCCTTTAGATGAGGCCCGGTCTTGCAGTTCACATGTCCGGCTTTCGAGGCTTCGGAGGCATAAACCTGGCTTTCCAGCGAGGGCATGCCGATGATTGCAACCCCCTGATCTGCCAGACCTCTACAGATATTCACGAGGTAGGTGTCTTCGTCCGCAGGCTGGATATGCTCCATAACGTCCATCGAATAGATCGCATCGAACGAGCCATCCGGCGGACCCGAGAGGATGTCGTGTACGCCAAAACTGATCGGCCATTTTTCTGTGGTCGCCAGACGCTTCGCATCCTCGATGAAGACCGGGTCGAAATCCACCGCCATCAGGGAACCTACCGACTGCGCCACAACCCGGCTGACAAAACCGTCGCCGCAGCCGATCTCCAGCACCCGATCCTTACCCTCCAACATCTTCCCGATGAATTTGTAACGCGCAAAGGTAAAGGCCAGGCGACGCGGGTCATCATCCCAGGCATAGTTGATCATCAGACCTAGTTCAGCACGCCTCTGGGCGTCCAACACCACCTGATATTGCGGCTCACGGGTCTTCTGCTCGGTCATCTCTGTCCCCCGGGGATCGTTCAGGGCGCGCTTTACAGCACCCAGGCGGTCAAATAAAGCTCAAGCAGGACCACGGGCGAGCGCCCGCAACCCAGAGACACCCGATGCAGACCATAACACGCCTTTTGGCGGGCAAAGGCCGGTTCATTGCCGATGAGACCTTGCCGGACATGGTGCATATGGGCGTGCTGCGTTCACCGGCTGCCCATGGGAGGATCACCGGGCTGAATACTGCGGCGGCCTTGGCTCTGCCGGGGGTTTTGCGGGTTCTGACCGCTTCCGATGTCGCAGAGACCGGCCCCCTGGACTGCCGCGAGACCGTGCAGGGCTTGGACGGCCCGATGGTCGAGCCATATCGCGGTCTTCTGGCAGACGGCAAGGTGGTCCATGTCGGCCAACCGGTTGCCGTGGTGCTGGCTGAGAACGAGGCCATAGCCCAGGACGCGCTAGAAGTCATTGACCTGGAGATTGACGCCTTACCAGCCGTGACGGACCCGGAAACGGCGCATCAATTCCCGCCTATCTGGCAGGACGCCCCGGAAAACCGTTCTTTCCGGTGGGAGACCGGGAACATAGCCGAAACCGCCGAGTTGATCGCCGGCGCCGCCCATGTCGTGGACCTGATCGTCCGCCACCCAAGGATCGCGATCAATCCCGTGGAAACCCGGGGCTGCCTGGCGGTGCCAGACGGCAATCGGCTGACCCTGATCACCCCCAGCCAGGGCGTCAAATCCCTGCAGGCGGCCTTGGCGGACTGCCTGGGGTTGGACCCTGCGTCACTGCGCATCCTAACCTATGATGTCGGCGGAAGCTTCGCCGTGAAGATTTGGCCCTATGCCGAGCAGGCCTTGGCCTTGTTCGCGGCGCAGTTGCTGGGCCGCCCCGTGCGCTGGCTGGGCAGTCGATCCGATGCCTTCACTGCCGATGCCGCTGGCCGGGGGCGGGTCGACCGGGCGCGGTTGGCATTGGATGCGGATGGCCGGTTCCTGGCCTTTCAGATCGACGCCCTGGCGGATATGGGGGCGTTCTTGAACAGGGCCGCGCCCTCGATCGTCAGCGCAAACTCTGTGCGCCCCTATGCGCAACTCTACCACATCCCGGGCCAACATTATCGGGTATCGGCAATCTTCACGAACACCGTCCCAACGGATGCCTATCGCGGCGCAGGTAAGCCCGAGACGACTGCGACGCTGGAGCGTCTGATCGAGGTCGCGGCGGGACGCATAGGGACTGACCCGTTCGAGTTGCGCCGCCTGAATCTGATCCGACCGGAACAGATCCCTTATATCACGCCGATGGGCGAAACCATGGACGCCGGCAATTTCCCGGCCTTGGCTGATCGGATCCATGCCCAGGCCGACTGGGCGGGTTTCCCTTGCCGCAAGGCCGCCAGCGCGGCCAAAGGCCTGTTGCGCGGCGGGGCGGTCAGCTTTCACCTGCACGCCTCGGGCGGGTCCACAGTCGAAAGATCCGAGGTCCGTGCGCTGCCCAATGGCACAGTCCTGGTCCGCACCAGTGCCCAGGATTCCGGGCAAAGTCATTTCGACAGCCTTGCCCTGGTAGCCGCCAAGGTGCTGGACCTGCGACCGGAACGCATCCGTGTTGAACAAGGCGACAGTGATCAGTTGGAAATCGGCGGCGGCACCGGGGGATCAAACCTGCTGCCGGTGGCTGGACAGACAGTGCGTCGCACGGCCTTAGCGATGCTGGACCAGGCCCGCGCCCAGGCGGGTGAGATGTTGGAGGCGGCAGAGGCCGATCTGGACTATGGTGACGGTATCTTTCGCATCATCGGCACCGACCGGTCCGTGACCCTGGCTGAGGTCGCCGAAGCCATGGGCGAAGAAAATGATCCGGGCTGCATGGCCCGGCTGGACTTCGACGGCATTCATACGACCTGGCCCAATGGCGCCTTCGCTTGCGAGGTCGAGGTCGACCCTGACACCGGCGGTATTCGCGTCGACCGGTTCACAGGCATCACCGACGCGGGAGAGATCATCAACGAACCCGCAGCCTTGGGTCAGGTTCATGGCGGGATTGGCCAAGGCCTGGGCGAGGCGCTGACCGAGGGCATGACCTTCGACGAAGACGGTCAACCGCTGACCGGATCCTTCATGGATTACGGCATGCCGCGGGCCGATGATTTGCCGATGCTGGACCATGACTGGGTATATACCCCCAGCCCGAACTCGGTGATTAATGCGAAAGGGATCGGAGAGCTCAGTTCGATCGGAGCGCCCGGCGTGTTTCTGAACGCCGTCATGGATGCGCTACGTCCGCATGGGATCGAGCATCTGGACATGCCACTGACGCCGTCGAAGGTTTGGCAGGCACTAAGGAAGTGACACCATCATCGAACTGCTGATCCGTCAGTTTGGCAACAATTCCTTTACGTCTTCGCCCCGGTGAACTTTCAGGTTGTCGAGACGACCTCAGCGCTGATCAGCGCTTAGGATGTTTCCACATCGAGGCTGCCAGGGAGTTTGGATGGTGCGACTTAAATGCCGTCATGAACGCGCCCGCAGCCTCTCCCGATGCAAGGTGTATAGCCCCGTCGCAACGATCAGCCCCGCGCCGAAGAAAGCGATCCGATCGGGCAGTTCCGCAAACATCAGATATCCCAGCACCAGAGCCCAGAGCAGGTTGAGATACCGAAATGGCGAGACGAACCCCACCTCGCCCACTCGCATGGCCTGCAAGCCTGCGTAATAACCGACCAACAAAAAACCAGCCGACGCAATCATGCGGCCCAACGGTCCCGGGTGAACCGATTGCCAGTCCGACGACAGGGTAACCGCAGCCCCCATAGCGGTGATCATCATCGCCGTGATTGCTGTTACGAACACACCAGGCACCGCAGCGCTGAACTGCCGGGTTCCCAGATCGCGCAAAACCACAAAACAAACCGCACCCATGGCGGCAAGGGAATAAAGATTGAACCCCTCAGTCCCCGGTTTGACGATCAGAAGCACCCCGAAAAATCCAAGCGCGATGGCTGAATAACGCCGCCAACCAACGGGCTCTTTCAATAGAACAGCAGCCGCTAGGGTGACAGCCAGCGAGGTCACGCCGATGATAGCCGTGGCATTGGCAAGCGGCATATTGAAAAGCGCCGTCAGGAACAGGCAGGTCGCACCCATCTCACCCGCCACGCGAAGGGCAATCCAGCGCCTATCCCTACCTTCTGGCCGATAGCGCAGCACTCCTGCCCGCCAGCAGATCACCAGGATCACCGCCGACGCCACAAGTCCACGCAGCATGATCGCCTGAAATAGCGGCACTTGGCCTGAAACGGACTTCATCAGCGCATCGTTGATACCAAACCCGGCCATCGAGGCTGACATCCAGAGCGCACCCTGGACGTTGGGGCTGAGCGCCATCAGGGATCGATCGGAGAAGGTATATCGCCCGCTGCCTCGATGATCCGGCCGGCCTCGATCATGACATCCTCGCGGTAACGGCCACTGATGACCTGGACACCGACAGGGGCCTTGCCGGCCAATCCAGTGGCCACCGTCAGGCCCGGAAGCCCCATGAATGGAATGCCGATCTGCAGCAACTGTGCCTCATAGCAGCGCATGAATGCCTCATCCGATTCGACATCCACATTGGCGCGAAACGGCAATTCACCCGAAACAGGGCAGAGCAGTACCGGATATTGGCTGAGGAACATCTGCCAGTCGCGCAGCAGGATAGAACGGTACTGTACCGCGTCCAGGATGGCGTTCTCGTCCAAGGGACCGGCGATCTCGCAGAGCATGCGATAGACATGGTTTGCGTCCGGGTCGTCCTCATCGCTGACGGCCTTGCCGCCTGTGCGGCGCATCTCGCCAGACCAAAGCAAGATATTCTGCTGGGCCGCTTTGCGCAGCGGCGGTGCTTCGACTTCTTCAACAACCCAGCCCGCGGCCTGGAGGGCCTCAGCGGCCAACGTCAGGGCAGCATCAATTTCAGGGGCGGTCGCCAAATCCTCTGGGTTCCGGCAAAGTGCCGCTGTCTTCGGCAGCTCTGGCAGGCGTGTGGGCACCGGAACCCACCAGGGGTCGCGCAAATCCTGGGCGCTCATGGCTTCAAAACCCAGGGCGACATCTTCCATGGTCCGCGCTACCGGACCGGCCACCGCCATGATCTGACCGCCAAGATACCTATCGGGACCAGAGAAATTGCCAACCGGTACGCGGCCCAGAGTTGGGCGTAGCCCATGGATGCCGCAGGCATAGGCCGGATAACGGATCGAGCCCGCAATATCGGTGGCATGCCCGATCGCCCCGATCCCCGCCACCGTGGCCGCCGCCGCGCCGCCAGAGGAGCCGCCCGGGGTCAGGACCGGATCGCGCGGGTTCAACGTCTCGCCATGCAGTGAGTTGCGGCAAAACCAGCGCAAGCTAAACGCCGGTGTGTTGGTCCGCCCAACGACGATCGCCCCGGCCTTCTTCAGGTTGGCCGCAACGGGCGCGTCCGTCTCTGCAATAAGGTCCTTCTGGATGCGCACGCCATTGGTATTGGCGAAGCCCGCCTGATCGGTATTCACCTTTATCGTCACTGGCACGCCGGCAAGAAGGCCGGGATCTTGCCCCGAGGCCACGGCGGCGTCTATGGCGTCCGCCGCTGCCAAAGCCTGATCAGGCATTTCTTGCACAACGGCGTTGATTGCAGGATTTACCGTATCCAAACGGGCCAAGGTGCTTTCGGTCACGGCGCGGGCGGTGACTGCCCCGCTGCGGACCATGCCCGCGATCTCGGCAGCAGAACGTTTCCAGTGGTCGGACATGGTGCCCCCCTTTATATAGTTCCCACGAAACAGACCATGCCCCGACACGCCGTGCAAGATAGGGACACACTATGATCGATATTGCGATGCAAGTGACTGAGGGGATCGACTGGAAGGACGCTGATTGGGGCTTGGTTGATATCGTGCCCGGCCCGACCCCATTGGCCACAGGCATGCCCATTGCGGATATCGCAAGCATCGGCATCGGCGCTGTCGGCGTTGCTGCAGCAACCGTCGCTCAAGCACGAGGCATTACCCCGGGTAGAGTGCGTCTCAGCCGCCACGCGGCGGGCCTAGCTATGGCAGCGGCGGATTACCTGGCGATCGACGGGGAACCTGCGCGTGCCTGGCCGGAACTGACGGCGTTTTACCGCGCCTCGGATGGCTGGGTCTATTTGCATGCAGGTTTTCCGACGCACACAGTCAAACTACTGGCGGCCCTGGACGCCCCGAACGACCGCGAGGGTCTGGCAGCACGAGTGGCCGAGATGACTGCTCAGGAGATCGAGGATCGCTGCGTGGCTACGAACACCTGTGGGCGCCGCGTGCGCACCGAAGCCGAATGGCAGGCCCACCCACACAGCGCGATCATTGCTGAACAGCCGATGATACGGATGACCCATTTGACCGCTGGACCCGCCCGGCCTTGGACGAATGCCGAAACACCCCTGGACGGCGTTCGGGTGCTCGACTTTTCCCGCGTCCTCGCCGGGCCGACCATCGGACGAACCTTGGCCGAGCACGGCGCAGATGTGCTGCGCATCGCTTCGCCCAACCTGCCAAGCGCCACGCCCTTGGTGATCGATACCGGCTACGGCAAACGCTCGGCCTTTATCGATCTGGAAACATCCAGGGGTCAGTCGGATCTACAAAGCTTGCTGAAAGAAGCCGATGTTGTGATCGATGGTTATCGTCCTGGCGCTCTGGCCCGGCACGGGCTCGGGCCGTCGGATCTTGCGCAATCCTACCCGGGTCTTATCCATCTCAGCCTATCCGCCTTTGGGGAGACCGGACCTTGGGGCGGTCTCAGAGGATATGACTCTTTGGTTCAGGCCACCACAGGCTTTGCGTCCGGTGAACCGCCAAAACGACTACCCTGCCAACCTTTGGATTACCTCACGGGGTATCTCGGTGCGTTCGCCGTGATGCGGGCCTTGATGGTGCGGGCAGAAATAGGCGCCGGAAGCTTGATCGAGATGACACTGGCAGGTATCGCCCATTGGGTGCGAGAGGTGTCAAAGACTTTACCTGCGGAAGCCAGCACCCCGAACGCTAACCCAACGACGGCGGACGTTCAGGAAGAGCTCTGCAATACGCCATCAGATTTCGGTCAGATCAGATCGGTTCGTCCAGCATTGGACGTGCCCTGGAGGCCGCGCACCTGGGCCCCACCAGTTCCGCTGGGCGCGTCTCCTCCGAAATGGGCCTGATCCACCCCTTCATCTGGCCATAAATATCTCAGCAGCTTGAGGACAGGGTCCTCGATTTGGCCCGCAGGGCCAAAGCTCCAGATCAGCAATCCAGCGTCGTGTCCCGTTCCCACTGTGTCAGGTGCCGCGTATAGTCATTCCATTCGGCGTGGCGCAGCTTCAGCAGGGCATCGACCGCCGGGCCTAAAGCTTCGCGCAGCACTTTGTTCTTCTCCAACTCGCGCAGCGCATCCAGCAGGTTCAAAGGCAGCTTCTTTGCGCCGCGCACCTTGTGACCCTCGGCATACATATCGATGTCCAGGCGCTTGCCGGGATCTAGCTTGTTAATCATACCGTCCATCCCGGCAGCCAAAACCGCGGCGGGATAGAGGTAAGGGTTCGCCGCCCCATCAGCCAAACGCAGCTCGAACCGTCCCGCATCAGGGATCCGGATCATGTGAGTGCGATTGTTGCCGCCATAGGTCAGCGTGTTGGGCGACCATGTTGCGCCTGAAGACGTCACCGGCGCATTGATCCGCTTATAGCTGTTAACGCTAGGATTCGAGATCGCCGTTAACGCGGTACCATGGGCCATCAATCCGCCCATGAAATTGTACCCCAGGGCCGACACGCCCAGTTCGCCCTTCTTGTCCGCGAATAGGTTCTTGTTGCCTTTCAGGGTGCCGGACGATCCCCAAATAGAGACGTGCGCATGGCAGCCGTTGCCAGTCAGATCGGCAAAGGGCTTCGGCATGAAGGTTGCCCGAAGGCCGTGTTTTTCAGCAATGGACTTGACCATGTATTTGAAGAACGCATGGCGATCAGCGGTCACCAGGGCATCGTCAAAATCCCAGTTCATCTCGAACTGGCCATTCGCATCTTCATGGTCGTTCTGATACGGGCCCCAGCCAAGATCCTGCATGGCATCGCAGATTTCCGAGATCACGTCATAGCGGCGCATCAGGGCCTGGACATCATAGCAAGGTTTGGATTGGATATCGCGCTCGTCCGCGATGGCCTGACCATCGGGCGTCACGATGTGGTATTCGCATTCCACGCCGTGCTTCATGTGCCAGCCTTTCTTGGCGGCGGCAGCCAGAACCCTTTTGAGCGTGTTGCGCGGTGTCTGGTCCAATTCCTGACCTTCGATCCAGACATCCGAGGCCAGCCACCCGACCTTGGGCTTCCACGGCAACTGAATGAGACTGTCAGGATCTGGGATGGCAAAGATATCCGGTTCGGCGGGTGTCGAATCCAACCAGGCTGCAAAACCGCCGAAGCCTGCGCCTTCCTTGGCCATGTCCTTGATCGCCGAGGCCGGAACCAGTTTGGCACGCATGACGCCGAAGAGATCCGTGAACGAGATCAGGAAGTACCGGATCCCTCTTGCCTTTGCTTCCTTCGCCAGATCGATTGCCATGTCCTGTCCCCTGCATTGGCTGAACTATTTGGCACACCGTTCAACGAAAAGCCCGCCGATGCAAGCATCGGCGGGCTTTGGAAACAGTTAGCCAGTCGTGCGATGTTTTGTCAGTAGCGAATGCCTCGGTAGATCCGCTTCGAAAGCGGTTGTTTCTCCTTCGGCTCCTTCGCAGGCACTTCTTCGGACTCGGCTTCCGGGGCCGCTGGCACGGCCTGCCCCGCCAGTTCGCGGCGAAGCGGTTTCATGAAGAGATTGACGCCGACCTGCATCTTTTTGAAAGCGCTGCGTTCAATCGGATTGGTCAGCAGCACCAAAACCCCTTCGTCCAGGGTGCGGGCAAAGAAGCTGTATTCTTCGAATTCCAAAAACGCTTGATCGAAACCATTCGGGCCAGCCTCTAACGTTCCTGCTAATTCGAAAATGCTCTCGGCATTTTCGGCCACTTCCAGCACGTCGACCAGTTCATATCGCTCTGGTAGGTTGTCGTAGACCTTGCCGCTGGACAGCAGGATGCATCCAAGGATCTGATCATTGTGCTGGACGACTTTGTTTAAGACACGCTCAACCGACACTACGTAAATCTCCTGCGCTGCGCGATGGTCTGCGCTTGATGAACACTGCACGGGCCGACGACATGCTGATACCCGCAACTTCCAGATCACCGCCTTCCAGGAACAGCGCGGGACAGGTATCATCGACGCCGAATTCTTCACCCATGCGGTCAGCCACGTCGAAGATGTTCGCGAAGACGGCGGCAGATAAATCTTTGAACGCACCGGATGCTTCCAGTTCCGTTCCATCCTGTGCGATCAGCGTAAACCCTATGACCGCAGGGTCTTCTTTGATTCGTTTAAGTTCCGCAGATTCAGACGCAGTTAAGAACTGCGCGATTGTTGCTTTGCTATCTTCCATATCAATCTACGTCCCCTGGTAAGCCACACGCATAGGTCAATGTGCACATCCACGAACCAATAGACTTATAACATATGATTCTTGTCTACTACTGGGTTTAAAATAAGGCATCTATGATAAAATTATTACCCCTCCTGACGAATTAACTTATTCGGCAGGAAGGGGTCTATTCTAGACTAGATTTTCGAAAACCCGGCGCAGACTGCGCGATCCGAGTTTGGTTTCGGCTGGTAGCCTGTCATGGTCTTCACCCGATGCAATCAATAGTGCACGTTCCAGGGGTTTTAGGAACAGGTTCAAACCCAACTGCATCTTCCGGAAGGCACCACGCTTTATCGGCTTGGTTGCCAGGATCAGCAGGCCAATACGCATCCTGCGGACGACGAAGCTGTGACCCTGGAATTCCAGAAAAACTTCGTCGAATTGCTCGTCCCCTGTTTCCAAGGCTTCCGTGATCACGAACATATTGTTCGCGTACTCGATGACGGCGTCTACGTCGATAAGATCGTAGATTTCAGGCAAGGTTGAATAGGTCGCTTTATCGTAAGTGGCGATACAGCCGAAAACATCACGATTATGGTGCGCGATCTTCCTAAGAACCTGTTTAACTGACTCTTCTAAGGACATTGTTCGGACCTTTTTCTTTACGTCTTAGAAAAATAGCCCGGGCGGATGAAAGTAAGACCCCGGCGATTTCGAATTCCTTGCCGTCCAGAAGCACCATCGGACACTTCTGACGTTCGCCGAATTCCTCGCCGAAATTTTCCACCAGATCGAAGATATTCGCAAAGACCGGGCCTAATACGGATTTCCAGGCACCACTCGACTCGATTTCTTCACCATCCATACTCAATAACGCGTACCCAATCACTGAATCGTCCTTTTGAATCCTGGCCATCTCGATCGTCTCTTCCGGCGTCAGAAAGCGTGCGGTTGAATTTGTTCGGTCGTGAACAGCCACAGGACTATCATGGATCAATTGGAACGCCATTTCCATCGCTCCTTATCTCGGTTTACGTGTACTCGACTACGTCCAATATGTCGGTGGGTTAACTAAAAACTAACTCTTTCTTCCGACGCGGAAAATCAGCCTAGCGGATTCTACCTATGGTGCAGGAAAGCCCATCGCAGAATGCAAAGGGTATCTCCTTACGCGACTCTAAGGCCGATCCGCAAAAGAATGTGACTGAATCTAGGCGGAGCAAAACTCACCGGGCGAGAGCTTCAGAGAATCACCCGGACCTAGCTTTGACCAGGGATCCAACCGGTCCCTGCAAGCGGCACGCCAGCCATTGCGGCTGCCTCGACGGTCAGGGCCGCCAAATCTTCAGGCTCCAAATTGCGAACATGGGATTTACCGTTGGCGCGAGCCAGCGTTTGCAATTCCATCGTCATGACGGCCAGATAGTTCGCTAGGCGACGACCGGCTTGGACTGGATCCAATCTGGTCGCCAAATGCGGCTCTTGCGTTGTGATCCCGGCTGGGTCCTGCCCTTCATGCCAATCGTCATATGCCCCGGCGGTCGTGCCCAGTTTGGCATATTCCTCTTCCAGAGCAGGGTCCTGATCCCCCAGGGCAATCAACGCTGCGGTTCCGATGCTGACCGCATCTGCGCCCATGGCAAGCGCTTTGGCGACATCGGCGCCTGACCGAATGCCACCCGAAACAACCAACTGCACCTTGCGATGCGCATCCAAGTCCTGCAGGGCGCGCACGGCTTCACGGACTGCAGGCAGCGTTGGAATACCGACATGTTCGATGAAGACTTCCTGGGTCGCTGCCGTGCCGCCCTGCATGCCATCGACGACGACAACATCAGCCCCAGCCTTCACAGAAAGCGCCGTGTCATAATAGGGCCGCGCTGCGCCGACTTTGATGTAGATTGGCTTTTCCCAGGCCGTGATCTCGCGCAGTTCCTGAATTTTGATCTCCAGATCGTCAGGGCCGGTCCAATCGGGGTGGCGGCAGGCTGAGCGTTGATCGACGCCCTGCGGCAGCGTCCGCATCTCCGCCACCCGCTCGTTGATCTTCTGGCCCAGCAACATGCCGCCGCCGCCCGGTTTAGCGCCTTGGCCGACCACGACCTCGATTGCATCCGCTTTGCGCAGGTCATCGGGATTCATGCCGTAGCGGCTTGGCAGATACTGGTAGACCAGCAGATCGGAATGGCCGCGTTCTTCTGGCGTCATGCCGCCATCACCGGTAGTGGTGGAAGTCCCCATGGCGGACGCGCCTCGGCCCAGCGCCTCTTTCGCCTGAGCCGAGAGCGATCCGAATGACATTCCCGCAATGGTGATGGGCGTCTTCAGGTGCAGTGGTTTCGAGGCAAATCGATCGCCCAGGATCACATCCGTCCCGCAGGCCTCGCGGTAGCCCTCCAACGGATAACGGGACATAGAGGCGCCCAGGAACACCAAGTCATCGAAGCTTGGGACCCGCCGTTTCGCTCCGCCGCCGCGGATATCGTAAATGCCTGTCGCCGCCGCCCGGCGGATCTCGGAAATCGTGTAATCGTCGAACGCTGCCGCCTTGCGCGGCGTTGTCCGTGGGGCGTCACCATAGTCAGCCATCAGTAGGCATCCAGATTGTCGATGTTGAAGTTATAGAGTTTCCGGGCAGAGCCATAGCGGCGGAACTCTGCCGGATCATGGTCGAACCCCGCACGAGCAAGCAGGTCTGAGAGTTCCGCTTGATGTTCATCGCCCATTTCTTTTTCGACGCAATCGGCCCCGAGCGACGCCACCTTACCCCGGACATAAAGCCTGGCCTCATAAATGCTGTCGCCCAGATCCGCACCGGCATCTCCGCAGACCACCATGCGCCCGGCTTGACCCATGAAGGCGCTCATATGCCCGACATTGCCTCCGACCACGATGTCGATGCCCTTCATCGAGATCCCGCACCGTGCCGAGGTATTGCCTTCGATCACCAGCAAACCGCCATGCGCAGTGGCGCCCGCCGATTGACTGGCATCGCCAGTGACTCGCACGGTCCCGGACATCATGTTTTCAGCAACACCTGTGCCTGCATTGCCGTGAATGGTAATACTAGCCTCTTGGTTCATCCCGGCCGCGTAGTAGCCGCAATGGCCTTGCACCATGACATCTACCGGCGCGGTCAAGCCGCAGGCGATGGCATGGGCACCGCCAGGGTTCAGCACGGTGAAAGCACCGGCCGCTGCCTCTTGCAGCGCACGGTTCACGGAGCGTCGATCCAAACTGGCCAGATCTAGTGTCGAATTCGTCGTCATGGCTCGTCCCAGTTCCGTCGGCCTTAGTTATGCAGCCAGATCAAAGCGGCCTTGGCTTTGTGTCGATTGTCCCGGGTGATCTGATGCCCATCTTTCCGGCAGAATGAAGTTTACTGAAAGAAAGGAGACAGCAATGTCCCTGATCAATGTCATCCGCGATGCAGTCCACGCCGTTGCTCGGACCGTCGACCAAAACCGCGCCATTCGCCAGTTGAACGCCATGTCCGACCGCGAGTTGCGGGATATCGGCGTCGCCCGCGCCGAGATCGAAGCACTGGTTACCGGCAAAATCGCACGCACCGGCGCTGATCCCGTCTTGGTGCGTCCGACAGGCGCTGCTAATCGCCGTCGCGCTCCAGCCGTAAATGTCGCCATGGACGCTGCCTGATCCGAGCCTCTCATGCTGCCCGGCTCCACGCATAGACTTGCGTGGGTTCGGGCTCCCAAATCTCGGCATGTTCTGCACCTGGCAGCCTCGCTATGGCACGGAATTCCGATGACATTGCGGCCCAGTCATCCGTTTCAGCGATAACGGCGGGCTTGCAGGCAATGGGATCGCGTACAACGGCAAATCCGTCCCGAGTGCCGATCGCAAAGGTGTAAAACCCATCGAAGTCCCGGATGGCGTTTTCGATGGCACCATCGATCGTGTCGCCTTGGCGCATTCGCCAGGCAAGGTAACCTGCGGCAACCTCGGAGTCGTTCTCGGTCTGGAACGTCTCACCTTGCTTTTGTAACTCTTCGCGCAACCGGTTGTGGTTCGACATGGATCCGTTGTGGACCAGGCAGGTATCCGCGCCTGTGCTGAACGGATGCGATCCTTCGGTAGTCACGGCGCTTTCCGTGGCCATGCGTGTATGCGCCACCGCATGTGTGCCGGTGCGTGCAGACAACTGCAGCCGCTCGGCAACTGCATCAGGATCGCCGATCCCTTTACATAGCTCCATAGCCGTGCCGACGCCAAGAACACTCACATCGGGTGCGTTTTGGATCAGCCAGTTTCGCGCGGCCTGGCCGTCGCCATCCGTGCTGAAGATGGCGTGGTCGGAAAGGACGGACACATCGACCCCGGCGCCAAGCGCTTTTTCCAATGCATTGGCGTGGGCCTGCCAGTTCGTATCACCCTCCACCGCCAGGGCCGAAATTCGTGTAGAGCCCTTATTGCCGTAAACAGCGAATCCAGCCGAGTCCGGCCCGCGTGACGACATTTCGTGCAACATCAGCGCTGTCAGTCGGCCAAGATCAGGCTCGAGCTCTGGGTTTTTCAGGTAAAGTCCGACGATGCCGCACATCAGAAGCCTCCTATCCGCGCAAGGAGCCTCCGCTGAAACAGCTTCACTTTCAAGAAATTTATTTTCCTATCTGTAAATCTACAGTGGAGGGGTGACGATTACGCTGAGATAAACGGCAGGGAGTTCCTGCAGTTCCAGCGGCCCATGCGCAGCCCCGGCGTCAAAGAAAAGCGAATCCCCTGGCTCCAAGAGATACGTCTGATCGCCGTGCGCATACGTGACGCGTCCCTTCAGCATGTAAATGAACTCGGTCCCTTCGTGCTGGAAGATCGGAAACGCATCCGAGTTTTCATCCAGGGTGATCAGATAAGGCTCGACCTGGACCTTGCTGCGCACTCCATGGCCCAACAACTGGTATTGGTGACCCTTCGAAGTCCCACGCCGTTCGATTGTTAGCCCATGCCCGGATTTCACATAAGTTGCATCGCGCTTTTCGTCGAACGTCGTGAAAAAGCTACCCAGCGGGATATTCAGCGCCCCTGCCAATCCCTGTAGGGTTGCCAATGAAGGCGACGTTTGGCCGTTTTCGATCTTGGACAGCATTCCGGTGGAGATCGACGCCGCACCTGCTAGGTCATTCAACGTCATGCCCATGGCCAATCGCATCGCCCGCACCTGCGCGCCGACCAAAAGTTCCAGTGGAACCTGAGCTACGTCTTCAATTTCCTGGGTCATCGCGGCCTTTCAGGCACACCATACCCAGTACCGGCGGTCTTACAATATCAGAGCCGCGCCTTAAGATTGTCCATCAGTGCCTGAAGGCCCTTCAAGGCGCCTTCATTGGTCAACCTGCCATCGTCATCGAAGACATTCATGGCGCCGCCGACGTTCACCTCTGGATTGGTGACCATATCGACCATGAAAGGGATCAGGAAAAGATACATCGCCGCTTTGGCCCGATTCCCACCGGCGCCGCCTGCCGCGGCAGAAACCACCGCCACAGGTTTGCCAACCATTGGCGCAGGGCGCGGACGGCTGACCCAATCCAAGGCGTTCTTCAAAACGCCGGACGGGCCCTTGTTGTATTCTGGGGTCGAGATCACGATAGCGTCTGCCCACCAGATCTGGTCGATCAGGGCCTGAACCGCCTTTGGTATACCCTGATCCTCGACATCGCCATTGTAGAGCGGGATGTCCAGATCAGCTATCTGGAACTCGGATGGCGCCAAAACCCGGGCGGCCTCTTTGACCAACATCGTGTTGAAGCTGCCCTTGCGCAGAGATCCGGAAATACCCAGCAACTTTGTCATTTCTCAGGTCCTCCTCGACCTTTTGCGGGGGAGCTCTTCGTCATCTTGCCGAAAACATCCCGAAAGCCCGACAGCAGAGCTATCGGCCTGGCCCGGCGGGCCAAATGGGTCAGGCGTGGATCGGTCCGTCACCTAAGGCCAAAGCAGCCTCGCGTACCGCTTCAGAATAGGTTGGGTGCGCATGGCACGTCATCGCGACGTCTTCGGCCGATGCACCGAATTCCATCGCGACGCAGATCTCGTGGATCAAGTCGCCTGCCGACGGCCCGATTATATGACAGCCAAGCACCCGGTCGGTTTCCGCATCCGCCAAAACCTTGACGAAGCCTTCGGTGACGAAGTTCGCCTTTGCCCGGCCATTGGCCATGAATGGGAACTTGCCGGCCTTGTATTTGTGCCCGGCCTCCTTCAATTCCTGTTCGGTCGCGCCAACCGACGCCACCTCTGGTGCTGTGTAAATCACGCCTGGGATCACACCGTAGTTCACATGACCATGCTTGCCCGCAATGTTGTCGGCGACCGCCATGCCTTCATCTTCAGCTTTGTGGGCCAGCATAGGCCCGGCGATGACATCGCCAATTGCCCAGATCCCCTGGACATTGGTCTGCCAGGCAGCATTGGTCTTGACCATGCCGCGTTCGGTCTCAATGCCGACCGCCTCCAGCCCCAGTCCTTCGGTATATGGGCGGCGACCCGTGGCAACCAGTACGACATTGGCCTCTAATTCATGATCTGCCTCGTCCTTTCGGGTTTTGAAGGCGACCTTCAGATTGCCATCCTGCTTTTCGACGCCTTGGACCGCTGCACCCAGAATAAAAGTCATACCTTGCTTCTTTAAGATGCGCTGAAAGGTCTTTTGAACCTCGGCATCCTGGCCAGGGGTGATCTCATTCAGGTATTCGATCACCGTCACCTCGGATCCCAGTCGCGCCCAGACCGAGCCAAGTTCCAAACCGATCACACCGGCACCGATGACTATCAGTTTTTTGGGAATCTCCGGCAGGTCCAACGCACCGGTCGAAGTCACAACGCGTTCTTCATCGACCTCGACGCCCGGCAAGCTGGCGGGTTCCGACCCTGTGGCAATGACGACGTTTTTGGTCTTGAGCGTTTGGTCGCCTACCTTAACCTCAGAGGCCGAGATGATCTGGCCCCAGCCTTGCACGTAGTCGACTTTGTTCTTTTTGAAGAGAAACTCGATCCCATCGGTGTTCGATTTGATCACACCATTCTTGTAGTCGAGCATCTTCGCAATATCGACCGTCGCCTCACCAGTGTTGATGCCCATCTCAGCGAAGGTGTGGTTGTTTTCGTGCACCAGCTCGCTGGCATGCAGTAGTGCCTTCGATGGAATGCAGCCCACATTCAAGCAGGTGCCGCCCAGCGCGCCGCGGCCCTCGACGCAGGCCACCTTCAGGCCCAACTGCCCACAACGGATTGCGCAGACATAGCCACCGGGGCCACCGCCAATTACAACGACGTCATAGTCGGACATTTATTCACTCCTACTAGGCCAGATCGCCCTCGGTTTCTTTTCCAAGATGACTTGTTCCTCACGGAACCACAGGTCAAAAATGACGCGAAAAACTGTCCAGAATATCAAAAGAGTGACAACTGACCCGGCCAGACCACGAAGATCCCAGGTGATCAACGCCCAAGTTAGACCCAGAATTGCGCTTGCAACCAAGACGGGTCGCGTGGGGCGTGGCGCATATGCCACCCAGATTACGAAGCATCCAATTTCAAGACAAACGATAGCAAACAGAAATAGAGGATACGGTAGCAAGAGCCAGACAGGACCGCCAAGCGAGTCGATAACAGCGAAGATCAGCGTGCAGATGCCCACGATGAGCGTCCACTTTATCCATCCCCGCGCGAACCATAAGTTGCCCCGCGAAATCTCTTCGCGAGATAACGGCGGCGATGTGATCGGCCGGCCCAACGCGATCGCCTACAAATCCATCAGCAGACGGCGCGGATCCTCCAAGGCCTCTTTCACCCGGACCAGGAACGTCACTGCCTCTTTGCCGTCGATGATCCGGTGGTCATAGGAAAGCGCCAAGTACATCATCGGGCGTGCCACAATCTCACCACCGATCACCATTGGGCGTTGTTGGATCTTATGCATCCCCAGAATACCCGCCTGAGGTGGGTTCAGAATCGGTGACGACATCAGCGAGCCGTAGACCCCGCCATTTGAAATCGTAAATGTGCCACCCTGCATATCGGCCATAGAAAGCTTGCCGTCGCGGGCCTTTTCACCCAGGCCCGCAATGGTCTTCTCGATCGTGGCAAAGCCCATCTGATCGGCATCGCGCACGACCGGGACTACGAGGCCCGTGGGCGTGCCGACAGCGACCCCGATATGGCAGTACTCCTTGTAGACCATATCGGTGCCGTCGATTTCCGCGTTTACCGCTGGAACTTCCTGCAGTGCATGGCAGCAGGCTTTGACAAAGAAAGACATGAAGCCCAGCTTCACGCCGTGCTTCTTGACAAAGTCTTCTTTGTAGGCCGACCGGATCGCCATCACCTCGGTCATGTCGACCTCGTTGAAGGTCGTCAGGATCGCCGCAGTGTCCTGGGCCTCTTTCAGACGGCGTGCGATGGTCTGGCGCAGGCGGGTCATCTTTACCCGTTTTTCCCGTGAGCCATCCGCAGGTGCAGCAGCCGGCGCAGCGATGCTGGGCGATGGCGCAGACGCGGCCCGTGCCACATCTTCCTTCATGATCCGCCCGTCCCGACCCGTGCCCTGGATCTGATCCGGCGAAAGTCCGGCCTCGGCCATAGCCTTCTTTGCGGATGGCGCGTCCTCTATATCCTTCGTTGGGGCGGCAGCGGCCGGGGGGGTGGGTTCGGCAGCCGGTGAAGAGGTCGCTACGCTATCAGGGGAGGCCGCAGCCGCCCCTTCATTAATCGTTGCCAACAGCGCATCAACCTCGACCGTCGCACCCTCGGCGGCGACATGTTCTGCCAGAACTCCGGCCACCGGGGACGGCACCTCCACCGTCACCTTGTCGGTTTCCAACTCACAAAGCATTTCATCTACCGCGACCGCATCGCCTGGTTGTTTGAACCAAGTCGCCACGGTGGCCTCGGTCACCGATTCACCCAGAGCCGGGACCCTTACTTCGACTGCCATTCTACTGTCCTTTCGACCGTCAGAGCGCTAATGCCGCGCCGACCAATGCTTCCTGTTCGGCCTTGTGTTGTGAGGCCAACCCGGTTGCGGGCGAGGCCGACGCCGGACGCCCGGCATAAGTTGCCCGGGCCGCCTTGCCTTTGACACGGCCCAGCACCCATTCGATGTTCGGTTCGACAAAGGTCCAGGCTCCCTGGTTCTTTGGTTCTTCCTGACACCAGACCATGTCGGCATTCTTGAACCGGGCCAGTTCGCGGGTCAGGCTCAGCGCCGGGAAGGGATAAAACTGTTCCAGGCGCATGATGTAGACATCATCCAGACCGGCCTCGTCCCGGGCATCCAGAAGATCGAAATAGACCTTGCCCGAACACATCACGACCCGGCGGATTTCTTCATCCGGCTTCAGTTCGACGTCCGATGTTCCCTGCTGGGCGTCATCCCAGAGCACCCGGTGAAAACTTGACCCTTCAGCCATATCCTCCAGCGAGGACACGCATCTCTTGTGCCTCAGCAGCGATTTTGGCGTGAACAGGATCAGCGGTTTTCGGAAACTGCGATGCAATTGCCGCCGCAGAATGTGGAAATAGTTCGCTGGCGTCGTGCAATTGGCAACAATCCAGTTGTCCTCGGCACTTAGTTGCAGAAACCGTTCGATCCGGGCTGAAGAGTGTTCCGGCCCCTGGCCCTCATATCCATGCGGCAGCAGCATCACCAGACCTGACATACGCAGCCACTTGCGTTCACCGCAGCAGATGAACTGATCCGTCATGATTTGTGCGCCATTGGCGAAATCGCCGAATTGCGCTTCCCAAAGAACCAGAGCGTTCGGTTCGGACAGGGAAAATCCGTATTCGTACCCCAGCACCGCATATTCAGAGAGCATCGAGTCGATGACCTCATAATGCGCCTGACCGTCCCGGATGCCGTTTAGTGGATAGTACCGTTCTTCCGTGTTCTGGTCGGTGATGCCCGAATGACGCTGGCTGAAGGTGCCGCGCGTGCAGTCCTGACCGGAAAGCCGCACTTTGTAGCCTTCCAGCATCAAAGAACCGAAGGACAGCGCCTCGGCCGTGGCCCAGTCGATGCCTTCGCCTTTTTCGATCATCTCGCGCTTGGTATCCAGCAGTCGCCCGACTGTACGGTGCGGCGAGAACTCCGGCGGCAACTTGGTCAGTGCACCGCCGATTTCCTTCAGCGTCTCCAAACCTGTCGCTGTCTGCCCGCGCTGATATTCACCCTCGGCGGTTTCGAACCCAGACCAACGGCCATCCAGCCAGTCAGCCTTGTTTGGTCGGTAGTCGCGGCCTGCTTCAAACTCATCATTAAGATAAGCCTGGAAACGAGATTTTTCCTCTTCAATCTCCGCTGCCTCCATCAGGCCATCCGAAACCAGGCGCTCTGAATACAGTTGCAACGTTGTCTTCTGCTTTTTGATCGCTTTGTACATCAACGGCTGGGTGAACATCGGTTCATCCCCTTCGTTGTGCCCAAAGCGGCGATAGCAAAAGATATCGATCACGACGTCCCGCTCGAACTTCTGGCGGAACTCGGTCGCGACCTTCGCGGCGTGCACCACGGCCTCTGGGTCATCGCCATTCACATGGAAGATCGGACAATCGACCATCTTCGCGATGTCTGTCGGATAGGGCGAAGATCGTGAATGGTGCGGGGCGGTCGTAAAGCCGATTTGATTGTTCACGATGATATGGATTGTGCCGCCGGTCTTGTGACCCTTTAGCCCGGAAAGGCCAAAGCATTCGGCAACCACACCTTGGCCTGCAAAGGCTGCATCGCCGTGCAGCAGGACCGGGATTACCGACTTTCGATCATCGCCATTTTGGGCTTGCTTGGCACGGACCTTGCCCAGCACCACCGGGTTCACAGCCTCCAAGTGGCTGGGGTTTGCGGTCAGGGAAAGGTGGACAGTGTTTTCGTCAAAGATCCGGTCTGCCGACGCGCCCAGATGATACTTCACATCCCCTGACCCGTCGACGTCTTCCGGCTTGAACGAGCCACCCTGAAACTCGTTGAAGATCGCCCGATAGGGCTTTTGCATCACGTTGGCCAGAATATTCAGCCGGCCCCGGTGAGGCATGCCGATGATAACCTCTTTGGCCCCTAGTGCACCGCCACGCTTCAGGATCTGCTCCATCGCGGGGATCAGGCTTTCACCGCCATCCAGACCGAAACGCTTGGTGCCCATATATTTGACGCCCAGGAACTTTTCGAAGCCCTCGGATTCTACCAGCTTGTTCAGAATCGCCTTGCGGCCTTCCTTGGTGAAGCTGATCTCTTTGCCCAGACCCTCGATCCGCTGTTGCAGCCAGCCCTTTGGTTCGGGATCCTGCAGATGTGTGAACTGCAGCGCGAAGGTGCCTTGGTACGTCCGGCGCAGCAGAGCCGCGATTTCCCGCATCGACGCGCTTTCAAGACCCAGCACGTTGTCGATGAAAATCGGGCGATCCATATCGGCATCGGTGAAGCCGAAGAATTTCGGATCAAACTCTGGATGGTCACTTCCGCCCTGTAGTCCCAGCGGGTCCAGATTAGCGCCCAAATGACCGCGCGACCGGAAAGATCGAATGTACATAATCGCGCGGACGCTATCTAAGACTGCGTTCTTAATCGCGGTCTCATCAGGCTGTGCTCCGTTCGAAGACTTCGCCCGGATTTTCTTTTCCAACTTTTCAGGGTCCGGCGCGGCGTCCCAATTGCCGTCCAGGGCCGCGGTCATTTCGTCCGAAGGTTGCGGCGGCCAATCGGCTCTCCCCCATGGGGCGCCATCGGCCTCGGAAACTACGCTGCCAGCGTCATCCCCAAGGGATGCGAAATAGTCCCGAAGACTCGGATCAACCGAGTCAGGGTCTTTCACATACCGGGCATGGAGCTGTTCGATGTATTCGGCGTTGTGCCCCTGGAGAAAACTAGAGGCGTGGAATTGCTCATTCGAGCTGGCTTCTGTCATGTTTGCAAGGGGTCGCTTTAGCGGCGGCCCTTCCCCTTGTGACGAGGCCGGTTCTGGCCCCAATACGACTCGCTCGGCCAGTTACCCAGCCGAGCGCATCATTCAACCATTCCAAAGGTTAAGCAAGGCTTGCTGACGCTTTGAAACCAATCGTCACGGGATTTTCACCCAATCGCCGCAAGCAAAGCTTCGCCAAGACCTGCCGGGCTGTCCGAAACCGTGATCCCCGCAGCCCGCATGGCTTCGATCTTGTCCTCAGCCCCACCTTTGCCACCACTGATGATCGCACCGGCATGCCCCATGCGCCGGCCCGGGGGGGCAGTGCGGCCGGCAATGAAGCCAGCCGTTGGTTTCTTTCGGCCCATCTTCGCCTCGTCGACCAAAAACTGGGCGGCATCTTCTTCCGCCGATCCGCCGATTTCCCCGATCATAATGATCGACTGAGTTTCATCATCGCCAAGGAACAGCTCCAGCGCATCGATGAACTCGGTCCCTTTGATCGGGTCACCACCAATGCCGATGCAGGTCGACTGGCCCAGACCTGCCGCCGTGGTTTGGCCAACAGCCTCATAGGTTAGAGTGCCAGACCGCGAGACAATGCCGACATGACCGCGGCGATGGATGTGGCCGGGCATGATCCCGATCTTGCAGGCATCGGGTGTTATGACACCTGGGCAGTTAGGCCCGATCAGCCGGGACTTGGATCCGTCAAGCATTCGCTTAACCTTCATCATGTCCATGACCGGAATGCCCTCGGTGATGCAGCAGATCAGCGGCATCTCGGCATCGATCGCTTCCATGATCGCATCCGCTGCGAAAGGCGGCGGCACATAGATGGCCGAGGCATTGGCGCCCGTGGTCGCAATTGCTTCGTGCACCGTGTCAAAAACCGGCAGGCCCAGATGGCTTTCACCGCCCTTGCCCGGCGTCACGCCCCCGACCATCTGCGTGCCATAGGCAATGGCCTGTTCCGAATGGAACGTGCCTTGCGAGCCGGTGATGCCTTGGCAGATCACCTTGGTGTTTTCATCGACGAGTACAGCCATGCTGGCTCCCCTTCTGAGTATGCATCACTGCGTGATACGGTTTCCTCCAACGCAAGAACTGCCCCGGTATGTCTGTGGACTATCTTTACTTGGTCGGATGTTCACTATTCGAATCAAAGGGCAACCTATTCAAACGGCAGCAGAGCGGCGTTGACCTTGAGAATGACCTCATCAACAAATCCACTTTTGCGACCGCCGGGTGACGAAACCAGCGCGAGTTCCAGGATCAGATCGTCGCGCTTGGCATATTGGACGTTACTGCGCGCCATTCCCAAAGCACCAGCAATCGTGACCTCGGTGATTGGATCTTGCGGGCTGGCCTTAGTCAATTGAAACCCTTGTTCTTGCAAGGCCTGCACAAATGCTTCTCTGTGCGCGTCAACATATACCCCGTAGAAACGGATCGAACAGTTCGGAGCTTTCTTCCCAACAAATACTCTGCTGTTAAACTGCTCTGTTTCAAATTCGGCGCTGTATGCATCTTGTCCGAACAATGGCTGGAATTCTTCAAAACCCGCATCCAGCAATAACGCACCATCATAGGCTCCAGTCTCCAAAGCTTTGACACAATAGTTCGCAACGCTTGGAATCTTAGGCGCATACTGACTGAAAATCTGCGCTTTCTGTGCTTCGATCTCTGCCAACTGTTCCTCTGACAGACACGCCGAAACCGCCAAAACGCCCAAAAGCGATACTCCGAAGCGCCATATTCGGCGCATCTTCGTCACCCCCGCACCGCCTTCACGATTTTTTCGGCTGCATCGGCGAGGTCATCACCGGCGATCACATCAACATCGCTGTCGTTAATGATCTGCTTGCCCTTTTCCACGTTGGTGCCTTCCAGACGGACAACCAGGGGAACCTTCAATCCAACCTCTTTCACCGCAGCCACCACGCCCTCGGCGATTACGTCGCAGCGCATGATGCCACCGAAAATGTTGACCAGGATGCCTTTGACGGCATCGTCCGAAGTGATGATCTTAAATGCCTCGGTCACCTTTTCCTTCGTGGCGCCACCACCAACATCCAGGAAGTTTGCGGGCTCGGACCCGTAAAGCTTGATGATGTCCATTGTCGCCATAGCCAGGCCAGCGCCATTGACCATGCAGCCGATTTCACCGTCCAAGGCGATGTAGTTCAGGTCGTACTTCGAGGCCGCCAGTTCCTTTTCATCTTCTTCGGTCTCATCCCTGAGGTCCATGATGTCGGGATGGCGGTAGAGCGCGTTCGAGTCGAAATTCATCTTCGCGTCCAGGCAGACGACATCGCCTGCTTCGGTCAGGATCAATGGGTTGATCTCTAAAAGGCTGGCGTCTTTTTCGGTGAACATCTTGTAGAGCGTGTTGACCAGTTTGCCCGCTTGCTTGGCGGAAGCGCCGGTCAGACCAAGCGCCTTCGCTACCTTGCGCCCATGGAACGGCTGCATTCCCGTCGCCGGATCAACACTGAAAGTCAGGATCTTTTCCGGCGTCTCGTGCGCAACCTCTTCGATGTCCATGCCGCCTTCCGTCGAAACGATGAAGCTGACCTGCGATGTTTCGCGATCCACCAGCAGGGCCAGATAGAACTCGTTCGCAATGGCCGCGCCATCTTCGATGTAAATGCGGTTGACCTGTTTACCCGCCGGACCTGTCTGTTTGGTGACCAGCGTCTTGCCAAGCATTTGCTGCGCAAATTGCACGGCTTCTTCAGGGTCCTTGGTGACGCGCACGCCGCCCTTTTCGCCGGCTTCCGGCTCTTTGAAGGTACCTTTTCCACGTCCACCCGCATGGATCTGCGCCTTCACCACCCAAACGGGCCCGCCCAGATCCTCGACCGCCTCACGCGCATGATCGGCCTCCAGCACGGCATTTCCGTTCGAGACCGGAGCGCCATAGTCGCGCAGAATCTGTTTGGCCTGGTATTCGTGGATGTTCATGGGGTTCTCCCCTCCCGAGGCTTGGGCCGGACGGCCTGCATCGATGGTATTAACCAGGGCTGCGAAAACGACGCCATGGCCTGAAAATTCGACAGAGCTTTAGCGTTACGTTCGATCACGCGCAACCGCTGCAGTGCAACAAAATTACGAGTGCGGCAAGAGGTGCAAAACCCGTCGCTGCTGAACGGACGACACAAGCACAAAGTGAACATGGGGCAGACTTGGCGCCCGCCCCATCGCTAAAGGCTCCGAGCCCTCAGTTCAAGATCATTGCGTACTGCATCGCATCTCTGCGGCTGACCAGCCGCTGAAACGCCTCCCACGACCGACCGGAAATCAACTCGCCATTGTCGAGATACGTGACCACCCCATGGCCATGCAGCCAAGCGCTGACATCGATCGGGCTCGGGTCCGCAAAGTACTTCGCCAGATTGATGCCACCGTTTCGGCCAAGCAGTGGGTGTGGGATGAGCAGATCTCCGTCTAAGACCTTTTCAATGTCAGAAAGAACCGCCAGCCACGTTTCGCCAAGACCTTTAGGAAAAACCAACCCGAGCGCAGATGTTTGCCTATCAGACGGAATCCATTCATTCGCGTCGTCCGTTTCCGCGGCCACTCGGGTCCAGAAGATCTTGTTGTGCGCCAACATCGCGCGCAAATGACGTTCTACCGAAGCAATCGAGTTTCGATCGGGCTGCTGTTCGATCGACTGAATCACAATGGCAAAATAGTTCAGCGTGGGTCTTTCGATGAAATTTGCAGGGATTTCACCTGTTGCCGCACGGATTTTGTCTTCTGCCGCATTTATCCGCGCGATCGGCTCGGACGGATCAAAGGCAAGCACTGCATGCGATGATGCTGAGATTAAGTTGGCGTAAGCTGCTAACCAAGCAGCATCGGATGTATCAAAAGTAATGATAGGGTCCTGATCCTGACCTTCAATCTGGCGCCCAAACATTCCTAGAAACGACAGCAAACCCTCGCGCTGATCTCTTTGCCCGTTTGCATTCACATCAAACCAAATGTGATCCAAAGACACTGTGAAGGAAACTTCGTCCGCGTCCTGAATTGCCGCGAGCTGTTGGTCTGCGGCCTCCATATCCTTCAGAGCTTGCTTAAACAGGTCAGCAATCTGTTCTGGCTTGAATGGTTCGGGCTCGTAGTTTTTTGGGATTGGCAGGCGTAACAATGGAATCGACGACGCCTTCGGCTGTATTTGATACCGCCACATCTGCTGCGTCGCGTTTTCAATCCCACGCAGGAAGCGTACACCGCCGAGAGCAAATCTTTCGCTAGCGTCTAGATCTGTTTGCTGAGCAAGTTGTCGCTCGGCAGCAGCAAGACCTTCATTGTTGATGGTTTCGGAAATTGGGTGAGGTTCCGCCGCGACCGGCACCGCCGTGGCCGAGAGGAACAATACTGCGTATGCAGTGAATTTTTGAACGCTGTTCATTCAAGCAAAATGAACAACGTTCATAGTGATGTCAAGAAGGCCGAGAGTTGACGTTACGACAAGCTGCTATCGATCCCCTTGCACGCCTCGACCAAGCCTTGAACCGCATCAACCGATTTCTGCAGCATCGCGGCTTCGTCTTTGTTCAATTCGATCTCGACGACCTTCTCGATGCCGTTCTTGCCAATGATCACGGGCACGCCGACATACATGCCGTCGAGACCATAGGCACCTTCACCCCAGGCCGCGCAGGGCAGCAGGCGGCGCTGGTCCTTCAGGTAGGCCTCGGCCATCGTGATGCCGGACGCGGCAGGCGCATAGAAAGCAGATCCGGTTTTCAGAAGACCCACGATCTCGGCCCCGCCATCCCGGGTGCGCTGGACGATGGCGTCCAGCTTTTCCTGCGTGGTCCAACCCATCTTCACCAAGTCGGGCAGCGGGATGCCGGCAACTGTCGAGTAACGCGGCAGCGGCACCATGGTATCGCCGTGGCCGCCCAGCACGAACGCAGAAACGTCTTTGACCGAAACGTTGAACTCATCGGCCAAGAAGTGTCGGAAGCGCGCGCTGTCCAGCACGCCAGCCATGCCGACGACTTTTTCTTTCGGCATGCCCGAAAATTCTCGCAGCGCCCACACCATCGCGTCCAGAGGGTTGGTGATGCAGATTACAAATGCATCGGGCGCGTGGGCCGCAATGCCCTCACCCACTGATTTCATGACCTTCAGGTTGATACCCAAAAGATCATCACGACTCATCCCGGGTTTACGGGCAACACCAGCAGTGACAATGCACACGTCCGCGCCAGCAATATCGGCATAGTCTTGCGTGCCCTTCAGGTCTGAGTCGAAACCATCGACAGGCGCGCTTTCCGCGATGTCCAGCGCCTTACCTTGCGGAATGCCTTCGGCGATGTCGAACATGACGACGTCCCCAAGCTCTTTCAGTCCGATCAGATGCGCCAACGTGCCGCCAATTTGACCAGCGCCGATCAGCGCAATCTTGCTTCTGGACATACGTGTCTCCTCTGCTTCGCTGGGACTCTCGGAAAACAGCCCCCAGAACGGGCGCTGCACTGCCCGATTCCTCGACCGAAGGCAATAGCGTGCTTAGTGGTGCACGAATACCTGTTTTTCTACTTAAGGTTGATTCTGCCTAATACCCCACGCCGGAGAGGTGCCTACCTGACGTAACGAAACCCAGTCATACAGCAAAAACGGGCAAGATTTGAATTGACCGCCCAATGCGCATCACGTTCCGTCACAAAAAACATAAGAACAGGGGGAACGTATATGATCACAACTTCTCGTTTGGTCGGCGCAGTCATCGCTGCATTATTGCCGATGTCAGCATTTGCAGAAGAGTTGCGCTTCGATCGCCTCTTCGTCATCGGTGACAGTCTAAGCGATGGAGGCGCGTACAGTCAGGCCGTTGTGGCCGGATCGGGCGGCGCACTGCCAAATATCCAGTACCGGTTCACCACGAACGCGCCGGACGGTTCGTCGCAAACATATGCGGAAGCATTGGCCGACTCCCTGGGCATCGAATTGCAGCCTAACATCATAAACGGGGTCCCAGGCGCCGCGGGTACGCCCTTGGCGGCCTTGGCGAATGACGTGAATGTCGGCGGCACGAACTTTGCCCAGGGTGGCTCGCGCACGGTTGACCAGCCGGGTATTGCCTTCAACCCGGCAGGCGGGATCACGACCGTCCCTCTCCGCGAGCAGATCGACCGGCTTCTGGCCGGTAATCCGGGCTTCAATAGCAACGATCTGGTCATCGTTTGGGGCGGGGCGAACGACGTGTTTGCCCAATCCGGCGCGGTCGGCGCAATGGCCATCACTCCGGCAGTGGCCGGGGCCAATATGGCTGCTGCCGCGCAAGGCTTGGCGGTGGACGTTGGGCGGTTGAGGCAGGCGGGGGCGCAAACGGTGCTGGTCGTTACCGTGCCGGATATCGGACAGACGCCATTTGGTTTGCAGTCTGAAGCAGCGCAACCGGGATCGGGCGCTTTGTTGACCGGGCTGACAAACACCTTCAACCAAACGTTGATTGCAGCGTTGAGAGGCCAGAACGCGGTTATCGTCAACTCTCAGCAGATCCTGTCCGCTGTGCAGGCCGATCCTGCAAGGTATGGTTTCACGGCCCCGAACGCGGCGACCGTACCAGGATGCACGGTCGCCAGTTCGCTGAATTGTGTGCAGGGGTTCAACACCTTGCCGGATAGCGAGCAGCGTGTTTTCGCCGACGGCGTGCACCCATCTACGGCCGCGCATCAGGTCTTTGCACAGGCGGCGTTGGCCGGGTTGCAAGCAGCCACCCAAACCGGGGCCATTCCGGTGGCAACGCTGACCGCCTTGCGCCAACAGGCCCTATCATTGGAGAACCGCCTTAACCCGACGGTGCTTTTCAGCTTCGACGATAAGGGAAATCGACGGCGCCGCGAGGTCGGCGATATCGACTACTTCCTCAGCGCCGAGGCGGGTTTCTACGATGCGCAGGCACAGCAGATCACACCAGGATTGCAGGGCTCGACGCAGGTGATCAAGGCGGGCGCGGACATCGCAGTTGCCTCGAACGCCACGATCGGGATCGGACTTAGCCTGGACCATGGACAGGTGGACTTTGATGGGGATCGGGGCGGCTTTGACACGCGCCTCTTCCTGGGCGCGCTGTTCGGACAAATGGCGTTGTCCGAAAACTTCTATGTCAATGCCGCGGGTGGCGCCGGATACATCGATGTCTATAACATCAGCCGCAGCTTCTTCTTGGGGCCTTCCAGGGAAAGTTACAGTGCCTCCAGCGATGGCACCTACTACTTTGCCCGGGCCGGCGGCGGCGCGATTTTCCCGGCGACGGATGAAGCAATCATCAATCCTTATGCGCACTTCACCTTCGAGCAGGTCACGATCGACGGTTTTACGGAATCAATGGGTGCCGCGAGTTTGTCCTTTGGAGAAACTGAATACACATCGCATCGCGTCACTGCTGGGGTTTCTGCAACGCTTTCTCCGGCTGATATCCCGGCGTGGAAGTTCAATTTCCGCGGATCACTGGAGCACGATCTGAAGGGTGAGGATCTGGGCGTTTCGTTGGGCCCTGATCCGCTAACATTGTCGACTGTCTCGGCCCCCCGGCCGGACCAAACTTGGGGTTATCTCAGCCTGTCTGCGATACATGCCTTGGGACCCGGGATGTTCTTGAGTCTCAGCGGATCTTCTTCGCTTGGCCTGAACGGAAGCACCGGGTTTGTTGGCACGTTGGCTTTGAAGGGAGAGCTCTAGCGCTTCGAGTTTTTAGGCCGGGCCGAATGGCCCGGACCTTTTTGCAATCTAAGCGGATCCGTCAGGTCGGCGTGTCTACTTCAGCGACCGCGTCGGCCTCGAACGCTTCACCGGCTGCCATCAGGCACGTCATGCCGCGCGGGTCTGTTACCAGGATCGTCCAGCTTCCCGTTTCCGCCGACGCGTACATTTCCACAACGCCACGGCCTTGCTGCACACCCATTGTCCGGCGCGTTTCGCCATACTTTACTTTCAATTGCTTAATGATGTCGTCGCGCTTACCGCACACGGTTTGAGCATTAGCGTGGGTTGGCATCGCAGCGACGCTGAGCAAAAGAGACCCAGCAACCATAGTGGCAGGCACGTACTTCGTGAAAAACCTAAACATCGCCATAACCTTTCCGGGCGCTCAGCCGCGATACGCGTTGAGAGGCTGAACAAGCCCCTGCCAAACACGGCAGAGAAGCCTCTCAATGTTTCATCATCGACCCATTCGGGGTCATTTTTTGCGTCGGTCGCGTTTCCCGTATTCGGTTCCTCCCCCGTCAAGCGGGTGCGATTCGTGAACATTATGCTGCGGTATTGAGGTTAAGGGTGCGTAAAGGGTGGAACATTAAGTGGACATTTACGGTCGATATGGCGTCTTAAGATTGGCCTCAACGGCATCCGAAAATCACGGTTTCACCGGTGCCAGTCGTGGACACCCTGCCACATCCCTCTGGCGCTGGCTTGGCGGTTAAACGGACGATCCCGTCCGCAGTTATTAGGTGATCAATGCCTGCAACCATTCGCCCCCGCCGATCCGCCCTGTATATGCCTGGCTCGAAGACTCGCGCTTTGGAGAAGGCCCGCTCGCTTCCGGCGGATGCATTGATCCTGGATCTGGAAGACGCCGTCTCGCCGGCCGAAAAGCATGCAGCCCGGGGATATGTCTGCGATGCGGTGAAGGAAGGCGGTTATGCGCCCCGCGAAGTCATCATCCGGATCAATGGCCTCGACACCGAATGGGGCGCCGACGATCTTACCGCAGCCTCCGCAAGCGGCGCTGATGCCATACTGGTGCCCAAAGTGGAAAGCGCCGGCATGGTCCATGACGTTTTAACCCGTATGGCCGAGGCAGGGGCACCGGACGCCATGGCGCTTTGGGCGATGATGGAGACACCCCTTGGCATGCTGAACGCTGCCGAAATTGCAGGGGCCTCGGATCGGCTGGCCGTGCTGGTGATGGGTACGAATGATCTGGTCAAGGATCTGGGAGCCGCCCATACAGACACCCGCATGCCGGTGGTGACTGCACTGGGCCTTTGCATGCTGGCGGCCCGGGCCCATGGCCTTGCAATCCTCGACGGCGTTTACAACGCATTCAAGGATGAAGATGGACTGCGAACTTCGTGCCTCCAGGGCGTCGAGTTCGGCTTTGACGGGAAGACGCTGATCCACCCGGCGCAACTGGACATCACCAATGCTGCCTTCGCGCCCTCTGCCCAGGCGATCGAGTTGGCAGAACGTCAGGTCGCAGCCTTTGCCGAAGCCGAGGCTGAGGGCAAGGGCATCGCTGTTGTCGACGGCCAGATCGTCGAGAACCTGCATGTCGCAACCGCCAAAGCACTGCTGGCCAAGGCAGAGATGATAGAAGCTATGGCTGCGGCAACACGCTGACCGCGACCATCACCTGACGCAAAAGGACCCGGCAAGCCGCGTTTACTCGCGGCCCCAACAGCGGCCCCGCGGACATTCGCGCCAGACCGCAACCTCTTGTCCACCGCTCACAGGCGCTTGGGCTGGCGGGTTCTGCGTATCCTGATCTTGCGAATTAGGTGCAGTCTGAACGGTGGTTGACCCCTGGTCGTCACCGGCTGGCTGCGTCGCTGGCGCTGCGACTTCATTGCCACCGCTTGCAGCCGGTGCGTCAAAGCCCAGATCCAAAGACGCCTGATCCAAGGCTGCGCACGCGCCGGCAAAATCAAGCTCGCCCATGCGCTTGCCAAAGGTTTCTAGATGGCCGGTCCAGACCGGGAACATTTCAGGGGTCATCTGCGGTGCCTTTTCCACATAGGCGTCCTTCACGACCTCAAAATGTGCCATCGCATCATCCATGTTGGCGCATGCCATGGCTGACCCTGCCGACAGGAAAAACGCCACCCCGGCGGACATCAATCTTGGCCCGATCATCTTATGTACCTCCCGCATAAGTTCACCCACCCACAAAGGTGCTCTGCGACGAAGGATATCATGATCATTCGGTAATTTGGGCAGAAATTCACGTCATCTTGCCGATGATCCGACGCGCTAATCGCGTCTTGAGGCCGACACAATTCCGCGCTACTTTGTATCTGCGTGACGGATGTGGGCATTGTGCGGCATCCCTCACAACAGGAGGACTAAGTTCTGAGTAATCAGATTGCTGCGGGCATCGAAGATGTTACGCCTGAAGTCTCCGCGGGCGCGAATAACGCCCCAAACTCGACATCCAAGCAGTTGTTGAAGACCGTCCTTGAAGCATTGGACGAGGACGGAGCGTTCGACATCGTGTCGATCGCCCTGGAGGGTAAGTCGTCCGAGGCAGACACTATGGTGGTCGCATCAGGCCGGTCGACCCGCCATGTGGCTTCGGTTTCGGAAAAGCTTATCGAGCGTCTGAAACAAGATCTGGGCGTCACGCCGCGCGCTGAAGGCCGTGCCGCGGCGGACTGGGTCCTGATCGACGCCGGCGATGTCATCGTGCATGTGTTCCGGCCAGAAGTGCGCGATTTCTACCAGCTCGAAAAAATGTGGATGCCCAAGGCGGACAGCACAGCGCGGCCTGTCGCAGTCGGCTGATCCATGCGTCTGACGATAGCCGCCATAGGGCGGCTCAAGACAGGGCCCGAAGGCAGCCTGGTCGCCGACTATGTCAAACGTGCCACTGCCGCGGGCCGGTCCCTATCACTGGGTCCGCTGGAGATAATCGAAATCGATGAACGCAAGGCCAGGGATCAGGAAACGCAGTCAGCCCGGCTGAAAGAGGCGATCCCATCCGGCGCCACCGCCGTGGTCTTGGACGAACGGGGCGAGGCGCTGACCTCCCCCGATTTCGCAAAAATGCTGGGCCGTGAACGGGATGGCGGATGCCCGCATATGGTCTTTCTGATCGGCGGCGCTGACGGACATACGGAAGACCTGCGTGCAATGGCATACCGTCTATCGCTCGGCGCGATGGTTTGGCCCCATATGCTGGCCCGCGTGATGTTGACTGAACAGATCTATCGCGCGGTGTCGATCCTGGCGGGCAGCCCATATCATCGGGAATAGGCCCCGCCTCTGTCGTGGCCCATCATCTGCACAGTTTCCCCTAAGCACCTGACGGAGCCGTGGGTTGCGCAAGACGGCACCACAGTTAGACTGCGTCTGACGCAGAAAATTACACGGACGGGGAAGTATGAGCGAAGACCTCGACACGATCACTCCCGCCAGCGCGCAGGGCGTTAAAGCCGCGCGTGAAATGGAAGGCCACATCGCCTGGCTGGACACGTTTACGTCTGCGGCCCTAGGCGTGTTGGCAACCGCGTCCGGGATTTACACTTATCTGGGCGTGTCGTCCCTATTGGATGGATCAGGCACGACAATATTCTTAGCGGCCTTCGCCTATTCCGTCGCTGTCTCGGTCGGCATCTTCGTCTTTTGGAGCTACATTCTACGGCTTCTGCCGTCGATGCGAAATGCTGCCAGCTATCTTGGCCTTACATTCGCTACGCTCTTGGGCTCGGCCGCGATCATTGCGATGTCCAGTTGGCTGAACGCAGCAGCATTGGCCGGATCAGCTGCCGTTGAACAGCATCTGAAGAAGACGCTACAGGAATATCAGGAAGCGTTAGAGACAGCGAACACCATCGCAGTGACAGCTCAAGGCCTGCGCCGCGAGGTGGAGCGTGCCCGTCTTCGCTTCGAAGATCTGGCTCAGTTGGAAGGCGATGGCGCGCTGTCCGGCACCGCGGGTCGGGGGGCAGTTTTCCGGCTGCTCAGTCAGAAGTCCATCGAACTGCAACGCCTGGAAGAGCAGATTCTGGCCCAGCGTGACGCCATCGATCTGGCCTATGCCGAGGGCAACCAGATCCTGACGCGCATGCGTACATTGACAGTGGAACAAGGCCCTGTCGAGGCGCGTTCAGTGCGCTTTTCGGAAGAGTCCGTGCGGCTTGCCGGCGAAATCGTGAAGCTGCGGCAATTGCAGGTCGCGCCGCTGGTTGCCCGAGCAGCAGAGGATCTGAGCGCGTCTGTGATCCTGCCGGAACTGGATGGACGCACGGCGTCTGTCAGGTCGGATCAGCAATCGACGATCGTTCAGATCGTCGAAACTTTGGATCTGCGCGCAGCCAATTTGAAATCTGCGGCAGGTGAAGTCCTGGCTTTAGAGCCCCCGCAAGAAACCGCCTATGCACCGATTTCTGCAGCGGATGCCGTTATCAAATATGCATCGAACTTCGTGCCGTCCTGGGCTGGCGCGATCGCAATCGATCTGTTGCCTGGCGTGTTGGTGTTTATCCTGGCGGTCACCCATGCAGCGATCCGCCGGGGCCGCGAAGGCTCGGGCATCGAACAATCGCTGACCTTGGCCGAGCTGCAGGCTGCGATGCGGGCGCTACGCGACATAGAAGTGCAGATGAATTCGGCTGATCAGGCAATGACCGAGCGCCTGGCAGACCCGCCGCCACAAGACGCAGAACCGATCCATCGTCACGTTCCCATCATACAGCGCTAAGATGGCAGAGGCACGCCCCTCCAACAGCCGGTTACCCTCGATGAAGACGGCCATGCGCCTCTGCCTGGCCGTGCAGATCGGTCTGGCAGGCGTTTTGATGAGCGAGGATGCCTTCGATTGGATCCGATCGGTTAGAGACCCAGGGATACGCCACGAACAGACAGCACCCGCACAACCCGGCGATCAGACCCGCCCGTTTACACCTGTCTCTGTCCCCGTTTTGAAGGACCCGACCAAACGGCTCAACGCACCAGTTCGGTTGCCAGAAGTTTTGGAACATGAACTGAGATTCAACATTCAAGACACGGAAGAATACGGGCGGATTATTTTGGTGTCGGGCGGCATCAACGACCAAGACGGCGCCCGGTTTGAAAGCTTCCTACGCGATGTTAACCCGCCCGCGAAATTCGTCGCCTTACACAGCCCGGGCGGTGCGGTCCACGAAGCCCTTAACATCGGCCGGGTGATCCGAAAAAATGGTCTCAACACGATGATCAGCGCGGATGCTGCCTGTTTGTCCGCCTGCCCTTACATCCTGGCAGGTGGCGTAGAACGCATTGTCAGCAAATCAGGATGGGTCGGCTTGCATCAGCATTTCCATGACAGGAACTCCATCATTCCCAGTTTTCTGGCGGTCGAAAGCGTGCAGACCGGGCACGGAGAAACCTTGGAATTTCTGTCGGATATGGAGATTGATCCGCTGATCCTTCTGCACGTCCTCAAGACCCCGCCCGAAGATATCTATCTGCTGGTGGAGCAGGAATTGACTGACTACCGGCTGGCGACGGAAGTCGTCGACTGAGCTTTTTCTTACATCGCTAGAAAAAGCGGCGTGGGGCGCCTCTATCGCAAGCGTATGGCTTCCTTTGCGGTGGCCGTTGACGGGTAAGGAGCATTCAGCGCATGGACGTGGCCACCAAGCCGCATCATTCACCTGGCGGGACAGCGGACGAGACTGCTTAGATCCAAAATCACGCGGTAGAAAAAGGGCTGATCTTTTCGGATCAGGCCACTCCCAGCTCAGACGTGCTTGCCCCTTGCCCGCCTGCCCGCCACCCGCTAGACCGCATCGCAGACCAGCCCCCGGAGCCAAAGATGCCCCTGAAACCAGTCGTTCTTTGCATCCTGGACGGATGGGGGTTGAGCGACGATCCAGCGGGCAATGCACCAAAGTTGGCCAATACACCGAACTTTGATCGGATTTGGGCGGACGGCCCCAGGTCGACCCTTAAAGCCTCTGGCGAAGACGTCGGTCTTCCCCCCGGCCAGATCGGCAATTCAGAGGTCGGGCATACAAATATCGGCGCGGGCCGCGTCGTCTGGATGGACCTGCCAAAGATCAACAATGCGATCGAGAATGGTACATTCTTTTCCAATGAAGCGTTGGCCCTGGCGATGGCGCAACTTAAGGTGACCGGCGGCACGGCGCATATCATGGGCTTGCTATCACCCGGCGGCGTCCATTCGCACCAGAAACACATCGCCATGCTGGCCACGGCGTTTTCCAGCGCAGGGATTCCAGTGGCCATTCATGCCTTCATGGACGGGCGCGACGTGGCACCCGACAGTGGCCGCGCTGCCATGGAAGAGTTTCTTGTGGACATCAAAGACATGCCCAACACCCGCGTGGCGACCGTCTGTGGCCGGTTCTATGCCATGGACCGCGACAAACGCTGGGACCGTGTGGAGAAAGCCTTCAGACTGATCGCAGATGGCGAGGGCGAGGCCTTCGCCGACCCGCTGGCCGCTATCGATGCGGCATATGCGGCAGAGATCTATGACGAGTTCATCGAGCCCGCCAACATCGCCGACTTCGCCGGTATAATGGATGGCGATGGGCTGATCTCGGCCAATTTCCGGGCCGACCGGATGCGGGAAATCCTGGGCGCTCTCCTGGATCCGTCCTTCAGGGATTTCGATGTCTCGGACCGGCCCCAGATAAAGGCGCGGCTGGGCATGGTCAGCTATTCCGACCGGATCGATCCCTGGATGCCGGTGATGTTCCCACCGGACGAGATCATCAACACCCTGGGCGAATGGATGGCCGCCAATGGAAAGACGCAGCTGCGTCTGGCCGAAACCGAGAAATATCCCCATGTGACCTTCTTTCTGAACGGCGGGGTTGAGGATCCAGACCGGGGGGAGGACCGCTATATGGCACCTTCGCCGAAAGTGCGGACCTACGATATGCAGCCGGAGATGAGCGCCGCCGAGGTTTCGGATCAACTGGCGGCGGGCATCCGCGCGGGCTATGATCTGATCGTGGTGAACTTCGCGAACCCTGACATGGTCGGCCATACCGGCGACCTCGATGCGGCAATTGCTGCCTGCGAGGCCGTGGATACCGGGTTGGGTCATGCCTTGGCAGCGCTGGACGAGGTCGGCGGCGCTATGCTGGTAACCGCCGATCATGGTAACTGCGAGGTTATGATTGACCCGGAAACCGGCGGGCCCCACACGGCGCATACAACGAACCTGGTGCCTCTGGTTCTGGTGCAGTCCGGCGATCAGGCGCTGGATTGCATGCTGGCAGATGGTCGCCTTGGGGATCTGGCGCCTACCCTGCTTCACCTGATGGATATGGACCAACCGGATGAAATGACCGGACGGTCGCTGTTGAGGCGGCCATCGTGATCCGGGCCGCCATTCTATTCTGGATAATTTTGGGTGGCGTCGCTGCCGCCCAATCCAGCTCGCCCGAGATCGAGAACGCCAAGAAGGCTCTGAAAATTGCCGAGGACGCCTTGGTTAGGGCCTCCAGCGGACGCGCGCGTCTGGCTGCTTTGGGCAAAGCTGTGTCCGCCCATGAAATCGCGCTGAGTGCCTATCGTTCCGGGCTTCGCAATATGGCGGCGCGAGAATCCAGGGTTCTGCGGCAAATCAACGAAGACAAAGACCGCCTGGAAAGTCTGTTGGCGGCGCTGCAATCGCTCAGCCAGGCCCCTGATTCCGCATTACTGGCGTTTCCCGGCGGCCCTGTCGCAGCAGCGCGAGGTGCGGGTCTGATGGCAGAGATATCTCCGGTCCTGGATGAACGAATCACTGCCTTTCGCGCCCGTCTGGACGCATTGCGACAGCTGAGATCATCCCAGGAAATTGTCAGGATCGAGACGCGGGGTACATTGGCAACGCTGCAGGAATTGCGCGCAAAAACGGCCGAGGCACTGCGTAGAAACCAACGCCGCAACCTGGCACCAAAGTCCGAGCTTAAGGCGCAATCAGAAGCCGCAGCGCGCCAGGCAAAGAATATCGACGAGTTGGCCGCAACGCTGGAAGGCGCCGCGCTGACAGATACAGGCATCCTGTTAACCTTTACGGAATCCAGAGGGTTTATTCAGAAGCCGGTGACAGGGTCTGTCACTGCAGAATTCGGTGATCCTGACCCATGGGGGCGGGCAGGCTATGGTCTGACACTTGCTGCGCCAGCATACGCACAGGTTTCCGCACCATGGGATGGTACAATCCGATATGCTGGTCCATTGATTGATTATGGACAAGTCGTGGTATTAGAACCTGAGAAAGACACGCTGATCGTTTTGGCTGGCCTTGGCCGTGTGGACCGTCTGGTCGGCGAAACCGTGCTTGCAGGGGAACGTTTGGGCGATCTTGGTGGCCCAATTCCCGCATCTGACGAATTTTTGCTTGAAGCGACAACAGATCGTGATGAGATCAGGGAAGAAAAACTCTATATCGAACTTAGGCGAGGTGGCCAGCCGGTAGACCCGGGTCCATGGTTCGACCTAACGAAACAGGAAAGTGGCGGATAATGCGCAAAACAATCACAGCCCTGCTGACTGGCGCCGCGATCGGCGCCATGGTGCCGATGCTGGTAACCACGTCGACGGCCCAGGACAATTCGGCCCGCAACACCTATGAATATCTGGACCTTTTCGGCGAAATCTTTGAACGCGTCCGGACGTCCTATGTCGAGGATGTCGATGAGCAAAAGCTGATCGAGGCTGCGATCGACGGCATGTTGACCTCGCTGGACCCGCACTCGTCCTATCTGCCGCCCTCGAATTTCGAGGATATGCGCGAACAGACCCGTGGGGAATTCGGCGGCCTGGGCATCGAAGTCACCATGGAGAACGGCTTCGTAAAAGTCGTGGCGCCCATCG
The DNA here is from genome assembly GCA_039028795.1 of Pseudomonadota bacterium. Lineage (GTDB taxonomy): Bacteria > Pseudomonadota > Alphaproteobacteria > Rhodobacterales > Rhodobacteraceae > Thermohalobaculum. The sequence continues at coordinate 55,687 of JBCCHJ010000007.1, forward strand.
ATGACACGCCGGCCGCAAAGGCAGGATTAGAGGCAGGTGATTTCGTTACCCATATCGACGGCGAGTCCGTTCTGGGTCTGACCCTTTCCGAAGCAGTCGATAAGATGCGCGGACCGGTCGGGTCCGAAATCATCATAACCATCAGCCGCGAGGACACGGACGAGCCCTTCGACGTCACCATCGTCCGTGACACCATTAAAATCCGCGCAGTGCGTGCGCGGACGGAAGGCACTGTCGGCGTGCTGCGCATCACGACGTTCAACGAACAGACTTATGACAATCTGGAAGATTCGATCAAAAAGCTGCGCGAAGAGATCGGCGACGACAAAGTCTCCGGCTATGTGGTCGATCTGCGCAACAACCCAGGCGGTCTGCTGAGCCAGGCCATTGCGGTGTCTGACGCATTCCTGGAGACGGGCGAGATCGTGTCGACCCGGGGCCGTGACCTGGACGAGGCCGATCGCGTTAATGCCCGCCCTGGCGACCTGACCGACGGCAAGCCTCTGGTCGTGCTGATCAACGAAGGGTCCGCGTCGGCATCCGAGATTGTCGCGGGTGCCTTGCAGGACCAGCGTCGGGCAATCATCCTGGGCGCCAAATCCTTCGGCAAGGGCTCGGTCCAGACGATCATGCGCCTGGGCGACAAAGGCGCGATGAAGCTGACCACCGCGCGCTACTTTACCCCGTCAGGCCGGTCGATTCAGGCCCTGGGCATTGAACCCGATATCCTGGTCGAAGAGCGCCGGGTGACCGAGGCCGATGAAGAGGGCAACCGCCGCACCCGGTCCGAGGCCGATCTGCGCGGCAGCCTGCAGAACGAGCTGAGCGACGATGAGAAGCGTCAGCTTGAGGAAGAGCGCACCCGCCACGAACAGACGGCCGAGCTTCGGTCGGAAGATTTCCAACTGGCCTATGCGCTGGACCTGCTGGCGGGATTGGCGATCTACAATCCGGACAATCGCTGAGCGCCGCCCATGGCGCTTAGCGACGCCGAAATTGAAGCCCTGCCCTATCGGCCCTGCGTCGGGTGCATGCTGCTGAACGGCGACGGGCGCATCTGGGCCGGGCAGCGGCTCGATGCGGTCAGTCTGCAGTCCTGGCAAATGCCGCAAGGCGGCATTGATGACGGGGAAAGCCCATCCCAGGCCGTGTTCCGCGAACTTTACGAGGAAACCGGCATTGCCGAAAACGATGTGCGCATTCTGCGCGAAAGCGCACATTGGCGCGGCTATGACTTCCCCCGCGGCGTGGTCGACCGGGTCTGGCGCGGACAATATCGCGGCCAGTCCCAGCGCTGGTTCGCCCTGCGTTTCGTCGGCGATGATGACAGCATCCGGCTGGACCTGCACGAGCCGGAGTTCCAGACCTGGGCCTGGATGGACCATGCCGAACTGATCGAGAAAATCGTACCGTTCAAAAGAGGCACCTACACCGAGGTTTTCGACGAGTTCGCTCAACTGATCGGCGCACCGGCCTAAGGCGGGTCTGTAGGCGATGTCAGGGCTGTTTTCGACATTCCAATTGCGCGATGTGATGTTCCGCAATCGTGTAGCCGTTTCCCCAATGAGCCAATATCGCGCCAAGGATGGACTGGCGAATGCGTGGCATATCGCGCATTTGGGCCGCTTTGCCATAGGCGGTGCAGGCCTGGTCTATGCCGAAGCGACAGCGGTGACGGCGGATGGTCGCCGAACCCATGGCGACTTGGGCCTTTGGGATGATGCTCAGATCGAACCCTTGGCGCCGGTGGCTGCATTCCTGACAGAGGAAGGCGCTGTTCCCGGTGTGCAGTTGGGCCATGCCGGGCGGAAGGCATCAGAGCGGCGGCCCTGGCACGGCGAGACGCCCGTTGATGATGAGGACATCGAAAAGCGGGGCGAGGCCCCATGGCAAGCCATAGCGCCTTCCGCCATTCCCTATGCCGAGGGCTGGCCGACACCGGCAGAGATGACCGAGGAGGACATCCAGTCGGTGATCAGAGCCTTTGGTGCTGCTGCCCGAAGGTCGTTGGAGGCCGGTTTCAAGATCATCGAGGTCTATGCCGCCCACGGTTTCCTGGTGCATCAATTCCTGTCACCCATTGCAAACAAGCGCACGGACGTTTGGGGCGAGGACCGGGGCCGCTTCGCGGTCGAGGTCGCCCGCGCCATTCGCGCGGAATGGCCAGAGCGCCTGCCCCTGGCCTTCCGGCTGTCAGCGACGGATTGGGTCGATGGCGGCATCGAGGTGGAAGACACAGTCGCGACCGCCAAGCGCCTGAAAGCCGAAGGTGTCGATATGATCGACTGTTCCACCGGCGGAATTGGTGGCAAGGACCGCCCGCGTCGCATGGTGATCGAACAGGGCTTTCAGGTGCCGTTCGCCGAGGCCGTCCGCCGCGATGCAGACATGGCCACGATGGCGGTTGGCTTCCTCTGGGATGCAGCGGTGTGTGAGCAGGTCATTGCTTCGGGCCAGGCGGATATGATCGCCTTGGCACGGGAGTTGCTAGACGATCCGAACTGGCCCCTGCATGCCGCTGCCGAGATAGGTGCAGATGAAGGACACACGATGTGGCCGATCGAATCCGGCTGGTGGCTGATGAAACGGGACCGGTTGCTGGGCAAACTCGGGCTTCGGTAGCGGCCAGTCCGGGTCAGGCCCATCCTATGGATTTGGGTCGTCATAGATGGGTTAGAACCCATCCTACGCTGCTTAATGCGGAAAGGCCCGACGCCAAAATGTGGATGTATTGAAACCATCCTACGGGCTGAGACACCGGTCTGCAGCAATGCAGACTTCCACGGACATTTGACGATCAACCAAGTGACGACTTTCGCGACGACAATTGTCCGCTAATTGTCCGTTAATGCGATTTCAGCCGACTTTGTTTGACGACTGTCTTCCGGATTGCGGTCACCGCTTCCGCCAGGCAGTGCAATCGTCCGGCTGATATGTCGGGCCAATCGACCGAAGATCTGTGGATCAATCCGCAGTCCAGCCGCCATCAACCAGATGCGAGATTCCGGTCACCAGAGCCGAGGCATCGGATGCCAAATAGACCACGGCGCCCATGATATCCTCGACCTCTCCGATACGGCTGAGCTTGATCTTCTCGGTCACCCACTCCACCAGTTCGGGGCGGTCAAACGTCGGCTCGGTCAAAGGTGTGCGAATGAAGGTCGGACAAATCGTGTTGACGCGAATTCCTAAGGGGCCCCATTCGATGGCCATAGCTTTGGTGAAGCCTTCAACGGCGTGTTTTGAGCCGCAATAAACCGCCCGTTCCTGCCCGCCGACAAGGCCCATCTGCGATGAGATGTTGATCAGCGATCCCGGCTTGCCCGCTGCAATCAGACCCTTCGCGACGGCCTGGGTCAGGAAATAGGCGCCCTTCAGGTTCAGCCCGACTACAGCGTCGAAATCTTCGGGCTTCGTGTCCACCGAAGGGCCATGCCTGGCCACCCCTGCGGAATTCACCAGAACATCGAACGGGCCCAGCCGATCAACAACCTCGGCTGTGGCCGCAACGTCCGAGACGTCCAGCACCACGGCTTCGGCCGATCCACCCTCGCCTATGATCGCCTGAACTGCCGCGTCCAGTTCCGCCTGCCGCCGGGCGGCCAGGACGGTGTGCGCGCCTGCTTGGGCACAAGCCGCAGCACAGGCCAACCCGATACCGGAAGAGGCCCCGGTCACGAACGCGCGCTTGCCATCCAGCCGAAAGGACGGTGTCTTTGGCAATGTCATCTCAGCTCTCCTCGGCCAGTTTGCGTTCTATGATCCAGGTCGACCGAAAGGTCAGAACGGCCTCACCCTGCTGGTTTCGGGTCGTGTAGTCCAACAGGATATATCCCTGATCGTCCCGCTTGCGTGAGGGCGTTGCCTCCACCACTTGGAACTCCACTTGCAGCGTGTCACCGGGGCGCACCGGGCGGAGCCACTTCAGGGTCTCCATCCCAGGTGAACCCCGCGAGCCTTCGCTGCAAATTCCTGTGTCGATCACCAGATCAAAGGTGATCAGCAGCGTATGAAAACCGCTGGCGATCAGCCCGCCATAGATCGAGTCCTTGGCCGCCTCTGCATCCAGGTGGAAATACTGCCGGTCCCACTGTTTGGCGAAATCGATGATCTCGGACTCGGTCACTGTTCGGGTCCCGGTGGTGAAGCTGTCCGCCGGTTTGAAGTCATCGAAATACATAAGTGTCAGGCCCCGCGTTGGAAGCTGCTTAGATCCAACTCTGGGGCGTCGCCTGTCAAGCGTGTCAGCATGGCATGGCACTGACCGCGGTGATGTGTCTGATGATTGAAGAAATGCGCCAAGGCCGGAGCCAGAGGTTCCGAGACGTTTTCCGGCTGAAGAACCGTCAGATAATTGATATCGGTCATCAGGCTGGTTTCGTCCAATGCAAGAACGAACCCCAGTATATCGCGATCCAAGGCAGTGCGGCGCGCCTTCAGATCTTCCAAGCGAAAATGCGGGATATGGTCGAAGGCCCAGGGCGGATTTGCCTGTCCGCGGAACCGCGCCATCCAGATCATGTCGGACACGTAGATATGGTTCAGCGTTTTATGCAGGGATCCGTAGGCCACCTGAAGCTCGCGCCGAAAGTCTTCGACCGGCAGCGGTTCTATGGCTTCGAAGACGCGTTCGTTCGCCCAGGCGTTGTAGCCCGCCATCATCTCGAAATGCGCTTTCAAGATCGCCGGTCCCATGCTATGGGCCGCGCGAAACATCCCGGGCAGCACTTACGCAGCTCTACCAACAACGCTACTCTCACAAACTAAGGAGCCTTCTCATGGCCGTGTCACGCACGCTGTCGATTATTAAGCCTGACGCCACAAACCGCAACCTCACAGGCAAGATCAATGCGAAATTCGAAGACGCCGGTCTGCGGATTGTCGCGCAGAAGCGCATTCATCTGACGAATGCGCAGGCGGGCGCGTTCTATGCCGAACATGCAGAGCGCCCATTCTATGGCGAGCTTTGCGAGTTCATGTGCTCGGCCCCGGTCGTTGTCCAGGTGCTGGAAGGCGAAGACGCCATCACCGCGAACCGCACGATCATGGGCGCCACCGATCCGGCGGAAGCCGACGCCGGCACCATCCGCAAAGAGTTCGCCAATTCCAAGGGCGAAAACTCGGTGCATGGATCGGATTCCCCGGAAAGCGCGGCGCGTGAGATCGCCTTCTTCTTTTCCGGTTTAGAACTGGTCGGTTAAGCACCTCGACATATCGCCATGCAACGGGGCCCGCGCGGCCCCGTTTTGCTTTTTGCCCGTTTGCCTGCCTCGCTTGCGCGATCTTGACTTTCGCGAGAGAATTGCCGTGTTGCGTACAAAATAATGGGGATTTCAATGTATCGGAACTTTTTCGCGGCTGTGACCGCATTGACCATAGCGGCTGGACCTGCCATTGCCGCTGAAGTGTCCATCGGATCTTTGGCTAAAAAGCACCCAAGTGTTCTGGAAGGCGTGGACCTGACGGTCGAGAACGGCACAGTCATGACCCTTGTGGGCGAGTCCGGTGCAGGAAAGAGCACCGTGCTGACATGCATCGGTCGCTATCTGCAGCCGGATTCTGGCGCGGCGATTGTCACGTCACCGGGTCGGGGCACGGCAGTGTTCAATTTCGCGGCCAAGGATATCTTCGTAGACGATCGGGGGGCGATGCGGAGCCTGCGCGAGGAAATGAAACGCGCCGGTGGCCTGACCGCGGCGAACACCGGGGCCGACACCGGCAAGAAGGCCTGGACCGGTGACAAGGAGGTCGACGCCCAGATCAACCGTATGCCTGCGGCGATGCGGTCTTCGATTGCCCAGCGGATGAAGGGCATGCCCCGGGCGCAGCAGTTGCAGATGCTCAAACTACTGGGCGCGCAGGTTGGCATGGCGCAAGAGAACAGCACGGCGGAAGGTGTGCCGACCGGCAAGACCAAAAATGCTGGCAAGGGTGATTGGCCGTCGGAACAGATCCGCTTTGAAGATGCCGATGTCTATGTCACCGATCCCGCGAATGTGCCGGATGGCGATGCGGCCGTGGCCTGTTTGAAGGCGCTTTCAGCCTTGCATGCCGATGTGGTGCGGGGCTTTGGCATGAACCATTCAATCTTCCAGGTCGGACGGCACGGCCTGCCGACACAGATCATCGCCAAGAACGGCGAGGTGATGTCGCTGGAGGGTGTCGTGTCGAAGAAGATCGACCTGTCCTACTAAGGTCTGCGCCCAGCGGTATCGGAGGGGTTTGGCGGTTGTGCCCGCGTAGGCGTGGGCCTATGTTTTCGTCCTGATCTCCATTTGAGAGGAACCCTCCGATGCCTGAAGTCGAATGGCAACGCCTGAAGGCGCAGGACTTGCGCGCCCTGGCGGAACAGAACGCCGTGGTGATCCTGCCGATTGCCTCGATCGAACAACACGGGCCGCATCTGCCGGTGATGACGGACACAAGGCTGGGCCACGAGGTTGCGGTGCGCGCGGCACGCAAGGCTTATTCAGCGCGCCCGACAGTCGTGACCCCGGTGGTCTGGTCGGGCCTTTCGGAACACCACATGCCGTTCGGGGGGACGCTGATCCTATCCCACGAAACCTTTCGGCGGGTGATCCGGGATCTTGTGGAATGCCTGGTCCGGCATGGGTTCCGCGATATCCTGATCTCGAATTCCCATGGCGGGAACGTCGTTGCCATGCAGCAGATCTGCGATGAACTGGCGCCTGAACTGCCGGTTACCCTGGTTGCCACGACCTATCCCAGCGAGGCAGGCGCCCCGTTCCGCGAAATCCTAGAGGATCAGGAAAACATCCAGCATGCCTGCGAGGCTGAGACCTCGATGATGATGGTCGCTGAACCTGACCTGGTCGACGACAGCGATCTTGCCAGTCTGGCCAGTGAGGGCGGCGCGAATTTTCTGAAGGCTGGCCAGGGGTCTTACCGGTGGCGGCCCTTCACCTCGAAGACCAGCAACGGCATTTCGGGCGACCCGGCAAAGTCGACGCCTGCGAAGGGCGAAAAACTGTTGGATATCGCCGCCGAGGCCATTGCCCGGTTGATCACGGACCCTGACACCTGGGCGCCCGCCGGGGATATGCGCGGCGACAGTCTGGCCGGGGTTGCTTTTAGGGATCGAACTTCATGAACCAAGCCTACGAAGACCTGCTGGCCCATCAAAAGCAGACGATGGCCCTGGGCCGCATTGGCGGTCTGATGTCGTGGGATCAGGAAGTTATGATGCCCCGGAAAGGCGCGGACAGCCGGGCCGAACAGTCCGGCGCCCTGAGCGCCGTCATGCATGACCGGAGAACCGACCCCAGGATCGGCGACTGGCTGGATGCAATCCCAACGGAAGGCCTGACGCCGACGGCGGCGGCGAATATCCGATTGATCCGGCGCAGCTATGATCGCACGTGTTTGATCCCGAAAGCGCTTGCGGAAGAGACAGCCAAGGTTACCACCAAAGCGCAGATCACCTGGGCCGAGGCCCGGGCGACGAACGATGTGGCCGCCTTCGCCCCGACATTGCGCCATGTGATCGACCTGACCCGGCAATATGCCGATTGTCTGAAGGCCAATGGCAGCCGGTATGACGCCCTGCTGGATGACTATGAACCCGGCGCAACCGAGGCCGGCATTGCCGGGATCTTCGATCGTTTGCGGGTGGGCTTGGTGGACTTGAAGACCCGGATCTCTGACTCTGAGCACAGTCCGCCAAAGGCAACCGGCGATTTCACGGAAGACGCGCAGATGGCGCTGGCCCGGGACCTGGCCGGGGCCTTCACCTATGATTGGCAGGCCGGGCGCTTGGACCTGAGCGTCCACCCTTTCTCCTCCGGCACCCGCGGGGATGCCCGGATCACCACCCGCGTCGATCCCCAGAACCCTTTCGATTGCCTCTATTCGACGATCCACGAAACCGGGCATGCGCTTTACGAGCAAGGCGTCGCACCCGATCTGGATTGGCAACCTGCGGGACAATCCGTGTCGATGGGCGTGCACGAGTCCCAGTCCCGGTTCTGCGAAAATCAGATCGGACGGTCCGCGCCCTTTGCCGAGTTTCTGTGGCCGAAGTTCCAGGAAGCGTTTGGGAATGCCGGACTGGGTTCGGCCGATGATCTCTACCGTGCCACCAACCGGGTTGCGCCGGGCTTCATCCGAACCGAGGCAGATGAGGTGCACTATAACCTGCACATCATGCTGCGCTTTGACCTTGAACGCGCGCTTATTGGGGACGATTTGCAGGTCGATGATTTGGAGGCCGCCTGGAACGAGCGGTTCGAAACCGATTTCGGCGTTGCCGTGCCAGATCCCGCCCGGGGAATGTTGCAGGATGTGCACTGGTCCTGCGGGCTGTTCGGGTACTTCCCGACCTATTCCCTGGGCAACGTCTATGCCGGGTGCCTGGACAAGGCCATGCGCGGCGACCTGCCGGACCGGGACCAAATGGTCAGCAGCGGTGATCTGGCCCCGGTCGTTACTTGGCTGCGCGAGAAAGTGCATAGGACAGGTTCATTGCTAGCGCCCGGCGAAGTCATTGCCGAGGCCACGGGCGCAGAACCCAGCGAAGCGGCATTGCTGGACTATCTGGACGCCAAATTTGGGGCGATCTACGGCCTCTAAAACGAAGGCCCCTTTTGCCAGGCGGCAAAAGGGGCCTGGTGGTACCGGGAGGGGGATGCCGGCCACCTTGCGTTTCGTCCCCTGAAGGCAAACTGCTTTTCCGGGTCCGATACCTGTTCAACGAGGGGTTAACGGCCTTCCGTTGCGGTGCGTCGGCAAAATTTCGGAACCTTCTAAATGCCGATCCGGCACAAAAAAGCCGGGCACGGGGGAGGACCGCGCCCGGTTTTCCTAGGAGAACCCTATCCGTCCTAGATTTCAGTACCCATATTTGTACCGTAGATATGGCCGATACCGCTTATAGGGACGATGGTATTTGCGGACCCGACTATATTTGCGGATTCGATTGTATTTGCGGACCCGACGGTCCAGCCTGCGGTCGATCCGCGACGACAGGCGCGATGCGCGCGGCCCATGGCGGCGGTCAAAGCGGTCTTCGCGGCGATCCAAGCGATCCTCGATCCGATCAAGGCGCCCCAAGTTGACACGTTCGTCTCTGCGGTTTTCGCGGCGATCGATCCGGTCTTCGATCCGGTCAAGCACCCGCGCTTTGCGGTACTTCCAGCCCTCTGCCTCTGCGTCGGCCGGTGCCGACACCCCAAAAAGCAACGCCCCGGCGGGGATCAAAAGCACCCGTTTCATCCAAGTTGAAATCATGGTTCAGTCTCCTGAGCATCCGCCCCCTCTAAAAGAGGCAAACGCGAAGACTGTGAGGTTCCGTCGCAGGGGCGGGCACGACGCCCGCCCGGCAAGGATCAGCGCATCACGAACGGGTTCCCGGGGGCTTCGTCCGAGGTGTTGATCCAGACGGATTTGGTCGACAGGTATTCCCGGATTGCCTCGATCCCGGACTCCCGCCCGATGCCCGACCGTTTCACCCCGCCAAACGGCATCATATAGCTGACCGCCCGGTAGGTGTTGACCCAGACGGTACCCGCCTTCAGCGCCTTCGACATCCGCACGGCCCGTCCGATATTCTGTGTCCAGATACCAGCGGCCAGGCCAAAGGCGATGTCGTTGCCGATCTCGACGGCTTCGTCTTCATCATCAAAGCCGATGATCGAAAGGACGGGACCGAACACCTCTTCCTGGGCGATCCGCATGGAGTTCTGAACACCGGCAAAGATCGTCGGCTCGACAAACTGGCTGCCCAGGATTTCAGGGCCTTCAGGTGTGCCGCCGCCGAAGACCAGTTCCGCGCCTTCGCCGCGTGCGATGTTGATGTAGTCGCGGATCTTTTCGTATTGCGGCGGCGTCGTAACCGGCCCGATATTCGTGTCCGGTTTCATCGGGTCACCGATCTTGGCGGACTTCGCCAGATTGACCAGACGTTCCGTGATCTGATCCTTGACCGAGTTCTGCACCAAGAGCCGTGATCCCGCGATGCAGGTCTGGCCGGTGGCGGCAAAAATGCCCGATACCGCCCCCGCCGCGGCTGCATCCAGATTGGCATCGTCGAAGATAATGTTCGGCGATTTACCGCCCAGTTCCAGGCTGACCCGTTTGATGGTTTTCGCGGCCTGGGAATAGATCGCCGCGCCGGTCTTGTCCGACCCGGTGAAGCTGATCTTGGCCACGTCCGGGTGATCGACCAGAGCGCTTCCGGCCTCGGCCCCCAGGCCTGCGACCACGTTGAAGACCCCGTCCGGAAAGCCCGCCTCCTTGACCAGTTCGGCATATTCCAAGGTCGAGGCCGAAGTAAATTCCGAGGGCTTGATCACCACCGTGCAGCCCGCGGCCAGAGCAGGTGCGCATTTCTGAGCCACGAAAAACAGCGGAGAGTTCCAGGCCGTGATAGCCCCCACAACGCCGACGGGTTCATGATTCGTGAAGGCCAGATGGTTTGGCTTGTCGATGGGAATCACCGACCCTTCGATCTTGTCGGCCAGACCGCCGAAGTAGTACCACCATTCTGGATGGTATTTAAGTTGTCCCGCCATCTCCGATAACAACTTACCGTTGTCACGGACTTCAATTTCGGCCAAACGGGGGCCATGTTCAGCCACGAGATCGCCCAATTTACGCATCATCTTACCACGATGAGATGGGGTACTTTGAGACCACTCGCTGCTTGCCAGCGCGGCCTTTGCGGCAGCAACCGCTCGATCGACATCGGCGGCTGTTCCGCGGGGTATTTTGGCCCAGGCCTCACCTCTGTAGGGATCAACGCTATCGAACCATTCACCTTGAGCCGGGTCGGTATAGGTGCCGTTAATAAAGTGCTGATAGGTCTTCATAACTGCCCTCTGAAGCGGATTGCGAAATTTGATTTCGTGCGGCATAGTGGCCCCCGCATCAGGGGTCAAGGCGACCATAAGGTCGCGACGTATTGGTCCTTGCGTGGCTTTGCTTCCGTGTATCGCACATTTATTTCCGGCAACTCGGCTGGGACGTTTTTGGTGCGGAGGAGTCTTGCGGCAACTAAAAGCGATGCAACCGCCGGTCAAAGGGCCAGAAAAAGCCTTTTGTTCAAGCGTTTGTTCTGCTTTATTGCGAAACAGGTTTAAGGGAGCCCGGGACGGACAATGAACGTAACTGCGCAACTGATTAGGGATGACTTGGACATCCCGCGGCCCGCGACGCCGCAAACGATCGACGATACAGGCCTCTCCCGGGCCTTTCTGCTTGATCTGCTGATGAAGACCATTTTTCGCAATGGCATGGAACGGCCAAGCCGCATGGCGGCAGAGCTGTGCCTGTCCCCAGGAATCATTGCGGATCTGATCGAAGAGGCGAAGGAAAAGCAGCTGCTTCACCTGATGGGTCAGCCCGGCGCGAACATGGCCGCCGAGATGCGCTATCAGATGACCGCGAAGGGCCGCGACTGGGCCGAGCGCGCGATGTCTCAGAACAGCTGGTTCGGCGCCGCACCAGTTCCGATCGAAGCATTTTCACGGCAGATTCGCGCGCAGACGATTCGGGCCGAGAAGCTGCAGGAAAACACGCTGCGCCGGGTCTTTTCGGAGTTAACGCTGCCGGAAGATCTGATGCACCGGATCGGTCCGGCCGTAAACTCTGGCGCCTCGATGCTGTTCTATGGCCCGCCGGGCAACGGTAAATCGACATTGTTGCGCGGCATCTGCATGGCCTTCCAAAGCCGGGTCTATGTCCCCCACGCTTTGGCCGTGGGATCCGAGATTGTGATGTTCTTCGATCCGGCTGTGCACACGCCGATCCAGCATTCCTCTGGCGATGCCGGGGGCCTGCGCCGGGCATCGGCATTTGATCCGCGCTATGTCGCCTGCATCCGGCCCTATGTGATGGCAGGCGGTGAGCTGTCATTGGAAAAATTCGACCTTTCGCGGAACGCGACGACAGGACTTTACGAAGCGCCGCTGCAATACAAGGCCGCCGGGGGCCTGTTCATCGTCGACGATTTCGGCCGTCAACGTCACACCCCGCAGGAACTGATCAACCGCCTGATTATTCCGCTGGAAAGCGGCGTTGATCACCTGGTCATGGAATCGGGGCGGAAGATCGAGGTGCCCTTTGACTGTCTGGTCGCCTTCGCCACGAACTTCGAGCCGCGCAGCCTGATGGACGAAGCCGGTTTGCGCCGGTTGCGTCACAAGATCATGATCGACCGGCCGGACCGAAAAACCTTCATCAAGATTCTGGTGCGATGTGCGGCGCAGGAAAACCTACAGGTCACCGAAGACACGCTGGCCTATATCCTTTTCGATCTTTATGGGGCAGACGCGAATGCAAGGTTCAATGCCTTCCACCCGCGGTTCCTGATCGACCAATGCGTCTCGATCTGCACTTATCAGGGGATCGAGCCGAACATGTCGCCTGAGACCCTGAACCAGGCTTGGGACAATCTGGTCGCCGCACACTGACGCGTCGGCCACGCGCCGATACATCGAGACCTTCGAAGCTGACCCCGATGCGCCGCGTCGGGGTTTGTCTTTTGGGGATAGGGCTTGGCCGCCGTCCTCGCACCTAGCCGCGGCGCATCACATCGAAGGCGATGCTGACCCGCAAATCCTGGCTGCCGGTCGGCACCGTCCGATGGAAGAAATAAGACGGGAACAGGATCATCATCCCTTCCTTCGGCTCGAACAGCTTCAATGGCGGTGTCTCGCGCACTTGGTAAAGCTCTTGCGGTTGGCCGAATTCGATCCACCCCGAAGGATCTTCCGTCGACGTGCCCATGTCATGCGGAACTTTCGGGTAGTAGACGCCTGACAGCCAACCGGATTCGTGGATGTGCGGGACCTGGTGCCCGGCCTCTTCCAAGACAACGGACCATACCGCCAGTTTCCATTTCTTGGGCGCAGTTTGCGCGACGGGGTGCTGATAGTCCGGATCAATATCGTCCCGATACGCCTCGACGGCCTGGTTGATCAGCCGCTCGAACGTGGCCATCGGCCCCTTTGGCTCGACCAGCAGATCGCCGGTATGCTTGCCTTTGCGTGTGGCATGGCCGTCCCGTTCATAGGTCAGGCTGGGATGGTTCACGATATGATCGACCAAAGCCTGATTGAAGCTGTCGACGTCTTCAAAATCCGGCGCCGGGTCGACCATCAGCGTATGAATGTTCCGATCCAGATCGACCAGATGGTTCAGGTCGTCCATGGATCTTGTTTCAGAGAGCGCAACCGCTTTGGTGGCCAGGGCGGATACGCTGGTCGGGTCATTGGCCAGCATTTTATCACAAGCTTCGATGGCCTCGGCCGGCTGACCGGTAATGACCTGCGCCACCGCAAGATTGTTCAAGGCGTTCTGGGATTTCGGCTGGATCGCAAGAGCGTTTTTAAAGGACGCGATGGCCTCTTCCGTACGCCCGGCTTTTGACAGCGCCGATCCCAGCGTGTTGTGCCCATCGGCATAGTTGGCTTGCAACTCGACGGCTTTCTGGCCGGATGCAATCGCATCGTCGACCTGGTTCAGACCCGCCAGGGATTCTGAAAGGTTGTTGTGGGCCTGTGCATAATCTGGCTGCAGGTCGATCGCTTTGCGAAACCTGTCTGCAGCAATCGCGTGCTGGCCCATGCGTTGCAAGAGCACGCCCATATTGTTCTGCAGCTGTGGGTTTTCCGGCTGGATCTCCAACGCCTTGGCATAGCTTTTTTCCGCGGCCTCCAGCCGCCCCGCCATCTGATGCGCATTGCCCAGATAGGAATGCGCATCCGCGTTATTGGGATCTGCCGCGATCGCCGATTGCAGCATCTGCGTGCCTTCGAAGGTACGCTTCATATCCAGCATCGCCGCCCCGCAATAGGTAAGAACAGGCGCCGAGCCGGGATGAGTTTTCAGCACTTGCTGATACAGCTTTACCGCGTCGGGCAAACGGCCCGCCTGGTGCAGCCGTACGGCTTGTTGCAGGATCTGTTGCGGATTCTGGGGCGGTGGTGTCCCGCCTGGGCCGCCAATGGGAAAACGCTGGGTCATGTGCGACTTCTGACAACCCGGGCCACAGATTTCAAGGTTTCAGGTTTGGCCCTGCGCTGCCCGCCGTCAGCTTTGTTTTCGGTGCGCCCAAAGACAAATTATGTTCATCGCGACGGTGGCCCCGGCCAGGGCAGTTATTTCGGCATGGTCGAAGGGCGGAGAGACCTCGACAACATCCGCGCCGACGATGTTCAGACCCGTCAGTCCGGTCAGGATACGTTCCGCCCGCTGACTGCTGGGTCCGCCGCTGACAGGGGTGCCGGTGCCGGGCGCATAGGCCGGGTCCAGACAGTCAATATCGAAGGTCAGATAGACCGGTTTACCGGCCGTGACCTCTTCGATCTTGGCGACAATCTCTGAAACCGGCGTCTCGATCATGTAATCGGCATCCAGCACGGTGATGCCATGGGTTTCCGGGTTGCCGGATCGAATGCCGATCTGCACGGAGTGTTCCGCGTCGATGATGCCTTCCTGCACGCCGTGGAAGAACATCGTGCCGTGGTCGATCCGTTTGCCGTCCTCGCGCCAGGTGTCCGAATGGCTGTCGAATTGCAGCAAGGCCAGGGGACCGTGCTTTTGCGCATGCGCCTTCAGCAGCGGATAGGTCACGAAGTGATCGCCCCCAAGGCACAGCAGCCGGACGCCGGTGCCGATCAGGGTTGCGGCCTGTTCTTCGATGGCCTGGGGGATCAGATCGGGATGGCCATGATCGATCGTCATGTCGCCCCAGTCGGTGATCTGCAGCACCTCGGTCGGATCAAAGGGCCAACGCCACGGGCCGCCGCCCCAGGCCAGCCCGGTCGAGGCCGCACGGATCGCCCTGGGGCCGAACCTGGTGCCAGGCCGGTTCGTCACCGCCAGATCATAGGGCACGCCGGCGATTGCGATGTCGGTGCTGGTCAGATCTTTGGAATAAGGCCGGCGCAGAAAGCTGAGCGCGCCGCAGAACGTGTCCTGATCGATCAGGCCGAAGGGTGAGTATCCTGAAAACGCGCGATCTGTGATGTCATTTTCAGACATGCGGGCCGTCCTTTCGGCTTAGTTGAACTCTGCCGAAACCCGGGTCAGCGCGGCGTCCAGAATATCCATCATTTCGTCGATCTGAGCCTTGGTGATGATCAGCGGCGGCGAGAACACGGCCATGTTGATTAGCGGCCGCACGATAAGCCCCATTTCTTCGCAAACCTCGTCCAGCCGCGCGCCAAGATCCCGCTGGTTCTGTAGCGAGCTTTCGGGCGTGCCTTCCAGGCATCCGATCAACCCGGCCCCGCGGGCATTGCCCACCAAGCTGTGCCGCGCAAGATCGGCCAGCCTTTCCTGGAAATACGGTGTCACCTGGCGCACATGTTCCAGGATGCCTTCGCGTTCGAAGATTTCGATGTTCTTGAGCGCCACAGCACACGACACCGGATGGCCCGAATAGGTGTAGCCATTGTGGTAGAGCACGTCATGGTCATCGCCCTGAATGCGGTCCATGACCCGGTCATGGATCAGGCATGCGCCCAAGGGCAAGTAGCCTGACGTCAGGCCTTTCGCGCAGGTGATGAAGTCCGGCTCGATCCCGAAGACCTCTTGGCTGGCAAACCAGTGTCCCAGGCGCCCGAAGGCGGTGACGACCTCGTCCGAGATATAGAATATGTCGTGTTCGCGGCAGAGGTCCAATGTCCGCTGGTGGTAGCCCTTTGGCGGGATCAATACGCCGCCCGAGGACAGAACAGGTTCAGCGATAAAGCCGCCAATCCGGTCTGCGCCGATCCGGTCGATCGCCCATTCGAGATCTGCGACCTTGGCGTCGCACCATTCTTCTTCGCTGACACCTTCGGGTCGGCGGTGGGCGGCGACATCCGGCAGGAAGTGCACCAGATCCGTTGCGGCATCAAAGGAGGATTTGTCCCGTTCTTTGCCTGAAACCGAGGCCGCGAGGTAGGTCGATCCGTGATAGCCCTTTTCCCGGGCCAGGATCATCTTTTTGCCGGGACGGCCCGTCCTATTGTTCACATAGTGCACGGTGCGCAGCGCCGTATCTACTGCGGACGACCCGCCGGTGGTGAAGTGGACGGTGTTCAAACTCGGTGGCGACAGTTCCGTCAGCCGTTCCGCCAGTTCAGCGGACGGCCCGGATGCCGTGTGGAAAGGCGATGCATATGACAGCTCATGCATCTGGGCGGCCGCCGCTTCTGCCATTTCTGCGCGGCCGTGGCCGATGTTCACGCACCACATTCCACCAGGGCCATCCAGCAGACGCCGTCCATCATCTGAAATCAGGTGAATGCCCTCTGCCCGCGCAACCACCAGGCGCCCCGCATTCGCACGGTCCTGCATGTGGTCCCAGGGATGGAGGATATGGCGTTGCGCCTGCGCCAGAGTTCGGCTGCCGGAATTGGAGGTCATGGAAGTCTTGTCCAGATTGATTTTCCGGCAGGCTACCTGCCCGGGCGCAGATCTGTCCAGCGTCAGATCACAAAGCCACAATTTGCCCGGGAAGGTCCTGGTTCAACGCCCGCGACCGTTCCAGCGGCAGCGTCACGGTGAATTGAGACCCCTTGCCGACAATGCTGGTCACCCGAATGCGGCCGCCCATCTCTTGGATCAGAGACCGGCTGATCGCCAGCCCCAGTCCGGCACCGGAAATCACCTTGCCGTTTCTGACGCGTTCGAATTGTCCGAAGATCCGGTTCAGCTCGTTCTTGGGAATGCCGATACCGGTGTCCTGAATGGAAATGGAGGCAAGCATCCCCTCGGCGCTTTCGGCTTCCTGCAGACAGACGCACACGCCGCCCTTTTCGGTGAACTTAAGCGCGTTGCCGATCAGGTTGTTCAAGACCTGGCTCATCCTTTGCGGGTCGACAAGGATCGGCATGCGCGCTGCATGGAGCAGATCTGTCTCTAGGAATAGGTTCTTGGCCTCGGCCACCGGGTAGAGAAGCTTTACAACGTCCTCGACTATATCCGCCAAAACGGCCTCTTTGAGGGTGATCTGCAACTTACCTGCGGATAGACCGGACATGTCCAGCACGTCGTCGATGATGCGCAACAAGAGCGTTCCGGACTTGGTGATCGTATCGACATGGGTGCGCTGCTTTTCATCCAGCTTCGTGCTGCTCAGCAATGCTGCCATCCCGAGAACACCGTTCATCGGTGTCCTTAACTCGTGGCTCATATTTGCCAGGAAATTCGTCCGTGCTTCCGCCGCGTCTTTGGCGATCTCCAGCGCGGTGCTCAGTGTCTCTGTCCGTTCGGCGACACGCTTTTCCAAGTCACCGTTCTGGCGGGACAGCTGCGCTTTGGCGCGTGCAATCCGTTTGAGCAGCGGACCGATAAGGCCCCGCCAAATCGTGACCACTGCAATGACCAACATCCCGAAGGCAACGGCAATTCCGCGGCGCGTGGCCTGGATGTTTTCGGTCTGCCAGTTGACAGTTGCGACCAACAAGGCGCTGAGTTGCGGCTGCAAGCTGTTGACGGCAATTTCGTTCAGCCGTGTCAGAGCGCTTTTCCGTTCCTCAGGCGACAGGTCCGGCGACATACAGAGGTGAATGCAGGTTTTGGCCTGTTCCTTCAGCATCTGTGAAATGGTGTAGCCAGCGGCTTCTTCTTCCCAAACAGCCTGCACCTGATCCGGTATTTCCGCTGCGCCGCTGGCCCATACGATGTAGTCTGTCAGTTCGCCCCAATTCAAAGAAGGCGCAACGGTTGCGTCTTTGAAGTAACTTCTCAGCTTGGCGGCTTTTTTGTTGAATTTGCGGATCGCACGCATCAGCGCTTTGTGATGCTCGCTGCCTTTGGTGCGGCCGCCGCCATGGGTTTGATGGCCCATACCTGCATGATCCGTGGCGTCGACGCTTTCGAAGGCGCCCGCGCTGTGGAAGCCGTTCGAGGCATGGAACATCCGCATCGCGGCGACCGATACGTCGGAAACCGTACGTTCGAACCGCAGAGTGTGTTGCTGCACGGACAGCCAGACGCTAACCATCAGAAAACACGACAGCGTCAGGCCGACGAAAACGGCACATAGGACGGCGACCGACAGGCTGAGTGTGCCATCGATCTGACGATCTGGCTGCTTATCTCGGTCCTGCATCCGCCACACACATCGCAATTCGACGGCATGACTTTACGCGCTGCAGGTAACTCAACTGCTATGAACGATGGTTAAAGGCCTAATTCGGAATACTGCGCCCGGCCAGGAAACGGCCGGGGCTGTTTTTCTTGGAAGAGCTTTTGTTAGTCGCCGCCTGGGATATTGCACCGGTTGGGCCCAGGATAGGTACCGCATGCACCCGCCACCGGGAAGCAGTTCACGAAGACGCCGTTCCATACGACGCCCATCCAACCAACCGCACAGCATTCGATCACCGATGAACTGGCCGAAGCAGCGGTCGTCAACGATTTTGATGCGCTTGCTGACATGCCGGAAAACTCCGGTGGGGTAACATAAACCGTATTGAGGCTCTCACCCGTGCCCGCGAGGTAGAGCTGCGCAGTCGTCACCCGGTCGACGCTACATTCCTCGAGCCCCCTGTTGTATTCAGAGATCAAAGAACCGATCTTGTCTTGCAGTTCACTGAATTCCATCTTTCCGTTCTCCTCGAATTCGTTAGTCAAGCGAAATACTCACACGCCCCAGAAACGTAAGCTCCCTCGCGAACGAGGGCGTTACTGGACGATCCGCAAACGTCGTCTCGTCCTGAAAGTTGATCGATTGATCTGTAAAGTTCTGCACCTCCAAACTGATCACGCCACGCTTATTCGGAAGACGGTACCCCACCGCGGCATCTAGGATCACGCCTTGGTCTTCCCCCTTGAAAGGCAGCCCCACAGTGCTGAGATCGGTGATGCCTTGTTTGATGTACGTTCCGGTCACCGAGGCGAAAACCCCGATATCGCTGAAGAAACTGACCGAGACCGGAACCTTCGTGGTCCGGATCGAGGATACGCGGGTCACAACATCGGATTGTGCCTCGATATGCTGGATACCTGCGGACAGGGCGACGTAATCCCCCAAGGCCAAATTGGCGTATCCGCGATAGCGCCGTTCTTCCCCGCCGAATTCTCCGAACGCGAGGCCCGGGCCGAACAGCTCTAAGGGCGTTGCCAGATCGCGATAGACAAACTCGCCGCCCACCCAAAGATTGTCGATTGGATTGAGGTCAAAGCCGGCGGCGTACATCAGCGCTTCGGCCCCATCTTCATCGTCGAAGAACTGGTTGAACCCGGCGATCGTCGTCGGCTCGATCGTCTGGTCCAAAATGAAGGGACGCTTCAAGGTTTTTGCAAAAGCGCCGCGCAGGACGACTTCATCGATCGGCCGCACAACCAAGCCCGCTTTTGGATTGATGCTGGTGTTATTCCGAAACTCGTTCCTGAGATGATCGACGCTGAGCCCGAGCGTCAGGTCGACCTCTTCAACCGGCGCATAGGTTCCGTAGACATAACCAGAGTAGTGCCGGTCAAACCTGTCGATCGGTGTTGTGAGCGTCGACCGGCATTCAACCCCGTCAAACACCGCGGGCGGAAAGCAGAAATTGACGACGAAGGGCGGGAAGTTGAAGGCAGGGAATGTCGTGTCTGTCGCCGTCTGACCGCCATTGTTCAGAACCAATGCAGATGCCCCGGCTTGAACTGTGAAGGCACCGTAGTTCCCGATCAACTGGGCCTGAATGTCCCCGCCATGCGCAGTTTCGTTTTCGGTCAGGGTCGTCGAAATGATCCCTGCGGGCGTGAAGATGGAATCGGATGTGCTGTCTGTGGCGTCGAAGTCCGCAAAGGTGCCCACGACCAGCAGGTCGAGATAATCGTTGATCTCGGCATGGCCGCCTAAGCGAAAACTGATACGCTGTTCTTCGGATCTGAGCGTTTCATTTGTGTCGCCCAGAAAGTCGATCGTGCGGTCGCCGCGTTCGGTATTCCGGCCTTTCGCTTCGGCGAAGATCTTAAGGCCAGGCACCGGCTCTCCGCGAATCTCAAGGCTGACGATGTCATGGGTCACGTCGTTATTCACCGCAAACCCATTGGTCTGGTAATGGAACTGCGCCGCCGCGACCGAGAAATTGCCTTCTTTGAGGGACAGTGAAACCTCGTCCGCGAATGTCTCGCGCGTTCCGATCAAAGCCTGTCCTAAGAAGCGGATCCCATCCGATTGGATCAGCGGGTTGAATTCCTGGAAGCTGATGCGCGCCGGACCTGCGACGTCCAAAAGCGATAGATCCGCCTCGCCCAATTCAAGCTGGATCGGATCATTGGTTGGCCCGCTGAGCAACTGCCCGACCAGGCGCTCGGAGCTTTGCGAGATCTCATTGCCAGGACGATCGCGATAGAGATCCGCCAAGAGCCGGTGCGCGCCCGGATTGGTTGGGTCGGTCTGCACGCCCCTTGCAGCGGTTTGTACGGCCTGATCAGAGAAACCGACGGTATCAAACGCGCGTCCAGCAGCTGCTGCCTGCGCAGCGTCCTGATCGCCCAATCCACGGCGGCCCTGCACCGTGGCCCGGCCACCTGAAAGCTCTGCTGCCTTTTGCAGCGCCCGGATTGCCGCCAGAGGCTGGTTTGCGGCGAACCGTTCTTCTGCCTCGAACAACCAGGCCGTCGGATCATCCGGGTCTTGTTCCTGTGCAAGGCGGAACTGCGCCAGGGCTTTTTCGGACAGGCCCTCTTGCAAATAAGCACGGCCCAGCCACCCCCGCAATTGTGCGCGCTGCGGATCCAGCGCCGCCGCGGTTTCCATTTCCCGGCGGCCACTTTCCAAATCGCCTTCGTTCACCAAGGCGAGCCCAAGGCCCAGACGCGGCAGTGGGGCATTGTCGTCCAGTAGGATGGCCTTCTGGAAGGCTTCTTTCGCGGCGTCCCGATCCCCGGTGGCCAGATTTGCAAAGCCGAGGATCGCGCGGCCAAGAGCGGTTTCGGCCAAGCTCAAAGACGTCTCGGCGGCCTCTTGAGCCGTGCCGCGGTTGCCAAGCGTAAGCTCTAACTCTGCATACCGAGACCAGGCATAGGCGTTGGAGGCATCCACCTTTGTCGCGGTCCGTGCGGCGTCGCGGGCGGCATCCACCTGCCCTGCGGCCTGCAACGCATAGCTGCGCGCGATCTGCGCGGCGCCCAAATTTGGATTTTGACCGACGGCATCCCGCGACAGCGTCAAACCGTCAGCGACGCGGTTGCGGAACACGGCCACCATTGCGCCCAGCGCGGATGCGGCGGCAGCGTCACCGCCTTGATAACCATCCAGGACCGCTTGCGCCCCGTCCGGGTCGCCGGCATCCAGCAGACCTGCCGCGCGGCGCAGGTCAGCATCGTCGACGCCGCTGCCCAAAAGGATCGGCGGATAGTAAACCGCCCAATCGGCTGCGCCTTCCGGGTTCAAAAGATACTGGCGAAACTTCGCAGGCACATTTTCCAGCGTTGCGGGAACAAGCTGCTGCGTCTGAGAGGAATAGCTGGCATTGCCCGCCAGCAGAGCAATCGTGATGGACTGATCGCGGCGGTCTCGCGCCGTGACGATGCCTTCGCGCACCAGCACCAATGTGTCCAGCGCCGGACCATCGACGGCAAGCATCGCCTCGGTTCCGTCGATGCCTGCATCGGTGTGGGGTGTGCGCACCAGAAACACGCCGCGCACAGAGCTGATAAATCTGAGCAGGCCGCTCTGCAAAGAGATATCGGCTTGGTCGGGCTCTGGAAGCACGACCGTGGAATTGGACAGGATATTCGTGACCGTGTCTTTGCCGGCAAAGCGGAGATCAACCCCCGCCCCATCTGCCGTATCAAGCCGGTCACCAGGGCAGAGGATGGTGCCAGTTTGCGCAGACAGATTCTGTCCCTCGGCCGTGGTCAGAGACACGTCGCCGTGGGTTGCAACGATTTCCGCCTGGGACGCACCGCCCAGACAGACATCGCGGGACTGACCAAAAACGCTGGTCGCATGCGTAAGACCACTGGCAACAAGCGCCAGGATCGGGAGCCACCCGCAAAACTTCATTGTGTGATCGATCCCCATCGAAAAATTCATAAACAATATCTGTAAAGTAGCGAATTTTGTCAGGCTAGAAAGACTTTTCGTAATTTTAAAGTCTCTATATCTACATCTTGATCTTGAAAACTTCGATTTCCTCTACGCGTCCGGTCAACGTCATTCGGCCGACGAATTCGGTTTCGCCCGCAAAGCTGGAAGCATAATCCCTTGTCACAGCACTTAGCAAAATCACGTTTTCGCCAGTTTTCTGGATGATTTTCCCATACTGCTCGAGCCGCGCGGCAACGTTGACCACATCGCCCAGGGCTTTGTAGGTGAATCTGCGACGGGCGCCGATATCTCCGGTTGCGGCCAGGCCAGAATTCAAGCCAACGCGGATTTTCAAGGCGGGTGCTTCGGGTACTGCAGCGTTTCGGGCCTCTAGGTTGCCGGACAACGCGATCGCCGCTGCGCAGGCCCGGGAGGCATGATCTTTGCCCGTAACGCTTTCCGAGAACATCGCAACAATGCCGTCGCCCTGGAATTCCACAACCATGCCGCCTTCTGCTTCGACCAGTTCCGTGGCCGTGTCATAGTAGAGATTGGCGATCTCAGCATAGGCCAGTTGATCCATGGACTCCGCCAGGGCCGTCGATCCGACCAGATCCGTGAACATGATGGTGGCATTTTCATTGATCGCCGCCCGGCGGTCCGCAACGGTGTTATCCATCAACTTCGAGGCAATTGGCGCCGGCACAAGGCGCCGCACGAGGGCACGGGCAAAGAGATAGCGGACGGAAATCGCTGCCAGACACAGCAGCAGCGTCGTCAGGAACACGGGAACTGCAATCGGCAGCCAGATCAGCGCCTTGGAGAACACCAGGAACGCCGCCATCAGATAGGCCACGCCCAGAGCCCCGATACCAAAGATCAAGCGCCAACCTGTCAGGCATAGCACCAGCATGCCGCCCACAAATGCCATGTTGAAAACCAGCAGCGTCTGAACCAATGGAACCGGCCAGTTGAGCATCGTGCCGTGTAAACGGTTCAGGAACGCCGTCGCCGCCAATTCGACGCCTCCGATCAATTCAGCCCCGCGGCCCGAGGTCGGTACCGGAAAATGGTCATCGATTCCGGCATCCAACGGATCAGATGAGCCGATGAAAACCGTGCGCGCGGCAAGGTCCTGCGGCAGGACGTCCGGTGTATCTGGGTTGAAGACCGCACCGATCTGAACGGTATCGATGCTGCGCGGCGGCCCATACATCCAAAATGGCTGGATCAGATTTGGCGCGACTGCGAGGTCGCCGCCGGTATGTTCCATCCAGGCCCGGTCAGGCATTGCGCGCAAATCGTCGAAGCCGGCATATCTGGTCAGATAGCCTGTTGTGATTTCTCCGCGGGCTGAATCAACCTGAAACGCAACCGTTCCTTTTGCGGCCTTGAGGATCAGTTCTGTCGGTCTCTGGCGCTGGATCATGAAACCTTGTGAGGAGCCGCTGGACCGTTCGAACAGCAGAACGTTCCCTGCCCGTCCGACGGCGGCAGCGAAATTTGCATCGCCTGGGCGGCTGAGGTTGAAGTTGATGTCGAAGACGATGACCTTCGCGCCTCGCGCAGTCAAAACGTCGACCAGGCAGCCATGCAATGCCCGCGGAATATGGTTGATGTTTACCGCGGTCTTTAGATCCTCTTTCGCGTGCTCTGGCAGGCAGTCGTCCAACAAGGGCCAGGGCTTGGCGCCAAAATTGAAATGGCTGTTCATCGACTTGACCGAGTCGTTGTCCAGACCGATCACAAGCGCGTTCTGCGGCGCAGGCAGATTTCCGCGCATTTTATAGAGCAATGGCAGCCCGTATTCACGCTCGAGGAACTGTCCAATGGGCAACCAATGGACCGCCACCATGATCAGCCCAAAGACTAAAGCCCCGCAAAGGCGCAAGAATATCCGCACTGGAGACCCCCGAGAGACATCCAATCCAGATCGTTATGGGCCGAACTGCGGCCAAGTGCAATTTAGCGGGGCATTTAGCTCAGCGCGGACCTGGCCGGCGGTTCAATTGCTCGTTCAGAACCTCGACATTGATCTCCAACGTCGTCAGATCGTTGTCCAAACAGGCCTGGTCTATCCGCTCCAGCACCGGGATGAACTCGGTCATGTGCTGTGAGATCTGGCCAAGGCGTTCTTGCTGATCCGGTCCCGCACGCTTTGCCAGGTCGATATAGTCTTCGACGGTGGCCAACATGCGCCCCATGACGTGCTTGCGAAACTTATCTGTCAGCTTCACATGCGCCGGGTTTGCGATGTGGTGGATCTTCAGTTCGTCGAACAGGTCTGCCATCCGCTGAAACATCGGCCTGTCGGCCGCCGGGGCTTGCCGCGACAGGCGGCGAAGCCGCTTTGCGGCGGCTTCCAGCAATCCGATCGCGCGGTTTTCCTCTTTACGGCCGGCGCGGTCCTTGGCACCGCCTGGGCCCTTGCGGATCGGGGGTTTGGCGGTGGCCAGCATCACAAAGCCCCACACCGCACCGGCGGCCACGAACGGCATCCAATTCCGCATTTTCAGAAAACCGATCAAAACGACGAAGACACCGATCGCCAACACCCCTGCGAGTATCTTGCGCCAATCTTCGATCATTCTCCTGCCCCTGCATAGTAGGTCCTATATAGGGATACGGGCGGCGAAACCCCAAGCTTATGTGCTTTGGATCGCGCGCAAAGCGTCCAGCAGGGCCTTGATCAGCCGGGTCTTCGGCGTCCGCCGCCGCGCGGTGAGCATAAGGCGGCGACTGGCCTGCGGTTGACCAAACGGTATGACAAAAAGATCCTGGGCTGTCCCGCGCCACGGAACGACGGATACGCCCAAACCATGGCGAACGAGCGCCTCGATGGCCTCGAGGCTGTCTACCTCTGTGGAATGCGAGACGTTCAGCCCACGATCCAAGAGGCGGCGTTCGATTTGCTGACCGGCCCATGTTTTGCGCGAAAACCAGATGAAGGGATGAGACACCAATAACTCCGCGTCGGATTGAGCGGTTGTGCCCGGGGGAGCAATCACGACCAAGGGTTCTTCGACGACCTTGTGCAGAACCAGATCTTCGGGTGTCAAATCAGGCCCAGTCAATAGGGCTGCATCCAGATCGGCTGCCTGAACGGATTGCGCCAGTTCTCCAGATAGACCAGTGCGAATCTCTAGCCGCAGATCTGGATGCCGGGCGCGCAGCCCTGCCATGGCCGGAGCGGCCAGATGGGCCATCGCAGTTGGCACGATGCCCACGGCAAGCGTCCCGGCCAGATTATCACCCTGGCCGATGGCGTTGATATCGCCGAGAACACGGTGCAGCCGCCGGGCCTGCTCCGCCAAGGCTTCACCGTCCGGGGTCAGCACTGGTGGGCGCTGCGTTCGATCGACCAGACGGGTGCTCAGATCCTCCTCCAACGCCTTGATATGCAAACTGATGGCCGAATGGCTGCGCCCGACAGCCTGCCCCGCTGCCGAGAAACTGCCGTGCTGGGCAATGGCCAATAGCGAGTCGAGATGCTTCGTGTTGATCATGATCTGTTAATATTCCTCACAGTTAACGTGAAGATAACTCGTTTCCATTTTACTTTTCAAACGGGTACTCTGTTCACAAAACCGTGATAAGGCCATGCGAGGGGACAGGTCATGTACGCACTTTCATCGGAACAAACTGATCTGCAGGCGCGCGCGAAAGCTCTTGCAGATGGTTCGATCAAAGCGCGTGCAGCCGAGGTGGATCGGTCCGAGCAATATCCTTGGGACAACATCGCCTTGATGAATGAAGCCGGGTTCATCGGCATGACGATCCCAAAGGAGTATGGCGGTCAGGGACTCACATGGTTGGACACCGCCATCGTTGTGGAACAAATCGCGCGAACCTGTGCGGTCTCTGCCCGGATTGTGGTGGAGACAAACATGGGCGGTGTGTCCGCCGTGATGGCCTATGGGTCAGAAGATCAAAAGCGGATGGCTGCGGGGCTGGTGCTGGCTGGTGACAAGCCCGCGATCTGTATCACCGAGCCTGGGGCAGGATCAGCCGCGACCGAGATGGCCACCACCGCGCGGCGGGTCGACGGTGGCTGGGTGCTGAATGGCATGAAGCACTGGATCACCGGCGGCGGTGTATCCCGGCTGCATCTGGTGTTCGCCCGGATGATTGACGGCGGGCAGGACCTGGGCATTGGGGGCTTCCTGGCAATCCGCGATGAGACGCCGGGCCTGCGTGTTGGCGAGCGCGAACCGACGATGGGCCTGCGCGGTATTCCGGAAGCGCAAATGTTCTTCGAGGATATGTTCGTTGCCGATGACATGGTTGTTCAAGCCGGTGCGCCAGGCCGCGGCTTCGGCAAACTGATGACAGCATATAACTCTCAAAGAGTGGGGGCCGCGACGGTCGCCCTGGGCGTTGCCCAGGGCGCCTACGAATTGGCCGTCGACTATGTGCAAGAGCGCGAACAATTCGGCCGGCCCATCGCGGAATTCCAGGGCCTGCAATGGATGCTGGCGGATATGTCCATCGGGCTGGCCGCTTCCCAGGCGCTTATCTGGAAGGCCGCGGCGTCGGGTGACGGTGGCTTCCCGGACATGGCGATGGCGGCCCAGGCCAAAGTTCTGGCGGCGGAAACTGCCGTGAAAGTCACTAACGATGCACTGCAACTGCATGGCGCCGCGGGATATTCCCGTGCCCGTGCGGTGGAACGCATGGTTCGGGACGCTCGGATGTTCACGATTGGAGGGGGAACCGCCCAGGTTCTGCGGACGCAAGTGGCCAGCAATATTCTGGACCGCAAACTTCCGCAGACCAGGGACGGGTATCCGGTCGAGGCGCCCCAGGTCAGCCCACGGCGTGTGGCCTGATTGGGGTGCCATTTGGCCCGTTGGGCCAAGGCGAGGCTCTGCCTCGCGCTCCGGGATATTTCTGGCCAGATGAAGAAGGGGGCGACGCATCAGCCGATGCGCTGTCCGTTGCCGTCGAACCAACTCAAATCTGTGGGATTGATTTGAATACCGATGGTATCGCCTTCTGCAGGGGCCCCGGCCCCAGCATGCCGGAGTGCCAGACGCTGGTTGGGCCCAGCACCGTCCCGGACCGATACATCCGCGTAGAGAACCGTTTCGGCCCCCAGGACTTCTGATAGGGCGACCTGGCCGGTAATCTCTGCTGTCTGCGGGTCGCTCGACCCCACGGCTTCCGGGCGAAGGCCTGCCATATGTGCACCGGCGGGGGCAGCATCTTTCAGTAGGGATCCGATAGATCCATCCAGCGATATCATGTTCATCGGGGGGGTGCCGATAAACCCAGCCACGAACTCAGTCGCGGGGGTTGCATAAAGCTCCATCGGCGCGCCGATCTGTTCAATCTTGCCGCCGTTCAGCACAACAATGCGGTCGGCCAGCGACATCGCCTCGACCTGATCATGGGTCACAAAGATGAAGGTCGCGCCCAGACGGCGATGCATTTCCTTCAGTTCGGACCGCATATGGGTGCGCAGCTTTGCGTCCAGGTTCGACAGAGGTTCATCGAACAGGAACACTTTGGGATCCCGGACAATCGCCCGCCCCATCGCGACCCGCTGACGTTGACCACCGGACAGTTGCCGGGGCTTGCGGGCCAGATACTCGGTCAATTGCAGGGTCTCTGCTGCCTGATCGATCCGTTGCTTGATCTGGTCCTTCGGCATGCCCTGGTTTTTCAAACCGTAGGCCATGTTATCGTAGACAGACATGTGTGGGTAGAGCGCATAGTTTTGGAACACCATGGCGATGTCGCGATCGCCGGGCTCCATATCGTTTACCCGCGTGCCGTCAATGGACACATCACCCTCGGTGATCGTCTCGAGCCCTGCAATCATGCGCAGCAAGGTGGACTTACCGCAGCCCGAGGGACCGACCAGCACGATAAACTCGCCATCGGCCACGTTGAATGTTGCGCCCGAGACCGCCATCACACCGCCAGGATAGGTCTTGGTGACCCCGCTCAGATCCAGCCCTGCCATCTATTTCTCTTGCTCCACCAGACCTTTGACGAAGAGTTTCTGCATCGCGATCACCACCAGCACCGGCGGCAGCATCGCCAGGATCGCAGTGCCCATAATGTAGTGCCAGACCGGCAGTGCTTCGCCGGAATTCACCATCCGCTGGATGCCCATGACGATGGTGTAGAAGCCTTCCTCAGTCGTGATGATCAGCGGCCAGAGGTATTGGTTCCACCCGAAGATAAAGAGTATGATGAACAGTGCGGCTATGTTCGTCCGGCTGAGCGGGATCAGGATATCCCAGAAGAACTGCATCGGTCCGGCGCCGTCGATCCGGGCGGCCTCGACCAACTCATCCGGTACGGTCATGAAGAACTGCCGGAAGAGGAAGGTGGCGGTGGCCGAGGCGATCAGTGGGATGATCAAGCCAGGATAGGTGTTCAGCATGTCCAGCCGGGTCACCACATCGAATGTGGGTAGGATCCGAACCTCGACGGGCAGCATTAGAGTGATGAAGATCAGCCAGAAGAACCCCATGCGGAATGGGAACCGGAAATAGACAATCGCAAAGGCCGCCAACAACGACACTGCGATTTTGCCGATCGTGATCCCCAGGGCCATGATCAGCGAGTTCAGCATCATGCCCGCCACCGGCACGCCGCCGGCTTCCGGCAGGCCGCCGGACAGAAGCTGCGTGTAGTTGTCGACACCAAAGTCCCCAAACCACATCGGGATCGGAGATTTCGACAGCGCATCCGCCCCATGGGTCGAGGCAACCAGCGCCATCCACACCGGGAAGCAGAGGAAGAACACCCCCAGGATCAACGCGACATGGGTCAAGATGGCCAGGTATGGGCGGTTCTCAACCATGCGCGCCCTCCGTCATATCAAAGTGACCGCATCCACACGCGTCCCTCCCCAGGTTGCTATTGGTGCGCCATTGGTCCGAGGCCCAACAGCGACGGGAGGCCAGGAGGGGCTGATGCGAAGATGTATGCGCACCAGCGCATTCAATTTGGCAGGTCATCAGTACTGCACCCTCCGCTCGACATAGCGGAACTGGATCACGGTCATCAGGATGACCATCCCCATCAGCACCACCGATTGCGCGGCCGAGCCGCCATAATCCTGACCGACGAAACCGGTATTGTAGACCTTGTAGACCAGGATCGAGGTCGCGTCCGCAGGCCCGCCAGATGTGGTTGCGTGAATGATCGCGAAGGTGTCGAAGAACGCATAGACGAGGTTCACGACCAGCAGGAAGAATGTCGTCGGCGACAACAGCGGAAACGTGATCGACCAGAACCGGCGGAATGGCCCTGCCCGGTCGATGGCCGCGGCCTCGATCAGTGATTTCGGGATCGACTGCAATCCGGCCAGGAAGAACAGAAAGTTATAGCTGATCTGCTTCCAGGCAGCGGCGACGACCACCATGGCCAGGGCCTGGTTGCCGTTCACATAGTGGTTCCATTCATAGCCGATGCCCTTCAGCCAGTAGGCGAAGATCCCAAGGCTGGGGTTCATCATGAAGTACCAGACCACGCCCGCCAGCGCAGGCGCGACTGCGTAGGGCCAGATCAGGAAGGTCCGATAGGCCGTGGCAGCCTTGATGACCCGGTTGGCCGCAACCGCCAAGGCCAGAGAAATGCTCATGGCCAGAAACGTGACGGACAATCCAAAGACCAGGGTCGTCCAGAACGACTTTAAATAGGATGGGTCGCTGAATTGGTCGACATAATTGCGGAACCAGACGAATTCCCGCGAAAAACCAAACGCATCTTCCAGGAAGAACGACGTCTCCAGTGCCCGGATCGCTGGCCAGATGAAAAAGACCAACGTCACGATGATCTGCGGGGCGACCAGCAGATACGGCAACCAGCGATGGCGGAAGATGACGCGCTTCATCGGGGTGGCGGGCGGGCCCGATCAGGCCCGCCCAATCGTCTTAGTCGTTTGCGTCTTCGAACTTACGCAGCAGGGCGTTGCCGCGCTCGACCGCTGCATCCATGGCGGTCTTCGCGTCTTTGTCGCCCGACCAGACCGCTTCCATCTCTTCATTGATGATGTCACGGATCTGCACGAAGTTGCCGAAACGCAGTCCCTTCGAGGCAGGCGTCGGCGTGTTCAGGCTGAGTTGCTTGATCGCCGTGTCGGTGCCAGGGTTCGAGTCATAGAAGCCTTGCTCTTTCGACAGCTCGTAAGCCGCCATGGTGATCGGCACATAGCCCGTGCCCTGGTGCCAGGCCGCTTGCTGTTCAGCCGAGGACAGGAATGCAAAGAACTCGGCGACGCCCTTGTACTCTTCAGCTTCGTGACCGGTCAGCACCCAAAGGGTCGCCCCACCGATGATCGAGTTCTGCGGGGCAGAGGCCGCGCCCTCATCCAATGGCAGCATGGTCTGGGCGAATTCCCATTCGGTGATGTCGTTCTTGAAGCCGCCGTAGTAGGCGGAGGAGTTCAGCCAGAAGATTGTCTCACCGTTTACGAACATTGCCCGGCTGTCACCGCGGCGGCCGCCGTATTTGAAGAGACCCTTCTTGCCCATATCTGCAATGCGCTGGATGTGGCCGACGACATTGTCATTGTTGATGGTCAACTCGGTGTCGAGGCCGGCAAAGCCGTTCTCTTGTGTCCCGATGTCAACATTGTGCCAGGCCGAATAGTTTTCGATCTGCACCCAGGACTGCCAACCGAAGGACAAAGGCGCATCGACGCCGCCTTCTTTCGCCTTTGCGGCTGCAGCTTCCAACTCAGACCAGGTTGTCGGCACGGCAATGCCCAACTCGTCCAGTTTGGATTTGTTATACCAAAGCACCGGGGTCGAAGAGTTGAATGGCAGCGACAGCAGCTTGTTGTCCGTGTCTGTGTAGTAGGACACCACCGCGGGCAGATAATCGTCCTGATTAAACTCGACACCCGCGTCCGCCATCAACTTATGGACGGGATAGACGGCGCCCTTGCCTTCAGCGGCCATCATGGTCGCGGTGCCGACCTCGAAGACCTGCACGATGTGCGGCTGTTCTTTCGCGCGGAAGGCCGCAATCGCCGAGGTCATCGTCTCGGTATAGTTGCCCTTATAGACCGCGTTGATCTGGTACTCGGATTGGCTGGCATTGAAGTCGGCGGCCATGGCGTCGACCCGCTCGCCCAGCGCGCCACCCATCGCGTGCCAGAAATTGACTTCCACCGGCGCGGCGTGGGCCATGCCGAACGATGCGACGCTGAACGTCGCGGCAGCAAAAATTGTGCGGAATTTCATTCTCGTGTTCCTTCCCGAAGCGAGAGCGATGTCTGATCACCCAAGGGATCAACCGCGCTCGATGACGGCGCTCTATATGATTCCCTTCGGCGCCTACCGGAACTATAGGCGTTTTGTGACGCGCTTGTGAAACCTATCGCGCGAGTTAATCAGAAATTTTTCACGCCAGATCCACAAAGCCTCTGAATCTATGACATTAAAAGGGCTTCAGGTCGCTTGCAATCCACCCCGCCGGGCGATGAATGCCGCGATATCATCAACCCCATCGTTCTTGCGCAACGCCGTGAAAACAAAGGGCCGATCACCGCGCATGCGCTTCGCGTCATCGCGCATGACCTCTAGCGACGCGCCCACATGCGGTGCCAGATCGGTCTTATTTATCACCAGAAGATCCGAGCGGGTGATGGCCGGACCACCCTTACGCGGGATCTCCTCTCCGGCGGCCACGTCGATAACATAGAGCGTCAGATCCGCGAGTTCCGGGCTGAATGTGGCGGAAAGGTTGTCCCCGCCGCTTTCGATCAAGATCAGCTCTAGGTCCGGGTGTTCCTCGCGCAGTTCCGCCACTGCGGCCAGGTTGATCGAGGCGTCTTCCCGGATTGCCGTATGCGGGCAGCCACCGGTTTCCACGCCCTTGATCCTATCGAGCGGCAAGGCCTGCATACGCATCAG
The DNA here is from genome assembly GCA_039028795.1 of Pseudomonadota bacterium. Lineage (GTDB taxonomy): Bacteria > Pseudomonadota > Alphaproteobacteria > Rhodobacterales > Rhodobacteraceae > Thermohalobaculum. The sequence continues at coordinate 87,547 of JBCCHJ010000007.1, forward strand.
CGCCTCGGCGTCTTCCTGGGTGTAGATATCGTTGGTGATGGCGGCGACGGAGTAATCGTCCCGCAGTGCTTTGCAGAGCGCCGCCGTCAGAGTGGTCTTGCCCGCCCCGACGGGGCCACCGATACCAACGCGCAATGGGCCGTGGGGACTAGGCATCGTTTTGTTCTTCGAACACTTCCAGGGCCGCGTTCAGGCCATTGATCGCAGCCGGGAAGCCGCCATAGAGCGCCATCTGCCAGATCACTTCGCCGACTTCGCGCTGCGTGGCCCCGGCCCTGATTGCCGCCGCGATGTTAACCTTGAGTTGAGGGCGAGTTTGGCCACCTATAGCGGTCAAGGCCGCGATCGTGGCTAGCCAGCGGGTCTTCATATCTAGCCCGTCGCGGCCATATTGCTGGCCCCAGGCAAAGTCGACCAAGGACTTCGACATGCCCGGAACCAGTTCGTCGTAGCGCCCGGCCAAGGCCGCCTCCATCCCGGGATTAAATTCTTCGGCCAAGCCCTGGCCCTTGGCATAGCTGTCATCGATCATGATCGGAAAAGCCTTACTTCTTGGGTTTCATGCCGCATGGACGCGATATCGGCCAAAACCGCGGACCCGCCCAATTCATCCAGGTGGGCATTGTTTCCCTCTTCGGCGACCTGCTGGCAACAGGGCAGCAACTCGGCGATGATCCTTTGCCCGTCGGTCTGACCAAGCGGAACAAGACGAATTGCGGCAGAGACCAGATTGGACACGAAAGCCTGAAGAAACGTCGCCGTAGTCAGGTGTAGATCGATCCCCGCCTGGCCCGCCGCGGCGCCCAGCGCCACTGGATAAGGCGCATGCCGGCAGTGGTCACTGTTCCAAGCAGCCTCTGTCACATCGGCAAAGGCCGCACCTTGCGCCTGCGTCTCCAACAATCGTTCCGCCGATGGCGCCAGCGCGGCCGCCAGCTCGGCCAATTCTGCCAAAGCATCGGGATCGCCTGCTGCCCGCCAGGCATGGGCCAAAAGGATTGCGTCATTCCGGCCGGACCCATGTTGCAGCGCGTCGGCAATCCAAGCCATTGCTGTGCTGGTGTTGAAAACGGACTCGCTGGACACCGCCCATTCCAGCCCGTGGCTATAGGTGTAGGCCCCTACCGGATAGGCAGGGGACAGCCATGCCATCAGCCGCAGGGTCTCTGCCGTCATTCATTCGCGGCCTTTTCGGCCAGTTGGTCGAATTTGCCCATGCGCCAGTACTTAAGCTCGCGCAGCAGCTTCAAGGTTGGCTTCAGTGCGAAGCAAAAACTGCCAATCACGAATAGCCAAGTCGCCAGATAAGTCGTCGCTTCGTCAAAGAACAGAATCGATCCGATCAGGAACAACATCGCGGCCAGGAAATCGACAGCCGTATAGGCCAGTTCGAACAACGCATATGTCCGCGCGTGATCCAGACTTTGATGGTGCGTCCCAGGATTGAAGATCTTCATCGGATGCCTCATTCGTGACGGTGCGGGATATGCGCGTTCGGATCTTCGTGCGGGTTATGGGAATGGGAATGCGCGTGGGTCCGGCCATGGCCATAGGCGCCGCCTTCCGGCCGGAAAGGCTCGGTAACATGGGCGGTCTGCGCCCCCAGCTTCCCCAACATATCCTCCAGCACGTGATCGCGTTGGATCAGCAAGCGCCCGGCTTCAACCTGGCAGGGCGTGTGCCGGTTGCCGATATGCCAGGCCAGCCGGGCAAGTACCGCCGGGTCGGCCGCGCGGACCTCCAACAGATCCTCCACTGCTGCCGTGACCTCGATGTGACGCCCGTCCTCCAACACCAACCGATCGCCATCGTTCAATGAACAGGCCGACGGCAGGTCGATCAAAATCGCCTCGCCGTCGACACCGTCCACTGTACGCCGCCGCAGGTAACGGTCTTGATAGGACATGCTGACCCGGTCGATCGGCACTGGGTCACCGGCATGTTCGTGCCGGGCCTCGGCCGCGCGCAGCATTACCTGGCCACCGCCTCGATTGACCGGGGCACATAGTAATCCGTCAACCAGTCCTTGCGCGAGCCATAGCCGGAATAGAAGGAAAACCCCATCTCTGGCATGTAGTGCATCTGGCCGACCAAGTCGGTGCCGTCGGCAAAATCTGTGATCATGGTGACCAGGAAGCTTTTGTAGGTGCACTTTCCGATGGTCAGTGTCGTCTCGGGACCCACGCTCATGGTTTTGCGTTCGATTTCATCGGGTTTGCCCTGTCTGGACAGCGTGACTTCGCCGTTCCACGTCACGCCTTCGGCGGGCACCGGCAATTGATCCAAGGGGACTGCATGGTTGAACCGAGATTCGGTGGCCGGTTCCTCTTCACCAAACTTTAGGTTGCCGTCCCTGGTCAGGTAGACGCCTAAGACGGACTCGACCCAATAGCCTTCTTCTTCTTCGATGTCGTAATCCTCGCGGATCAAACCATTCGGTCGTCGTTTATAATACCCAACGCCGCCAGCACGGTCCTCGATCTTGATCCCGCTGTCCAAATCGGCGGGAACCGGGCAGGCAGCGTAAGCTACAGTCGCGCATGCTGCCAGCAAGGCGGCAATCAAAGCGGTTTTCATCGTCACACTCCTAAAAACCATGAGAGCCTAGAACATGAAATAGCGCTGCGCCATGGGCAGGACCTCGGCAGGCTCGCAGGTCAGTAATTCGCCATTCGCGCGGACCTCGTAGGTTTCCGGATGAACTTCAATCTCTGGCGTCGCGTCGTTCAGCTTCATCGAGGATTTGCCGATCTTACGCGTGTTTTCGACGGCGACCGTGTCTTTGGCCAGACCCAGCGTATCGCCGATTCCTTGGGCTTGCGCCGCGGCGGAGACGAAGGTCACGGAGGACTTTTCCAAGGACCGTCCGAACGCACCAAACATCGGGCGGGTATAGACCGGCTGCGGAGTGGGAATGGAGGCGTTCGGGTCTCCCATCTGGGCGCAGGCGATTGTGCCGCCGACCAGCACCATTTCGGGTTTGACCCCAAAGAAGGCGGTGTTCCATAGGCAGAGGTCAGCGCGTTTGCCTTCCTCGATCGAGCCGATTTCTGCGGACATGCCGTGGGCGATGGCCGGGTTGATCGTGTACTTGGCGATGTAGCGCCGGACGCGCTGGTTGTCATTGTCTCCGGTCTCTTCAGGCAAGCGCCCCCTTTGCACTTTCATCTTATGGGCAGTCTGCCAAGTGCGGATCAGGACCTCGCCAATCCGGCCCATGGCCTGACTGTCCGAGGCGATGATCGAAAACGCACCCATGTCGTGCAGGATATCTTCCGCGGCGATGGTTTCGCGCCGAATCCGGGATTCGGCGAAGGCGACATCCTCGGGGATCGACTTGTCGAGATGGTGACAGACCATCAGCATGTCGAGGTGCTCGTCTATCGTGTTCACCGTGAAGGGCCGCGTCGGGTTGGTCGAGGAGGGGATCACGTGACCCTCGCCGCAGACTTTGATGATGTCCGGGGCGTGGCCGCCGCCAGCGCCCTCGGTGTGGAAGGCGTGGATGGTACGGCCTTTCATGGCTGCGACAGTGTTCTCGACAAAACCGCTTTCGTTCAAGGTGTCCGTGTGGATCATCACTTGGACGTCCATGTCGTCGGCGACGGACAGGCAGCAGTCGATGGCACCTGGGGTGGTGCCCCAGTCTTCATGCAGTTTCAGGGCACAGGCCCCGCCCTTGACCATTTCCTCAAGCGCTGCGGGGACCGAGGCATTGCCTTTGCCGCTGAGGCCAAAGTTGATGGGGAACGCATCCAGCGATTGCAGCATCCGCCCGATATGCCATGGACCGGGGGTACAAGTCGTGGCGAGCGTCCCGTGTGCCGGCCCCGTGCCACCGCCCAGCATGGTGGTCAGGCCGGAATGCAGCGCATCCTCGATCTGCTGCGGACAGATGAAGTGGATATGCGCGTCGAACCCTCCGGCGGTCAAGATCTTACCCTCGCCCGCGATGGCCTCGGTGCCCGGCCCGATGACGATGTCGACGCCCGGCTGCGTGTCCGGGTTCCCGGCCTTGCCGATCTTGTGGATGCGTCCGTCCTTCAGGCCGACGTCTGCTTTATAGACGCCGGTATAGTCGACTATCAGCGCATTGGTAATCACGGTGTCCACGGCCCCATCGGCGCGCGTGACTTGGGATTGACCCATGCCGTCGCGGATCACCTTGCCGCCGCCAAACTTTACTTCTTCGCCATAGGTGGTGACGTCGCGTTCAACCTCGATGAACAGGTCCGTGTCGGCCAGGCGCACCTTGTCCCCGGTGGTCGGGCCAAACATGGCGGCATAGTCTTGGCGGGCGAGTGTGGTGGGCATTTACTTGCTCCTAGTCCTTTCCATTGTTCACGAACTTACTGCCTTTCGGCCTTTTGACGTAATCGCCCAAAGTATATTTCCTTTCCGACCAACTGCCTTCCTTACAAAGTCGCCATCATGTAGTTCTTCCAGCATCAATCGAACGCTAAATTCACGAGGAATGCTGGCATCTTTCCTGATTCCAGAAACTGATCGCAGCGTGTATTTATTACTGTTCAGAATTGCCGAAAGAATTTGCTTCTGACTTTGATCAAGCTTTTCGATTTCATTTGCTTCTCTTCTAGTCGGTGCTGTGTCGATGTCATCAGGTTCAGTTTGACCTTCGACAATCGCAGATACTGTCTCTTCCAACTCACGAAGGTGAACTTCAAAGCCAGTGGATGAAATGCTGATCGATGCTAAGAATGAGCGTGCCCAAGGCAATATAGCGATCGCGAGCAATGCAATGTGCTTCCAATCAATTTCATATTTTTGCCAGGATAGGTCCATCCAAATCAGACCAATAGCAACGACAGATATCAGCACACTCGGCACCCAATTCCATACACGCAGCGAAAATAAAAATTTCCAAAACCTCATGGTGAATACTTCAGAAAAGGCTCCCATTTTATTAACTCCTTGATAAATTATGTTATCTTATCGGAATTTGACTGATTACAAATCCCCCATCACGGCCTGGTTGAACCCAAATACGCGTCGGGCACCGGACAGCGTGATCAGTGTGACCTCGCGTGACTGGCCGGGTTCGAACCGGACGGCGGTGCCAGCGGCGATGTCCAAACGCATTCCCCTGGCGGCCGCTCGATCAAAGTCCAGGCCCGAATTCGTTTCAGCAAAGTGGTAGTGCGAGCCGACCTGCACCGGCCGGTCGCCGGTATTGGCGACCATCAGCGTGATCGCCTCTCGCCCCTCGTTCAAGGTGATGTCGTCGGCGGCGGTTATGACTTCTCCGGGGATCACGATTGCCTCCTGATCAGGGATGGGTTGGCACCCATCCTACGAACTCTCGGGATCATTGGGCGGCCTCTTTCCGGTTTTTGTTCGCATGAATGGCCGAACCAGGCGCAATCAGCAGCATCAGCTTCCAAGCGTTGAAGCCCCGATCAAACGCAGATCCTGCCTCTTCGACGCCCAGGGCGCCGAAGATCTGCGCCCCGACCCATACTGCCCCGGCGCCCAGGGCCAGAGTGACGACCGAGGCGATCAGCACCGCGTGGCGCGCGGGCAGGCGCGGCACCAGCACCTGCGGCACCACCGCGCCAATCAAGATTGTCAGCACGATAAAGACGACCAAGACCATGGGTTACCGGATGGGCTGGTGCACGGTGACCAGCTTCGTCCCGTCGGGAAACGTCGCTTCGACCTGCACATCTTGGATCATCTCGGCGACGCCCTCCATGCATTGGTCCCGGGTCACGACATGGGCGCCGGCCTCCATGAGATCGGCGACCGACTTGCCATCCCGGGCGCCCTCAACGACGAAATCTGTGATCAATGATATGGCCTCGGGATGGTTCAGTCTAACCCCCCTTTCCAGGCGCCTGCGGGCCACCATGGCGGCCAGGCTGACCAGCAGTTTATCCTTTTCCCTGGGGGTTAGTTGCATGGCTACATCTTCCAGACAGTTGGCAGGGGCGCGCCCCTGAGAAGTTCTACGATCGGGATCAGAGCTGTCCGGAGTGCAAAGCCATCCATCGCAACGATCCGGGCGACCAGTACGCCCGGGCGAACTATGCTGGCGCCTGCGTGGTCAGGCAAGACATACCGCAACGCCGATAAGTGCCGATCCGCTGTTTCGGCAACCAGAAGTATCGTTGCCATCGCCCCGGCTCCGGCCAAAACCGCAGGCCGATTGATCAGTTCGACGCCCGGCCCTTTCAGACGCAGGCTGTCCGCGAACACCAAGCGCCCGTTCTGCCGAATGCGCCATGTGTCGCTGAAAAAAATATGGTTCAGCCGCTCACCCATCGCCTTTCGGCCCAGAACCAGGGGCTCGACAGCCAGAAGCGTGGACTGATCACTCAGCTCGACATCCAGCTTTCGCGACAGGCTGCAGCCGTCGAAAAGAATTGTTTCCTGCGGCAGCCAATCGATCCTGGCCGTTTGCTGAGCCGTTAAATGCGTAAGGATCTGCCCAGTTTGCCCAGGCTGTGCGCGATAGGCCCGCTCGGCCGTTTGGGTGGCCAAGCTGAGGCATCCGCCCGCTTCAGCCTCAATACGGTAGGCAAATTCATCGCCGCCGGTGACACCGCCTGCGGTGTTCAGCAAAACCGCCTGCAGGTCATGCCCGCTTGTTTTGGGAAACAACGCCTTCGCAGAACCTTGCTGACGAAAGCGCTGTAAAACGGTGCGGTCAGCACGAGGACGTGCGGTTAGATCAACTCTACCAATCGCCCGTGGTTGCGGTGTGACACGCTGATGTTCCGAAACGGCTGGTTGCGCCACAGCAATACGCCCTTGTTGCACTGGCGGCAAATGGTGCACAAACAACAGGCAATAACAACTGATATCGAGACCGTGAGTATCAGATTTTCAGAGTCCGATTAAAAAATAGGCAAGCGCTCTCGACTTCGCTCTCATCTGGGTCAGAAAAACGCCCGACTCGCGGAACGCAAAGACGGATCAGACCGAGAGGATTGCGTTAGAGACTTAGATTCCAAATTCGCCCTGGACCGGGTCCTCAGACGACTCATTCATCAACTCGGCCAGCTTGCGCTCGGCATGACGGGCGCGGTTGAAGTGCATCAGACTGTCATTCATCGCCTGAGCGAGATTGGCCTCGAGCTGGGCAATGCGAATTCGTGCCCGGCGTAGTTCGGACAGCGCTGAGATCTCAGCATCTGGAACTGCACGGTGAAGTGACCGGCTAAGATGCGGGGTCAATTCAATGATGGTCGCGCTCATCGGTGCTTCTGCCATGAAACTCGACTGGTCGTCCCGTTGTTAAACATAATTATTAATTTTCTGTTTCCAATGCGTTCGACTGATCCAATTCCCTGGGCATTGCGTAAGGATCATAAAGGAAACGATCCCCGATAATGGCCGACGCAATCCCGCCTCAAACCCCAACAGTTCTGTGGCTTCGTCGAGATCTCCGCCTCGCGGATCATCCCGGCTGGATAAAGGCTTTGGAGTCTGGTGGCCCAGTGGTCCCAGTCTTTATTTTGGATCCAGTGATCGAAGACACCTACGGCGCTGCCCCGAAATGGCGGCTGGGCGAAAGTCTGCGGATGCTGGCCAGTGATTTAAAGGCGCGAGGCAGCCGTCTGATTCTGCGCCGAGGATCGGCAAATAAGGTCTTGCAAGATCTGATTGCCGAGACCGGTGCACGCCGCGTTGTCTGGTCCCGGGTTTATGATCCTGAGGGCATCGCCCGCGACAAAGCGATCAAGGCGGAGTTGACGGCGCAAGGGGTCGAGGCACACAGCGTCAATTCCAGCTTGCTGTTCGAGCCCTGGACGGTCGAGACCAAAACCGGCGGGCTCTACCGGGTTTACACACCTTTCTGGAAAGCGGTGCGAGATGTGCCGGTAAGGTCTTTGATCCCTGAGCCTGGCGATTTGCGAGCGCCAGAGACCTGGCCAACCAGCGATGCCTTGGACGACTGGGGCTTGGGCGACGCGATGCGGCGCGGTGCAGCCGTCGTGGCCCGGCACGCCCATGTCGGTGAAACCAAAGCCAAGGCCCGGCTGGATGCGTTCATCGCGACCAGGATCGCGAGATACAAATCGGAACGCGACTTTCCATCACGGCATGCCGTGTCCGGGCTTTCGGAAAACCTGACCTATGGCGAGATTTCTCCGCATCAGCTTTGGCATGCGGGATGGCATGCCATGGAGACGCTTTCCGGTGCCGGACTTGAGGCCGAGCATTTCCTGAAGGAAGTTGCCTGGCGCGAGTTCGCCTATCACCTGATGTATCACACGCCCCACATTACATCCGGCAACTGGCGGACAGAGTGGGACGCCTTCCCATGGAGTGATGACAATGATGACGCCGAAGCCTGGCGGCGTGGCATGACGGGTATTGAGATGGTCGATGCCGCCATGCGCGAGATGTATGTGACAGGCACCATGCACAACCGCACGCGGATGCTGGTGGCAAGTTTCTTGACGAAGCATCTGATGACCCATTGGCAGGTGGGCGAGGCCTGGTTCCGCGATTGCCTGATCGACTGGGATCCAGCCGCGAACGCGATGGGCTGGCAGTGGACTGCCGGATCAGGACCCGATGCGGCGCCCTATTTCCGGGTCTACAACCCCGACACGCAGGCCGAAAAGTTCGATCCGGACCATGGCTATCGCGACCGTTTCCTGGCCGAAGGCCGGTCCAATCCGCATGAAGATGCCCTGGCCTTCTTTGAAGCCGCGCCTCTGTCATGGGGGCTAAGTGTAAGTCAGCCCTACCCAAATCCGATCATCGGACTAGCTGAGGGTCGGGAGAGGGCACTGAGCGCGTATTCAAACCGCGTCGCTGCCTAAGAAGAGCAAGAGAGGGTCCTTCATGAAGATTGCAGTCGTCGGCGCAGGCATATCCGGCCTGGGGGCAGCCCTGGCGCTGAAGGATCAGCATGATGTGCGCGTCTTCGAACGGGACACCAGGATCGGCGGGCATGCCCATACGGTGGATGTGGACTACGCAGACGGTGCTCAGTGGGTGGATACCGGGTTCATCGTCTACAACTACCGGAACTATCCGAATCTGACCTCGTTGTTCGAGCACCTGGATGTGCCGACCCGTTGGTCCGACATGTCCTTTGGGTTTTCCCTGAACCAAGGTGCCTGTGAATACGCCTGTGATAACCTTTCGACCATCTTTGCCCAACGCTGGCGGGCGGCAGACCCGAGGTTCCTGCGCACCTTTGCCGACATTATCCGCTTCACAAGAATCGCGCCTAAGGACTTGGCCGAAGGCCATTTGGCGGGGCTGTCGCTGGCGGGTTGGCTGGACTATCGCAGGTTTTCTCGCTGGTTCCGGGAACGCTTCCTCCTGCCCATGGGTGGGGCAATCTGGTCGACCAATCTGAGCGACATGCTGGACTTTCCGGCAGAAAGCTTTGTCCGGTTCTTTGTGAACCATGATCTGATGACAGGTTTGGATCCGGCCCAGCGTTGGCGAACGGTCGACGGCGGCTCGCGTGAATATGTAACGCGCCTGACCGCAGCTTTGGGCCCACGTGTTATCGTGGGACAAGGTGTGGCTGCTGTAGACCAATCAGGCGTCCGCCCAGTTTTAAAGTTCGAGGATGGATCGGAAGACAGTTTCGATCAGGTCATCATGGCCGTGCATGGCCCTGTGGCGCGCCGCCTACTTCAAGGCCAGGATGCCGATCAACATAGCATCCTGTCGGGCTTCCAGACTTCTTCGAACCGAGTGCTGCTGCATTCGGATCCGGCCTTGATGCCAAAGCGTCGGTCGGTTTGGTCGTCCTGGAACTTCCTATCCAACGGTATGGCAGTGGACGCTGGGCGACCGGCACAAGTCAGTTATTGGATGAACAGGTTGCAGGGCATACCGGAAGATCGCGAGCTGTTTATCAGCCTGAACCCGGCGACCGAGCCAGACCCGGCACTGATCCACGGCGAATATTCTTATGATCACCCACTCTTCGATTCGGCTGCATTCCATGGGCAGAAGGGCATCGATCTTATCCAAGGCCGCCGCGGCATATGGTTTGCGGGCGCTTGGCTGGGCTGGGGCTTTCATGAAGACGGCCTGACGGCCGGCCTCCGTGTCGCCGATGCCCTGGGCGGGCGGCCTGGTTGGGTCAAGAACACCGGTGCGTCCTTGGCGACGCCAGTGCCGCATGCGGCAGAGTAATTCAGATCCCGGCACGCCGGGGACGGGTGGACCGGGGGTCCACCCGACGAATTCCAGGGGCAGGCCCGGGGTGATCCCCCGGCCAACGGACATACGGCCGTGCCTCTACCAAGGCCACGTGATGCACATGCGCGTCACACCATTCCGGCACCAGTTCCGGTATCGCGTGTTCACGATGCTGCTGGACGTCGATCGGATTGCCGAAGATATTGGCCGCTTGCGGCTGTTGGCCTTAGACCGGTTTGGCCTGTTGGCCTTCCATCACCGCGATCACGGACCCAGGGACGGCAGCGATCTGCGGACTTGGGTGGAAAGTCAATTGGCGGCCGCGGAACGCCCGAAGCCTGCGCGGATCTTCCTTCTGAGTTTCCCGCGTATCCTTGGCTACGTCTTCAACCCGCTGTCCGTTTATTTCTGTCTGGATGCGAACGGCCAGATGGAAAGCGTGATCTACGAGGTTAAGAACACCTTTGGGGATCAGCACCCTTATGTGGTCGGTATCGGCCGGGATGAGAGCCGCGCGCAGCACCGTGTCGAAAAGGAGTTCTTTGTCTCTCCCTTCATCGGCATGGATCAGACCTATGGCTTCAGCATCCGCCCGCCAGAAGACCGGCTTTCACTGACAATCCGGCAGCATGACGACACAGGGCTTTGGCTGATCGCTACCCAGACCGGTCAGCGCCGCCCGCTGAACGATCTCAATCTCTTGAAGCAGTGGCTGGTCCACCCGATGATGAACCTGAAAATTATGGGTGCAATCCATTGGCAGGCGCTTAAGCTGTGGATCAAAGGGGCGAAATTTCACCCCTACACTGGCCCGTACCCTGACCCTGACGCTACGTCACCAAGCATAGGCCAGCGACTGAGCGGAATCTTTCGCTGGAAACATCAAGAGGTATCTGAGTAATGTTCCACCAAGCGGAGAGATTGGGGACGGGACAGGGCGCAATGGCGTTCGACACGACAGAGGGGCAAAAGGATCTGCCCCGTTGGTGCGAGACGGTATTTTCTATCATCAAGCGGATCGAGCAGGGACAGATGTCTTTCGCACTGCCCGATGGCCGCGTGTTCGTGGCGCGCGGATCGCGCCCGGGGCCAGTCGGGCATTTCGACGTCAAAGACGAACGGGTCTTTACCCGGCTGGTTCGCGATGGCGAAACCGGCTTTGGCGAGGCCTATATGGACGGCTGGTGGGACAGTCCGGATCTGCAAGCATTGCTGGATGTGGCGCTGATCAACAATCAGGCCGTCGCGCGGGGCTTCACCGGCGCTGGACTTGTTCGGGCCTATGAACGTTTTCGCCATTGGCTGAATACGAACACGAAGCGCGGGTCGAAGAAAAACATCTCGTACCACTATGATTTGGGCAATGACTTTTATGGCATCTGGCTGGACCGGACGATGACCTACTCGTCGGCGCTTTTCAGCAGCCCGGCGGAAGACATGGTGGCGGCCCAAGCAAATAAGTACGGGTCAATCTGCGATCGTATGAATCTTTCCCCCGATGACCATGTGCTGGAGATCGGCTGTGGTTGGGGCGGATTCGCCGAATACGCCATCAAAGAACGCGGCGCGAAGGTCACGGGGCTGACGCTGAGCCGCGAACAGCACGACTATGCCAAGGAACGATTGTTCAATGCGGGCTTGGCGGAGCGGGCCAACATTGTAATGCGAGACTATCGTGACGAACGCGGATCATATGATGGTATCGCATCGATCGAAATGTTCGAAGCGGTGGGGGAACGCTATTGGCCGACATATTTCCGCTCGGTCTACGACCGGTTGAAGCCCGGCGCTGAAGCCTCGATTCAGATGATCACGATCGCCGAGCACCTGTTCGACAGCTATCGCAAGGGATCTGACTTTGTGCAGAAGTACATCTTCCCCGGCGGTATGCTGGCAGCGCCCACTGTCGCTCAACGACAGGCCGAAGCTCAGGGCTTGATCTTCAAGGGCAGATTGGACTTCGGCACCGACTATTCCCGGACGCTGCGCGAGTGGCATCATGACTTCAACGCGCGCTGGGATCAGATCAGATCGCTCGGCTTCGACGACCGGTTTCGGCGCATGTGGAACTTCTATCTTACCAGTTGTGCTGCATGTTTTGCGGCGGGTACAACTGATGTGACGCAAATGACCTTGCGTCGACCCGCCTAGGTAGGGCACATTATCCACCGATCAGAAGGGGATGCACAAACATGTGCCTGCGCAACGCGTGTGAATTGACCGGGGGGGTCAAATGCTGACGTTTCGCTTCGTGTGCGCTATTTTGATGGCTTGGGCGGTAAATTGGGCGCTTTCCCGTCCAGAGGCCGAGCAACTGCTGCAAAATATCCCGGATGTCGAGGTTCTGGGCCCGATCGCCGGAGCGACCATTGGATATTTCAATTTAGCCGTACGCCAAGGATGGGGTTTCATCGTGGCGTTTGCAAACGGCATTTGGGCGGGGTTCTTGTCGATCGTGTTGTCAGGGGTTTTCATCACCATCCTGACTATCATCGAGTCGATACGCACGAATGCGGTCGGCGATTTCGAGAAGTTCATGATCGTGTTTGGCGAAACGGTTCAGCCTCTTCTGGACGAAGTCGTCAATGTTCCATTGCTGGTGGTGTCCTTGGGCGCAACCGCAATCGTCGGGGTGGTGACCGAGGTCGTGCATTGGCTGTTGGTGCGGCTCCGCACCAAAAAAACCCAGCGCGCAGCAACCCCGTCAACGCGCAGCAGCGACGGCAGGATCTAAAGAAAATTGCAAGTCTGACGCTGCGCCTTCAAACGCTGTTGGGCAGCCTTGATACGCGTGCGCATCGCCCCAGTTAGGCCAGCATGCGCCTGCCAGTCCTAACCCTTATTGCCTATGCCCTTCCGGGCTTTGCCTTGGCGGCGCTTTACCTGCCGCTGTTCACCTATGTCACGCCATTCTACGTGGCCGAGCGCGGCGTCGACCTTGCGGCCATAGGCACTGCGTGGATCGTCATCCGCATGTTCGACGCTGTAAGCGACCCGGCGATGGGCTGGCTGTCAGACAGGACCCCTGAGTCCTGGGGTCGACGCCGGGTGTGGTTGGCGCTTTCGGTTCCATTGATCGTGCTGGCTACCTGGCAGGCCTTTGTGCCGCCTGAGGGTGCAGGATTGCGGCATGCGGTGCTTTGGCTGTTCGTTCTGACGCTCGGATGGACCATGGCGCAGACGCCTTATGCCGCATGGGGGGCTGAATTGGCCCCGGACTACCGGGGGCGGACACGGGTGACATCCTGGCGCGAGGCCATGGTGCTGGCTGGCACCTTGGGTGTGACGATCGCCTATGTCGGCGGTGGAAGCGGAGGCGAAGGCCTACAATGGGTGGCAATTCTGGTGACGATTGCGCTGCCACTGACGGTTCTTTTTCTAATCTTCTATGTACCGGACAAATCGCCGGTGGCACCAACTCGTGTGGGCCTGGTGGCGGGATTGACCGCGATGGCGCAGAATCGCCCATTTACCCGGCTGTTGTCTGCGTGGTTTGTCAATGGGCTGGCCAACGGCGTTCCGGTCACACTTTTCCTATTCTTCACAGCGGATCGACTGGGCATGGATGTCGAGACCGCCGGACTGATGTTCCTGCTGTATTTCGTGGCCGCGATGCTGGGGGTGCCCTTCTGGGGCTGGGCCGCCGCGCGGATTGCCAAGCACAAAGCTTGGTGTTTGGCGATGATCTATGCCTGCGTGATCTTTGGGGTCGCCTTGTTCCTGGGCGAAGGGGATGTCGTAGCCTTTGGTGTGATCTCGGTCCTGACAGGACTGGCCTTCGGGGCCGACCTGGTCTTGCCGCCATCCATCCAGGCTGACGTGGTGCAGGTCGACACAGAACGCACCGGGGCTGCCCGGGCGGGATTGTTCTTCGCCATTTGGCAGGTCGCGACAAAGGCGGCCGTGGCGCTGTCATCAGGCCTGGTGCTGATCGCTTTGGATTGGTCAGGCTTCGTTGCAGGTGGCAACAATACCGGATCGACGCTGGTGACGCTGAGCGTCCTCTACGCCGGGGTGCCCATTGTGTTGAAGCTGCTCGCAGTTGTCATCATGTGGCGTTTCCCGCTGGGACAAGAACAGATCGATGACAAGGATGCGCGTGTCTTTGAATAAGACCGGGCAAGGTTATGGTGTGCATGAGCGCGTGTAAGGCTGCTTAGTCAGCTTCCGGGCGTGTTCATCTTATCCCAGCCCAATGCCTTTCGAACCGCCCAGATATAGGCCAGGTTCGGTAACATTCCGATTGCCCGTAGAAATGCTGCAAACTGCCATGGAAACCGGATTTCAAACCCCGGCTTGCCCAAACCGTCAACAATTCTTCGGGCTGCGTCATCCGGTTGCAACAGCATGGGCATTTCGAAGTCGTTGACCGAGGTTGCTTCGGTTTCAACAAAGCCCGGATTGACCACGGATATCCGCACGCCCAAGTCGACCAGATCCATCGCCAAGGCCTCGGCCATTGCGATCAGGCCGGCCTTCGTTGCCGAATATGCCGCGGCATCGGGCAATCCGCGATACCCGGCTACCGACGCAATTAGAGCCACATGACCGGTTTGACGATCGATCATGTGCTGCAAAACCGGCTCCAACCCATTGCCGACGCCCGTAAGGTTCACATCGAACATTTGCCGGGCTTTTTCGGCGGAAAAATTCTGCGCCCGCATTGGGTGGTATATCCCGGCATTCAGTATCGCCAGCGCCATCGGCCCGTCCGCCGTCACACGCTGAACCGCCGCCTGCATATCATCCAACGAGGTCACATCACCCGGCACGGCAATCACCTTGCCATCGGTCTCGGCTGCCAGCGCGTCTAGGGGTTCTGATCTCCGCGCCGTCGCATAAACCGTCCAGCCGCGGCGCGCATATTCGAGCGCAACGGCCCGACCGATACCCGCCGAGGCACCTGTGATCCAGACCGACCCATCGGCCGGTCGCATGATTTTTGAGAAAACGCTCACGCTTGGGCCCAGAGGGCTCCTATTTTCCCGGATTGGCGGACCAGCTTGTATTCGGCCAACTCACCACCTGCATCGAATTCGCAAGCGACCCATTCGCCGTCCTTGTATCCAAGCTTGGTCTCCAGTTCACCGGTGACCGACCACCAGTTGGCCCGACCCTCTGGGTTTACAGAGACCTTCAGAGGTACGCCTGTCTGTGTTGATATCCAAGGACGGCGTTCAAGAAACGGGGTTGCATAGTAGCTCGTGGTTACTGAGTTCAGGGAAGCTGCTCCGTTGTGCCGGGATCCCTCGATCTTCAAGCCGTCTCCATCACGTTTGATCCGAGAAAAATCGTCCGTTCCGTCATCATTCACTGTGCTGCTGACCGAAACAATCGCGCCATTCTTCCAGACCTCGCGATTGGTCAACTCGTACCGATAGGCCGTGATGCCCAGCACCTTGACCGCAAGGCGAATTGTAATGTCGATTTCAAAGCCGTTCGCACCCAGGACCGCTTCCATAGTATGGGTGCCTATGCTGTCGCCGTCCCGAAAGACTTCCGAGTTGCGGGATGCCGTTGATGCAGCAAGCGCTGGCGTTGGGAACGGGTTAGCCAGGACCGAGGCGCTGAGCCCGGCCAGAACAGTTCTCCGATGCAGCATATCGTCCGCCTTATTCGCCGAGCAGGTTAAGAACCCGCGAAAACGTCCCGGTGAACCGCAGTGACCCCTGTTGGACGATGAGGCAATAGCACATCTCGTCACCAAGGATCTTGGGGCGGTGATCGTCGTGTTCGTCATTTACCGCGACGTCGCCTTTGCAGTATTCGACACCGTCATCCAAAAGCACACCCTGCATCACCAGCGTCACTTCGTTGCCCTGGTGGGTATGTTGCGGCACTGTTGCGCCAGGACGGGCCCGCAGCAGCTGAACCGTTTCATCCCCAAAGCCATCGAAGTCATAGCTGGAAACACCCGGCAATCGGAATTTCCAAGGAATATCCTCGAAACCCAGTCCAATTTGTTCCAGCACGGGTCTTGGCAAGGGACCATCATCTCCGACAGTTGCCACGATCGGCGCTTCGGAAGGTGCATCGAGTTGCGCCAACACCGTGCCAAATGCATCTGCGGACATTTCTATCGGCGCTTCATCAGCAAGAAGCACTCCACCGACGTGCTCGAACTCATGCAGTCTTGCCCGGCTTTCCGGAGATTGGGTCAAATGAGCTGCCATAAGCAAAGACATGCCGGGCGACGTAGCCCCGCATGCGTAATCGGCAATCATCTCATCTGGTGGCAGATGCTGTGGCATAAACTTCGCTCAACTGCTGGTTCGTCCAGTTTACGCACCCATTGCGCATTTGGATCACTCGCACGATTGTGATTTATATCAAAAACCCTGGAAATCACGTCCATCTGGCGCAAAAACCCACCCATCACGTGGAAAAGTTTGGGTCTGAAGAATTCGTTGGCTCTGCCGGGGATGACGATATAGACGCCCATCTACGCAGGAAATCCACCGTCAGCGGGTTCACATGAACAGCCTTTTTTTCTTCGGTTCGCTCCGCGACCCAGACCTTTTGGAGCTCGTAATAGGCCGCCCCTTTTGCAGTGATGACATCGTTCCGGCCTGGGTTGAGGACCACGTTGCTGCGTGTCTTCCAAACGAAGTGTATCCGTGTCTGGCGAAGGCAGTTGGTGCGCGTGCCGAAGGCGTGTTGGCCAAGGATCTGTCCGAAACGGATCTGGCCAGGGTGAAGTTTTATGAGGACGTTGACTACGAAGTGGCGGCGCTGACAGTGCAAACTGCATCGGGACCGCTGCAGACCCAATATTTTAAAGGAACAGAGCGGTTAAAGCCGACGGACGCGCGGTGGGATTTAGCCGCATGGCAGGAAACGGAAAAGTCTGTGGCAATGGAGGCTGCGGACGAGTTTATGTCTCATTTCGGCAGTCTTACGTCCAAGGAGGCAATCGCGCTCTGGCAAGGCATCGTGATCAGGGCCCGCATGCGTGCCCGTGCCAAGGCAGAGGTTCCGGCAACCGGGTTTCTGCGCCCCAAACGAGCACATGGCGACGTGATCACTGACCGGATCGAACGGCCATACACCCGGTACTTCGCTATCGAGGAACGTTTCATGCGTCATCGCCGGTTCGATGGCACCATGTCACCGCAGATCCAGCGCACGGTACTGACCTCGGGCGATGCCGTCACCATTCTGCCATATGATCCGAAACTCGACCGTGTCCTCTTGATCGAACAATTTCGCACACCGATGCATGCCCGGGGCGATGCGTGCCCTTGGGGGATCGAGGCAATCGCCGGACGCATCGACAAGGAACTAGATGCTGAAGCATGTGCCCGGCGAGAGGCACTTGAAGAAGGCGGCCTGGTCTTGGGCGAGGTCGAGATCATTGCGCGTTATTATTCCACGCCCGGCTTTGCGGCGGAACACATCACGTCATTTGTCGGTGCGGCAGACCTCTCTGAAGAGGGTGGCGTTTTCGGCGTGGCGGATGAGGACGAGGACATCCGGGCATTCACATTGGGGCTCGATGATGCTGTCGGCGGAGTAACAAGCGGAGAGATCAACAATGCGCCCGCGATCCTCTCGATCCTTTGGTTGGCGCAAAACAAGGATCGGCTGCGCTTGCTTTGGGCGTGATCTCTGAGAATCTCCCCTTGCTGGCAGGACGGCATGGCCTTAGGTGTTGGACAACCTAAACCACGGACAGGATACGGGGATCATGACAATTTACAGCGACCTTCCGAATGCCGTTGGAAACACGCCGCTGATCCGCCTGAAAAAGGCCTCCGAGATCACTGGTTGCGAGATTCTGGGCAAAGCGGAATTCTTAAACCCGGGCCAGTCGGTGAAGGATCGGGCCGCGAAGTGGATTATCAACGATGCTCTGGCCAAGGGAGAGCTGCAACCTGGCGGCACTATCGTCGAAGGCACGGCAGGCAATACCGGCATCGGTATTTCGTTGGTCGGCGCGGCGATGGGCTTCAAATCTGTGATCGTAATCCCGGAAACCCAGTCGCAAGAGAAGAAGGACATGCTGCGACTGGCAGGCGCCAAATTGGTCGAAGTGCCGGCGGTCCCGTTCAAAAACCCAAACAACTATGTGAAATATTCAGCCCGTCTGGCAGAACAGTTGAACAAAGAGCTGCCGAATGGTGCGGTCTGGGCAAACCAGTTCGACAACGTTGCCAACCGGCAAGCGCACGTGGAGTCGACCGGACCCGAGATATGGGATCAGACGCAAGGCGGTGTTGACGGTTTCATCTGTGCTGTCGGGTCAGGTGGAACGCTTGCCGGAACGGCCTCGGCCCTGCGCGAGCGAAACGCAGACGTGCAGATCGGCCTGGCCGACCCGCTGGGCGCAGCACTCTGGCATTACTACGCCCATGGCGAGTTGAAGGCCGAAGGGTCTTCGATCTCGGAAGGGATCGGCCAGGGCCGCATCACTGCCAACTTGGAAGGGTTGAGCATCGATCATCCCTTCCAGATCCCGGACGCGGAAGGCATTCCGATCGTCTTTGATCTGCTGAAGGAAGAGGGCCTCTGCATGGGCCTTTCCACCGGCATCAACGTGGCAGGCGCGATCCGCTTGGGCCAAGCGCTTGGACCAGGCAAAACCATCGTCACGATCCTTTGCGACTATGGCAGCCGGTACCAGTCGAAGTTGTTCAATCCCGCTTTCCTGCGGGACAAGGGTCTGCCAACCCCAGACTGGCTGGAGCCCGGCGCCGGCGGGAACGTGCCAGAGGTGTTTGAAGAAGTTTGACGGCAGGCGAGCCGGAAGAAACTATTTCGCATTGCTCTGGACTGCGACGGTGTTTGACCTGAAAATCGCCGTTTCAAAACTGAAACATCAGTCTCACCACTGAATTTATTGGCGACCCCTCGAGGACTCGAACCCCGAACCTGCGGATTAGAAGTCCGCTGCTCTATCCAGTTGAGCTAAGGGGCCGGCGGGTGGGATATAACAAGGGCTCAAGATCCAGAAAAGTGGTTTTTGGGATGACTGCCGCATCAGCGACAATCTCTTCAGATTCGGAAGAAGCAGACAGTCACAATAGATTCCTGGGACTCCAGGCTCTCGATTGCCTCGACGCTTTGCTACCGTTTTGATTGGCAGGCTCGCTGAGACCAGCCCTGCAACGGTTTTGGGAATGGCCTAGTTTTCTGACTGCTTCTGCAAACGCAGCGGCAGAACCTCGGGCCCTGGATTGGATAGGGAGCTTGCCGCTGGGATCAGTGCCAGAACCGCCAGTCCAACGATCAAAGCAACGCCAGTCCAACCGCTGAAAGCATGAACCTGACCCAACAGAAATGCGCCTGCAAGGCCGCCAATGTAGTAACTGGTCAGATAGAGTCCATTCGCCGCGGCCCGGTCGGTCGTTGCCGTTCTGCCAACGAAACCTGTGGCAGCCGCCTGCATGAAGAATGTCCCCATGCCGATAATCGCGAGACCTGTCAGAACCACCTCGAACACCGGTAAAAGCGTCATCGCTACGCCTGCAAGTGTTGCAATCGCCGATGCTCGAAAAACCTGTTTGGGACTGAAGATGTTGACGGCTTTGGCGGCGTATGGCGTCGTGAAGATCGCAGGAACAAAGACCAAGTAAACCAGGCCCAGTTGATCGGGCGCAATGCCGAAACGCCCGGTCAGATGTAAATTCACATACGTGTAGACACCGACGAAAACGAAGAGGATCACAAATCCCATCACAAAGGCGGTGCGCAGCGCGCCATGCGCCAGGTGCTTCCGCCATGCATCCAACGGAGAGCCCGACCGCTGAACTGGCTCGGTATCTGTAGGCCCGATCAAGACAAGCGCCATCAAAGCCCCCAGAAGGTTTAATGCCGCAAAGACCCAAAACGAGCCGGCAAGACCCACAACATCTGCCGCAGATACGGCGAGCAGACGCCCAAACAAATTCGATGCGACATTCCCAGTGATATAGGCGGCCATAGCGCCGCCAGCCGCTGTTACATCGCACTGTTCCGAGAGATAAGTCATGGTCAACGTGAAAGCGGCCGCCATGAAAACACCTTGCAGTACGCGCAGGGCGAGAAAGGCGCCAACGCTGTCGACGACCCCTAAAAAGAAGGTCGGCACGGAAAGCATGGCCAGACTTATCCAGATGCCTCGCTTGCGGTCGATCCGGTCAGCAAACCAGGCAACGGTAAGACCTGATAATGCCATCCCGAAGGTCGATGCATTCACCGCGAAGCCCATCACGCCGGGGTCGGTCTGATAAGCGGCGACCAATTGCGGCAACAATGCCTGGCTGCCGAAGAGGTCAATCAGCGTGAGAAAACTGATGATCGCCACAATGGTCGAGCGACGTATGACATCGCGTGGGCGTTCGCCCCTCAACGCTCCTTTGACTATTGCGAACATCGCACGCCTCGACCTGTTAGCGATCCGGAAGTATGGAAAGACCTTCAAACATCTGTCGGATATTCACCGAGGATCTCTGGCCAAGATCATCGAAATGCGTGTCGATCCAATGTTCAGCAGTTTCGCGTCCAATTTCGAAAAGATGGGTGAGGAACGCCCACTCTGCATTCAATTTTGAAGAAGCATCAAGACTGCGCATCCGTTTGCGAGAATGAACGATGTGGACGTGCATGTGACGGTATTTATCGGGATCAAGCTGGCCCGCATCCAAAAGACGTGCCACGAAATCTATGGCGCGCAACTCGTGCTGCAGCGCGCTGTTAAATGTGATTTCATTTATCCTGTTTTGAATGTCGGCAGCTGCTTTGGGCGTGCCTTCCCTAAGGATCGGATTGATTTGAACGATCATGATGTCGTTGGAAGGCGATCCATGAAAGAATGGAAAAAGCGGC
Source organism: Pseudomonadota bacterium (assembly GCA_039028795.1). GTDB lineage: Bacteria > Pseudomonadota > Alphaproteobacteria > Rhodobacterales > Rhodobacteraceae > Thermohalobaculum. The sequence goes on from JBCCHJ010000007.1 coordinate 108,493, forward strand.
GGGTTGCCCATAAATCCTCCATCCCAATAGGGCACTCCGTCGATCTCAACTGCCTGCTGGAGGTAGGGAAGACATGCCGACGCCATCGTAACATCGGCTGTGATCTCGTCACGAGTGAAGACTTTCACACGTCCGGTCTCCACATTCGTCGCCGATAAGAAGACACCCATGTCTTTGCAATTGCGTACCCGTTTGAAATCAACCAGACGCTCGACGATCTTGCGCAGCGGATCGATGCGGAAAGGGTTCATGTCATAGGGCGACGCCAGCCGCTGCATGGTCGCCATCATTTGATAGGTCGGTGAAGAGTCGAGAGACCAATCGCCAGTTGCTTGCGCCCACGGCGTGCGTTGGATCGGAGACATGCGGGCCGAGTTCGAAACTTCGCGCCAGAACTCTGCCAGGCGCTGTCGTGCGCCTTCCGCCCCGTTCTCGTGCATGCCGTGGGCCGCCACTACAGCATTCATTGCACCAGCCGAGGTGCCAGAGATCGCGTCAATCCAGATCCTGTCGTCTTCGAAAAGTTTGTCCAAGACACCCCATGTGAACGCCCCGTGGGCGCCGCCACCTTGCAGGGCTAGGTTCACGCCTTTGTGGTGGTCTGAACGCCGGTTTGGACCACGTTTCGATTTAGTCTTAGCCATTTATCCCCCACGCAGGACTGAACATCGCCTATCGAAGGACGGACAGGTCATGACGGCGTTTTCGGTGTTGGTAACGCTCAAGGCTTGAAGGGAACGACGTCGTTCGAGATCAGAATAACGGGTTCTTCGCCCCGATTTTCCCACCAATGCGTTTGATCCGCGCCGAATTCCGATGTCGTCTCTCCAGGCTTGTGAAGAATAGGCTCGGCACAGAGCGCGTTATGCTCGTAGATCTCACCACTGACGAAGTAGATCGTTGCAGGACGGTCACCATGGTTGTGATTTGCGACGGTGCCGCCAGGCGCAATCGTGAAGTGCCGCATGCGAAGTCGGAAATTGCCCATATCGCGCCATCCGGTTAGATTGATCCTTTCGCGCACGACGGGTTTGACGCCTTTGCCGGGCATCTTTTCCAGAGTTCTGGCTTCAGTCAGGCGATGTTCTTCTGGGCATTCGCCGGCAGAGACCACGGTCGGCGAAGACAGGCCGATCAAAATCGCTGCAGCTAAGATGATTGTAGAACGCATCACAGGCTCCTGTGTTCATTTGTTACGATGGCAAACGGTCGGATACAGTGTTGACGCTCTGCAGGTGGGCTGAAAATATTGCGCTGCAGCAAAAAATTTATTGCTCACCCGTCGAAATGAGTCAAGCATTCGCAAATCTGTCATGCGCCAGTTGACAATTGCGTTCGTATCTCGGGTTGAACGCATCATCACGTCACTGGAATTTTTGCGCTGCAGCAAGTCCTTGGCTTGACAGCACGGACAACTGGTGCATCACTTTGGTCAGACGGTCAGATCAGAGCAGCCTTCGGGACGCACACCAAACGTGCAGGGGACCCGTTGGAACCAGAGAGGCGCATCAGCGCCCGGAATCCGGCCAGTCACCCCGCAACTCCGAACAGGGAGCGCACTAATGTACCTGAAATCCTTCGTGAAATTCGCGGCTGCCGCGGCGCTGGGCACAATGATGTCCACCACCGCCATGGCGGGCCCGGATGACGACAGCCTAATCATCGCCTGGGGATCCACCGGACCGATCGAGCATGTCGATAACTACGTCAATACTAACCGGACTGGGATCTGGTTCAGCCGGATGGTCTGGGACCAGCTGATCTATCGCGAGCCAAAGACGTTTGAATACAAGCCCCTGTTGGCCGAAAGCTGGGAACAGCTTTCCGACACGGTCTGGCAGTTCAAGCTGCGCCAAGGCGTCAAATTCCACAATGGCGAAGCTTTTGACGCGGACGACGTGGCCTTCACGCTGAACTGGATTTCGAACCCTGACAACGGGGTGAAGGTCCAGCGGAACGTCAACTGGATCAAGGAAGCCCGCAAGGTCGACCAGTTCACCGTCGATCTGGAAATGAAGCGTCCGTTCCCGCAGGCGTTTGAATTCCTGAGCGGCCCGATCACGATCTATCCGAACGAGTACTACGCCGAAGTCGGCCCGGACGGCATGCACAAGCAGCCGATCGGCACCGGCCCGATGAAGGTCGTCTCGATCAAGACCGCGGAAGAGTATGTCTTTGAGAAGAACGAAGACTACAACTGGGGCTCGCCAAAGGGTGAGGCACAGGTCAGCCGCATGGTCGTACGGGAAATCGCTGATGTGCAGACCCAGATCGCCGAGCTTCTTGCTGGTGGGATCGACGTGACCGCTGATATCTCGGCGGACCATGTGGATCAGATCGGTGGTGTTCCTGGCTTTACCGCCCTGCAAGCAGGTACGATGCGCACGGGCTATATTGGTTTTGACGCGGCCAATCGGTCGGGCCATGAACCGGTCAACAAGCTGAAGGTCCGCCAGGCGATGGCACATGCCATCGACCGCGAGAGCCTGGTGAAGAACCTGATCCGTGGCGATGCCGGAGTGATCCACACGCCCTGCTTCCCGACCCAATTCGGATGCTCGGTCGATGCGGCGGTGAAGTACAGCTTCGATCCCGAAAAGGCGAAGGCCCTGCTGGCCGAAGCTGGCTATCCCGATGGCTTCGAGATCGAGTTCTACACCTTCCGTCCAGCAGACTGGGCCGAGGCGATCATGGGCGATCTGGCCAAGGTCGGCATCAAAGCGACGCTGACCAAGATGCCGTACTTCGCGCTGCGCGATAAACAGCGTAACGAAGGCACAACGCCGATGTTCCTGATGGACTGGGGTTCGTACTCGATGAACGACATGTCGGCGATCACCTCGCACTTCTTCAAGAAGGGCCCGGATGATTTCGCACTGGATGACGATGTGGCGGGCTGGCTGGAAGCCGGTGACACCAACTCGGATCCAGACGTGCGGAAAGCCAATTACGCCAAGGCGATCGAAAAGATCACCGGCGAGGTCTATTGGCTGCCGATGTTCAACCACGTCCGCAACTATGGCTATCGGGAAGAGCTGAACTTCATCCCCTATCAGGATGAGATCCCGCGCTTCTGGCAATACGGCTGGAAGTCGTAAGCAAGCCCGTAGGGTGCGGTCAACCGCACCCTACACGCCCGGGGTGGTCACATGCTTGTCTATACACTGAAACGGTCATTTGTCGCCTTCCTGATACTGATCGTCGTATCGGCGCTGACGTTTTCGCTGAGCCATCTGGCTGGTGATCCCGCGCTGACCATTGGCGGCGAACAAGCGTCAGATGAGGATATCGAAGCGATCCGTCTGCTTTATGGCTTCGATCGCCCGCTCTATGTGCAATATGCCGACTGGGGCTGGCGCGCACTGCAGGGCGACTTCGGCGAAAGCTATCACTACCGCCAACCTGTCGCGACTATGATCGGCGAGCGCATCGGCAGGACGATGCTGCTGGGTTTTCTGGCAATCATGTTTGCCCTGGTGATCTCGATCCCCATGGGCACGTTGGCCGCGATGCGGCCGAATTCTCTTATTGACCGGTTTGCCCTGTTGGTCGCGGTCTTCGGCCAGGCGCTGCCGACCTTCTGGTTCGCGCTGATGATGATGATTGTCTTCGGGATCTGGTGGCGGATGTTGCCGATTTCCGGGCACGATACCTGGGCGCATTATGTCATGCCAACCATTGCGTTGGGCTACTACGCAACGCCGGCGTTGATGCGCCTGACCCGGGCAGGCATGATCGAGGTGCTGGGCTCTGATTACATTCGCACCGCCCGCGCGAAGGGGCTGTCGCCCACGTCCGTTCTGTTCAAACACGCGCTCAGAAACGCCATCATTCCGGTGGTCGCACTGGCTGCTGTCTGGTTTGGGTTCATGTTGGGCGGATCGATCGTGATTGAGACGATTTTCAATCTGAAGGGTATGGGATGGCTGTCTTACGACGCGCTGCTGAGATCTGACCTGCCGGTGGTCCAGGCCATCGTTCTGATCTTTGCGTCCTTTTATGTGGTGCTGACGCTTCTGGCAGATCTGTTGAACGCCTATCTGGACCCGAGGATTTCCGTGCGATGACCGATGCGACACTGATGCCGCTGCGAGGTCAACAGACCGCGGAGGAAATCCTAGAACCCTCGCCGATGTCGAAGCTGCGCAAGCGGATCTTCAAGAATTACAGCTTCCTGATCGGTGCGTTGATCCTTGGCTTGATCATCTTCATCGCGCTGATGGCGCCGGTCTTTGAGTACCTTGGATGGATCCATGATCCACTAGATCAGGACACCAGCCGGCGTCTGTTGAACCCGTTCTGGTACGACAAGAAAGTCGATCCGGAATTTGTACTGGGGACGGACAAGGTCGGGCGCGATTACCTGTCCCGGCTGGTCTATGGCGCACAAATCTCGCTTTTGATCGGGTTCTCGACGATGCTGATCTCGGGCTTCATTGGGACCGTTTTAGGGGTCACTGCGGGATATTTCGGCGGCCGGGTCGACATGGTCGTGAACTTCATCATCAACGCCCGACTGGCGATGCCGGTGTTTCTGGTGGCCATGGCAGCCGTTGTGGCGTTTGGAGCTTCGCTCTGGGTGGTGATCCTGGTGCTGGGTCTGTTCCTCTGGGACAGGTTTGCCGTGGTCATGCGCAGTATCACGATGCAAGCGCGGGACCTCGATTACGTAAAGGCGGCCCGCGCCTTGGGATGTTCAACGCCCTATATCATCGTGCGCGAGATTTTCCCCAATGTGCTGTCCTCGCTGACCGTTGTGGCCACCGTGGAAATGGCCAACGCAATCCTGCTGGAGGCGGCATTGTCCTTCCTTGGCTTTGGCGTCCAGCCTCCGACACCCAACTGGGGCCTGATGTTGAATGAAGGACGCGAATACATGCTGTTCCTGCCCTGGACCGTTGCCCTGCCGGGCGCCTGTCTGTTTGTACTCGTGCTTGCCATCAACCTCTTCGGGGACGGGTTGCGGGACGTGACTTTGGAGCGCGAGCGGTGAACGCTGACATCATCCTGGACGTCCAAAACCTGAAGGTTGATCGCAACGTTGCTGAGCAACGGGCACGCCTTTACCTGTCGCCTGTCCCCGGATGAAGCGGCCGAGCGGCAGGAGGTCGCATGACCGCCGCCGCCGCTGCCTCGACAGCCTTTGCAGTTCCTGCCCCGGGCGGCGCCTCTGACCGCACGTCAGCACTGGAAACCGTGGATGTGTCCTGCGTCTTCCAGGTTAGACAGGGGTTTATGAAAGGCACCAAACCTTTGCGTGTCGTGAATGGCGTATCGCTGAAAATCCCCAAAGGTCAGGTTGTCGGATTGGTCGGCGAATCCGGCTGCGGCAAGTCTACGATGGCAAATATCCTGTTGGCCTTACAAAGGCCAACGAATGGAGGAGGTGCTCTACTCTGGGCAAAGCGCCGCCAGCTTCAACCGCAAGGATATCGCCCGGCGAATCCAACCGATTTTTCAGGATCCGTATTCGTCGCTGAGCCCGACCAAGTCGATCCATTCGATTGTTTCGCTGCCCTTGCGCATCCACAATGTCGGTGACCCTGCACAATGGGATCGGCAGGTGCATGACATTCAAGATCTTGTGGGCCTGCCCCGCCGGGTAGCGGGGTCCTATCCATCGCAACTGTCCGGTGGTCAGCGCCAGCGTGTTGCGATCGCACGGGCATTGATCATGAAACCAGAGGTCGTGATCTGTGACGAGTCGACCTCGGCCCTAGATGTGTCTGTGCAATCCCAAATTCTGAACCTGTTGCAGGATCTGCGGCAGGAACTGGGGCTGACCTATCTGCTGATCTCGCACAACCTGGCCGTGGTCGAACATATGGCCGACCGGGTGGCAGTGATGTATCTGGGCCGGATCGTCGAAGAGGCCGAAGCTGACACCTTGTTCCGAGATCCACGCCATCCCTATACCTAGGCGCTGCTGGGATCTGTGCTGACCCCCGATCCTTCGCTGGTGTCCCGGACACCCATCTTGGCGCAGTGTTCCCGAACCCCATCGATCCGCCCTCGGGCTGTTCCTTTCACCCGCGTTGCGCGGAATGCATGGATATCTGCAGCGGGCGCGCACCTGCCCCGATCGCCGAGGGCGCACACATGACTGAATGTCATTTGCAGGCCACCAAAGAGATGGAAACGGTTTAGGAGGAGACTACTCCACCACGATCATGCAGTCGTGAAGCAACTCGGCATGTGTTCCCAGCAGGATAAGATTTGTTATCCCCGCTGAGTTTGCATCAAGCTGAACGCGGGTCTTGGTTATCGGTTCCCCACTTACAATGGATTGATTTGTGACCGACATCTCGCGGAAAGGATCAGCAAACTCCAGAAACACCTGGTTTCCGACACGCAGTCGCGCAGCTTTTCCAGTCTCCGTTTTACACAAGCGAGAGGATTCGATTTCAGTGTCTGCAAAATATGTCTGTGCATCAAATGCAATCGTCGGACAGATCTCTGGAATGCCATTACCTTTTCGGATCAGAAGGATGTTCGACACGCCCGGTTCACGGGTGAGAATATAGATCGATTGAGAGGTTAACGGCTGCAAATCGGCGACCATGGGATCGGCCGAAGAAACTTCCTGAAACTGGAACGGAAGACTGAAGACGCGCGCTATATTGGTCAGTATAGGTTGATCTGTGTTCAGCAACCACGCGCAATCACCGTCAGTGATTGTATCCAAGCTGTGCTCGGACATATCGAAGGGGATCGCATCAACCTCGCAGGTGTAGATCCTTTCGCCGTCTTCGAAAAACCTTAGTTCGGCCGAACCTTCATCTATGCTGAGCGTAAGAACGCCACTGTCGCTGGCAATACTCGGAAAAGTCTTGATGGCCTCGACTGAGGCATCAACGCGCTCGAAATCCTTCGGCGCTGAGACGTATCCGAACGTGTTTGCGAACAATACACCGGGCATGCCCGTGGAAGTTTCGCATTTTCCGGGGCTGGCCTCTACAGAAGACGAAAGCGCGCCCATCACCATCCAGTTTGCAATGACACCAAGGATCATCAAAACTCTGAAAATCATAAGTCGCCTCTTCAGAAACCACTTATGCACATAAGCCACTAATCACAGCGCCGCAAATCCCGTCGTCAAGCTCAAGGGAAGATCATGAAAACCTTCATCGCCTGCTTGGGAACTGAGACGAATTCGTTTTCCAATCTGCCTACGGGCATACAGACGTTTCGGGACAGCATGTATTACGAACGGGACGCAACCCAGCATCCGCCAAACACCTTCTCGCTACCATTGCACGTCTGGCGCCGGAAAACGGAAGAGATGCAGGGAGAGGTCGTAGAGTCCATCGCGGCTTTTGCCCAACCCGCTGGGCTGACCGTGCGGTCGGTTTACGAAGGCCTGCGGGATACCATTTTGGAAGATCTTCGCGCGGCCCTCCCAGTGGACATTGTGCTGTTGTCCTTGCACGGGGCGATGACAGCCCAGGGCTATGACGATTGCGAAGGAGATTTCCTGGCTAGGGTCCGAGAGGTTATCGGACCCGATGTCGTTCTGGGCGCGGAACTGGATCTGCACTGTTCCATCACACCCGCGATGACCGAGGCAGCGGATGTCCTGGTCCTGTTCAAAGAGTATCCCCACACGGATGTCGGCCCAAGGGCTGAGGAAGTGTTCGACCTTTGCCGCCGGACCCATGCTGGCGAGGTCAAGCCTGTCATGGCCATCCAAGACTGTAGGATGATCTCGAAATGGCGCACGCCGTTCGAGCCGATGAAGTCGATCGTGGCGGAGATGCAGACCGCTGAAGGTCACGGCGATATCCTGTCCGTTTCATTTGCCCACGGTTTTCCATGGCAGGACGTGGCGCATACCAGTTCCAAGATGGTGGTGGTTGCCGACGGCAACCTGGACGCTGCGGCGGCGACAGCGAAAAAGTTTGCAGACCGATTGTGGGCGGCACGCAATGAGACCGACCAAAAGATGCTGAGCACGGACGAAGCCCTGGATCTGATCGAGGCAGGCCCCGGCCCCGTCGTTGTCGCCGATGTTGCAGATAACGCGGGCGGTGGCGCGCCCTCGGATTCAACCTTCGTTTTGCGCGCAGCATTGGACCGGGGCATGACCGGTCTGATGACGTGCCATTACTGGGATCCAGTTGCCGTGCGGCTGTGCGGAGAGGCGGGCGAAGGGGCCGATATCGACCTGCGAATTGGTGGCAAGTGCGGACCATCCTCGGGGCACCCGGTCGACCTGCGGGTGACGGTAAAGCGTATTGTCGACGGCGCCCAGCAAACTTTTGGCGACGCGCGGATGCCGATGGGGACAGCGGTGTGGGTGACGACGGGTGATGTCGACCTGGTACTAACTACGAAGCGAACCCAAGTGTTCCACCCCGACAGCATGACCCAATTGGGCATCGACCCGACGGCCTATAAGGGGATCGTGGTGAAGTCCTCGCAGCATTTCTACGCAGGATTTGCGCCCATTGCTTCGCGGGTCGAATATATCTCGGGTCCTGGTGCGATCCCACCGGACTTCGCAACAATCCAATACCAGAATTTCACGGATCCTTATTGGCCAAGGGTTGAAGACCCGTTCGCAGATCAGTGAAGCAAGCTGAATCGCTATGCTGCATTTGGCCCGCCCGAGGCGAGTCCCAATGTTCTGAAATCAAGAGAAATTTCGAGTGAATTTGTGGCGCACCCGAGAGGATTCGAACCTCTGGCCTCTGCCTTCGGAGGGCAGCGCTCTATCCAGCTGAGCTACGGGTGCGCTGATCGGGCCTATACCAGCGCTGAAATGGCGATGCAACACGGCATCTATCTGGTTTGGGATGATCGATGCCGGTCACTGTTCTTCCAATGAGATCCATGAAACAAGCCGAAAGTCGCGCGCTTGCAGGCATTGGCAACTGATGAAAACGGACATCGATCCCCAAAGAGCCCCGAACTGGGCGTCCTGGGAAACCTGGGCAATGTGGATTGTGGCCCTGGCGATCGCCTTTACCGGAGGCATGATAGCAAACTGGGTAGGTACGCCGCTTCCCTGGCTGCTGGGTGCCTTGGTTGCCACAGCGATTGCCATGGTTTTCGGAATTACCGTTCGAGGACTGCCGCTTAGCATCCCGCAACCCGTGCGCATGGCCTTTATAACCGTGATCGGGGTGGCGATCGGTGGGACCGCGTCACCAGATATGTTCACAGAGATCGGCGCCTGGTGGCCGTCGCTCTTGGCTGTGCTGGTGTTTGTAGGCGGCGCCCAGGCGATGAATTATCAAATCTTCCGCCGAATCGGCGCATACGATCGGCCAACAGCGTTCTACTCTGCCATGCCGGGTGGTTTGATCGAGTCGGTGCAATTGGGCGAGGAGGCCGGCGGCAACCCCGCGCTCTTGGCGGTACAGCATTTCACCCGCATTACGCTCACCGTTATTGCCGTTCCGTTGATTTATTGGGCGGTGCGGGGCGAGGCCGTCGGAAGTTCCGCAGGGGTAAGCTTGGACCAAAGCTCCGCACCGATCGCCGCCCCTGATGTGGCCTTGTTGATCGGATGCGCTGTGATCGGCGGATGGGGCGGGCGTTTCATTGGGCTGCCTGCGTCGATTGTTACGGGACCAGTGCTTTTGTCCGTCCTGGTACATGCGATTGGATGGACCGAAGCACAACCGCCGGATTGGATGATCGCGATAGCACAACTGGTCGTTGGCTTGGGGCTCGCCACGCGTTTCCAAGGAATCCCAGGCCGGGCGCTATGGCAGGGGCTGCGCATGGGAGCACTGACGGTAACATTGATGTTGTCACTTGGTGCCGCACTGGCAGCGGGACTTTCGGCGGCAGGCGGGCAGCCTTGGCAAGTGCTCTTCATGGTCTATTCGCCCGGCGGCGTCGTCGAGATGGGTCTGATCGCATTGTCGCTGGAGGTGTCACCGGTCCTGGTTACGCTGCATCATCTCTTGCGCATAACGATCACTGTTATGGTGATGCCATTCATCGGACGGGCGTTTCTGGCACGGTACTAGGCATTCGTCGATACGATGTCGGTGTGGTTTTTCTCTATGTTCGTGCAGGGGTCATTCACACATATGGTGTGAAGGCAAAAGTAGTTATCCATTGTGGTCGTCGCTAGGGAATGTACCTGGGAAACTCTACGCGACAGGCAGCGCCTTTTCTACCAAGCGACACCAATAGGAGGCGCCAATAGGGATGATGTCGTCGTTGAAGTCATATTCAGGGTGGTGACAGATCGGACCATCTCCCTGCCCTAGAAACACGAAGGCGCCAGGACGAGCCTCCAGCATGTAGCTGAAATCCTCTGCACCCATAATGGGTGCGACGGTCGTATCGACCTTTTCAGGGCCGACCACATCTGCGGCGACCTCGGCGGCAAAGGCGGTCTGATCTTCGTGATTAACGGTGACCGGGTATCCCCGGTCATAATGCAGGTCGACTTTGGCGCCGAAGGCCGCGCCAGTATGGGCGCAGATCTCGCCCAATCTTCGCTCGGCCAAATCGCGAACTTCGGCAGACAGGGTCCGCACGGTGCCGCACATCGTCACAACCTCAGGGATCACATTATAGGCGTCCGATCCTTGGATCATGGTGGTCGAGATCACCAGCGATTCCAGCGGATCGGTGTTACGTGAGACGATGGACTGGAATGCAGTGAGCAACTGCGCCGCAACTATCATCGGATCATTGCACTCATGCGGACGGGCTGCGTGTCCGCCAAGGGCCGTGATTGTAACATCGAACCGATCAGCCGCCGCCAGAATGGGGCCGGGCCGAAAGGCGAACGCCCCAAAGGGCACGCCTGGTGCATTGTGCAGACCATAGACCTCGTCGATGCTCCACCGCTCCATCAGGCCGTCTTTGACCATTTCATCACCGCCGCCACCGCCTTCTTCGGCTGGCTGAAAGATCACCACTACGGTCCCATCGAAGTTCCGGGTTTCTGTCAGATACTTCGCCGCGGCCAGTAACATCGCCGTGTGACCATCATGGCCGCAGGCATGCATCACTCCCTCGGTTTTGGACTTGTAGGGCAGGTCCAGCACCTCTTTAATTGGCAGCGCGTCCATATCGGCGCGCAGCCCGATCACCTTGCATGACGTGTTTTGACGACCCTTGATCACGCCGACGACGCCGGTGCGGCCGATGCCGTTCGTGATCTCGTCAACCCCGAATTCCTTTAGCTTTTCTTCGACAACACCGGCTGTGCGATGCACCTCAAATAATAGCTCAGGATGTTCATGAAGATCGCGCCGCCAGGCGGTCGCCTCATCATGAAAATCCGACACTCGATTTATGACGGGCATGTTGGCGCGTTCCTTAGAAGTCTACAGGTCAGGCTTTTGGGATGCATAGACAGCCTGTCAGGACCTTTCAACCGGGAGGCTGGACGATCAGGCAAAGATCGCCCAAAATGACGCATGCAAAGAGGATGAAAGGCGAGGCGTGCACTTCCCAACCTCGCATCAAAGGCACGGAAAAAGTGCTGACCGAAGATGAATGGAGGTTTTCTTGGGACTGACCAGACGCGGATTCATCGGCAATTCGGCTGCAACCGGCGCCGCTATCTACGCCCCAAGTGTCGCAAGGGCGGCGACGCCGAACGTCGTTGTCATCGGCGGTGGTGCCGGCGGGGCGACGGCGGCCAGATACATCGCCAGAGATTCCGGCGGCTTCAAGGTCACGCTGATCGAGCCGCAGCGGCGGTACTACACCTGCTTCTTTTCGAACCTGGCAATTGGCGGGTTTTGGGATTTCGAGGCGACAGGTCATTCCTACGCCAAGCTGGCCTCGGAATATGGCGTCAACGTAATCCACGAAATGGCAATCGGCATCGACCGCGATGCGAAGACGGTGCGCATCACATCGGGCGTCGACATCCCTTACGATCGGCTGATCATTTCGCCAGGCATCGATTTCGTGTCAGAATCCGTCAACGGCTGGTCGATATCGGACCAAAACGCGATGCCGCACGCATTCAAGGGTGGTACCCAGGCAGAATTGCTGAAATCTCAGGTCCTGGCCATGCCGGAAGGTGGAACCTATGTCATGGTCGCCCCACCAAATCCATATCGCTGCCCGCCGGGCCCATATGAACGCGTCAGCATGGTCGCGCACGTCTTGAAACAGACAAACCCAACAGCCAAGATCATCATCGCAGATCCCAAACCCAAATTTTCCAAAATGGCGCTGTTTACCGAAGGCTGGCAGAACCACTACCCGGGGATGATCGAATGGCTGGGTGAAGATTTCGGCGGTGGAAGTGTCACGGTCAGTCCTCTGACGATGGACGTCGACATCGATGGCGAGCTGGTAGAAGCCGATGTCTGCAATGTCATCCCTGCCATGAAGGCAGGCTGGATCGCCGAGGTTGCGGGACTGACGAATGACGCGGGCTGGGTTCCCGTAAACGCGGCCGATATGTCATCCAAGGCTGACCCGATGATCCATGTTTTGGGCGATGCGGCCCAGCAGGGCGATATGCCAAAATCAGGTTTCTCTGCCAACAGTCAGGCCAAGGTCTGCGCGATGGCGGTGATCGGGGCCCTTTCGTCGACGTTGGAAGACGCGACTAAGCCCGCTTATTCTAACATCTGCTGGTCACTGATCGGCGTGGAGGACGGCGTCAAGGTTGGTGCAAGCTACAAAGCAACCGAAGAGAAGATCGAAAGAGTAGAGGGATTCATCAGTCAGGTCGGCGAAACCAAAGAAACGCGAAAGCAGACCTTCGAAGAATCGATCGATTGGTACAATGCCATGACGGCAGACATGTTTGGCTGAAAGGCTGCGAAGCGCCTGACTGTCCGACAATCTTTACGGCACCGGACGGGCCGGGCGAATCGACGTGGACTTCGCAATCGGTCGTATTTCTAGTCCCCGTCAAACGGTCTCGGCCCGCCATTTCTCCTTCAAGAACAACTCCTATCCTCTTGTATCTCAGCAGATTTCAGCACAAAGGCTGCCAATGAATGCGCGCTATAATGAATAACAATTGACAATAACGAAAAAAAACGAACATTTACGAATACCATGGAGGAATGACGATAAACGCTCCAGCTCGATATGACCTCTGCATTGTCGGAGGTGGAGTCAACGGGTGCGGCATCGCCCGCGATGCTGCCGGACGTGGATTGCGGTTGTTACTGTGCGAAAAGGACGATCTGGCCCAGGCAACGTCATCTGCCTCGACCAAGCTTTTCCATGGCGGCCTGCGCTATCTGGAACAGTACGAATTCCGTCTGGTCCGCGAGGCCCTGAAAGAGCGCGAAGTTCTGCTGAGCGCGATGCCTCATATCTCTTGGCCCATGCGTTTTGTTCTGCCCCATCACCAGGGCCTGCGCCCGGCATGGCTGTTGCGCCTGGGGCTTTTCATCTACGATAATCTGGGCGGACGGAAGATCCTGCCGGGGACGAAGACACTCGACCTCGGATCCGACGCGGTCGGAGCCCCTTTGAAGGACAGCTTCCGCAAGGGTTTCGAGTATTCCGATTGCTGGGTCGAGGACAGCCGCCTTGTGGTGCTAAATGCCCGTGATGCAGCGGACCGAGGCGCCGAGATCCTGACCCGCACTGCTTTTGTATCGGCAGAGCCTGACGGCGATGGCTGGCAGGTCGACTTGCAGGATACCGAAACTGGCGGCCAACGCCGGATCAACGCCAAGGTTCTGGTCAACGCAGCCGGTCCCTGGGTCGAGGAAATCGCGCGAAACCGCGCCCGGCTGAATACAACTGAGAAAATCCGCCTGGTCCGCGGCAGCCATATCGTCGTGAAGAAGTTATTCGACCACGATCGCGCCTATATCTTCCAGCACGCTGACGGCCGGGTGATCTTTGCCATACCCTATGAGCAAGACTTTACCCTGATCGGAACCACCGACGCGGATCATGAGGATCTGGACAAGGTGGAATGCACCCAAGAAGAAGCGATGTATCTCTGTGATTTGGCATCGGAATACTTCGAAGTGCCAGTTCAGCAGACCGACATCGTCCACACCTATGCTGGTGTTCGCCCGCTCTATGATGACGGGTCGATGTCCGCGACCAAGGCGACGCGGGATTATGTGTTGAAGCTTGAGCGCCAGGGGACTGCGCCGATCCTGAACGTCTTCGGCGGCAAGATTACGACCTACCGCAAATTGGCCGAAGAGGCGATGGAACAGATGGCGCCTGCGCTGCCAGGCCTTAAACCCGCTTGGACTGCGGGCAAACCTCTGCCGGGTGGAGACTTCGCCGTGGACGGCGTTGCGGCCTTGGAAGATGAGGTAGCCGCCTTGGCCCCGTGGCTGGATGCGCGCACCAAAGCACGCTTGGTCCGCGCCTATGGAACTGATGCCAAACGCATGCTGGGACAGACAAAATCGCCTGAAGATTTGGGCCGCGACTTCGGCCATGGCCTGACCGAGGTCGAGGTCCGTTGGCTCATGGACCGGGAATGGGCCCGAACCACCGATGACATCTTATGGCGGCGGAGCAAATTGGGCTTGCGCTTAACGCGAGAAGAGGTCGATGATCTCGACCAATGGATGAATTCAACCCGAGGCGACGCAGACCGTCCAGAGGTTGCCTAAGGGGGATTATGTCGCTTCGCCTAGAGCATATCACCAAGATCGTCGGGACCGAGGTGCACATCCACCCGACCAGCCTGGATCTGCAGCGCGGCACGATGAACGTGCTGCTGGGCCGGACCCAGGCGGGCAAAACAACGTTGATGCGTCTGATGGCCGGACTGGATCAACCGACCGGTGGTACAGTGTACTGGGACGGTCAAGATGTAACCGGCGTGCGCGTGCAGCAGCGCGACGTTGCCATGGTCTATCAGCAATTCATCAACTACCCGTCGATGACAGTCTTCGAAAACATCGCCTCACCCCTGCGGATCAAGGGCGCGTCGGCATCCGAGATCGATACGAAGGTGCGGGAGGCCGCGGCTCTAATGAAGCTGACCGAGGATCAATTGACGCGTCGCCCGCTGGAGCTTTCCGGTGGCCAGCAACAACGCTGCGCCCTGGCGAGGGCTTTGGTGAAAGATGCGGGTCTGGTCCTGTTGGACGAGCCATTGGCGAACCTGGATTACAAGCTGCGCGAGGAACTCAGATCAGAGATCCCGAAGATCTTCCAGGCCTCTGGTGCGATCTTCGTCTACGCGACGACCGAACCCCATGAAGCGTTACTTTTGGGAGGTAACACAGCTTGCATGTGGGAGGGCCAGGTTACGCAGTTTGGACCAACCGCGGACGTTTACCGAAACCCCCAGGACGCGGTCACGGCCGAGGTTTTTTCGGATCCGCCGATGAACTTCTTCCAGGCACGACTGGGCGGCGGCCAACTGGAACACGCGGGGGGCAGTTGCCCTGCGGGACCTCTGGCCAGTGTAGGTGATGGCAACTACCGCGCGGGCTTCCGGGCCAATCATTTGTCCCTGGCTCCGGTCGCAGGTGGCATCCGATTTACCGGAACCTCCACCGGCACCGAAGTGACGGGGTCAGAAAGCTACGTCCATGTGGATCATGATGGCGAACGCTGGGTGTCACGGCAGCACGGTATTCACATGGTTGAGGCAGGTGAAGCCGTGGACCTTTACGTCGATCCGGCGAACCTGTTCCTCTTCGACGCGGCGGGCGGCCTGATCAACCCGGCAAAGGCCGCGTAAGATGGTTGCCATTCGCCTCGATAACCTCGCCCATGCCTATGGCCCGAGCCCCTCGGCGCCCACAGACTATGCATTGCGTCCGTCCATCGACCATGTCTGGGAGGACGGGCAGGCCTATGCTCTGCTGGGGCCGTCGGGATGCGGGAAGACGACGCTGCTGAACATCATCTCGGGCCTGGTGGTGCCGTCGCACGGACGCATTCTGTTCGACGACCATGACGTCACCTCTGCGCCAACGGCAGATCGCAATATTGCCCAGGTCTTCCAGTTCCCCGTCGTCTACGACACGATGAGCGTCTACGACAATCTGGCCTTCCCTCTGCGCAATCGCGGGGCGGATCAGAGCTATGTTGACCGCCGGGTCCGCGAGATCGCCGCAATGATTGGGCTGGACGATCGCTTGGACCGTCGGGCCCAGGGCCTGACTGCCGACGCCAAGCAAAAGATCAGCCTTGGTCGTGGGATGGTCCGCGAGGACGTCGCTGCGATCTTGTTCGACGAGCCGCTGACCGTGATTGACCCCCATATGAAGTGGGAGTTGCGCACCCAACTAAAGCAGCTTCACCGCCAGTTCGGGCACACAATGATCTATGTGACCCATGACCAGACCGAGGCATTGTCCTTTGCCGACAAAGTCGTGGTCATGCTGGACGGAGAGGTCCTGCAACTTGGCACGCCGCAGGATCTGTTCGACACCCCGGCGCATACGTTCGTCGGGTACTTCATTGGCTCACCCGGGATGAATATCCTGCCCGCCACAGTGTCGGGTCCCGGGGCGCAAGTGAACGGAACAAGCATCAGGCTGGGCCGAGCTTATGACGAGTTGAAAACCGCCGAGATCGGCGTCCGCCCTGAACACACGACAATGTCCGCAACGGAAGGTCTGCCGGTGGAGATAGTCCGCGTCGAGGATATCGGCCTGCACCGGATCGTCCGTGCCCGCCATGGTGACACAGAGCTTTGTGCCATTCTGGAGGAAGGTGAGGACCTTCCCGCCGACGTGACGCGCATGCAGTTTGATCCCGCGCAGACCCATGTCTACCAGGACAGCTGGCGGATCGAAGGGACAGCGCTATGAATAAGACGCTGAACCATCGCGCCTGGTTCATGGTGCTGCCGGTCTTGTTCCTGGTGGCCATGAACGCCGTGATCCCACTGATGACAGTGGTGAACTATTCCGTGCAAGAGGTTTTCTACGGCGTTTATTCCTTCGTGGGCGAACGTTGGTATGCGGACACATTGGCCTCGGAACGCTTCCAGCAAGCCCTCGGCCGCCAGTTCCTCTTCACCTTCATGATCCTGGCGATCGAGATCCCGTTGGGCGTGGTGATCGCTTTGTCGATGCCACGGTCCGGGGTCTGGGCCAGCGTCTGCCTGGTGCTGATGGCACTGCCATTGCTGATCCCCTGGAACGTCGTCGGGGCGATGTGGAACATCTTTGCGCTGCCGGACATCGGTCTGTTGGGCTTTTCGCTGAACTGGATCGGGTTGGATTACAACTACACGCAGCAACCGATCAGCGCGTGGTTCACCGTGGTCCTGATGGATGTCTGGCACTGGACGTCGCTGGTGGTGCTGCTGGCATATGCCGGGCTACAGTCGATTGACGAGAACTACTATCGCGCCGCCCGCATCGACGGGGCGTCGGGCTGGGCGGTGTTCCGATACATCCAACTGCCGAAGATGAAGCGCGTGCTGACCATCGCGATCCTGCTCAGGTTCATGGACAGCTTCATGATCTATACCGAGGTCTTCGTGCTGACCGGCGGGGGGCCCGGCAACTCGACCACCTTCCTGTCGATCGATCTGGTCAAGATCGCGCTCGGCCAGTTCGATCTGGGGCCCGCGGCGGCGATGAGCCTGATCTATTTCGTGATCACGCTGCTGGTCTCGTGGGTGTTCTACACCGTTATGACGAAGGATGAGAGCTGATGCGCCCGGTCTCCCTCGTTCCGATCCTCTATATCATCTTTCTGATGCTGCCGATCTATTGGCTGCTCAATATGTCGTTCAAGACGACGAACGAGATTCTGGGCGGGTTCAGCCTTTATCCCAACGAGTTCACGTTCGAGAACTACCTCGTCATCTTCACGGATCCGACCTGGTACTGGGGCTATATCAACTCGTTGATCTATGTCTCGCTGAACACGGTCGTGTCGGTCGCGGCGGCCCTGCCGGCGGCCTATGCGTTTTCGCGCTATAGCTTTCTGGGCGACAAGCATCTGTTCTTCTGGCTCCTGACCAACCGGATGGCACCGCCCGCGGTGTTCGCCCTGCCGTTCTTTCAGCTTTATTCGGCGGTCGAGCTGTTCGATACGCATATCGCGGTCGCACTGGCGCATTGTCTCTTCAACATTCCGCTGGCGGTCTGGATCCTCGAGGGCTTCATGTCGGGCATCCCCAAGGAGCTGGACGAGACCGCGTTCGTCGACGGCTATTCCTTCCCGCGGTTCTTTACCCGGATCTTCCTGCCCAACATCACGGCGGGGGTGGGTGTGGCGGCGTTCTTCTGCTTCATGTTCTCGTGGGTCGAGCTGTTGCTGGCCAAGACCCTGACCGCGGTGGACGCAAAACCGATTGCCGCGACCATGACCAAGACGGCGTCGAGTTCGGGCTATGAGCTGGGGCTGCTGGCGGCGGCGGGCTGTTTGACGATCATCCCCGGTGCGGTCGTGATCTGGTTCGTGCGCAACTACATTGCCAAGGGCTTTGCCCTGGGACGGGTGTGATGCGGCTCTGGCTTCTGTTCTCGCTGATCCCGGGGCCGG